>DINW01000028.1 GCA_002423705.1 Clostridium sp. UBA5530
GTTACTGCAACATTGCAACCGCCTAATGTAACTTACGAATTAAACACTAAGGAAATTGAAGAACTTATTAAGATACTACAATCAGTAGTAATTTACAATAAAGATAATTCATATAGAAATTACTGTGGACAATCAGTTGTTTTTTCTATTGTAAAAAATGACGGTTCAACTATTGATATCATGGCTTATAGTCCATTCCTTGTTATTGATGGAACGGGATATAAAACAAAATATGAACCATGTGATAAATTAAGCTCATTAGGCAATAGGATCGTAAAATTAGGCTTTTAGATACTAGTTTTGGAATATTATCTAAAGAGGACATGTTANNTCACCCTGCCTTTTACCTTTTCAGAATCATAGTTATCTCTAGTTTAAGTCCATAAATCCAAAGTGCTGTTGAAGTTTGAAATGTTCCCTTGTATAAATTTATTTTAGGAGTAGTATATATAATATAGTTGTAAATTAGTAAATATTTACTTAAACTTTTTAAATTGGCTTGGACAAAATACCAACTTCTAGTTAGAATAGTATTAAAAGCTAAGAGGCTAAAGAGAACAAGTGAAACTTGTTTAGGGGTCTATGGACATGGAGATTTTTCAGTATATAGAGGCAAAATATCTAAAATTATATTTTGGAGAGGTAGATATGAATAAAGAAAAGGTTTTAGGAATAATAGGTGGTATGGGACCATCTGCAACAGCAGATTTATTTATGAAAATAATTAAACATACTAATGTGAAAACTGAAGAGGAGCATTTGAGGATACTAATAGATAATAACCCCAAGCTTCCTAATAGACAGAATGCAATTATGTATGGCACAGAGAGTCCCTTACCTATGTTAATTGAAATGGCTCAAGGGTTGGAAAGAGCAGGAGCTGATTTTTTGATTTTGGGAGCAAATACACCACATTATTATTTTGATGATATTGTAGAAGCTATAAATATCCCTATGCTACATATAATTGATGAGGCTATAAAGTATATAATAAAATATAAAAATAATACAAAATCAATAGGGATTATGGCTACCAATGCTGCTATAAAAACAGCATTATTTCAAAAATCCATTGAAAAGTTTGGACTTGTTTCTGTAATTCCAGAACAGCAGTTTCAAGAAATTTTACATAATGCTATTTTTCAGTATAAGGTAGACTCAGATATAGTTAAATTTAAAGAAAAGGCTACAGAGGTATTATCTCATATAAAAGAAAAAGGTGTAGATGCCATAATACTTGGATGCACCGAGTTACCTATTGTTCTACAAGAAACAGAAGGAACTACACTTATTATTGATCCAAATGAAATAATTGCTAAGAGGGTTGTAGAATATGCTAAGGAAAATGAGAGGTTGAATTAAGGTTTACATAGAACTTAGTTAAACTAATTTAGGTTTCTATTTAATAGCAAGGGGGAGGGTTATTGATGATAGAGAATAATTATTATGCAAAAAAATTAAATTCACAAAAGCTGGTTCAGGTATATGATACCCAAATTCCTAGAGTAAAACAGTATTTAGAGGCAGAAGTTTCTTTTGTTAAAGACAACTTATTAGGTAGTGAAAAGGTTTTAGAATTAGGTGCAGGATATGGTCGTATTGTGAAAGAATTGGCATCCCATTGCAAATCAATTGTTGGCATTGACATTTCAGAGGAAAGTGTTTCCTTAGGAAAAGAATATTTGAAGGAGGATTTAAATGCAGAAATTGTAACCATGGATGCAAATAACCTTACTTTTAAAGAAAAATTTGATGTAATACTTTGTCTGCAAAATGGCTTGTCTGCAATGAAGGCTGATTCTCCAGAGTTTATTGAGAGAATTTTAGAAAATGTGGTCACAGGGGGAACAGTTTATTTTAGTACTTATAGTGAGAATTTTTGGGATTGCAGGCTACTATGGTTTAAAGAACAAGCGGAGAAAGGACTACTAGGTGACATTGACTTAGATAAAACAAAAGATGGGGTTATAGTTTGCAAAGATGGTTTTAAAGCAATTACTCATACTAAAAAGGATTTGGATCTTATTGGACGTTGGTCTGGGTATAAGTATAAGATTCAGGAGATAGATCAATCAAGTGTTTTTCTCATTATCCATAAAGTATAAAATCCTTTTATCTCATCTTTGTGTGCTACAACACTTCACCAACTTTAGGTGGGGAGATAACTAATATTCAGTTGATATATTGACATGTAGCAATTAATTTAATATAATGAACATTGTTCAGTTTGGAGGGGTATTAATGAATCGGACGATAACTTCTAGAGAGGCGATTCTTTCTGCCAGCAGGGGAATGGTGATAGAATCAGGTTTACAAGGACTTAATATGAGAAATGTTGCTAAAAGATGCGGTGTTTCTGTCGGATCAGTTTATAACTACTTTCCATCTAAAAGTGATTTGGTTGTAGCTACCATTGAGTCTATATGGATAGAGATCATACATGAATCTCAAGGTTGCAATTCACAATATAGCTTTATTGAAAATGTGCAATCAATATTTTATAGCATACAAAGAGGTTGTGAAAAGTATCCTTCATTTTTCAGTACTCACTCTATAAGTATTGCAAATATTGATTCTACCAAAGGTCGCCAGGCAATGGATAGATACTTTACTCATATAAAAAATGGATTGTTAGAGAGCTTAAATAAGGATGAAATGGTAAGAAAAAGTACTTTCTGCGAAGAATTTACTCAATCTGATTTTATTGATTTTATTTTTTCAAACCTGATAATCCTACTTATGAAAAACATAAACTCCTGTGATATATTGATAGAGATTGTAAAACGAACAATCTATTAAAGAAAAATGTCCACCTTATTGGGGTGGACATTTACAGAAATCAAACTGAACAATGTTCAAAATTCTATAAGGACTATATGAGTAACTCTGAAGGGCTTCATCAAACCCTAGAGAAAGTTAGCAGTATATGAGAAATTAAAAGGAGGAATTATTATTATGCAAGCAATTATGGAAACTTTATTTGATGTGGTATATTTAACCACAGTTATTACCTTGGGTATTTTAATGATAAAGAACGCAAATGGAAACAAAGAATATACCTTGTTTGGGATTATGGCGGTGATTCTTGGAGCAGGAGACTCCTTTCACCTTGTGCCACGGGCAATTGCACTTTGTACAACAGGCCTTGAAAATTACACTGTTGCCCTAGGTATAGGTAAGTTCATAACCTCTATTACCATGACTGTTTTTTATATTCTTCTTTATTATGTTTGGAGAAAACGCTATAACATTAATAAAAAACAAGAGACTACAATTGTGATTTATTTCCTTGCTGCCATAAGAATAGGTTTATGTTTATTTCCTCAAAATGCATGGACAAGTGCTAATCCACCTATTTCATGGGGAATTTATAGAAATATACCATTTGCAATTTTAGGATTACTAATCATTGCTTTATTTTATAGTAGCGCAAAAGAAAACAATGATAAATCCTTTCGCTTTATGTGGTTGACAATTGTCCTTAGTTTTGCTTTTTATATTCCAGTGGTTTTATGGGCTAATACCAATCCACTGATTGGAACTCTTATGATTCCTAAAACCTGTGCTTATGTTTGGACAGTTTTAATTGGATACAATGCTATGAAGAAAAATAACTAATAATATAAGTTTAGTTTCAATTGGTAGATGAATTAAAGAGAAAACAGAAAAATTACAGTAGTTACACATGAAAATTGAAGGTAACAAATAATATAAAATTAGTTAACAAGAGGTATACATTGGGAATTCTTAATCTTCTTATAGGTATATTTAAAAATCCCAGTAGGGCATATATCAATGCTCTACTGGGATTTTAAGTATTTCTTATTTTAAACTCTCCTGTGTTATTTACCTATCTTATCCCTAATTTTCAAAGTATGAAACCTAAATAATAAACATTTTACCTAAAGCAGTAAGAATAATATTCTGCTTTTTTTTATTAATTTAATATTAAAAGTAACATATATGTAAATTAAAGAAGGAATTTACATAATAATGAAGAATATATTAATATACCAAATATATCAAGAAAACCAAGTATATTACATTTGTTACTTCCTTATGTAACAAATTAAGTTTTTATTGCGAATTAAGTAAAATAAAGGATTTAGGGGGTCGGAGTAATAATGAAAAAATTGTTTGGTGACAACATTATTTTTGGAACTTCTTGTATGGAAAACTCTAAAATAGAGTTTTCACCCGAAAAAATGTACTTTAAAATTGATTCGTTATCTACAAAAGCTATTAAAGAAGCTTCAGCAGAAAATAACAGTTCAACTAACGCTTATCTATTTACTGCATTTAATATTTTATTATGCAAGTATGTCAATAGATGGGATATTTCAGTTGAAAATATACTAGAAAAGGAGGAGCAAAAAAATAAGCCTTTATATGAGTTAGTAAAAGTCAAATTCAATGACAATGAGACTTTTAAAAACACTGTAGCCCAGATAAATCAACAATCCTGGCAAGCTTTGGAACTTAATAATGAAGGCAATAGATACCACAATGTTATATTTGATTTTGTTAATATTTCAAAAAGTATTTGTTTTACTGAAGAATTGAAATATGGAATATGGATAAGTATCAATGAAAATGATACAGCAATAACTGGAATAATAAAATATAATGAAAAGTTGTTTAACAAGGATTCTATTAAGAAGTTTAGCAATCATTTTATTAATATTTTAAAGGCAGTTGCAGAAAACCCTGAAATAAAACTTAAGGACATAGATATGGTTTTTTTAGAAGAAAAAAGAGAATTATTAGTGGACTTCAATAATACTGATAGATTTTATC
>DINW01000027.1:0-5807 GCA_002423705.1 Clostridium sp. UBA5530
TCGTGAAATGTGTATTTCACGACGTTTTTTTTATAGGATATTTTTTCGACTTTTTCATAAATAATAGAATCTGCTTATTTCCACATGTTTTTATCTATAATTCGCTGTAATGTTTTTTTTAATTTTAAAATTAGCTACGTGTATATTTATAGGCCTTTCAATTTTATTTTTTTCATAAAATCGTCAAAATCAGCATTACTCATGAATATGATAAATTTATTGTAATTAAAAGCATTTTTAATGCCTACATATGGATACTTTAATTTACATAATCATTTTTCACATTTTCTGTGATTATTTTATATATTTATTTTTGATAACAATGTTATTAACATACCCACAATTTCATCCATTATAGGTATATAAAAATAGACTTATCTTTTTTTAAAAAAAGATAAGTCTATTTTTATATACCTTATACATTAATTTCTGATGAATTCCCAAGTTCTTTTTTATTGCTTTCAATTATAGGATTAACTACATTGTTTATAAAAAAATCTACCTGGCCTGGGGCTCTTCCTATAAAATTTGATGGATCCATTATTCCTACTATTTCTTCTCTGGATAATAAGAACTTATCATCTTTAATTATTCTCTCAATCAAATCATTATCCATGCCTAGTTCTTTTACCCTTTTAGCAGATTCCATAGAATGAACCCTTATTCTTTCATGAAGTTCTTGCCTATCTCCCCCTCTTTTTACAGCCTCCATCAATATATTTTCTGTAGCCATAAAAGGAAGTTCATTATTTACATGAGTTCCTATTACCTTATCATATACAACTAAATTTTCCGAAATATTATTGTAAAGATTAAGTACTCCGTCTAAAGCTAAGAACCCCTCCGCTACAGATATCCTTTTATTAGCAGAATCATCTAATGTTCTTTCAAACCATTGAGTTGATGCTGTTATAGCAGGATTTAAAGCATCAACTATAACATATCTAGCCAAGGCCCCTAATCTCTCAGATCTCATAGGATTTCTTTTGTAAGCCATAGCTGAAGAGCCTATCTGATTCTTTTCAAAGGGTTCTTCTAATTCTTTTAAATGCTGCAAAATCCTTATATCATTGCTAAACTTATAAGCGCTTTGAGCTATTTCAGAAAGGGTATTCAGAACAATAGAATCTATTTTTCTAGGATAAGTCTGTCCAGTAACATAATAACTTTGTTCAAAGCCAAATTTATTAGCTACCATTTTATCTAGTTTTATAACCAACTCCTCATCCTTATCAAATAAATACATAAAACTAGCTTGAGTTCCAGTAGTTCCCTTTACCCCTCTCATCTTCAACGAAGCTAAAACATGATCAAGATTTTCTAAATCTATAACCAAGTCTTGTATCCACAAAGTAGCCCTTTTCCCCACAGTAGTAAGTTGCGCTGGTTGCATATGAGTAAAGCCTAAGGTTGGCAATTCTTTATATTTTAATGCAAATTTAGATAATGAATTTATTACATTTATAATTTTGTTTCTTATAAGTTTTAGACCTTCCCTCATTATAATGATATCAGTGTTATCTCCTACATAACAGCTAGTTGCGCCTAAGTGTATTATGCCTTTAGCATTAGGACATTGAAGTCCATATGCATAAACATGACTCATGACATCATGTCTTACCTCTCTCTCCTTCTGTTCAGCATCTTCATAATTTATATTATGTATATTGTTTTTTAATTCTTCTATTTGTTCAGATGTTATATTTAGCCCTAATTCTTTCTCGCATTCAGCTAAAGCTACCCATAGTCTTCTCCAAGTAGTAAATTTCATTTCATCAGAAAATAAATAACTCATCTCTTTGGATGCATATCTACTATTTAAAGGTGTGTTGTATTCATTTCTCATATTAGCCCTCCATACGAATATAAATTTTAAAAAATATTCTTTCATTCGTATTATATCATAAATTTATATTATTTATTAGTTATATTTTAAAATATTTATAATATAATTTACTAGAGTTCATTATGGGAGGATGATTATTAATGTATAAGCTTAACTTGATAGATAAGATTGCTATAGTTTTAGCATTAGTAGGTGCTATTAATTGGGGATTTATAGGATTACTGAATTTAGATTTAGTGAAGCTAATTTTCGGATTTTTACCCATTCTGCAACGGATAGTTTACATTTTAGTAGGTGTAGCTGGAGTTTACGTTGCATTTTTAATCGGTAAAAATAAGTGCAAAAAATAATTGAAAGTCACATTTGTGACTTTCAATTATTTTAATCTTACTCCTCTAAGGAGTCGATAAGCTTAACTATTTCTTCAGCTGCTAATGTTTCATCATCTCCTGATGCTATAACTGTAACTTTAGAATCTCTTGTAACTCCTAGAGATAATACTCCTATTAAGCTTTTAACATTAGCTTTCTTCCCATTAAACTCTATGCTTACATCTGATTTGAAAGATGAAGCCTTTTTAACAAGCAATGTAGCTGGTCTAGCATGAAGCCCTGTTGCATTTTTAACTATAACCTCTTTAGATATCATATATTTTTCACCTCTTTGTTCTATATTTCATCAACTATTACATTATATCATTTTCTGATATTAATTCAATTGTATGCCACGAAAATTTGTGAATTTATCAAAGATATCTTGTATATTATTCTAATTTATTTACAAAGTTCTCTATTCTGTTAAGGCCTTCTTTTATATTATTTAATGAGGTAGCATAAGATAATCTTATATAGTTATCCAATCCAAAAGCAACTCCTGGTATAACTGCTACCTTTTCATCCTCCAATAACATACTAGAAAACCTTAGAGAATCTTTTATTAACTCTCCTTTATTAGTTTTATTTAACACGTTGCTTATGTTTACCATAACATAAAAAGCACCTTCAGGTTTTATAGTTGTTAAGCCTTTTATTGAATCTATTCTATCAAGCATAAAGTCCCTTCTAGCTTCAAATTCCTTAATCATAGATTTTATTGTTTCTTGTTCTCCTTGCAAAGCTTCTACAGAAGCATATTGTGCTATAGAGTTAGGGTTAGAGGTTGTATGACTTTGAATATTAGACATAAGTTTTATCACATCATCACGTCCTGCTGCATATCCTATTCTCCATCCTGTCATAGCATAAGTTTTAGATACTCCATTTATAACTATAGTTCTATTATACGCATCCTCACTTAAAGAAGCTATACTTACATGTTTGGTAGTACCATATATAAGCTTTTCATATATTTCATCAGCTATTATAATTAAATCGTGTTCTTTTGCAAACTGAGCTATTTCCATAAGTTCTTCTTTATTATATATTGTTCCTGTTGGATTATTAGGGCTGTTTATGATTAGGGCCTTAGTTTTATAAGATATAACCTTGTCTAACTCCTGTTTAGTATATTTAAAGTTGTTTTCCTCTTTACAATCCACGAATACCGGAACTCCATCACTCAATTTAACTAGCTCAGGATAGCTTACCCAATAGGGTGTAGGTATTAATACTTCATCTCCTGGATTTAAAATAGCAGAAAATACATTAGCAAGGCATTGTTTAGCTCCAGTAGAAATTATGACTTGAGATTGGCTATAATTTAAATCGTTATCATTTTTAAATTTCTCTATTATAGCTTTTTTTAGCTCTACTATTCCTGATGCAGCAGTGTATCTAGTCATGCCACTTTTTATTGCACCTATAGCTGCATTTTGTATATTTTCCGGAGTATTAAAGTCTGGTTCTCCTGCTCCAAATCCAATTACATCTATACCTTCTGCCTTCATTTGCTTAGCTTTAGCCGTAATAGCTAATGTTAAGGATGGTGATATTTGTTGTGCTTTTTTTGATAAAATCATTTTACTTCCCCCTGATATTTTTTATAAATTTTACTATGTGTTAAAAATACTGTCATTAAATCTAGACAGATAATATTCTTTATATAGTTAGAATGAATTATATCCTTCATATATTCAATATATCATTATTTTCTTACAATGTAAACAAAAAGAGCTTGAAATTCAAGCTCCTTATAAACTTATCTAGGTTGAACAATTAGTTTTATTGCTGTTCTTTCTTCTCCATCGATCTCAATATCTGTAAAAGCTGGGACACAAACAATATCCTTTCCACTTGGTGCAACAAACCCCCTAGCAATAGCTACTGCTTTTACTGCTTGATTTATAGCCCCTGCACCTATAGCTTGAATCTCTACTATATTTCTCTCTTTTAAAATTGCAGCCAATGCACCTGCTACAGAATTTGGATTTGATTTAGTTGAAACTTTTAGTACTTCCATGTATTTTACCCCCTGCATCATACTTTAGTTTATTAATTATATATATCGCACACAAATGCTATAATATATATAATTCTACATTTATCCATGAAAACCTTTTATGAATTTTCACAAAAATAAAATACATTTTGACAAGCAAAATGTATTTTAAAAACTTTCAATATTTACTATTTAGCATAATCAACTGCACGGGTTTCTCTAATAACATTAATCTTTATTTGTCCAGGATATTCTAATTCACTTTCTATCCTTTTAACTATGTTTCTAGCCATATCAACTGCCCCTGCATCATCAATTTGTTCTGGTTTAACCATAATTCTAATTTCTCTTCCAGCTTGGATAGCATAGGATTTTTCTACCCCTTCATAATCATTGGCAATTTCCTCTAGCTTTTCTAATCTCTTAATATAAGCTTCTAAAGTTTCACGCCTTGCTCCAGGTCTAGCTGCTGAGATAGCATCAGCTGCTTGAACTAAAACTGCCTCAAGGGATAACATTTCCATATCTCCATGATGGGCACCAATGGCATTAACAATTATTGGTGATTCATGATACTTTTTGGCTATATCTGCACCTATCAAAGCGTGAGGTCCTTCAATTTCATGATCCAAGGCTTTACCTATATCGTGTAACAATCCTGCTCGTTTTGCCAAGTTTACATCTAGTCCTAGCTCAGCTGCCATTAATGAAGCTAAATGAGCCACTTCCATAGAATGCTTTAACACATTCTGTCCATAACTAGTTCTATATTTTAGCCTTCCTAATAGCTTTACAAGCTCACTATGAAGACCATGAACTCCTGTTTCAAAGGTTGCTTGTTCTCCCTCTTCTTTAATATCATCTTCAATATCCTTTTTGGCTCTTTCAACCATTTCTTCGATTCTTGCTGGATGAATCCTGCCATCAACAATAAGCTTTTCCAAGGCAATTCTAGCAACTTCTCTCCTGATAGGATCAAAGCTTGAAAGTATAACCGCCTCTGGAGTATCATCGATTATTAAGTCAACTCCTGTTAAAGTTTCAAGGGTTCTTATATTTCGACCTTCTCGACCTATTATTCTGCCCTTCATTTCATCATTTGGTAAAGCAACTACATGAACGGTAGATTCAGATACATGGTCTGCTGCACATCTTTGAATGGCTCCAGTTATGATTTCTTTAGCTTTTTTATCTGCTTCTTCTTTAGCCTTATTTTCTAAATCTTTTATCATGATAGCAGTTTCATGTTTAATCTCTTTATTAACTTCTCTTAATAATAAATCTTTTGCTTCTTCAGAAGTCAATCCAGAGATCCTTTCTAATTCTTCTCTTTGTTTAACATAAAGCTCCTTCATGTTAGCTTCAAGGGCATCTACTTCCTGAAGCTTTTTAACTATGCTTTCTTCCCTCTTTTCAAGAGATTCACCCTTCTTATCTAGGGATTCTTCTCTTTGAATCATTCTTCTTTCTAATCTTTGAATTTCATTTCTTCTGTCTCTAGATTCCTTTTCAAAATCACTTCTTAGCCTATGAACTTCTTCCTTAGCCTCAAGAATAGATTCTTTTTTTAAAGACTCTGCTTCTT
>DINW01000027.1:5889-93129 GCA_002423705.1 Clostridium sp. UBA5530
CTCCTCAGCTTTACTGGAATTAAATACTTTAGTCATGATGAAAGCTTATTAAAGGTGTCATATATATCACACTATACGTGAATATGATAAACCAGTATTTGTATTTATTTTATATTAATTTTAAATATATGTCAAGATGATAAAAGCAGAATAAAAACATAATAAGGGATTAAAGATACCCCTTAACCCCTTATTACACCTTATTTTTTGCTTTCTTTATTTTTATTTATTTCTTTATCATTTTCATCTTTTTTTTCAGAAGTTAGCGGTAAATCATACTTAGTTCTTATCATTTCATCAATTTCATTAAGAATCATAGGATTTTCTTTTAAATATTGCTTTGCATTTTCTCTGCCTTGGCCTAGCCTTATNNCATGCTCCACTTTTTTGAACTATTTCTTCCTTTACCCCAACATCTAAAACATTTCCTTCTTTAGATATACCGCCATTATACATGATGTCAAACTCCGCTTGTCTAAAAGGAGGTGCTACTTTATTTTTTATAACCTTCACTCTAGTTCTATTTCCTATCATTTCTTCACCTTGTTTGATGGAATCTATTCTTCTTATATCCATTCTCACAGAGGCATAAAACTTTAATGCTCTTCCTCCAGGAGTAGTTTCTGGATTACCGAACATAATACCAACCTTTTCCCTAAGCTGATTTATAAAAATAGCACAGCAATTTGTTTTACTTATAGTTCCAGCCAACTTTCTTAATGCCTGAGACATAAGCCTAGCTTGTAAGCCTACATGTGCATCTCCCATTTCTCCCTCAATTTCAGCTCTTGGAACCAATGCTGCAACAGAGTCTACAACTATAACATCAATAGCTCCAGAACGCACTAATGCCTCCGCAATTTCTAAACCTTGCTCTCCTGTATCTGGTTGAGAAACTATTAAATTATCTACATCAACACCTAGTACTTTAGCATAAGCTGGATCTAAAGCATGTTCTGCATCTATAAATGCAGCAGCACCACCTTTTTTTTGAGCCTCTGCAATTATATGTAGAGCAACAGTAGTTTTACCTGAGGATTCTGGACCATATATTTCAATAATTCTTCCCTTAGGTACTCCACCTATTCCTAGTGCTATATCTAAATCTAAACATCCTGTAGAAATAGAATCCAAGGCTAAAACATCATGAGACCCCAATTTCATTACTGAACCTTTACCGAATTGTTTTTCAATTTGACCCATAGCGGCTTCAATAGCCTTCATTTTTTCCATATCCAAATTTGCCATAAAGGACACCACCTTCCCGAACATTTGTTCTTAAATAATTATATTATACTTTTCAAATTTAGTCAATAATATAAAAGCTCCTATTTTGAGGAACTTTTATATTTATAAAGGATTATATCCATTGTATAATTCTTTATGCACTATTTATCAATTTTTAATGCATGTTTATTTTTTCTAAAGTAATCTATTCCTGATAATATTGTTATAATAACTGCTATATATAATGCAATATCAGGCACATAAGTAAAGAATGACTTAAGAAATTCGCTATTATTAACCGCATTGGACAATGTTAATGATGAGGATATATTGACTTCTAGTAAAAGCAATATTATTGCAACAATTTGTATAACCGTTTTTAATTTTCCCCACCAGCTAGCTGCTATAACTATTCCTTCAGAGGCTGCTATAGTTCTAAGACCACTAACAGCAAATTCTCTTGCTATTATAACAATAGCTGCCCAACTAGGTATTACTTGAAATTCTACTAAAGATATCAATGCTGCTGTAACTAAAAGTTTATCTGCTAAAGGATCCATAAATTTACCAAATCTAGTTATCTGATTTCTACTTCTTGCAATATACCCATCAAGTTTATCTGTTAATGATGCCAGTATAAAAATTCCAGTAGCTATAAAAGTTCCATATGGAATATCTTTAACTGCTATAAATATTAAAAATACAGGAACCAGAAATATTCTAATAAGGGTAAGTTTGTTAGCTAAATTCATTCTTAACAACTCCTATTAAATCATATTCTAAAGCATCTACAACGGAGATACTAGCTATATCTCCCTTTTTAAATGAATTGTTTTCTTTTAAAATATATACTAATCCATCAATATCTGGAGCCATATATTTAGTTCTCCCAATATAATACTTATCATCTTCAGCCTCAACTATAGCATCCAATGTCTTTCCTATATTTTTTTTGTTTAAATTCTTAGATATCATCTTTTGCATTTCCATAATTTCCTTTTCTCTTTCAAGCTTTACAGACTCCCCTATTTGATTATCCATAATAGCTGCTGGAGTACCTTCCTCCTGTGAATACGAAAATACACCTAAATTGTTAAATCTATATTGATCTATAAATTCCTTTAGCTCATTAAAATCTTCCTTTGTCTCACCTGGGAACCCTACAATTAAGGATGTTCTTAAAGATATATCTTTAATATTATCTCTTAACTCATCTATAGTTTCCATAATAGATTTTTTTGAAGTCTTTCTTCCCATTTTCTTTAGTATTTTATCACTTATATGTTGTATAGGTATATCTAGGTATTTGCATATTTTATCGTTATCAGCTATCTCTTTTATAAGTTCAGCTGTTATTTCCTCCGGATAGCAATATAAAATTCTTATCCATGAAATACCCTGAATTTCTGAAAGCTTTTGTAATAATGCAACAAGCATTTTTTCCCCATATAAATCTATACCATATCTAGTTGTATCCTGTGCTATTAATATTATTTCCTTAGTACCATTTTCAGCTAGCTCCTCAGCTTCCTTTATTATAGATTCTATTGTTCTACTTCTATATCTTCCTCTTATTTTAGGGATAATACAATAAGTACAAAAATTATTACATCCTTCAGCTATTCTTAAATAAGCACTATGCTTAGCTGTGGTAATAACTCTATTGCCTTCATTAATGGTTAAGTTACTAAAATTACACTGAAGAGTTATTTCTCCTTTCTCAATAAAATCATCAATGGCTTTTATTAATAGGTTATAGTCGTTAACTCCTAAAAGAATATCTATTTCTGGCATAAGATCTATAAGTTCTTCACCATATCTTTGAGTTAAGCATCCTGTGGCCACCAAAACTTTGCAGTTATATTTATTTTTATACTGAGCCATCTCTAGAATAGTATCTATGGACTCTTGCTTAGATTTCTCAATAAATCCGCATGTATTTACAATTATGATATCTGCTAATTTAGGGTTATTAGTTATTTCATATTTTTTTGAAATGCTTCCAAGGATTATTTCTGTATCTACTCTATTCTTATCGCATCCTAGACTTATAATTCCTACTTTATATTTAGTCAATGTATTTCCTCCTACGTAAATAAAATATACACATTAATTTTATATCTCTTTCTTATTTTAAACAAGTGTTTTTTACTTATATAGTAATTATTAAACATCTTCTTTAGGTAAAAGAATTTGTCTAGGTCTACTTCCATCCTTTTCTGATATTATTCGCTTTTCTTCAAGCTCCTCCATTATTCTTGCAGCTCTATTATATCCAATTCTTAGCCTTCGTTGAAGTAATGAAGTTGAAGCTTGTCCAGATTCCACCACTATTTTTACTGCTTCTTCAAAAAGTTCATCACATGCTGCCTCTGATTCTGCTGTATTACTTGATTCATTTTCTATATGATTTAGTATCTCTTCTTCATATTCATGATTATCACCTTGATGTTTTATATAATTGATTACCTTTTCAACTTCTTCTTCAGAAATAAAAGCTCCTTGTATTCTTATAGGTTTTGATTCTCCTACTGGATAAAAAAGCATATCTCCCTTTCCTAAAAGTTTCTCTGCTCCCGAGGAATCTAGAATCGTTCTGGAATCCACCTGAGAAGATACTGCAAAAGAGATTCTAGATGGTATATTAGCTTTTATAACTCCTGTAATTACATCTACTGAAGGTCTTTGAGTAGCAATTACAAGGTGCATACCTGCAGCTCTAGCCATTTGAGCTAGTCTAGCTATATACTCTTCTACTTCGTGAGGACATACCATCATAAGGTCAGCTAATTCATCTACTATTATAACTATCCATGGAAGTTTTTCTTCTATTTTACCTTTAGCAAACAGTTCATTGTATCCATCAATGTTTCTAACACCATTTTCTGCAAACAATTTGTATCTTCTAGTCATTTCATTTACTGCCCAATTTAATGCTGCTGCTGCTTTTTTAGGATCAGTTACCACTGGTATTAATAAATGGGGTATCCCATTATAGACATTAAGTTCTACTACTTTGGGGTCAACCATAAGTATCTTTACTTCCTTAGGTGAGTATTTATATAACAAGCTTATTATTAAAGTATTTATGCAGACACTTTTACCAGAACCCGTTGCACCTGCAATTAATAAATGGGGCATTTTGCTTAAGTCTGTTACTATACACTTACCTGATATATCTTTTCCTAAAGCAAAGGCTAAATTGCTTTTGGAATGATTAAACTCTTCAGATTCAATAACCTCTCTTAAAAATACTGGAGTTAAATCTTTATTAGGTATTTCTATACCAATTGCGGCTTTGCCAGGTATAGGCGCTTCTATTCTAACCCCTCTAGCTGCTAAACTTAATGCTATATCATCGGATAAGTTCACTATTTTACTAACCTTTATACCTGCTTTAGGTTGAAGTTCAAATCTGGTAACAGATGGTCCCTTAGTTACTTGAAGCACTTTAGCCTCTACTCCAAAACTATTTAACGTATCTTCTAATTTNNATTCAAAAGCTCTTTTTTATCTTCTTTATTCATCTTTAAAAGGGCATTTTGATTTAAAAATTTTATGCTAGGAGTTAAATATTCTGCTTCTTCTTTAGTGCTTTTTACAATATTTGAATTAAGTTCATTGCTTACTTCTTCTTTTAAATTTTCATCGATATTTTTATCACTTTTATTTTTATTTTCTTCTATAAAAGGCTTATTTATATCTACCTCTGATTGATCTTTTATAGGCTCTTCTATTTGTGAGTTTTTCATGAAATCCAATATTTTTATTTTATTATTTATTCCTTTTATAAATTCCTCTCTCTCACTTTCATTAGCTACTACATTTGGTTCCTTAGTTCGAATTACTGGCTCTTCTTCTATATGTTCCTTAACTTTAGAAGGCTGCTTTTTCATCTTAATCTTTAGTGTTTTTCCCATATCATATATAGAAAAATTAAAAATACATATAATCCCCATTAGATATATAGCAATATATACTACTAAGGATCCTAAAAAACCTAATAATTTATAAATTGGCAAACTTAAACTTAATCCCAGTATTCCTCCATGGATTGCTCCACTTCCTTCTAAAATCTTATTTAAAGCTTGAAAGTAATTGTCTACATAGTACTGATCCATATTTATTAATTGAATTAGCAACATAGTATTTAATGCCATAATGTTCAGTACTATAAAGTTTTTATTTTCATAAACCTTTTGACCTGCTATTAATTTAACTGCTATAAATACCATTAAAAAAGGAATAAAATAAGCTCCTATTCCAATAAAATCAAATAAAATGTCTCTAATAAACTTTAAAAGTAAACCTTGGGAACTACTAAAAACAGACATAGCAATTATTATAGATAAAGCCATTATCCCAATGCCTTTTATTTCACTTTTTCTTCTATTATTAGAGGTAGTCTTTTTATTATTAGTACTTTTTTTCTTACTCATCTAACTTATCACCTCTCTAGAATATTTCTACAATGATATGAAATATCCTCCAAGCCTATAGACTAAAAGTTCAAATTAAAACCATAGGTAATTACCTATGGTTCCAAGTATTCATCTATTAGAGAATTTAGTTTAATTAATGCTTCATGTATTCCTCCAACTTCATCAATTAGTCCGTAATCTACAGCTTCTTTACCGATTAAAATAGTTCCCATATCATTTAATAGAACATCTGTTTGTAATAATAATTTTTTTAAAGTTTCCTTATCAAGGTTAGATGTTCTAACTATAAAATCATTAATTCTTTCTTGCATCTTATTAAAATATTCAAAGGTTTGAGGAACTCCTATTACTAATCCTGTCATTCTCACCGGATGAATTATCATTGTGGCAGAAGGTGATATAAAGGAATAGTTAGCTGCTGTAGCTAAAGGAACTCCTATAGAATGCCCACCACCTACTACTAATGAAACAGTAGGCTTCCCGATACTTCTTATCATCTCAGCAATAGCTAACCCTGCCTCAATGTCTCCACCTACAGTATTTAATACTATAAGAACACCTTTTACATTTTTATTTTGTTCAATAGCTATTAATTGAGGAATTATATGTTCATATTTTGTTGATTTACTTTGAGGTGGTAAAACCATATGTCCCTCTATTTGTCCAATAATAGGTAACACTTGAATTCTTTCAGATTCATTGTGAACTACCTTAGTACCCAGTTCTTTTATTTCCTCAATGTCCTCTTGAACTTCATCATCTTGTTTTTCATCTATGTTATCACCATTTTTCATAAGCAACCCTCCTCTATCTATTAGCTTGTGCATAGAAGAAGGTTGTTATACCTTACTTACCCATAAAAGTATCATGTATTATATTTACTGCTTTATCAGCCTCTTTGCTGTCCACTAGACACCATATAGTAGTATGAGAGTCAGCAGTTTGTAATACTTCAATATTGTTAGTCTTTAAAGCTTTAATTATTTTTGCCATTACCCCAGGAACTCCTTTAATCCTAGAACCTATTAATGAAATCTTACTGCAGTTTTCACTATAGGAATATGTTAAGTTTATATTTTTAAATATATCCTTAATTTTAAATAAACATGGTTTATCAATGGTAAATATCTGTTCTTTAGGAAAAATATTAATCAAATCAATACTTATATGATTTTCTGCTAATACATCAAGTAGATTATTATAATATTCATTATTCTCATTTTCATCAGCCTTTACTTTAACTTGGATTCTTTCATTCATACAAGTTATACCTGTAAACAATGAAGAACTTTCACCATTGCCATAACTGTTTATAACAGTCCCTTTAGCATCTGTCATGGTATTCTTTATAACTAAAGGAATATTACCCTTCATGGCCATCTCTACAGCTCTAGGATGTATTACTTTTGCCCCTTGGTCAGCAAACTGAAAAACTTCATTATAAGTTATAGTATCTATAAGGTATGCCCCTTCTACTACCCTTGGGTCCGCTGTCATTATGCCATCTACGTCTGTATATATTTGTATTTCTTCAGCCTTTAAAGCAACCCCTAAAAGAGCCGCAGAAAAATCGCTAGCACCTCTTCCTAATGTTGTAAAGTATCCATCTTCTGTTATTCCCTGAAATCCCGTAACAACAGGTACTAGCCCTTTTTCTAAATATCCAATCAAATTTTCAGTATCCACCTTTAAGATATCGGCTTCTTTAAAATTGTTATTTGTAATTATTCCTGCTTGCCCACCTGTTAAAGGTATAGCTGATATACCTTCATTATATAGTTCATTAGCCATAACCACGGAACTTATTATTTCCCCGCAGCTTAAAAGCATATCTACCCCTTGTTTATTGTTATCTTTAAAATCTCCCTTTATCAAAGACAATAGGGTATCTGTGGCATATGGTTCTCCCTTTCTACCCATAGCAGAAACCACTATTATAGGTGAGAACCCTTCTTCCATTGCTTTACGAACTTTATCAACTACCATCATTCTTCTCTCTTTTGTAGCAACAGAAGTTCCTCCAAATTTTTGGACTAAAATCTTCACTTATACTCCCCCTTTAAAGTTTATTTCTTTTTATCAAAGTTTCATCTATATCTACTATTATAGTTTTAGCTCCAATTTTTTTAATATATTCCCATGGGATTTCTAGAAATTCTGTATTTCCAAAAAAACTGAATTTGCTTTGATTATTATTTACAACTAATAATTTAAAATTTCCATCATCGTCTATTACTATATCATTGCTTCCTAAAAAATTATATTTTTCACCATCATTGATATTTATGATTTCATATCTTTCTAAATCACTATAAAACTTATAGTTTTCACTCATAATATAACACTCCTCAAATAATATAATTATTACTTTATATTATGATAGCACAAAAAATTATATTACTAGTGAAAGTTTTATATACTTATAATATCATTAATCTTATTTATATCAATATGATTTCCTACAAAAGCCGAATTTAAGATTCCATGTTTAAAAGTTCTATTCATCACTTGTAATACATTATCCATGGTTATATTATCTATTTTCTCAATCATATCTTTAGGAGTAATAATTTTATTTAAAAATAATACTGACTTTCCATTGGCAAACATTTTGCTACTTACACTCTCAGCCCCTAAAATATAAAAACCTTTTAATTGCTCTTTAGATACATCTAAATCTATATCATAAATCTCTTTGTCACAAAATTCACTAATTTCATTGTTTATTGCTTCTAAAGCTAAATTTACATATTGAGGTGACACTCCTGTATATATATTTAAAGTGCCTGTTTTATTAAAAGATGAATTATAGGAATAAATTGTATAACACAAACCCAACTCTTCTCTTACTTTTTGAAATAGCTTTGATGCAACTCCACCGCCAAAAGCATTATTAACTAATAGCATTGGATATAAATCATCATCACCTAAAGCTATTCCTTTCATGCCTAGACTTATATGTACTTGTTCTATAGGTTTTTCTTTTAAAAAATTATTTTTTAATATATCAGGACATGAGTAACAAGTTATTTTTTTCTGGGAGCTATTCCAATGACCAAAAAACTTTTCTATAAGTTTCTTAGTTTCAGTTATGTCTATTTTGCCACATATAGAAATCACTGAATTTTCCGGAATATAATACTGATTTATATACTCTCTTAGTGCTTTTTTATGAAAAGACTTTACTGTATCTATGGTTCCTAAAACTGGGTATGAAATAGGATCCTCTCCCCATATAGCTTTACTATGTAAATCTCCTAGTACATCTTCTGGAGAATCTTCATTCATATTTATTTCCTCTATAACAACGCCTTTTTCTTTCTCAATATCTTCTTCGTCCAGTTTACTATGAAATAACATATCTGATATAACGTCCATACTAAGCTCTAAATGATTATATAAGGTTTTAGCATAAAAACAAGTTGTTTCTTTACTAGTAAAAGCATTTAGTTGACCACCTACATTTTCTATGGCTTCAGCTATATCCTTAGCACTTCTATTATGGGTTCCTTTAAAAAGCATATGTTCAATAAAATGAGATATCCCATTGTTTGTAGGGCTTTCATTTCTAGATCCATTTTCAACCCACAATCCAAAGCTTACCGAGTTTACATATTCTATTTTTTCTATTACTACTCTTAATCCATTACTAAGTGTAAATATATCATGCATAAAGCTTCCTCCATATATAAAAAATAAAAAGGCATCCCTGCCCTTCTATTTCTAATTATCAGTAGATCCTTCTGTTTCTGAATCCTTGATAGCATCTTTTCTAGATAAGTTTATTCTTCCTTGAGAATCAATCTCTGTTNNTTTAACTAAGATTTCATCGCCTACAGATACTATATCCTCAACTTTATTTACTCTATTAACATCTAACTTAGATATGTGAACTAGTCCTTCTTTATTTGGTAAAATCTCAACGAAGGCTCCAAAGGTAGTAATCTTTGTTACCTTTCCAAGATAAATTTCCCCGGCCTTAATCTCTCTGGTTAAGTCATCTATCATCTTCAATGCTTGCTTTCCGCCTTCAGCATCTACAGCTGTAATAAATACTCTTCCATCTTCTTTAATGTCTATTTTTACTCCAGTTTCTGCTATTATTTTATTAATAGTCTTACCACCTGCACCTATAACATCTCTTATTTTATCAGGGTCGATGGCCATACTATAAGTCTTAGGTGCGTATTTAGAAACCTCTGATCTTGCTTCAGGTATGCATTGATTTATCTTGTTTAATATAAATAGTCTTGCAACCCTAGCATCCTCTATAGCCTTCTTTATACATCCGCTAGAGAGACCTTTGATTTTTGTATCTACTTGAATTGATGTTATTCCTTTTTCAGTTCCAGCCACCTTAAAATCCATATCTCCGAAGAAATCTTCTATTCCTTGTATATCTGTTAGTACTTCTTCTTCAGCTAAATCTTCTGAAGTAACTAATCCCATGGCTATACCTGCAGCAGGTCTCTTTATTGGCACTCCTGCATCTAGTAATGCTAAAGTACTACCACATACACTAGCCTGAGATGTAGATCCATTAGAACTTAATACTTCTGATACTAATCTAATAGTGTATGGAAAATCTTCTTCTGAAGGAATTAATGGCTCTAATGCTCTTTCTGCAAGAGCACCATGACCTATTTCACGTCTTCCTGGGCCTCTTAAAGGTCTAACTTCGCCTACACTGTAAGATGGAAAGTTATAGTGATGCATATATCTCTTGAATTCTTCTTCACTTATACCATCTAAAATTTGACCATCACCTAAAGATCCTAAGGTTGCTACAGTAAGAACTTGGGTCAACCCTCTTGTAAATAACCCTGTTCCGTGAGTTCTTGGAAGAAGTGAAACCTCACAGCTTATAGGCCTTATTTGATGAAAATCTCTTCCATCTGGACGTCTCTTTTCCTTAAGAATCATGGTTCTCACTGTTTCCTTTTGCATTCTATAAACTACATCTGCTATGTCTGATAAATCATCTGGATATTTTTCATCAAAAGCTTCAGAAATCTTTTCTTTTACTTTATCTATAGCAGCATTTCTTTCATCCTTATCAGTTAAGTACATAGCCTCTTTAATATCTGCAAAAGCAAATTCTCTAACTTCCTTCTCTATAGTTTCGTCAACTACATGTATTTCAGGCTGAACCTTTGCTTTACCAAATTTACTCATAGCTTCTTCTTGGAATCTAACAATAGTTTGACATTGGTCAAATCCAAAAGCTATTGNNCTTTTGTAGCACATACAGTTAAAGATAATGAGCTTTGTTCTCTTTCTTTAGAAGTTGGATTTAAGATAAAGTTTCCATCAATTAGTCCAACAGACACAGTACCTACTGGTGTTGTAAAAGGAATACTAGATAGGCATAATGCCATGGAAGCGGCATTCATAGCTAAAATTTCTGGAAGATTGTCATTTTCAACAGATAGAACTGTACATACGATTTGAACATCATTTCTATATCCCTTTGGGAATAAAGGTCTTAAAGGTCTATCTATAGCCCTTGCATTTAATATAGCTTTTTCTGAAGGTCTTCCCTCTCTCTTTATGAAGCCACCTGGTATTTTACCAACAGAATAAAGTCTTTCTTCATATTCAACACTTAGTGGGAAAAAGTCTATCCCATCTCTTGGAGCTTCAGATGCATTAGCATTCACTAACACTACTGTATCTCCATAATTCATAAATATAGCTGCATTAGAAAGCATTCCTACTTTACCAAATTCCACCTTTAACTTTCTTCCTGCAACCGTGGTTTCTAGTATATTGTTCATATAAAAACCCTCCCTTCAATAGGTCATTAATAGTATTAACATTTTTTACTTAATTATTAATAGTTTAAAATAATAGAGCGGCTTTGCCGCTCTTAATTATCTTCTTAATCCTAATTTTTCAATTATGCTTCTATATCTTGCGATATCTTGCTTCATCAAATAGTTAAGAAGACCTCTTCTTTGTCCAATCATTAGGAAAAGACCTCTTCTTGAGTGGTGGTCTTTCTTATGAGTTTTTAAATGTTCTGTTAAAGAATTGATTCTATCAGTTAATAGTGCTATTTGCACTTCTGGTGAACCAGTGTCTCCTTCATGTCTTGCATGTTGTTTTATAATTTCTTCTTTTCTTGCCTTATCCATTAATGTAACACCTCCATGTAATTATCCCCTAAGTTCCAAGGTTTAAGTTAGGCGCTCTTATATCTTAGAACTAGGTTCTCAACCATTATTATAACAAATAATTTTTTTATTGTAAATTATTTTTATCTAAATTTATATATTTTTTTCATTTTTGCACTTTTTTCATCAAGTTTTAATTGTTCTACTAGATTTTCTACAGTGGGAAATTTGATTTGCTCCCTAGTTTTTTCAATAAAGTAAAGATGAANNTTTCCATATATATTTTCATTAAAATCTAATATATAAGTTTCTATAGTTAATTTTTCTCCATATACAGTTGGATTAAAGCCAACACTAGTTATACCTCTATAGAAAGTTTCATTATATTTTACATTGGTGTAATATACTCCTTCACCTGGCAATACATATCTTTTATCATAATCTATATTAGCAGTAGGATATCCGATGGTTTTCCCTAACCCTTTACCCCTGACAACATTGCCTTTAATCATAAATGGCATTGAAAGGTAAGAATTAGCCTTCTTTATTTTACCTTCTTTTATTAGTTGTCTTATTAAAGTACTACTTATTATTGTATCTTCATCTTTAAATGGGTTCATCACCGTAAGATTAAAATTATACTTTTTGCTTAAATTGAAAAGTAAATCTACATCTCCTTGGTTTTTATAACCAAACCTGTAATTAAATCCAACCACCATTCCTTTTATATTAAACCTCTTACATATCCTAATAATAAAATTTTCAGGAGATAACTTCATAAATTTGTCATCAAAGGTTTCTAATAGAACAAGGTCTATATCTGACTCAGCCAATAAATTCAATTTGGTATCATTATCCATAATAAGCTTTGGTGCAAACTTAGAATCTATTGTATTTAACGGATGGTCTTTAAAAGTATAGACCATACTCTTTCCATCATTGGCTTTGGCTAACTGAGATACTTTTTTTATTAAACTCATATGGCCTTTATGTAATCCATCAAAACTCCCTAATGCTATATAAATATCATCATTCCTATTAAAATTCTCATTAATAACAATCATAGCTACATCCCCTATAACAATAGCTTCATTATTTTAAACCCATTAAAGTCTCTTTTTCCAAGTCCTAAAAATATATTCTTATCTGAATATACACGATATAATTTATCTGTACAAATTTTATCATTACAAAGGAACTTGTCTTTAACAGAAACTCCATTATAAAGAAGTTTAAAAAACTTATCATCCACCTCTATTTTCTCATAACATGATAGCACTTTTTCAATAGGAAGTAAATAATCCTCTATATTACAATTATTAATATTATTTAAATCTACAGCATTACTCAAACTGAAAGGTCCTGTTTCTTCTCTAATAAGCTCTGTCATAATAGCTCCACATCCAACTTTATCTCCTATGTCTTTGCAGAGACTTCGTACATATGTTCCCTTTGAACATTTTACTCTCATAGTTACAAAAGGTAGATCTAATTTTAGAAGTTCTATGTTATATATGTTTATTTTTCTAGGCTCTCTTTCAACTTCAATACCCTGCCTAGCCAGTTCATAAAGTCTTTTACCACCTTGCTTTAAAGCAGAATACATAGGTGGAACCTGCATAATTTCTCCCGTAAAATCACTTAATATGTCCTTTATTTCTTCATCTGTTATAAATTTTACTTCTTTAGTGGAAATTATAGTTCCTTCTAAGTCATAGGTATCACTTTCTTGTCCTAACTTTAAAGTAGCAACATAAACTTTATGATTTTCCATTATATATTCTGTAATTTTTGTTGCTTTTCCTATACAAATAGGTAATACCCCAGAAGCAAGAGGATCTAGGGTACCAGTATGACCTATTTTACATTTACCTGTAAGCTTCTTTAGCTCTCTAACAACTTGAAAAGATGAAATTCCCTTTGGCTTGCATACATTTATTACCCCATCCATACTATAGTTGCTCCTTTATTTGTAATAGTATAGATTTCTTTGCATCTTCCAGTGACGTATTCTTAATAAAGCATCCTGAGGCTTTTGTATGACCTCCACCGCCAAATGCTTCTGCAACTTTTCTTACATCTACATTGTTTTTAGAACGTATGCTTATCTTTGTTCCTTCTTTGTTTTCCTTAAAAAGTGCCACCACTTCAACTGTATCTATTTGAGTTCCAAAAGAAATAACATCAGAGGTATCAGAATCTTCTATAGCCAGCTCATCAAGGATACTTTCAGTAATTGTCATAAAGCATACTTTTCTATTGTAAAACATCTCAATAGTATCAAATACTTTACCATAGAGCTTCAACTTCTCCAATGGCTTATTATCAAATACCTCTCTATGGATAGCTGAAAAATCGATTCCTATATCTATAAGCTCCCCTGCTATATTATGAGTCTTTGAAGAGGTTCCACTATGCCTAAAAGAACCTGTATCTGTTATTAATGATGTATATATACATTTAGCAATGTCTTCATCTATCTCTATTTCAAATTCTTTGATAATATCATAAATTATTTCTGCTGTAGCAGCAGCATCAGTATTTACATAATTAATATCTCCATATCTATCATTAGAAAGATGATGATCTACATTTATTATTTTAAAATTTCTAGAGTGAAATTGAAAATCTCCAGATAGTCTTTCCGTATTTCCACAATCTAATGCAATTAAACAATCTGTATTTTCCTTAATAGTTACTTCTTCTCCATTTATAATATGATCAGCATTTAAATATGAAAAATCACGAGGAATTTTTTCCTTTGATATGATATAATTTCTTTTACATATTTTATTTAAAGCTTTAGAAAGTGCTAAGGCACTTCCTAAAGCATCACCATCTGGAGAAGTATGATAAGTTATTCCTATAAGTTTGCTACTTGAAATTTCATTGATTACATCTTTAAGACTATTCATTATTTTTCTCTTCCTTTATTTTTTCTATTAATGAATCTATATGCATTCCATATTCTATAGCATTATCTTCCTCAATAATCAATTCAGGAGTATTTCTCAAGTTTATCCTACGTGCTAGTTCTCTTCTCATAACCCCCCTTGAATTCTTTAAAATTTCTAAAGAAGTTTTCTTAACCTGTTCATCTCCGAAAATGCTTAGATATACCTTAGCATACCTTAAATCCTTTGTAACATTTACATCTGTTACACTAATCATAGATGCAAGCCTTGGATCCTTGATTGAGTTTCTTATTATATCACTTAGTTCCTTCTTTACTTCCTCGTTTATTCTTCCACCTCTATATTTAGCCATTTTACCTCAGCTCCTTTACAGTTCTTTTCTTTGTACTTCCTCCATTGTAAAGGCTTCAATTATGTCTCCATCTTTTATGTCATTAAATTTCTCTACACTTAAACCACATTCATATCCGCTATTAACTTCTTTAGCATCATCTTTAAATCTCTTTAGGGATGCAAGCTTAGACTCAAATATAACTATACCATCTCTAATGACCCTTATGTCACTATTTCTAGTTATCTTTCCATTTAAAACATAACACCCTGCAATGGTTCCGATATTAGATATTTTATAAGTTTGCCTAATCTCAGCACTTCCTAAAACAACTTCTTTATATTCAGGTTCTAATATTCCTATCATTGCTGATTTTACATCCTCTATTGCATCATAAATGATTCTATATGTTTTAATATCAACCTTTTCTTTTTCAGCAGCTGCTACAGCATTGCTATCAGGTCTAACATTAAATCCTATTATTATAGCATTAGATGCAGTGGCTAAAGTAATATCTGTTTCAGTTATAGCCCCCACCGCTTGGTGAATAACTCTTACTTTTACACTTTCTGTAGATAATTTTTCTAAAGATTGCTTTAAAGCCTCTACAGATCCTTGAACATCAGCCTTTACGATTAAAGCTAATTCCTTGACTTTTCCCTCTTGAATTTGACTGTATAAGTCCTCCAAAGATACTCTATGAGCATTTTGCAGATTTTCAGCCTTCTCCTTTTCCCTTCTTGAGTCAGCCATGTTTCTTGCTGTTTTCTCATCCTTTACTACATTAAACTTATCCCCTGCAGCAGGTACTTCGGATAGACCTAAGATTTCTACTGGAATTGATGGTCCTGCGGTTTTTATCTTCTTACTCTTGTCATCAAACATAGCTCTGATTCTACCGTAAGTAGATCCAACAAGTATAGAATCTCCTACATTTAGTGTTCCATTTTGAACCAATAAGGAAGCTACTGCTCCTCTTCCTTTATCCAGCTTTGCCTCTATTACTGTTCCTTTAGCTTTTCTATCAGGGTTAGCCTTTAGTTCTTCCATTTCTGATGTTAGTACTACCATCTCTAACAGACCATCTATTCCCTCACCACTTCTAGCAGAAACAGGAACACATATAGTATCTCCACCCCAGTCTTCTGATATAAGTCCAAATTCTGAAAGCTCTTGTTTTACTTTATCTATATTAGCACCTGGCTTATCTATCTTATTTATTGCTACTATCATTGGTACATTGGCAGCCTTACAGTGATTTATAGCTTCTTTTGTCTGTGGCATAATTCCATCATCCGCCGCTACTACCAATATTACTATATCAGTTATTTGAGCCCCTCTTGCTCTCATTGCAGTGAAGGCTTCATGTCCTGGTGTATCTAGAAAGGTTATTTTCTCACCATTTAAATTGACAGTATATGCTCCTATATGCTGAGTTATTCCACCTGCTTCTGTAGATGTTACCTTAGACTTTCTTATAGCATCCAACAATGAAGTCTTACCATGATCAACGTGTCCCATTACGGTTACAATAGGAGGTCTTTTTACTAAAGATTCCTCATCATCTGTAACATTTTCTTCTTCTTCTACTAAATTAGAAGACTCTTCTTTCTTTTCTAACGTAACATTAAACTTTTCTGCCACCTTTTCAGCTGTAGCAAAGTCAATTTCTTGGTTAATAGCAGCCATAACTCCAGTAAAAATTAATGCTTTAATAACTTCTGTGCCTGATTTATTTAACTTTTCTGCTAAATCCTTTACTGTAATAAGTTCTCCTATTTCTATGATTTCATTTTCGGATATTTCTTCTTTAATTTCTTTATCGGTATTAAATGTAAACTCCCTCTTTCCTTTAGTTTTGTTTTTATTTTTTGTTTTAACTACAGGTTTATTTACTTCTTCTGAAACTATTTCTTCATATTCTTCAACTAATCCTTTAGAAGAATCACCTTCTTCAGTATTGTCTTTAGATTCTGTTCCGTTTTCTTCCATGAGTTCTTTGATAAGTTCAGCATCCTCTTCTTCTATAACGCTCATATGGTTTTTTACTTCTATGCTGAATTCATCCATAAGGAGATTTATCAACTCCTTACTTGAAATTTCTAGTTCTTTTGCTAACTCATATACTCTTATTTTTGACAAATCATTTCACCCCCGGTTAATCTTCATACTAGCTTTTGCTTTTATCTTAAATTTTCTTCATTCCATAAGTCTAAAAGCTTTTTTGCCATTTTATTGTCTTTTACAAATAATATACTTATTTCTTCACGTCCTAAGGCTCCGCCTAATATTTTTTTATCTATTCCATCTATAAATGGAATTTCTTCTTCTTTACAAAAAGTTGTAAACTTCTTTATTGTGTTAGGAGAGGCTTCCTTTGCTAATATAAGAAGATAGGGTTTCTTCTTCTTTATATATTCTTCACATTTATTGTATCCTTCTATTAGGTTTCCAGACTTTTTAGTTAGTCCTAAAAAGCCTAAAAATTTATTCATTATTTATCTCAGTTCTCAATGAAATACGCACTTCTTCACTTATACTTGCTTCTAAACTTTTATTTAGTTTTTTACTTTTGTATGCCTTTTCTAAGCACTGAGAATTCCTGCAAATATAAGCACCTCTTCCAGGCTTTTTACCTGTAAGATCTACAGAAACTTCTCCATCTGAACTTTTAACTATCCGTATAAGTTCCTTTTTAGGTTTCATCTCCATACATCCATTGCACATTCTCTGAGGGATTTTCTTTACTTTCATAAATCCTCACCTCTATATAGTTTGTTCGCTAACTTGTGATTTGCTCTTTATGTCTATCTTCCATCCTGTAAGCTTAGCTGCTAATCTTACATTTTGGCCTTCTTTACCTATAGCTAAAGACAATTGGTTATCATCTACAACTACTCTAGCACATTTACTATCCTCATCTATGTCTACATCTAAAACTTTAGCTGGACTTAAGGCATTAGAAATATATTCTTCTGGTAGCTTACACCATTTTATAATGTCTATTTTTTCATTCTTTAATTCGTTAACTATGTTTTGAACCCTTACTCCCTTAGGTCCTACACATGCACCCATAGGATCTATAGATTCATCTTTGGAGTATACTGCTATCTTTGTTCTTGAACTAGCTTCCCTTGCTATGCTCTTTATTTCTACTATTCCTTCGTAAATTTCTGGAACTTCTAATTCAAACAATCTTTTTACCAAGCCTGGATGGGTTCTAGATACTATAACTTGAGCACCTTTAGTAGTGTTTTTTACTTCCACTATATAGAGTTTTAACTTTTCATTAAAATTGTATTCCTCTCCAGGCATCTGCTCATTAGGCCCTAATACAGCTTCTATTTTACCTAAATCTACAAAAACATTGGTTTTATCTTTTCTAGCAACTATTCCTGTTATTATATCAAATTCTTTTTCTACAAACTCATTATAGATTATATTTCTTTCAGCCTCTTTAATTCTTTGGACAACTACTTGTTTTGCCAATTGGGCAGCTACTCTGCCAAAGGTTCTAGGAGTAACTTCAATATCAACTACATCCCCTACCTCATATATTGGACTTATATCTTTAGCTTTTTCTAATGCTATCTCTGTAACGTCATCATAAACTTCTTCCACTACATCCTTCTGAGCATAAACATGAATTTCTCCCGTTTCTCTACTCATTGTTACCTTTACGTTTTGAGCTGAAGTGTTAGCATAATTTTTTTTGTATGCTGCTACAAGGGCATCTTCTATTGTAGAAAAGATTAAATCTTCGCTTACTCCCTTTTCTTTAACAATCTCTTTTAATGCACCTATGAATTCTTCATTCATTTTAGAACCTCCTTTATCTCCCCTCTAGAATTCTTCTATATTTACAGACTTAATATTATTTCTATCAATAGCTAAAATACTTTCATCTATTTGTAAATTTAAAATATTTTCATCAAAAGATTTTAAGACACCTTTTATTAATTTTTTGCTATTTAAAGATTTATTCAATCTTACTGCTATACTTTTTTCAATGCTATCCCTTAAGTGTTTATCAGTGTATAAAATTCTATCTATGCCTGGCGAAGACACTTCGAAATAATAAGAATCTTTTATAGGATCTATGTCATCCAACTTATCACTTACTACTCTACTAACTTTTTCGCAATCATTTAATGATATTCCTTCTTTTTTATCTATATATATTCTTAAATAATTTTCTCCATCTTCCTTTGTATATTCTACATGATATAACTCATATCCTAAATCATTTACTATTGGAAGAACTAAGGTTTCAATTTCCTTAATCAAAACTTCCTTTTTCATACTATCCCTCCTTTTATCACTGAATTTTATTAATATATCTATATTGTACATATTTAAAGATAAATATAATATCTAATATAGTGTAGTGAAAAACGCAACCTTAAGTTGCGTTTACAAACAGAAAGAGCGGGTTTTTACCCACTCCTTTCTTATAGCTCAAATTTAAATGTAAAAGTTTATATATCAATATTATCATATTAATTGTTTAATTACAAGGAAAATTATATAACTTAACTACATAACCTTAAAATAAACTCAATTGGTTTGTCTCTGGAAGCCCCTCTAAACAGCCATGATTATCTAAAGTTTCTATGACTGTTCTTGAAGCCTTAGATCTTAACCTTAAATCCTCTTTAGATATAAATTCTCCATCTTTTCTACATTCTGCTATACTTTTTGCTGCATTTGCTCCAATGCCTTGTAAGGAATTTATAGGTGGTCTTATAGCCCCGTCTTCTATAGAAAATTTTATAGCGTCAGATTTATATAAATCTACCTTTAAGAATTTGAATCCCCTTTTATATAGCTCATAAGATATTTCTAGTACAGTGAGTAATCCTTTATCCTTCTGAGTCATATTATTTCCCATAGCATTAAGCTCTTCCATCCTTTGCTTTACAACTTCTTCTCCCTTTACAATTAATTCAGCATCAAAGTCATCAGCTCTTACTGTAAAATATGTGGCATAATAAGCTAAAGGATAATAGACCTTATAATAAGCTATTCTCATAGCCATCATTACGTAAGCTACCGCATGGCCCTTAGGAAACATATACTTTATTTTTTTGCAAGATTCTATGTACCAATCTGGCACCTTATTGTTTTTCATAATCTCTATATGCTCCTCTGTTAATCCCTTACCTTTTCTTACCTTCTCCATAATAGTAAATGCAGTCTTTGAAGGAACCCCTTTATGCATAAGATATACCATTATATCATCTCTAGTGGCTATACACTCACTTAAAGTTGTATAACCCTCTTTGATATAGTATTGGGCATTGTTAAGCCAAACATCTGTTCCGTGAGATAATCCAGATATTCTAACTAAATCTGCAAAGGTCTTGGGTTGTGTATCCACAAGCATTTGCCTTACAAACTTAGTCCCAAATTCAGGTAGTCCATAAGTCCCTACTTCACAATTAAGTTCTTCTTTTGTAACCCCTAAAGCATCTGGACTTATGAATAAACTTAATACTTTAGGATCACTTAGTGGAATAGTTTTAGGATCTAATCCTGTTAAATCCTGAAGCATCCTAAGAACCGTAGGATCATCATGCCCTAATATATCTAATTTCAGAAGTCTACCACTTATAGAATGATAATCAAAATGAGTAGTAATTATATCTGTATTGTTATCATCTGCTGGATGCTGAATAGGCGTAAAGTTGTATATTTCATTATCTCTTGGAACAACCATTATTCCTCCTGGATGCTGTCCAGTGGTTCTTTTAATGCCGGTGCATCCTATTGTGAGACGCTCTATTTCTGCTTGAGGTACTATCATATTTCTTTCATCTAGATATTTTTTCACAAATCCATAGGCTGTTTTTTCAGCTACAGTACCTATGGTTCCAGCTTTAAATACAAACCCTTCTCCAAAAAGAACTTCTGTATATTTATGAACCACCGCTTGATATTCTCCTGAAAAATTTAAATCTATATCAGGTTCCTTATCACNNTTTATCACCTTCAAATCCTAAGAATGTTTCAAAAGGAATATCGTGTCCATCCTTCTTATACTTGGTTCCACAATTAGGACAATCCTTATCCGGTAAATCTGCTCCTGAACTTATAGACCCATCCAATATAAATTCACTATTTTTACATTTAGGGCACACATAGTGAGGGGGCAATCCGTTAACTTCTGTTATATCTGACATAGTAGCTACAAAGGAGGAACCAACAGAACCTCTAGAACCTACTAAGTAACCATCTTGTAACGATTTAGCAACTAGTTTATGAGCTATTAAATAAAGAACTGCATACCCATTGTTAATTATGGAATTTAACTCTTTGTCTAGCCTTTTCTGTATAACCTCAGGTAAATTTTCACCATATATAGAATGAACCTTATGCAGTGTCATATTTTTAATATCTTCTTCAGCTCCATCAATCTTAGGAGGATATGTTTCATCAGGTATGGGTTTTACAAATTCAACCATGTCAGCAATTTTATTAGTGTTTGTTATGACTACCTCTCTAGCCTTTTCCTCTCCTAAATAAGAAAATTCCTTTAACATTTCATTAGTAGTTCTAAAATATAGTGGAGGAGGGTTATCCGCATCATCAAATCCCTGCCCTGCTAATATTACTCTTCTAAACACTTCATCCTTAGGGTCCATAAAGTGAACGTCACAAGTTGCTACTACCAATTTAGACTTTTTTTCTCCAAGTTTACATATTCTTTTATTTATTTGTTGCAGTTCATCTATGTCTTTTACATTTCCCTTTTCTATTAAAAACTTATTATTACCAAGAGGCTGTATCTCCAAGTAATCATAAAAATCTGCAATTTCATCTATATCACTTTCTGTAGCTCCCCCTAAAATAGCCCTATACAATTCTCCAGCTTCACAGGCAGATCCAACTATAAGTCCTTCTCTAAATTCTTCTATTAACGACTTAGGTAATCTTGGCTTCTTGAAAAAGTTATCAATATGGGCCCTAGAAACTAGCTTATATAAATTTTTTAACCCCTTTTGGTTTCTAGCCAATATTATAATATGATATACTGGCATTTTTTTTATATCTATATTTTTTAAGAACTCTTCATTTAAGTCAGATAGATTATAAAGTCCTTTGTCTTCTTTGATTTTTTTAAATGAATAAAGAAGTATTTCTGCAGTAGCCTCTGCATCATCAACTGCCCTATGATGATTCTCTAGTGAGATTCCCAAATGTTTTGCTACAACATTTAGTTTATACCTTTTCAATTCCGGATATAGATATCTGCTTAATTCCAATGTATCTAATACAGAATTTTCAAAAGTCATATTAAGATCACTAGCATTTTTTCTTATGAAAGAGATATCAAAGGAGGCATTATGAGCTACTAATACGCTATCCCCTATAAATGCGATAAAATCTTTTAATACCACATCTATACTCTCTTCATTCCGTACTACTTCATCAGTGATGCTTGTAAGTTCTACTATATTGGCTGGAATAGGTATGCCTGGATTTACAAATTTACTAAATCTATCTATTATACTTCCTTCTTTAATTTTCACTGCACCAATCTCTATGATTTTATCATTTTGGCTTGAAAATCCTGTGGTCTCTATGTCAAATACTACATACTCACCGTCTAAATTTTGCCCTTTTTCTCCCAGCACCAAGGGTTTACCATCATTAACCAAATACCCCTCAACCCCATATAGCACTTTAATATTATTTTTTTTAGCAGCATCCATGGCCTCAGGATAAGCTTGAACTACGCCATGGTCTGTTATAGCTATAGCTTTATGTCCCCATTTTGCTGCAGTTTCAATCAATTTGCTTGCTGGAGTTATTGCATCCATGGCACTCATATTGGTATGAAGGTGAAGTTCAACTCTTTTTTCATCACACAGATCCATTCTTTCAATTTTTTCTACTTTTATTATATTACGTGCTTTAAGGGTTATTTCCTTAGAATATATATCATAGGAACAATCTCCCTTTACCTTAACCCTTATTCCTTTTTTTAGAGAATTAGTTATGTTTTCGATATCTTTAGGTTTTGGGAAACATTTAACCATTATAGAACTAGTATAATCTGTTATAAAAAATGTTACTATTATAGTTCCTTTTTTAGTTTCAACAATATCTACTTTAAATATATCTCCACAAACTGCAACAATTCCTGAAGAATCTGTTAGTTCCCTTATATCTGTTAGTTCATCATTTATTTGTTTATTTCCTAGAATCATATTTTCCTCTTTAGCTGGTTCTTTATTATTCCCGTCAAACCCGTTTTGTTTCTTTGCACTCTGTCCCTGTGTACTACCATAACTTTGTATATTATTATCTTTAAGACTTTTTTGAAATATTTGCTTATTTTCTTCTTCTTTCATTTTATCATATGATTCATCTATAAGAGATGAATCATATGATATAGTAACCTTAGACTTTATTCCAAAGATATTGTATATGCTTTCTGTAATTAGTCTTTCTACATTTCTTGCTCTCATCATTTTGCATAAAAATTCATTACCATAACTTAAAATGATAGTATCATTGTCAATTCTTCTCGTACATTTTTTAAAGAATTCCTTACATGCTGGTATGGAATTTACTATACTATGATTTATATCTATCCAATATTTATCTACAGCTTCTTCTAAGGATACATTAGATAAACTCTTATAATATACTATATCTATATTTTCAAAAGCACCTATGTTTTTCTTTACAAAGCTTCTTATCTGGGCTTCCAATTCTTCATGAACTTCCTCATAAGCCCTTACTATAATTTTTAATATATCTTTTTGTTTTAAATATTGGATTTTTAGTATCTTAAATTCTTCTATGGATGTATTTATCATAGAACTATCCTTTTTTTCCATAGCATCAAGTCCTCCTTATAGCCAAAAATATGTAGGAAAATCCTACATATTTTCAATTTCTTTAAATAATTCATTTACCAATTCATTCTCTTTTACTTTTTTTACAATAATACCTTTTTTAAAAATTAATCCTTCTCCATTCCCTCCAGCTATTCCAATGTCTGCTTCCTTAGCTTCTCCGGGTCCATTTACTATGCACCCCATAACAGCCACCTTTATATTTTTATTCATAGTAGAAAGCTTCCTTTCTACTTCCTCAGCAATTTTTATTAAATCAATTTGAGTTCTTCCGCAGGTAGGACATGATATAAATTCTACTCCTTCTTTTAAGTGTCCAGTAGCCTTTAATATTTCTTTTCCAACTCTAACTTCTTCAACAGGATTTCCTGTTAAGGAAACTCTTATGGTATCTCCTATGCCTTCACTTAGCAATGTTCCAATGCCAATACTAGATTTTATAGTTCCTCTCCACAGAGTACCTGATTCTGTCACTCCTAAGTGAAGAGGGTAATTGCATTTATTTGAAATTAGCCTGTAGCTTTCTATCATCTTAGATACATTTGAAGATTTTAATGATATTACTATATCATTAAAATTACAACTATCTAAAATTTCTATATGTCTCAATGCACTTTCACACAATGCTTCCTCAGAAGGATACCCATATTTATCTAAGATATCTTTTTCTAAAGACCCGCTATTTACTCCTACTCTAATGGGTATTCCTTTTTCTTTACATTGCTTAGCTAAAAGTTCTACCCTGCTTTTCTCTCCAATATTGCCTGGGTTTATTCGTAGGGCTGATATTCCATTTTTTATAGATTCTATTGCTAATTTATAGTCGAAATGTATGTCAGCTACTAACGGTATTGATATTTCTCTTACTATATTTTTGATAGCTTTTGCTGCTTCCATGTCGGGTACAGCACATCGTACTATATCACAGCCCGCTTTTTCTAACTCTTTAATCTGCTTTATAGTAGCATCTATATTTCGTGTATCTGTATTAGTCATAGACTGAATAGTAATAGGTGCATCGCCACCTAAAAATAAATTTCCGATTTTTATCCTTATTGTTTCTTTTCTTTTCATCAAAATCACCTTCTAAAGCTTAATAGGAAATAATATATCCTTTATAGTTACTAATATCATCAGTAGCATTAAAATAGAAAAACCTATATAGTTGAGAGTTGCGACTACTTTATCGTTTACCTTTCTTCTAGAAATAAGTTCTATAAGAAGTATAACTATCCACCCACCATCTAAAGCTGGGAATGGCAATAGATTAAAAACAGCAAGTTGCAAGCTTAAAAATGCTACAAAATTTAAAAAGCTTAACATCCCTGCTTCTGCTGCCGCTCCAGATATCTTTACTATAGACACAGGACCTCCAACATCGTTGACAGAAGCTTTTCCTGTAAATATAGTCTTTAATGCTGCAAAAGTTTGGCTTGTTAATGATTTCATCTTCTTAAATCCATTGTTTATGCTTTCTATAAAAGTAGGATTATTTACTCTTGCTGGATCTATTCCTATCAGATATCTTTCTTCTTCATCAATATAAGCAGGTTTTACTAAAAATTCTTTACTCTGTCCCTTTCTATCCACTACTACCTTAATTTCTTCGCCCTTAGATAGATATACAGCAGTTGTTAAATCTTCCCATGTTGATATTTTAGTACCAGCTATATTTATAATTTTATCATCCTTCATCATTCCTACAGCTTCTGCTGGAGAATTAGGTATAATTCCCCCAATAATATTAGATGAATATCCAATATTCATAATTATGCCTGAAAAAACTATTAATGCAAATATAAGATTCATAAGAGGACCAGCTATGATTATGCTAATTCTTTGCAAAGGAGATTTGTTGCAAAAGGCTCGTTTATCCCCTCCTACCTCTTCATCCTCTCCTAGCATTTTCACATATCCACCTATAGGAAATGCTTTTATAAGATAATTGGTTTCCTTTCCCTTTATACCAAAAAGCTTGGGCCCCATCCCTAGAGAAAATTCCTCTACAAATACCCCATTAACCTTAGCCATTATAAAATGACCTAACTCATGAACTACTATAAGTACTCCTAGTGCTAATAACGCTATAACTATATACACAGTTTTTACCTCCTTAACTGTATTTCTCGTATATATATTTTCTAGTATCTAAGTCCACTTTTATTACATTGATTAGTGTAACTTCTTCTTCTTTGTAAAGTTTTTCCATAGTTTCTTCAATAATGTATGCAATTTGAAGGAAGGATATTTTCCCTTTTAAAAACAAATCTACAGCAACTTCATTAGCACCGTTTAAAATTGTTGGCATAATGCCTCCAATTTTTCCAGCATCATAAGCAAGCTTTAGAGCCTTGAAAGTATCTATATCAGGCTTCTCAAAATTTAAAGTCTTTACTTTTAAAAAGTCTACCGACTGTACTATTTGATTTTTTCTTTCCGGATAATTCAACGCATATTGTATAGGAAGACGCATATCTGCTGTTCCCATTTGTCCTATTACACTTCCATCTGTATACTCTACCATAGAATGTATTATACTTTCTGGGTGAACTACTACTTTTATACTATCATAATTTACATTGAATAACCATCTAGCCTCAATAACCTCTAATCCTTTATTCATAAGAGTAGCAGAGTCTATAGATATTTTCTTCCCCATATTCCAGTTTGGATGTTTTAGTGCATCTTTAGGTGTTACCCTTTCTAATTCTTCAATACTTTTCCCTCTAAAGGGACCTCCTGATGCTGTCAAAAGTATATTTTTTATCTGATTATTTCTCTCTCCTTGTAGCGATTGGAATATAGCACTATGTTCAGAGTCCACAGGAAAAATTGAGACCCTATTTTCTTCAGCTGCTTTCATCACTATTTCTCCAGCTACTACAAGGGTTTCTTTATTAGCTAAAGCTATGTCTTTTTTAGCCTCAATGGCTTTTAAAGTAGGTTCTAATCCTATCATACCCACCACAGATGTAACTACTATATCAATTTCTTCTAAAGTAGCTATAAAATTCATTCCTTCCATACCATATAATATTTTTCCTTTATAATTAAGATTCATAGCTTCTTGTAAAAGTTTATCATAGCTTTCTTTATGACTCATCACCACATATTTAGGATTGAATTCCTTAATAATCTCTAAGGTTGTTTTTATATTTCTATTAGCCGAAATAGCTACTAGCTGAAAATTATTTTTTTCTCTCCTTATTACATCTATAGTTTGTGTACCTATTGAACCTGTAGCACCGAGTATTGAAATTCTTTTCATTAAAGTTCCTCCCTATTAAGTTATCAAAATCTCCTTAGCCACTATTACATAAAGAGGTCCTGTAATAAGTCCAACTATCCCTAAAACTTTTATACCTATATAAATAGAGATTAGTACTGCTAAAGGATGAATAGATAGCCTATTGCTTATAAATTTTGTTTCTAATATTTGTCTTATTATTTCCACAAATATGTATAAAGCAATAAGACCAATCACTATAAAATATTTTTTTACTAATATATTATACAGCAATAAAGGAATAAATACTATTATTGTTCCAACATAAGGTAATATATCTAGTATGCCACAAAAGATTCCTAATAGAAAGGCTTTGGGAATTTTAAGTATATAAAATCCTAATGTAGTAGTAATTGTAGACATTAGAACCAATCGAATTTCTATAGTTATAACCTTTCTAAGTTGGTAAATCTTGTATCTCAATTTATTAAAAATTTCCTCTTCTAAAACTGAATTAATAAAATTTAATATATCATATTTATCACTTAATATAAAGTATGTCGCAATGTTTCCTATAAAATAAGCCACAATACCTTCACCTGTATATAAAGCCCCTCGTTTTAAATAATCTCCACTTATAAGCCCTTTAGATGAAATATCAATCTTAAGCCACTGAGCTGTGTCTTTATAATATTCTAACAAATTATTTAAATTGTCTTGCAACTCCACGTAATTTTTATTGATAAAACTATATAAAAAATCATAAATATAATTTCCTAAGAAAAATAAGACTATAAATATAAGAATATTTACTATAATTATAGTAAATAAAGAACGAATTTTATTATTATGAATACCTGATAAAAGCTTGTCTATAGGTGTACTTAGTATTATAAGAATTATTATAAAGAAGAATGGAGTAAAATATTTTTTAATAACTAAGGATATAAAACAAAATATTATTAATACAAATCCACACTCCAATAGTTTTTTATAAACTGTTTTCATAATTAACTCTCCTATACGGTTTATGTCTATGTTAATGTATATTCTAATTTTTTTAATAATATATCAAGATTACATTTTAAGTTTACTTTACATAATATTTATTATGTATATTATTTCATGTATATGGATAATTAAATGATTTTTTGCAAAAAAAAGCAGAGTCATAACTCTGTTTTTTCATAGTTAATTTAAAAGCCCAATACAAGCCTTAAGTATACAAATAATACCACGGAGGAAAATAACACACTATCAAATCTATCTAATATTCCTCCATGTCCAGGTATTAAATTGCTATAATCCTTAACTCCCACATATCTTTTAATAGATGATGCAACTAAATCTCCAAATTGGCCAAAAATCCCACAAAGGAGTCCTATAATTCCATAGTGGATTAAAGAAATTTCAACTCCATAGGATCCTATTATAAATCCAAATACTGTGCACCCTATTATACTACCAAGAAGGCCTCCTAATGATCCCTCTATAGTTTTTTTAGGGCTTACTTCTGGGCATAATTTTCTCTTGCCTAAATATTTTCCTGTATAATATGCAGCAGTGTCACATAACCATGATGATATAAATATTAACCATATTAAATAATTTCCATATTTCATAGAATTAATTTGTGGTATAAAGCTAAAAAATACTCCCGCATATATAAATCCTAAAACTGTAATAGCTATATCAGAAAAATTGTAGTTTGTATTTATAACAGGAATACATAAGCTTAAAAATGTTAATATACCTACTACATATACTAAGTAATCTGTGTTATTATTCAATATAAAATATATAATTATAGCACTATATGACATAATTGCTATTGGTTTAAATTCCTTCTTTTTTACCACATTATAGAACTCATACATACCTAATATAGACAGTATCAATGCTGCTATTTTTAGATATATACCTCCCAAAAACAAAATTATAATAAATGGAGAAAGAATAAGTGCTCCTATATATCTCTTGTCTATGTTCATGTTATTAGCCCCCTTTATTTAACTCCTCCAAATCTTCTATCTCTACTTTGATACTCTATAATAGCCTCTCTTAAATTTTCACTTTTAAAATCAGGCCAGCATATATTGGAATACCAAAATTCAGCATATGCACATTGCCATAACAAAAAATTGCTTATTCGCTTTTCCCCACTAGGCCTTATTATAAGTTCAGGATCCGGCATAGAAGCTGTATATAGATAGTTTGAAAAAATTTCTTCTGTTATCTCTTCATCTATAATCTTTCCACTTTTCACATCTTTTATTATATTGTTTACGCCCTTAAGTATTTCATCTCTTCCACCATAATTTAAAGCTAAGTTCATTACTACCCCTTTATTATTTTTTGTTTTCTCATAGGCATTTTGAAGTTCCTTTACGCATTGAGGTGGAAGTTTTGTAATATCACCTATATGGTTTATTACTACCCCATTGGAATTTAGTTCATTAAACTCATTTCTTAAATATTCCACCAATAATTTCATTAAATTGTTGATTTCATCCTTAGGCCTTATCCAATTTTCTGTAGAAAATGCATATAAGGTTAAGTACTTTATACCCAATCTGTTACATTCCTTTATTATCTCTCTAATAGCTTCAACCCCAGCTTTATGCCCCATAGCTCGAGGCAATCCTCTTTTTGTAGCCCATCTCCCATTTCCATCCATTATTATAGCTATATGCAGAGGTATATTAGTATAATCTATATTATCAGAAGTTTTTTTAATAGTATTTTTCTTAAATAATCCCAATTTTATTCCTCCTGCTATATAATTTTTTATAAATAAAACCTGCCTTAGCAGGTTTTATTTATATTATATGGCCATAATTTCTTTTTCTTTTAAAGTAATAATAGTGTCTATTTCTTTTATATATGAATCTGTCTTTTTTTGAATATTTTCCTCAGCCTTTTTTATCTCGTCCTCTGAAATGTCTCCATCTTTCTTTAAAGCCTTTACCTTTTCATTGGCATCTCTTCTTATAGATCTAACAGCTACTTTTGCTTCTTCCCCTATCTTTTTAACATTCTTGACTAGATTCCTCCTTGTCTCCTCTGTTAATTCAGGAACTACTAATCTTATAACCGCTCCATCATTAGATGGATTAATTCCTAGATCAGATTTTAGTATAGCTTTTTCAATATCTTTTAAAGTTCCTTTTTCCCATGGTTGTATTAAAATGATTCTTGGTTCTGGTGCAGATATATTAGCTACTTGATTTATAGGGCACATACTTCCATAGTATTCTACCTCTATCCTATCTAACATTGTTGGATTAGCTTTTCCAGCTTTCATTGTAGCTAAATCCGACTTTAATACAGCTATAGTTTTAGTCATTTTCTCTTCAGATTTAGAGATAATATCTTTGATCATCTTTAACCCTCCTATATTTTACTTACACACTAAAGTACCTATCTTTTCTCCCTTAATTGCTTTTTGGATATTTCCTTCTTCATCAAGGCCAAAAACTAATATAGGAATATTATTGTCCATACATAATGAAGTGGCTGTAGAATCCATTACTTGTAGTCCTTGGTCTAGTACTTCTATATATGTTAATTTATCATATTTTTTAGCATCCGAGAACTTTTTAGGATCTTTATCATAGACCCCATCAACCTTTTTAGCTAGCAAGATAACATCAGCTTCAATTTCTGCTGCTCTTAATGCTGCTGTAGTGTCCGTTGAAAAATATGGATTTCCTGTACCTGCAGCAAAAATCACAACTCTTCCTTTTTCAAGATGCCTCATTGCTCGTCTTCTTATGAAGGGCTCCGCTATTTCTCTCATTTCTATAGCTGTTTGAACTCTTNNACTCTTGTCAACACACCTATGCTTTCTAGGGAGTCTTGTAATGCTAAGGCATTTATGCAAGTAGCTAGCATTCCCATATAGTCTGCAGTAGTTCTATCCATTGCATCTCCATTTCTGCCTCTCCATATGTTACCGCCTCCTACTACAGCTCCTACCTCTACTCCCATGTCAATAAGTTGCTTTATTTCTTCTGCTATTCTTGTAGCTACCTCAAAATCTATTCCAAACCCATTTTCTCCAGCTAAAGCTTCTCCTGAAAGCTTAAGAATTACTCTTTTATATTTGCAACCTTCCATAAAAAAACCTCCAATTTTTTGACTTTTATGTAAGTCTTATTTAAAAAAGAGAACACACAGTGTTCTCTTTTTATTTTTATCCATGTCGAGATATTTTAATACTAATATATCCTGCATATTAAGCATATAAAAAGTATGGACACTGGACTCAATAGAATAAATCTTATTATTATCCTTGTTTCATTTGCTTTGCAACTTCTTCTGCAAAGTTTTCTTCCTTCTTTTCTATTCCTTCACCCTTTTCAAATCTAACGAATCTAGCAACCTCAACTGGTGCTCCAACTTCTTTAGCTTTTTCATTTACAAGAGCAGTAATAGTTAAATCAGGATTCTTAACCCAAGGTTGATCAACTAAACATATCTCTTTAAGATATTTCTTCACTCTTCCTTCTACCATCTTATCTACTATCTTTTCAGGCTTTCCTTCATTTAAAGCTTGAACCCTATAGATTTCTTTTTCCTTCTCTATAGCTTCTTGATCTACAGATTTATCATTTAAATATAATGGATTAGAAGCAGCAACTTGCATTGCTAAATCTTTTGCAAGTTCATCTATAACTTCGCTGTTCTTTTCGCAAGATACTTGTGAAAGAACTCCTATTCTTCCACCACCATGAATGTAGCTAGCAATTACTCCATTATCTGCAGAAAACTTTTCAAATCTTCTTACATTCATGTTTTCACCGATTTTAGCAATTAAATCCGTTAAAACTTGTTTTACAGTTTTGCTTTCATCTTCTATGTATATACTTTCAACAAACTCTTCTATAGTATTAGCATTAGTTGTAGACACCATTTTTGCTAAATTTTTAGCAAAAGTTTTAAAATCTTCATTTATAGCAACGAAGTCTGTTTCACAGTTAACTTCAATTATACCAGCAGATTTTTTATCTTCTGAAACATAAGTTTCAACTACACCTTCTGCAGCTATTCTTCCAGCCTTTTTAGCAGCAGCAGCTAATCCTTTTTCTCTTAATACTTCTACAGCTTTATCCATATCTCCATTAGTTTCACTAAGAGCCTTTTTGCAGTCCATCATTCCTGCTCCAGTTCTTTCTCTTAATTCTTTAACAGCTTGTGCAGTTATCATTAATATTCCTCCTTTTAATTTAGTTTAAGAGGTAAATGAATATTAGCTTCATCTACCTCTATAAAAATTATTCAGCTAATTGCTCGCCTTGTCTTCCTTCAATAATAGCATCGCTAATCTTTGAAGTTATTAGTTTAACCGCTCTTATAGCGTCATCATTTCNNTCAGCGATACCGCCCAAGAATTTTTCAAGACGTGCACGTTGTTTGTTCAGCAATACTACTTCTTTCTTAGGAAGCACTTCGAATGTTCCGTCTTCTTCCATTGTCTTTAAAGTTTCTAGCCTATCTATTCTGGTTCTGATGGTCTTAAAGTTTGTTAACATACCACCTAGCCATCTGTTGTTAACAAAGTGCATATTAGCTCTTACTGCTTCTTCTGCTATAGCTTCTTGAGCTTGTTTCTTTGTTCCTACAAATAATATGTCTTTTCCTTCTGCAGAAACCTCTTTAACGAAATCGTAAGCTTGCTCTATTTTCTTCACTGTTTTTTGAAGATCTATTATATAGATTCCATTTCTTTCAGTAAAGATGTATCTAGCCATTTTAGGATTCCATCTTCTTGTTTGATGTCCAAAATGAACACCAGCTTCTAATAATTGTTTCATTGATATAACTGACATTTAATCTACCTCCTGGTTTTTTCCTCCATCATCTTCATATTTATAAATACACCTTTTAAAGGAACCATTTTACAAATTAGATGATGTGTGTATTTTCTCCTTATGTAGTATACCACAGGTGTTTGCTACTATCAACATATATTTCTTTTATTTATAATATTTTTTATAATATAAGGAAGGTCTAACGACCTCCCTTAATATATGTCTATTTAATCTTTTTTAACTCATCTAATAATTTTTCATTTAGAATTCTTATATGAGTTCCTTTCATTCCTAAGGATCTAGATTCTATAACTCCAGCACTCTCAAACTTTCTTAAAGCATTTACTATAACGGACCTAGTAATTCCAACTTTATCTGCTATCTTAGATGCTACTAAAAGTCCTTCAGTTCCATCTAGCTCATTAAAAATGTGTTCTACTGCCTCTAATTCTGAATAAGATAGTGTTCCGATAGCCAATTGAACAACAGCTTTTTTCCTTGCTTCTTCTTCTATCTCATCGTGCTTAGATCTTAATATTTCTAACCCTACTATAGTTGCACTATATTCAGCTAAGACTAAGTCTTCATCAGTAAATTCTTCTCCAAATCTAGCTAATAATAAAGTTCCAAGTCTTTCTCTGTTTCCCACTATAGGAACCAAAGTTGTCAGTTTACCTTTATTGTTACATGTTTCGTCAAGTTCAAAAACACACTTATCTTTATTATTAATATTTGCCACTGTATCATGTATATTCAAAAGCTTAGAGTTATAGTCATCTGGAAATCTATTTTCAGCTAATACCTTTTCCTTTACTGTATCGCATTCAAAACCACTGGAAAAATCATGACCTAATATTTTTCCCTTTCTGCTAACTATATATACATTACACATAAGAACATCACTTAATAAAGCACAAATATCATCAAAAACCACAGGTTCAGTTCCTGACTTTTGTAATATCTTATTTAGCATTCTCGTTTTATTCAATAATGTGGACATTTTCCTTCCTCCTCATCTTTACTATTGTAACTTATACTTCTTCATTAGTTGTAATTGTTCTGAATATTTAAAAATCATTCAATATTTAGAATTGTCCTTAATTGACCTTATTTATAATATCATATCAAAGGATGGATTTCAACCACATTTTTATATTTTCGACATTACATTTGAAAAATTATATATCTTTTAACATATTATTAAAGTTTTCTTATTGAATTTTAGACAATTGAAACAGATTTTTTTATTCTTCTACATACTCTTTGTTCTTACATTCCTTATTTAAACATTCTAGATAGTTGCCTTTAGCTTTACTATACTTCTTTACCATGATAGTTCCGCATAATTTGCATTTTTTTGTCGATGGTTCTTGCCAACTTACAAAATCACAATCAGGATAATTAGAACACCCAAAAAATTTATTGCCTTTTTTACTTCTTTTTACTAATATAGTGCCCCCACATTTAGGACATGGTGCTTCTACTTTTTCAACTATAGGTTTAGTATTCTTACAGTCTGGGTATCCAGGACAGGCTAAAAACTCACCAAATCTACCTTGTTTTATAACCATCATCCTTCCGCATTTATCACATGGTACATCACTAACTTTATCCTCTATAGTTATTTTAGCCATTTCTTTCTCTGCTAATTCAATTTTTTCTTTCAAAGGCTGAAAAAAAGTATTTACCACTTCATCCCATCCTTCTATTCCCTCTTCTATATGGTCAAGCTTTGACTCCATTTCTGCTGTAAATTCTAAATCTACAATTTCATCAAAATACTGTGTCATAACACTATTTACAATGTTCCCAAGCTCAGTTGGCATAAGACTTTTCTTTTCTCTTTCAACATATCTCCTACTTAATATTGTAGATATAGTAGGTACATAAGTACTTGGTCTTCCTATGCCCTTTTCCTCCATAGTTTTTACAAAACTAGCTTCTGTAAATCTAGCCGGTGGTTGGGTAAAATGTTGTTTTCCATCTATTCTTTCTGCTTTTAAAACTTCTCCTTGAGTTAGTTCTGGAAGTTTAGTATTTTCTTCATCTTCTTCACTGACATATTGATACACTTTCATAAAGCCATTAAATTTTACTGAGGATCCACTAGCTTTTAATGTATATTCGCCATTTAGTATTTCAACACTATGGATATTTACTTCAGCTGATGACATTTGACTAGCCATAAATCTATTCCATATTAAAGAATATAATTTGTATTGTTCATCTTTTAAGCTTCCCTTAACCATATCTGGTGTCACATCTACGTACGTAGGTCTTATAGCTTCATGTGCATCTTGGATATTTTTCTTGCTTTTATATTCTCTCGGCTTTTCTGGGACATACTGTTCTCCAAAAACTTCTTTAATATATTTTGCAGCAAGTTCCTGAGCCTCCTTAGATACTCTAACAGAATCAGTTCTCATATAAGTTATTAGTCCTAATGTTCCACGCCCCTTTACATCTATACCTTCATAAAGTTGCTGCGCCACAGACATAGTTCTTTTAGTTTGAAAGTTTAATTTTTTATATGCATCTTGTTGTAACGTACTTGTTGTAAATGGTGGCAATGGATTTTTATTTTTAGAATATTTTTTTATGTTTCCAACAATAAAATCCTTTGCTTTCAATTCATTTATTATGTTATTTGATTCTTCTTCTGTTCTAATTTCTGCCTTATTACCTTTATTTTTTAGCAGTTTTACCGTAAATTTAGTTTTTTCCTTTTGAAGTTCACACTCTATAGTCCAATATTCTTCTGGATTAAATTCCTTTATTTCTTCTTCTCTATCACATATGAGTTTAAGAGCTGCTGATTGAACTCTTCCTGCGCTGAGACCCCATTTAATATTTTTCCATAATATAGGACTTATTTCATATCCAACTAGTCTATCTAATATTCTTCTAGCTTGTTGGGCATTTACTAAATTTTCATCTATAGTTCTTGGATTTTTTATTGAATTTTTTATAGCATTTTTAGTTATCTCATTAAATTCTATTCTGCATTGCTCTTTGCTATCTATCTTTAATACATTTGCTAAATGCCAAGATATAGCTTCTCCTTCTCTATCAGGGTCCGTTGCTAAGTATATTTTATCACTTTTTTTAGCCAGTTTTCTTAGCTTATCTAACAACTCACCCTTTCCCCTAATGGTTATATATTTAGGATTATAGTGATTATCTATATCAACTCCTAACTGACTTTTGGGAAGATCTCTTACATGCCCCATAGAAGCTTCTACTACAAAATTCTTACCTAAATACTTTCCAATGGTTTTTGCTTTAGCTGGTGATTCAACAATTACTAAATTTTGTCCCATATTTAAAATTCCGATTTTATATATATCGGAAATTGCACCCCCCTAATATTTTATATATTTCTAGTATAGTAATTTCCACTTAAACAAATTATAGAATTTTCAAGTTGCAACTCAAATAATAACTCATATAATGTAGTTATGTCAATATTAGCTGTTCTTATTAAATCATCTATATATATAGGGTTATCAGAAATTATATTAAATAGTTTATTTTTATTTCTATCCCTCGCATTTTTTACTTTTTCTTTTCTTACTAATCCAAAACCTTGTTCTATATCATTAAGTGATATAATAGGCATTGCACCTTCATTTAAGAGCATATTGCATCCTTTGCTGGTTTTTGAAAAAAAAGAATCCTGTAGTGCAAAAACTGGTTTCCCTAAGTCTAAAGCATTTCTTGCTGTTATTAAAGTTCCGCTTTTGTCTCCAGCTTCTATGGCTATAACACCTTGACTTAAACAACTTATTATTCTATTTCTAGTTGGAAAGTTATGACTATACGGTTTAGTATTAGGTAAAAATTCTGTTAAAATCAAACCTTCTTTTTCTATATTTTTGAATAGATTATAATTTTCCTTTGGATAAACCACATCTATTCCACATCCTAATACTAAAGTTGTTTTTAAGTTATATCTTAAAGAATAACTATGGCATATGGTATCTATTCCCCTAGCTCCACCACTTATTAAATTAACATGAAAATCTGATAAATAATTTAGCAACATTTTGGTAAAATCCTCTCCATAGGAGGTACACGTTCTTGAGCCTACTATAGCCACAGTAGTAGTATACTCCAGTATCTCTATATCGCCTTTGTAGAAAAGAATTGGCGGTGGATTTTTCAAATTGTATAGCTGCTTAGGGTACTTTTCTTCATTGAACCAAGTGACTTTAGCACCAATTTCATCAATATACCGCTTCATGTCTCTTACATAATCACTGTTATAATAAGATTTTATCTTATTCAGTCTTTTAGTATTGTCATTACCGTAAATTTTATTCCATATTCCTTCTATATTATTATACTGTTGTAGTAGCTCTAATTTAATTTCATTGCTTACAGGGCATAATAAAAATGTAATTTCTTCATTATTCATTTTATCCACCTTATATAACATTGTTGTCGATAAACCTTCTATATTGGAAAGCTTCTCCTACATGTTCCTCTCTAATATTTTTCTCTCCCTCCAAGTCAGCTATAGTTCTAGAAAGTTTTATTATCTTATCATATGCCCTAGTGGTTAAGTTATATTTATCGTATGCTTTTTGCAGAAGATTATATACATTCCTATTTAAAAATATTTGGTCTAATATTTCAGCATGATTTAATTCACTGTTATATCTAAGCTTTGATCTTTTAAATCTTTCCCTTTGAATTTCTCTAGCTTTCTCTACTCTTCCCTTAATAACTTCCGATGTCTCATTTTTATTTTTTTCACCATGAAGTTCATTAAAATCTAAAGGTGCCACATATGAAAATATGTCCATTCTATCTAAAATTGGCCCTGATAGTTTGCTTACATAATTCTTTCTCTCTTTAAAAGTGCAAGTACATTGTCTATTCTTACTAGACGATAAATAAAATCCGCAAGGGCACGGATTCATACTACCCATTAATAAAAAATTTGATGGATATCTTACACTGCCATTAGCTCTGCTAACAGTTATTATTTTATCCTCCATAGGCTGTCTTAAACTCTCTAATACATCTTTTTTAAATTCTAGTATTTCATCAAGATATAATACTCCGTTGTGGGCTAAGGTTATTTCACCTACACTTAAATCTTTACCACCACCCACTATAGCAGATACAGTAGCGCTATGATGAGGGCTCCTAAAAGGTCTTAAATTCTCAATTTTATTTTCTTTTAGTCTCCCAGAAACACTATATATTTTTATATTTTCTAAAATTTCATCATGAGTAAGACTAGGAAGTATGGTGCACAACCTATTAGCTAACATGGTTTTTCCTGATCCTGGATTGCCAAAAAGAAGAATATTGTGATTCCCAGCTGCCGCAATCTCTAAAGCCCTTTTATTGCTTTCATGACCCATAACTTCATTGTAATCTATAAGTTTATGATATTCATCTTGGTTATCTAAATAGCATTTTTTATCTATAGTTGAAGGGAGCATATCCCTAAAAATAAGAAAATTTATTACTTCTTTTAAGTGGGCAAAGGGATATATATTTATTTTGTCAATTAAAGAACATTCATTTAAATTGCTATAAGGTATTATGAAATTCTTTATTCCTTTTTTCTTTGCTTCAATTACTATTGGAAGTATACCCTTCACACCTCGTAATTCTCCATTTAAAGATAACTCACCTAATATAAGAAATTTTTCTATATCACTAGATTTTATGATTCCTCCTAAAGTCAAAATTGCAATTGCAATTGGAAGATCAAATAAAGTCCCCTCTTTCTTTATATCACTTGGAGCTAAATTTATAATTATCTTTCCCAATGGAAATTTAAATCCACTATTTATAATGGCGCTTTTCACCCTTTCCCGTGATTCTTTAATTGATGTACTTGGTAATCCTACTATGCTAAAAGACGGAATAGATTTTCTCACATCTACTTCTACTTCTACCAAAATGCCATCTACACCTCTATAGGTGGCAGAATTAATTTTTACTGGCATTGCATCTTCACCTCCCTTTGCATTATAGACAATTTTTTCTAAATATAATCTTTTTGAAATCATATATAAACTTTATATTTTAAATTTTTACATAAAAAAACCTTAAGATTTTAGTTCTTAAGGTTTTTTATAAAATTCATCTATTTTTTATGTTGTCTTTTTATTATGCAAGGTTGTTCCTATTACTAAAGTCATCAATATAATGGCAATTAACCCACTAAAAATAAATGCTTTAGCTGGTCCAAAAGAATTTGAAATAGTACCTGTGAAGAGACTTCCTATTGGAGTAACCCCGGTAAACATAAGACTATAAACGCTCATTACTCTCCCCCTGTACTCATCAGTAGAAGATAATTGTACTGTAGAGTTGGCACTAGTTGAAAATACTATATTGAACACTCCTACAAATCCAAGCAGTAATGCCATTGTATATTGCTCCTTATTTATGCCTATAATTATAAGTAATATAGCAACAACATAAGCAGCTAAAGATAATATCTTAAATTTAGGACCACCCTTACTTTTAGTAACCATTGTTAATGCTCCTATTAAAGACCCTATTCCTAAAGCTGACATTAAAAAACCATAACCTTGACTTGTAAGCCCTAATTCCTCTACTGCGAATATAGGTATCAGCACATTGTAGTTAAATGCAAATATCCCCATAATCATTATTAAAGCAAAGGTTCTAATAAGCTTTTTATTGCTTTTTATGTATTTTAATCCATCTGATATTTTCTTTATGACTTTTTCATTGGTTTCTTTTTTTAAATTTATATTATTGGTTTTAATTTTAGTAATACCATAAATAACGGGAATAAATGAAAATGCATTTATTAAGTAGCAGACTCTTATTCCAGTATATGCTATAACAATCCCGGCAATTGATGGTCCTAATATCCTGGCAGCATTGAAAATTGATGAATTGAGAGCGATTCCATTCATAAGGTGATCTTTTCCCACTAGTTCTATAACGAAAGACTGTCTAGTTGGCATATCTATAGTATTTATACACCCTACTAGGAGAGCTATTATAGCTAAGTGCCAAAACCTTACAGTTNNTAAGGCCATAATCATAAGACCTATCTGAGTAAATAATAGTATTTTTTTCTTAGAAACTTTATCTATCATAACTCCAGCAAAAAGAGAAAAAAGCATTACAGGTGTAAATTGTAAGGCGTTTATAAGACCTAAAAGAAAAGATGAATTCTCCTGAGTTATCTGAAGGACTAACCACCCTTGGGTAGTGCTCTGCATCCAGGATCCTATCAAAGAAACACATTGTCCTAGCCAAAAGTATCTAAAATTTTTGTGAGTTAAAGCAGGAAAAGTATCATAAAGTTTTACTTCCATATTGTTAAAACATCTCATATTAGCATCCCCATTTCCTAATATACCTTTATGATACCATAGGTTAACCCCATTTTTCCCCTCTTCAAGATAAAAAGTGGTATAACTCGCCAAAAATCTGTATAGTATAAGGAGGATTTATGAAAAAACTAAGTAAATATGTAGGTAATTATGGTGAAAATTTAGCTGTACAATTTCTTATAGATAATAATTATAATATTATTCAAAAAAACTTTTCATGTAAATATGGAGAGATTGATATTATAGCCTTAAATGAAAATACTTTATGCTTTATTGAAGTTAAAAGCAGATTTTCATTAGAGTACGGTTATCCTAGCGAAGCTGTAACCACCTCAAAAATTAATAAAATATATAGAACCGCTGAATTTTTTATATTCAAAAATAATCTCTACGATATAAATTGTAGATTTGACGTAATTGAAATATTTCTCAATTACAATGATACTGATGTAAAATTCAATCTTCTAAAGAATATTATTTAAAAATGTTTTTCTGTGTATTTTACATGTTCCATAATTTTTTATGCCATCCATATGTTTTTTTGTTCCATATCCCACATTGTTTTCAAAATCATAGTATGTGTATTCTTTCGCATATTCCTTCATGATTTTATCTCTATAGACTTTAGCTATTATAGAAGCACACGCTATTGAGGCACTTTTTTTATCACCCTTTATTAAGTACTTGTTCGGAAGGTTGAAATCCTTTATTAAATAGCCGTCTGATAAAACCATATCCGGCACTTTTTTAAGGTTGTATACTGAATCCTTAAAAACTTTATTATTGCAATAGGCTATTCCATATCTATCTATTTCATCATTAGAACATATGGATATGGAATATCCTAAAGCTTTTTTTCTTATTAATTTATCTAGTTTCTCTCGCCTTTCTTCTGTTAAGGCTTTAGAATCATCTATACCCAATAGAAGATCAGAATCTTGGCAATTCAAATCTAATATAACAGCAGCAGCCACTATAGGTCCTGCTAATGGACCTCTACCCACTTCATCTACTCCAGCTATTATAAAATTATCTCCATATGCTCTATCGTTATCATATAGAGCTTTAACTCTATTATTTTCCTTAATGAAATCTTTAAGCTTTTTTTCTAGCCTATGTCCCAAAGCAATAACATTTTTTCTTTTATCATTATGAAGTTTCTCTATAATAATTTTTATTTCATCTTCTTCTCTAAGGCTAAATTCTATGTTATCTACCAAAGACTTTATTTCGTTATATTTTAACTCACTATATTCCATTATAACCCTCCTTAAATTAAGGTCTTTCCAAGGAAACTTTCCCCAGCTTACCACCTCTAAATTCATCCAACAAAAGCACAGCAAGTCTGTTATAATCAATAACTCCTCCTGAAGCTATAGTCCCTCTTTTTTTAGCTATATCATTTAATACTTCTAATGAATCTTCCTTAATATTATCTAACTTATATCTTTCTAACAGTCTATCACCATACCCCTTTTTAAGTCTTTCTACTAAATTAAAAGATAATTCCTCTATATCCATAATTTCATCTTTAATGGCTCCTGTAAAGGCTAAATTTAAAGCTACCTCTTCATCTTCGAATTTAGGCCATAATATTCCTGGAGTATCCATTAATTCTATTCCCAATTTCGTTTTTATCCATTGCTTGCTTTTAGTTACTCCTGGTCTATCTCCTGTTTTTGCAATATTATTTTTAGCCATTTTATTTATAAAAGATGACTTTCCTACATTAGGTNNGAAGACTTACCCACATTGGGTATTCCTACTACCATAGCTCTAGTCACTATATTTTTTAAACCTTTAGCTCTAAGTCTATCATGTTTTTCTTTTAATAGTTCATCCATGGCAGGTTTTATATTTTTTAATCCATATCCGCTAATACAATTAACCCCTAAAACTTTTATATTTTCCTCACTAAGTTCATCTATCCATTCTTTAGTAATACTTTCTGAAGCTAAATCACTCTTATTTAAAAGTATTATTCTGGGTTTATCTTTACATAAAATATCTATCTCTGGGTTACTACTGCTTTTTACAATTCTAGCATCTCTTATCTCTATAACTCCATCTACTAATTTCAAGTTTTCCTTAATTTCTCTTCTTGTTTTCACCATGTGTCCAGGGAACCAATTTATATTTGCCATATTTCTCATCCTTTCAATACCATTGTTGTTAACCTTAATTAAGATTATTTAAGCTTTTATATGAGTTTCTATTTTTAAGTGAATAAACCTATTAAATAAAGTTATATTTGAATAAAGAAAAAAGGGGCATCAAACCCCTTCATCCACAATATGTTATATTCTCTCTTTAACCTTAGCAGCTTTACNNGGGAATGTTCTTTCAACTCCTACATTGTAAGCTAATCTTCTTACAGTAAAAGTTTCTCTTAGTCCACCATTTTGCTTCTTAATAACAGTTCCTTCAAATATCTGAATTCTTTCTCTGTTACCTTCTTTAATCTTTACGTGAACTTTAACACTGTCTCCAATTTTAAAATCTGGTAAGTCGCTTCTTAATTGTTCAGCTTCTATAGCTCTTATTAATTCGTTCATTGTGCATTCCCTCCTTATTATATAATTGACGTTCATAACAAAAGTTTGACAGAGGAACGCCCGTACTAGCACAAAGCTAATTTTAGCATAATTTTTTATCAATAGCAATATATTTATACATCCTCAATTAACTTTTTTTCATCTTTTGACAATTCAACGTTTTTTAAAAGGTCTGGTCTACATTTCTTAGTTATGATTATAGATTGCTTTCTTCTCCATATTTTTATCTTTTCATGATGTCCTGATAAAAGTACTTCTGGAACCTTTCCTTCATCATATACTTCTGGTCTAGTATATTGTGGATATTCAAGCAATCCATTATAAAAAGATTCCTCTTGAAAACTCTCCTCTTTCCCTAAAACCCCAGGAATAAACCGAGAAATACTATCTATTATAGGTATACAGGCCATTTCTCCTCCGGTTAATATAAAGTCCCCTAAAGATATTTCTAGATCTATATAGCTATATACTCTCTCGTCGATACCTTCATAATGCCCACAAACAAAAATAAGCTCTTGTTCTTTGCTTAACTCTTTGGCTAAATCATTGTTAAACTTTTTTCCTCTAGGTCCTAAATAAATAACTTTTCCCCTATTTGTTGCTTTTATGGCCTTAATAGAATCAATTAAGGGTTGAGGAGTCATCACCATTCCTGCTCCCCCACCATAGGGATAATCATCTACTTTTTTATGCTTATTAATAGCATAATCTCTAATATTTGTAGTTTCTATATGGACTATTCCACCATCCTTGGCTCTTTTCATTATACTGTAGTCAAATATATTAAACATTTCTGGAAATAAAGTTAATATATCAATCTTCATCCTGCCATTCTCCTATGGGTTTCACTATTACCTTTTTTTCCTTTACATCTACTTCATATACTATTTCTTTTATTGCTGGTATGAGGATTTCCTTTTCTCCATTCACTACATATACATCATTGCTTCCTGTCTTTATAACATCTTTTAATTCACCTATATAGCTATCCCCTGAATCAAAAACTTTACACCCTATTAAATCTACTATAAAATATGAATCTTTAGGCAGTTTAACTGCATCTTCCCTATTTATTTTTATATATTTATTTCTTAGTTTTTCTGCATCTTCTATTGTATCTACTCCTTGAAGCTTAAGTATAACTCTATCTCCTTGCAGCTTGCACCATACTATTTCTATAGTTTTTTCATCCATTATACAATATTTTAGTTTTCTAAATCTTCTAATGTCATCTGTTAAAGGATATATCTTTACCTCTCCCTTTATTCCATGAGGCTTACTTATTTGGCCAATAGTCATATATTCTTTCATATATTCACCACCAAAAATTTATAATTTTAAGTAAAAAGAGCTAGGAAAAACCTAACTCTAGTTGATGATTTCAACGATTACTCGTTTATCTTCTTTTATTGCTGCAGCCTTTACAACAGTTCTAATAGCTTTAGCTATTCTTCCCTGTTTTCCTATGACTTTCCCCATATCTTCTGGAGCAACTTTCAATTCAAGAATTATAGATTGTTCACCTATAACTTCATTGATTTGAACTTCTTCTGGGTTATCTACTAGTGATTTAGCTAAAATTTCAACTAATTCTTTCATATATCTTCTGACAGCTTAAAAATAATGCTATCAGAATTCACCTCCCCAAAAATTACTCGTTTATCCCAGCTTTTACGAAAAGCTTCTTAACGACGTCTGTTGGTTGAGCTCCATTTTTCACCCATTGTTGAGCCTTGTCAGCATCTATCTTGATTACTACTGGTTCAGCAACTGGATTATAATAACCTATTTCTTCGATGAATCTACCATCTCTTGGGCTTCTAGAATCTGCTACAACTACTCTGTAAAAAGGAGCTTTTTTAGCACCCATTCTTCTTAGTCTTATTTTTACTGCCATTGTTTTCACCTCCTTTAAAAGTTAATTTCTATATGAATAATTTAAAATTTCTACCCTTTACATAAAAGGCATTTTCCCAAACAGTCCTTTTTTACCTTTTTTTTGTATCCCATTCATTTGTTTCATCATCTTTTTCAGTTGATCAAAGGTTTTAATAAGTTTATTAATATCTTGTATAGAAGTACCAGAACCCTTTGCAATCCTTTTTCTTCTTGATGAAGATCCAGAAACAAGATTAGGATTTTTTCTTTCCTTGGCTGTCATAGAACTTATTATAGCCTCTGTCTTTTTTAATTCTTGTTCCCCTTTACTTAAGTCTAATCCTTGAAGTTCTTTGCTATTCATTCCTGGCATCATTTCTAACACCTTCCCCAAGGGTCCCATTTTTTTCATCTGAGACATAGCACTTAGAAAATCATTATAATTAAACTCTTGGCTCATCATCTTGTTGCTAAGTTCCATAGCTTCCTTTTCATCTATGGCTGCTTGTGCTTTTTCTATTAGAGACAACACATCACCCATGCCTAAGATTCTTGAGGCCATTCTATCTGGATAGAAGACTTCTAAGTCATTCATCTTCTCACCCATACCAACAAACTTTATAGGTTTTCCTGTAACTTCTCTAATAGATAATGCAGCACCACCTCGAGTATCACCATCTAGCTTAGTTAATATAACTCCTGATATATCTAGATAATTATTAAAGGTTTCAGCTACATTGACAGCATCCTGTCCTATCATAGAATCCACTAACAAAAGAATTTCATTTGGAGTTACTGATTCTTTAATATCTTTAAGTTCCTGCATAAGTGCCTCATCTATTTGAAGCCTTCCTGCAGTATCTATTATTACAACATTTAATCCATTGTTTTTAGCATGTTCTATTCCCGCTTTTGCAATGTCCACAGGACTCACCTTATCTCCCATTGTGAACACTGGAACGTCTATTTGATTTCCTACAGTTTGCAACTGTTTTATAGCTGCTGGTCTATATATATCTCCAGCTACCAATAACGGTTTTTTGTTTTTCTTTCTCATTTGTAGTGCTAGTTTTCCTGCCATTGTTGTCTTACCTACTCCTTGCAGACCCACTAGCATTATTATGGTTAAGCCCTTATCGTCATAGGTTATTTTGCTCTCACTATTTCCCATCAATGCTGTTAGTTCATCATTAACAATCTTAACTACTTGTTGACCTGGAGTTAAACTTTCAAGAACATCTTTTCCAACACATTTATCACTTACAGCTGATATAAATTTCTTAACTACCTTATAGTTTACATCTGCTTCTAAAAGCGCAAGCTTCACCTCTCGCATGGCTTCCTTTATGTCTTTTTCGCTTAACTTTCCTTTTCCTTTAAGCTTTTTTAAAGCTTCTTGTAACTTTGAACCTAATCCTTCAAAAGCCATGTTAATCCTCCTAACTTACAATGTCTCATTAATAAGTTCTATGATTTTTTTTATATCAATTTCATTTTCTTTATTTTTATCTTTTAACTTATTTAGCTGATAAATTATTTCTTCTTTCTTTTTAGCAACTAGGACACCGTTTTTTAAAAGACATAACTTTTCTTCATAGCTAAGCAACTGCTTATAACATCTTTTAATTAAATCATGTATTGCTTGCCTACTGATTTGATTTATTTCAGCAATCTCAGATAAAGACAAGTCATCATTGTAATACATATCCATTATCATATTTTGCTTTTCTGTTAGAAGTTTTCCATAGAAATCAAGCAATAATGATATTTCTACTCTCTCATCCATAATAATCACCTAACTCACAAAAGAAATAATATCAGATACAAATCATGATGTCAAGTACTTTTACTTAACATACTTAAAAAAGTGCATCAGTAAAAAGTTCTGCATTAAATTTCTGCAAATCCTCTATCCCTTCTCCTACACCTATATACTTTACTGGTATTCCAAGCTCCTTTCTTATGGATATAACAACACCACCCTTTGCAGTGCCATCTAACTTGGTTAAAATTATTCCATCAATGTTACAGATCTCCATAAATTGCTTTGCTTGAACTACTGCATTTTGTCCAGTGTTTCCATCCAATACTAATAAAGTCTCCTTTTGACTACCAGGAAATTCCTTGTCTATTATTCTGTTGATTTTCCCCAACTCATTCATAAGGTTTTTCTTGTTGTGCAGCCTTCCTGCAGTATCACATATCAAAACATCTGATTTTTTAGCTTTAAAAGAATTTATAGCATCAAATACCACTGCACCTGGATCTGCACCCTCATTATGTTTTATAATATCTACTCCAGCTCTATTGGCCCATACTTCCAATTGATCTATTGCCCCTGCCCTAAAGGTATCTCCTGCTGCTAATATAACTTTTCTACCTTGATTTTTATATTGAGCTGCTATTTTACCTATGGAGGTAGTTTTGCCTACACCATTTACTCCAATGATAAGAAGAACTTTTGGATATTCCTCTTCCTGTTTTTCATCATCAATGATTTCTGCAATTACTTTCTTTAAGCAAGGTCTGATATCCTTAGGGTTATTTATCTTTTCATCCCTTATGACCTTTCTAAGTTTCTCTATTATTTCTAATGATGTATCAACGCCAATATCTGAGGTTATTAGTATTTCCTCTAGTTCCTCATATAGATCTTCATCTATAGTAACAGCTAAATTAAATACCTCATTCATCTTATCTGTTAACGTATCTCTTGTCTTAGTTAATCCCGACTTTAGTTTTTCAAAAAAGCCTCCTAGCATATTTTTTCCTCCTATTAATTAATTTATCTATTATGCACTTAGGTCTACTGATACTATTTTAGATACACCCTTTTCCTCCATAGTTACCCCATATAATACATCACTAGCTTCCATGGTTCCCTTTCTATGGGTTATGACTATAAACTGAATATTTTCCGAGAAAATCTTTAAAAACTCTGCATATCTATATACGTTGGCATCATCCAATGCCGCCTCTATCTCATCCAATATACAAAATGGTGTAGGTTTCATCTTTAAGATGGCAAATAGCAATGCTATTGCTGATAGCACCTTTTCTCCTCCAGACATTAAATTTATATTTTGAAGTTTTTTACCAGGTGGTTCCACGTTAATTTCTATATTAGCACTAAGTTCATCACCTTCTGATAGTATAAGATCAGCCCTACCACCCTTGAAAAGTTCTTGAAAAGTAGCATTAAAGTTTGCTCTCAGAATCTGAAAATTTTCATTAAACATAGTTCTCATTTTCGAGGTCATTTCGTTTATTACTCCAATAAGTTCCTTCTTAGCCTTTTCCAAATCTTCCCTTTGTAAATTCATAAATGTATATTTTGTCTTTACGTCCTCATACTCTTCAATAGCACCTAGATTCACTGTACCTAAAGCAGTTATATTGCTTTTTATCTTAGAAATTTCTTTCTTAGTATATTCCACATTTATATTTTTATCTCCTAATTCTTCTGCTTCCGCATAGGTTAAATTCATATCTTCATTTAACTTCTTAAGGTAGCTTTCTATTTCAGTCTCATACTTTGCTTTAGAGAAGTTTAATTTATTTATAACTTCTTCATACTTAATTATTACAGAATTTATATCCTCTACTTTAATATTAGTCTGATTAATGCTTCGTTTTAAATAACTCCTATGGTTCTCATATTCCTCAAACTTTTGTTCCATAGAAATAACTTTATCTTTGTAAAGTAAAATCTCCTTACTCTTTTCCTCTATGCCTTCAATAAAAATCTCTTTATTTGCTTTATTAGTTTTTGTCTCCTTTTCTAAAGTATATATTTTTCTTTTGCTATCTTCTATTTCAGTATCTACTCTTCTAAGATTATTTATTTTTTCTGAAAGTTTCTGATCCAACTCTGCCTTTTGTACTTTTAAAGTGGTTAAATCTTCTTTAATTATCTCTAACTCACTGTTTACTCTGGCTAGCTCTTCTTCTAGGTTTTTTATATATTCTTTATTCTTTTCCTCTTTTATTATAAGTTGGCTTATATCCTTATTTTTACTTTCCAGTTTTATTTTAAACTCATTTATTCTATTATTTATCAATGCTATTTCTCTCTCAGAAGTTAGGATTCCATCATTAAGCTTTTTGTTATCATTTTCAACAGAATTGATTCTTTCTTGGACTTTGGCTATTTCAATAGTTTTATAATGAATCTCGTCTCTCATGTTTAAAGTTTCTTCATCCAAATCCTTAAAAGTGGCTTTCTTATTGTTCACTTCAATTTCCAGCTTATTCTGTTTCATGAAAAGTTCATGCTTTTCAATAGCCAGTTCTTCTATTTCTCTCTTTCTGCCGATAACATTACTATTTTTATGGTAAATACTTCCTCCTGTCATAGCTCCACCTGGATTAATTACTTCTCCATCTAATGTTACAATTCTATAGCTGTGATTACTTATTCTTGCTACATTCAAAGCACTTTCCATATTATCACAAATTATTGTTTTCCCCAAAATACTGTTCACTATATTATCATAAAGCAAATCATATTCTATGATATCACTAGCTATTCCTATAAAGCCTTTTAATTTTTTAATACCGTCATTTAAAATAATTTTTTTACCCTTTATTATAGACAAGGGTAAAAAAGTGGCTCTTCCTAGATTTTTTCTTTTTAGATACTCTATGAGATTTTTTGCCATAATCTCATCTTCTGTAATTATATTAGATACAGCACTACCTAAAGCTATGTCTATGGCTGTTTCAAATCTTTTTTCAACATTTATTATTTCTCCTAAAACATTAACTTTATGTGGAGCTATATTGACCATATTTTTTTCTATATGTTCCATTAGATTTTTTACAGCTTTATTATATCCCTCATACCTTTTTTCTAAATCTAAAAGAATATTATAATTGGCTTCTACCTTGCTTAGCTTAATACCCTGATCTTTGTGCTGATTTTCTAAATTGTTAATGGATGATAACAGCACTTTCATTTCCTTTTTATTTTCTTTTATTTTATCTTCTATTTCTGACATATTGCTATTTAGCTTTTCAACTTCATCCCTTAGAAGTTTTGTAGTAGTAATATTAATAGCTAGGTTATTATTGTAATTGCTCTTTAGTTCACTTATGCCTTGAATCCTATTATTTAAATTTTCTATTTCCTTTTCCATTATAACTTCTTCATTTTTCATGTTAGAGATTTTTCTTAAGATCTCTATATCTGCCTCTCTAGCCTCCTTAACCTTCTTCTCCACAGTGAAAGAATTCTCATTATAGTCCTTGATAGTGATTTCTGCCTTTTCCACTTGGCCTTCATAGAAATTTCCTTGACTTTGAAGCTCTAAAAGTTTAGTTTCTTCTTCATTTTTAGCATTTTCAAGAGTCACTATCTTTTCTTTTATACTGTCCATTTCACTTGCATCTTTTTGCAAGTAAACTTCTAAATTCTTAATTTTCTCCTCAAGAACTACAATATCTCCATTAAGATTTTGAATATGTTCTTTATGCTTATAAAAAGAGCTTTGTTCCTCTCCAAATTTCTTTTCCTCAGTTTCCAAATTCATATTCAAATTGATAAGGCTAACTTTTAAATTTTCTCTTTCCTTTATGAGATCATCTTTAGCTTTTGTGTTTTCCTCTATTTTTTTTTCAAATTCTCCTAGCCTTTCATTTAAGTCTGTTATACTTCGTACTATTAAGGATATTTCCATAGCCCTTTGGTTATTAGAGAGCTCTAAAAACTCTTTAGCTTTTTTACTTTCCTCCTCTAGTGGACCCATTCGTTCTTCATAGGTTGATAATATATCATTTATTCTTATTAAATTTTGCTCTGCAACCCCAAGTTTCTTTTCGCTTTCTTCTTTTCTAGATTTAAACTTAACAATACCTGCAGCCTCTTCTAGCAAAGTCCTTCTTTCTTCAGGTTTTCCACTTAATATAGCATCTATCTTACCCTGTCCTATTATGGAATATCCCTCTTTTCCTATACCTGTGTCCATAAAAAGCTCCTGAATATCTTTCAGTCTACAAGAATTGTTGTTTATTAAATAATCGCTATCACCATTTCTATATAATCTTCTGGATATAGTAACATCGGAATAATCTACAGGAAGTTCTCCTCGGGAATTGTCTAAAGTCAAACTTACTTGAGCTAACCCTACCGGTTTCCTAAATTGAGTTCCTGCAAAAATTACATCCTCCATCTTTCCCCCTCTTAAGGTTTTTATACTTTGCTCCCCTAGTACCCATCTTATTGCATCAGAAATATTGCTTTTGCCACTTCCATTAGGCCCAACAACTGCAGTAACTCCCTTTTTAAAGGAAAGATCCGTCTTATCTGCAAAGGACTTAAACCCTCGGATTTCAATAGATTTTAAAAACATATATTCTCTCCTTTAAAAAAGTATACTTGGTAATAATCCTAGTAGCATTGCTAGTAACGTAAAATATATTAAAACCTTTGTAATCTTTTCCCTAGTAGTTTTTTTCATTTTAACACCTCTTTAATTTATTATAAACTGACAATCAAGTGGAACTTGGTTAAACTCATTTAAGTCCTATCTGCTATTATCTCCATCCTAAAGAGACTAGAGTGTTACAGTAGGTAGACATGGGATAAAGTATTATTATCTTATAATAGTTTAATGTAAATATGTCAAAATTTCAAGAAATACAAATAAAGACCTTAGAAATTCTAAGGTCTTATAGGATATAAGTAATTATCTAGGTTCAACAATAAATTTAATTGCTGTACGCTCTTCTCCCTCAATGGTTATTTCTGAAAAAGCGGGTACTACAACTAAGTCTATTCCATTAGGTGCTACAAATCCTCTAGTAATTGCTATGGCCTTTACTGCCTGATTAACAGCTCCTGCTCCTACTGCTTGAACTTCTGCAGCTGAATTTTCTCTTAGTACTGCCGCTAAAGCTCCTGCCACTGACTTTGGTTGAGATTGTGCCGATACTTTTAATACTTCCATAAAACAACTCCTCCTAGATACTCTGTAAATTTGCAAATACTTTTTATAATATAATTCTATGAAAGTGAATTTTTTCCTTCTTTAACTTTTTCTCTTAATATATTAATTATCGACATTTTATGATGCTCATCATTGTATATAAAAGCAATTTCTCCTCGATTTAAGCTTTCTGTTGTCAAAATCTCAACTTTTTTAACACCTAATTTGTTTACCAACTCATTAAAATATATTTTTTTGTTAGCATATATTTTTGATATATCCTTAGGATTTAATTTAATTTTGAAGTTTCCTTCTATATCTTTTGAAATATCATATATTATATCATTTAATAAGGATCCCTCTACCAGTTCTCTTATAGCTGGGTGAAAAGGTCCTGCCACAATATCTTTTCCCTCTGCTATATTTTCTGTAGGCTGAAGACCTATTCTTATTACATTCACATTATTGGTCACATATGCTGCATATAGTACCTTGCTTATTTTTATAGTTTCCTTTAAAGTATAAGGCTCGTATTCCCCCCTATTATATAATTCCTCCATAGGAGTATCCTTTATTACTAAAGAAGGATATATTCTGCAAATATCAGGTTTCATTTTTATGCTGAGCTCAGTGGTTTTCATATCTTTATAAAAGTCATCTCCAGGCAATCCTAGCATAATTTGGTGACCTAAGGTAAAACCATAATCTTTAATAAGTTTAGATGCCTTTTCCACATCCTGAAGGCTATGACCCCTTCCTGATTTCTGTAGAACCTCTTCATCTAAAGATTGAACTCCTAATTCAATTATATCTGCATTAAATTTCTTTAAGTGACTTAGTATATATTCATCTATATAGTCCGGTCTAGTTGACATTCTAATAAAATGGATTTTATTATCATCCTTATATCTTTTGGCTACTTTTAAAAGACTTCTCTGCTTTTCTATGTCGATGGCAGTGAAGGTTCCACCAAAAAATGAAACTTCTATAGTCGCATTGGGGTTTTTTATAGTTCTTAAATATTCTTCAATGGTATGCTCCACATACTCTCCATTGATTTCAGGGTCATTGTTCTTTTCTTTTATCTTAAGGCTTTCTCCAGTAATTCTGCTTTGATTACAAAACACACAGTTATGAGGACATCCTTCATGAGGAACAAAAATAGGTATTATATAATGAGATTTACCCATAGTTCACCTCCAAAGACTTAAGTGCCTCTTTAGCACAATTTTGCTCTGCCTCTTTTTTGCTAAATCCTGAGCCTCTGCCTAGTTCAATTTTATCTACAAGAACTTTAATATAAAATTTTCTTCTATGGGGAGGTCCCTCAAATTTAATTAATTCATAATTAATATCTACTTCTCCATTTTTCTGCACTATCTCTTGAAGCCTAGTTTTATAATCTAATACAATTTTATTGTTTATAGCCTTTTCGATTGTATCTTTTAAATTTTCTAGTATGAATTTCCCTGTAAAACTCATACCTTTATCTAAATATAGTGCTGCAAAAATTGCTTCTACGCAATCTGCCTGTATAGAGGTTCTTTCTCTGCCTCCTGTAAGCTCTTCTCCCTTGCTCATTCTTATATATTTACCTAAATTCCACTTCTTAGCTAAATAAAACAATGAGTTTTCACATACTATTAAGGACCTAGCTTTGGTAAGTTCTCCTTCACTTTTATTTCTGTAATTATTATATAAGTTCTCCGTTATTGCCAATTGTAATACTGAATCTCCTAGAAATTCTAATCTTTCATTGAATTCCACATTTTTATATTGATTGGCATAGGAACTATGGGTAAGAGCAACTTCTAAATATTTTTTATTGTTAAATTTTATACCTATAACCTTTTCAAACTCCTCTATGTTGTTATCAAAATTCATGTTTTCAACTCCTAAGAAGTTTATTCTTCAACTTGTTTGCACCAACAAATTCAAGAATAAACTTTATTTTACACAATACTTTAGCATATAATTAAAGCCCCGATATACGGGACTTTTATTCTTCTACGTGGGCCTTTATATATTCTACTAAGTCTCCTACTGTAGATATCTTTTCAGCTTCTTCATCAGAGATTTCTATTTCAAACTCATCTTCTAATGCCATGATAACTTCAACAATATCAAGAGAATCTGCACCTAAGTCTTCTAGTGTAGTATCCATTGTAACTTCATTTTCTTCTATACTTAACTTATCAGCAACTATTCCTTTTATTTTCTCAAATACCATATGTTTCACCTCCCTCATAGTCTACAATTAGATAATAGTACATAACACTAATATGGTCAATATTTTTATGACTTTTTTTCTATTTCATTCTTTATTCTTTCAACAATATTGTTGTCATAAAAGTTTTTAGCCTGTTTTATAGCATTTTTAAAAGCCTTTCCGTCGGAACTTCCATGAGCCTTGATACATATTCCATCAACTCCAAGGAAAGCGGCTCCACCAACTTCTTTATAGTCAAATCGTTTTTTAATATTTTTAAAAGCAGGTTTTAACATAGCCCCTCCCATTTTCCCTCTAGTAGTTGCCATTATCTCTCCCTTTAAAATACTAAATATATGAGAAGCCGTACCTTCATAAAGCTTTAATACAGTATTACCTACAAAACCATCACATACTAATACTTTTGTGTCTCCACTAGGAATATCTCTAGGTTCAATGTTGCCTACAAAGTTTATAGGAGCATCTTTTAAGAGCTTATAAGCAGCTTTGGTAAGCTCATTGCCCTTTTCTTCTTCAGCGCCTATATTAATAAGTCCTACAGAGGGCTCATGCACATTCATTATTTCCTCAAAATATATCTTACCCATTATAGCAAATTGCACTAAATAATGAGGTTTACAATCCGCATTGGCACCACAGTCTATAATCATAAAATGACCATTTTCTCCTGGCATAAGAGGTGCTAATGCAGGTCTATCTATGCCCTTTATTCTTCCTACTATGAATGTAGCACCTGCCATAAATGCCCCAGTGCTACCTGCAGAAATCATAGCATCAGCCTTTTTATCCTTTACTAATTGTAAAGCTATTGCTAAGCTAGAATCCTTTTTCCTTCTTATAGCCTTTACAGGTTCTTCAGTACACTCTACAACCTCACTGCAATCTATTATTTCAATTTTCTCTTTATCGTAAGTATATCCATTAAGTTCTTTTTCAATAACTTCTTTTTTCCCTGTAATAATTATATGTAAGTCAAATTCCTGTAATGCTAAAATGCATCCTTCTACAACAGCTTTTGGAGAAAAATCTCCACCCATCCCATCTATGGCAATTTTCATACAACTCGCTCCTTACATATTTTAATATATATAAAGAAAAGAAAGTCATAAGACTTTCTTTTTTTTATTCTTCAGATGTAACTACTTCTTTACCCTTGTAAAAACCACAGTTTTTACATACTCTATGAGCAAGTTTCATCTCATGACATTGTGGACATTCAACTATTCCAGGCGCACTTAATTTAAAAGCTTGCGCTCTTCTTGATCCTCTTTTTCCTTTTGAACCTTTTCTTGCTGGATTTCCCATTTATAACACCTCCTTATTCAGTGAAAAACATGTCTTTAAGTTTTGCCAACCTAGGATCAACATTAAAGTTATCGCACTTACATGACGATTTATTTAAGTTTATACCACATTGCTGGCAAAGTCCTTTACAATCTTCATTGCAAAGCTTCTTTGTAGGTAATTCCATGATAATGCTGTTTTCTAGCATTTCGGTAATATCAAGGTTATCACCGTTAACTACAAGAACTTCATCATCTTCAACATCTTCATTGGATATTCTTTCATCCATATGAAACTCCAATGGATAATTGAAAAACTCAAGACAGCGTGAACAGGGAATTCTAACTTCAGTAGAAACCTTTAGCTTAAGCTGAAGGACATCTTCTATTAACGATAATGTCCCATGGGCACATATAGGTTCTACAAACTCTATTTTATCACCCTCAAAATAAATGGGTTCCCTTTCATAGCACATATGAATTTCCTTTTTGAAAGCTTTACTATTAGCTAAATCTGATAAACTTATTATCATATGTTATCTAAGCATGACTTAGATTTTTTCACTCCCTTGTAGTTATTTTGTCCATAGGTAACCACAATTTATTATATAAACTAAAAATTTAAAAGTCAAGATTCTTTTATAAATTATTTAGCTAATGCCATTGTATCTCTTGCTATCATAAGCTCTTCATTGGTTGGAATTACATATACTTTTACTTTTCCATCAGCCTTATTTATTTCAGCAATTTTTCCTCTTACATTATTTCTTTCAGAATCTATAGTTATTCCTAAGAATTCTAGTCCTTTACATATTTCTTCTCTAGATCCTTTTCCATTTTCTCCAAGGCCTGCTGTGAATACTACACAGTCAACTCCTCCCATTATAGCAGCATAAGCTCCTATAAGTTCCTTTACTCTGTGATGGAATACATCTAGTGCAAGTTTTGCTCTTTCATTTCCTTCTTCTGCTGCTAGTTCTATATCTCTAAAATCAGAAGATATTCCAGACATACCTAATACTCCTGACTTTTTATTTAATAAATTATTAACTTCTTTTACATCCATTCCCAAATCGTTAATTAAGTAAGTAACTATTGCTGGATCTATATTCCCACATCTTGTTCCCATTGCAACACCTTCAAGAGGAGTAAATCCCATAGATGTTTCTATAGATTTTCCATCTTTAACAGCACATAAACTTGCACCATTTCCAAGATGACAAGTTATAATTTTTAAATTTTTTAAATCTTTTCCCATAGTTTCAGCAGCAACTTGTGAAACATATTTGTGGGAAGTTCCATGGAATCCATACTTTCTTATGGCATGATCTTTATATAACTCATATGGTAGTGGATATATGTATGCTTCTTCAGGCATAGTTTGATGGAATGCTGTATCAAATACTGCTACCATTGGAGTATTTGGCATTAATTCTTTACATGCATTTATACCAATTANNCAATTATATTTGGAGGATTATGAAGTGGTGCAAGCTTAGCACACTCTTCTAATTCTTTCATTACTGCTTCTGTTATAATTACTGATTCAGCATATTTTTCTCCACCATGAACCACTCTGTGACCTACAGCGGAAATTTCACTCATATTGCTTATAACACCATTTTCTTTGTCAACAAGAACACTTAAAACCAATTTAATTGCATCTTTATGATCCTTCATTAATTGTTGAACTACGTATTTTTCTCTTCCTTCTACCTTTTGAGTAAGAACGGATCCTTCTATACCTATTCTTTCAACTAATCCTTNNCTATTAATTGATATTTTAATGAAGAGCTTCCACAGTTGATAACTAAAATTTTCATATTTTTGTTCTCCTTCCATAAATGCTTCATTTTTGTTTTGAAATAAAACTATTATAAGACTTATTTTTGAGCTTGTGCTTGAACTGCCGTTAATGCCACAACACTAACTATATCTTCAGCACTACATCCTCTAGATAAGTCATTAATTGGTTTTGCAAAGCCTTGACATATAGGTCCTATTGCCTCTGCCTTAGCAAATCTTTGTACTAACTTATAGCCTATATTACCTGACTGTAAATCTGGGAATATAAGTACATTAGCATGGCCTGCTACTTTAGAGGTAGGTGCCTTCTGTTTAGCTACTTTCTCTACTATAGCCGCGTCTAATTGAAGTTCTCCATCTATATTTAAATCTGGTCTTAACTCTTTGGCAATGTCAGTTGCCTTTCTTACTTTTTCAACTAGTTCGTGATCTGCACTTCCCATAGTTGAAAAGGAAAGCATAGCAACCTTTGGTTCTATTTTACATAAGCTTTTTGCTGTTTCTGCTGTAGAAATAGCTATGGAAGCTAATTGTTCTGCTGTTGGATTAGGATTAACAGCACAATCAGAAAACACTAAAAGCCCATCTTCTCCATATTCACAATTAGGTATCAGCATTATAAAAAAGCTAGATACTACTGAAGCTCCCTTTGCAGTCTTTATTATTTGAAGTCCCGGTCTTAATAAATCTCCTGTGGTATGTATTGCTCCAGATACCATACCATCAGCGTCACCAAGTTTAACCATCATAGTTCCATAATAAAGGGGATCCCTTACTATTTTTGCTGCCTTTTCCATAGTCATCCCTTTATTTTTTCTTATTTCATAGAACTCACTGATATACCTATCAATGGATGGAGAAACCTCTGGATCGATGATTTCTATTCCATCTATGTTTACATCTAGTGCTGTAGCCCTTTTTCTTATATTTTCCTCACTACCAACTAGAATAACCTTAGCTAATCCTTCTTTTCTTACTTTCTCTGCTGCTACTAAGGTTCTATCTTCTTCACCTTCAGGAAGCACTATAGTTTTTATATCATTTTTAGCGGCTTCCCATATTTTTTTCATAAGCTCCATGTTCATTACTCCTTTCAATGAATTGTAGGCTGTCTCTATATAATAATACTCCTTAGCTACTGTACTTTTCAACAAAAAATAATAAATTCTTTCTTCTTTAAAGATTTTATTATTTTAAAAATTTTCTAAATAATTTAATATATAGTATATATATTTTAAATATTTTAGAAAAGAATTATACTATACAAATATAAAGAAAAACTTTAAGGAGACATATAACATGAAAATTTCCGGAATAATATGCGAATATAACCCTTTCCATAATGGTCATATGCACCATATAAACCTTACAAAATCTGCTACCAACAGTGATGGTATTGTAGGAATCATGAGTGGTAACTTTGCCCAAAGAGGCATTCCTACTTTAATAGACAAATGGACTAGAACCAGAATGGCCCTAGAAGGAGGAGTTGATCTAGTAATAGAATTACCAGCTATCTTCGCTTTATCCTCTGCTGAATTTTTTGCTAAAGGTTCTGTAGAACTTTTAGACAGCCTAGGTGTTGTAGATTATTTGTCCTTTGGTTCAGAAATTGGGGATTTAAAGGATTTAATACTCATAGCTGAAATACTATGTGAAGAACCAGCTAAATTCAAATCACTTTTAAAGGATTATCTTGCTAAAGGCTTGCCCTTTGCTAAAAGTCGAAGCCTAGCTTTAAAAGATTATTTAGATGTTCAGGATTCTTCTAAAGATCTAGAGCTTATTATGAGCTCTCCTAACAATGTTTTAGCCATAGAATATTGTAAAGCTTTAATTAAATTAAATTCATCCATAACTCCTTTTACTATAAAAAGGCAGGGTAATAACTATAATGATAAGGTACTTAAAGATGGTTTTGCTAGCGCTTCAGCTTTAAGAAATTTTTTAGGTTCTTCTAAAGATCTTTCTATGATAAAAAAATATTTACCTGATTCAACCTTAGCTATAATGGAAACTTTGAAGGCAGAAGGATACCCCTTTGTTTTTCCTGAAGATATGTTTCCCTTTATAAAATACAGGCTTTTAACTGACAGCAATAGCCTATGGAAAATTCCTGAGGCATCAGAAGGTTTAGATAGAAAAATATTAAAAGAAATAACCCACTGTACTTCTCTTGATGAGCTTATTTCTAATGTAAAAAGCAAAAGGTATACTTACACACGTATAAGTAGGATTCTATGTCAGTACTTTTTAAACTTCGATTCCTACGATATAGCCTCTCTTAGAAATTCTAAGCCTAGCTATGCAAGAATTTTAGGATTTAATTCTACAGGAGCTACTATATTAAAAAAAATCAAAGCTAGTGAAAATATATGCCCTCTTACCAAGGCATCTAAATTGCAAAATCCTATGATAAGTTTAGACATAAATGCAACCAAGGCCTATAGTATGATAAACTCAGCCTTAAGTCCTGTAGAAGACTTTATAAAATCTCCTGTCTTATTATATAAATAAAACTTTTAATAATATGCAACTTAATATTTTCACCATTAAATTTGCATATTATAAGAATTATTAAATATAATTTTATAGAAGGTTTTATCTGATGTCTACCTACTATTATTTCCCTCCTCTTTAGGATAGAGATAACAGCAGCCACGACCCCAGATAAGTTCAATTAATATTCAATTGGAGTTCACAAACTCAAACTGGAACTAAGTTTCACTTGATGGAGGTCTGTGGTCAGTGAGTTATATATTATATTTTTCATTAGTAACCATAATATTTTTAGTATTTGTTATATGCAAGCATAATAAAATTAATACCTTGATAACATTAGTTTTAACCTTAATAATAATATTTTTTATTTTAAATCCTAAAGGAATTATAGCATCCTCTAAAAATGGAGCTATTTTATTTTTTAACTCAGTATTCCCAACTTTATTTCCTTTTTTGGTAGTTACTGATATATTAATTCAGTATGGTGGTATCAATATATATTCCAAAATTTTTGGGCCCATACTATGTAAGCCCCTTAGACTTCCAAAGGAAAGTAGCCTTACTTTGATAGTAAGTGCATTATGTGGATATCCCCTAGGTGCTAAATATGCATGTAGCCTTTATGAAGAAAATCAAATTTCTTTTAGTTCCCTAAAAAGGCTCCTCAATATAGCATCTAACGTAAGCCCTTTATTTATTATGGGAACAATAGCCTCCTCTATGCTGAATATACCTAAGGTTGGATACATTCTTCTTTCAGTAAGTTATTTATCCTGTTTGGTAATGGCTATTATTCTTCCAGCGGATTCAGCTAATTATAATTCTTGTAATTATAGTAGCATTAACCACAATAAAAGTTTTGGTGCTGCTTTAAAAGAGGCTTTAGATCGTTCGCTAGGAACTTCTCTTTCCGTTGGAACTTTCATAATAATATTTTCAGTATTTACCTATATCATAGAAAAATTATCTATTTTTAATAGTTTTATATCTATATTAAGTACAATATTAAATTTACCAAGAGATGCTGTTAAAGGCTTTACCTTCGGATTGCTAGAAATGACAAATGGTTGTAACATATTAGCCCATTGTAATATAAGTATGGCTCTTAAAGTATCCTTAATAAGCTTTTTGTGCAGTTTTAGTGGCTTATGCATTATCTTTCAAGTATACTCTTTTGTATATAAAATAAAAGATATATCTATCTCTAGATATATCTTTAGAAAATTCCTTCAAGGAATTATAAGCTTTATCTTAACCTATGTTGCATTATCCTTTATTCCTATAGAAGTACCAGCTTCTAGTATCAGTGCCTATAGAAATTTTTCCTTTATAATTCCGTCAATTGTGCTTATTACCTTAACTTTTATTTCTATAAAACTAAAAAATCTACTTCATATTTCTTAGTTCTTTTATGTTTTCTCTTATATCATTTGTTGAATTTATCATATCATCAGATATGGCTGAAAGATATTCATCCATATCTTTTTTTATTACACCTATAAGTTTCTTTCCTTTTGCTTCTATTTCCCCATCTAATTGACACAATATTTCATCTGCATAGTCTCTAGCTCCTAATCTTATTATTTTTGCTTCTCTTTGAGCTAAAGCTATAATTTCTTGTCCCTTTACCTTAGATTCCTTTACTATGTCGTGATTATCAATTTGCTTCTTTATAAGCTCTTCTGTTTCCTTTTTAACCACTTCATATCTGCTATTAGCCTCTTCTAAAATCCTATCTTTCTCATTCAACACCCATTGGGCCTTTTTTAGTGCATCAGGCATATAAGAAACCAAATCATCTAAGATTTCCGTAATTTCTTTTTTATCTATAAGAACTTTACCTGACATAGGAACCTTAGGTGCTGCTTCTATAAGTTCTTGTAGATATTCTATAAGCTCCAATATCTCCATTTATCTTTTCCCCCTAAGTATGTATTTTTTTCATTATACTTGGTATTATCTCATCGGGAACTAGTCCCTTTATACAGCCGCCAAACTTTGCCACTTGCTTTACCGCTGAAGAACTTAAATATGAATACTTAGCATTGGTCATCATAAATAAGGTTTCTATTGTAGGATCTAATTTATTATTCATCAGTGCCATCTGAAATTCATATTCGAAATCAGAAACAGCCCTAAGACCCTTTATGATTACCTTTGCCTCTTCTTGTTTCATAAGATTTATTAAAAGCCCATTAAAGCTTCTAACTTTAACGTTTTTATAAGTACTTACAACTCTCTCTATAAGTTCTACTCTTTCATCTATAGTAAACAATCCTTCTTTATCTACATTGACTAAAATTCCCACCACCACTTCGTCAAATACCTTAGAAGCTCTTTCTATGATATCTAAATGGCCATTAGTGATTGGATCAAAACTTCCTGGATATATTGCCCTGTTCATTTTAATCCTCCCTATGCTTATAAAAGCAAACCGTAGTATTTCCATATTTTCTTTTGTCTGATAAAACAATCTGAGAACATCCATTAAAAATCTCCTCAATTGTATCAATTTTAGTTACTATAATTCCATCCTTTTTTAACAATCCTAAATCTTGGATTTCTTTTATAGCAACAGGAATCATATCCTTTCTATATGGAGGATCAATAAAAATTATATCAAAAACTATACCTTTTTTATTAAAATCCTTTAATGCTAAATATGAATCCATGTTTAAACACACACATTGCTCCTGAAAGTTTAATGTGTCTACATTTTGCTTAAGCATTGGAAATGTAGATGGACTTTTATCTATTAAATAACATTTTTTAGCACCTCTGCTCACTGCCTCTAAGCCAAGGCTTCCACTTCCTGAAAACATATCCAGAACTATAGAATCCCTGGTATAAAGTTGTATTATATTAAACATAGCCTCTTTTACTCTATCTAAAGTGGGTCTCGTTTCAGAGGTAGGTGGTGATAAAAGTTTCCTTCCTCTAGCACTTCCTGAGATAATTCTCATTATTTGTGTCCTCCTTTAAGCGTTAAGTTTCCTATAACATTTCAATTTTCTTTATATAACATATTACCACATTAGTTTTCAATATTAAAGATTTTAATCAATTAAAGCATATATATTTTGCGGATTTTTCCAAGGAATCACTTATATTTATGCAAAAATCCACATGAGATTTATCTTTACTTTCTACAATTTTTCTTGCCTCCATATTTGCCATCTTCAGTATAGGTGAATCCTCTATCAAATTGCTTAGTACTAGACCGTCATCACCATGCTGACTTATTCCAAACATATCACCACTACCTCTTATTTTTAAATCCTCTTCGGCTATAAAAAATCCATCATTGCTCATAACCATTGTATTCATACGTTTTTTAGTTATGTTATTGTTAGCTTTAGCTATAAGTATGCAATAAGATTTATTTTCTCCTCTTCCCACTCTCCCCCTCAATTGGTGCAATTGAGATAATCCAAACCTTTCAGCATTTTCTATTATCATAACACTAGCATTAGGGACATTTACCCCTACTTCTATAACCGTAGTAGAAATTAAAACCTTTATAACCCCTTGTTTAAATTTATTCATTATATCATCTTTTTCTTTATTCTTCATTTTTCCATGTAGTACTGATATTTCTGTTTTTGAAAAATACTTATCTTTTAGTTCATCTTGTAAACTCATTACCGCCTTTAGCTTTAAATCTTCGTTTTCCTCAATAAGAGGAGACACAATATAGACTTGCCGTCCGTTTTCTATCTCCCTTGTAGCTAGCTCATAGGCTTTATGTCTGTTTTCTTCATTATAGTATAGGGTATCTATTTTTTTTCTTCCTGGAGGTAATTCATCAATAATAGAAATATCTAAATCACTATATAAATATAAACTTAATGTTCTTGGAATAGGTGTAGCAGTCATAACCAATACATGGGCATCTGAGTTTTTGTTTATCAATTTACTCCTTTGATGAACTCCAAATCTATGCTGTTCGTCGGTTATTATTATTCCTAGTCTTTGAAACTGAACATCATCCTCCAAAATAGCATGGGTTCCTACCAATATTAAAGGAAATCCTTCTGCTATTTTTTCTTTAATTCTTTCTTTTTCCTTTTTAGTAGTACTTCCTGTTAGTAGCTCCAAATCTACATTAAACCCTTCTAAAATCTTTTTTATTTCATTATAATGCTGATTTGCTAGTATTTCTGTAGGAGCCATAAGAGCAGCTTGGTATCCATTTTTAACTATGTTAAACATAGCTATTATAGCCACTATAGTCTTGCCACTGCCAACATCTCCTTGAACTAATCTATTCATAGGTACAGGTTTTTTTTCATCTCTTAAAATTTCACGTAGGACTCTACTTTGAGCACTAGTAAGTTGAAATGGAAGAGCTTCCTTTAATTTAATCATTTCTTCGGTTATCCTAAAGGGAATTCCTCTTTTGGAGCTCTTTACATGTTTTTTTAGCAAAAGCACCTTTAAAGAATAAGTTAACAATTCTTGAAATTTTAATCGCCTTTTGGCTTCATTAAGGGAACTAATATCCTTTGGGAAATGTATAGTTCTAATAGCTTCATCTAAACTTATAAAATTATATTTTTCCACCAAATCTTGTGGCAATACCTCATTTATTTTTATTCCATCTAATAACCCATGAATTAATTTTGCTATTATTTTATTATTAACTGCACTATTTAAGCTATATTTAGCACATATTCCGCTATCCTTCACTTCTTTTGATGCCACTATAGGATTAATAACCTCTAAGAAATTTTTAGACTTCTTAAATTTACCCAATAGCTTATATTTTTCTTCTTCTTTAAAACTGTTCTTTATATATGGCTGATTAAACCATTTCCCTTCTACTTTAAAACCCTTATAATCAAAATTTAAAGTAGTAAGATTTTTGCCACTTTTAGTTCTATAACTCCCTTGAAAACCTTTATATGTACATTCTAAAATCACCTTTTCCTCATTTAAATACTCTATATCTATATCTGTATCTAAATTTTCATAGTCCCTTGGAAAATATAATATTAAGTCTAACAAAGTATATATTCCAAGTTTATTTAAAGCCCCCTCAGTCTTATTTCCTACTCCCTTAAGCTCCTTTATAGAACTATATATATTCACTTATTATCACCTTTTCTAAAATAATTAAGAATTAAAAACCACTAACATCTAAGATATTAGTGGCATCAAACATTATTCTACGGACATTATAAAATAATAAAGCGGCTGTTTTCCATCATAACATTGTATATCTAAATCTGGATATTTATCTTCCAGTTCACTAACAAAGTTTTCTACAGCTTTTTCTTCCAAGTCATTACCATAAAAAACAGTTATAAGTTCACTATCTTCATCTATCATAGCTTCTAGAACCTTTTCGGAAGTTACATAGATATCCTCTCCAACCTCTTTAATCTTGCCTTCAACTAATCCCAATATGTTGCCTTCTTTAATCTGCAATCCATCCATCTCAGTATCTCTTACTGCATATGTTATAGTACCAGTTTTTACAGCATTTATAGAGTCTTTCATGGACTCCACATTTTCTTCTAAGGCTCCGTCAGGGTTAAACATTGTAATGCAAGTTATTCCTTGAGGTATTGTAGTGGTTGGTATAACAATAACATTTTTATCTTCAGCTAAGTCCACTACTTGATTAGCTGCCATTATTATATTTTTGTTATTAGGAAGTACAAAGATATTCTCTGCATTTATTAAGTCAACAGCTTTCATTATATCTTCAGTACTTGGGTTCATTGTTTGACCACCCTCTATTATGTAGTCAACTCCCAAATCCCTAAATATGCTTTCTATTCCTTCTCCCATAGCAACAGATATAAAGGCATATTTTTTCTTTTCTCCATTTTCCAGTTTAGTAGTAGCTTCTTCTTTTAGGTGGTGACCCTTTTCCTCTACTAATAAGCTTCTATGTTCTTCCCTCATGTTGTCTATCTTAATCTTAGACAATTCTCCATACTTTATAGCATGAGATAATACCTTTCCTGGGTCATCAGTATGAATATGAACCTTTATAACATCTTCATATCCTACTACTATCATTGAATCCCCCAAGGACTCTATATCACTTTTTAAGCCATTACTACCACTAACATCTCCTAGAACTATAAACTCTGTACAATATCCAAACTTTATTTCATGGTCACCTAGGTTATTGGCTGCTGAAACACCCTCTTTAGCTTCCCCATATTCTATTATTTTAGCTTCTATATCATCTCTTAAAGCCTCATAAAGACCTTTTAAAATTATAAGTAGGCCCATTCCTCCAGAGTCTACTACCTTAGCACTTTTTAATACAGGTAACATTTCTGGAGTTTTATTCAGCATATCTTGGCTTTTTTCACATACTTCTTCTAAAAGTTCAGTAATATCATCTTTTTTACAAGCCATGGCCGCTTCCCCAGCTGCTCTTATTATTGTTAATATAGTTCCTTCAGTGGGTCTCATTACTGCTTTATATGCAGCTTTACTTCCTTCTGCTATGGCCTCTGATAATTCCTTTGCATCTATCTCTTTTTTGTCAGCCAATCCCTTGGAAATTCCTCTTAATATTTGAGAAAGGATAACCCCTGAATTTCCCCTAGCTCCCATTAATGCTCCTTTTGCTAATTTTTTAGATACTTCCCCTATATTATCCGAATTCATATTTTCGATCTCTTTAGCCGCAGCTTTAAAGGTCATGGACATATTAGTTCCAGTATCTCCATCGGGCACTGGGAATACATTTAGAGAATTAACAAAATCTTTTTGCTCATCTAATTTATTGGAAGCATTGACTACCATATTATAAAAGTGCCTTCCATTAATCTTCATGTATTTCATTATACGTAACCTCCTAGACTCTTACACCTTGCACATTTACTGTTACAGAGTTAACCTTTATTCCTGTATAATTTTCCACGTTATATCTTACCTTCTGAATTATATTATTTGCAATTACAGATATTTTAGTTCCATACTCCACAATAACATATAGATCTATAGTTAATTCGTTATTTTTATGACTTATCTTAACACCCTTGCTTAAATTCTCAGCCTTTATAAGTTCCCAAAACCCATCACTGGCATTTTTAGAAGCCATTCCCACAACTCCATAACACTCCATGGTTGACAATCCAACTATATTAGCAATGACTTCCTCGGAATAGCTCACAAAACCTTTTTCATTGGAAAAACCTATCATATTAACTCCTCCTTGAAAAATTCCATATAGTATATTCTATATTAATTATATGATTTATTCAAGGAAATTAATTAACAATTACTTAAATTTAGTATTAATATTATATTTTGCTTGCATAGATAGTCCATAGTATGATAAAATAATATTTGTTCAAATTGAAGGTAATATCTTCGATGTCAAGGAGGTGTTTTAGGTATGTCAAGGAAATGTGAATATTGTAATAAAGGCGTAATTTCAGGAGTACAATATAGCCACTCACATCGTCAGTCTAAGAGAAAATGNNGTAAAGAGAATCAAGGCTATAGTTAATGGAACCCCTAAAACTGTTCATGTATGCACAAGATGCTTACGTTCAGGTAAGGTTCAACGTGCTATATAAATAATAAAAAAATGCAGTTGTTAAGCCAATTGCATTTTTTTATTATTTATGTTTTTTGTTGTTCTTTTTAAGGTTTATTATAGTCTTTTATTTTCGCTTAAAAAATTTTATAAATTTTGATATACACTTTGGAACCTTAATAGCTATTATTTTCATGAACTCCCCTCCACTTCTATTCTATATTTACCTCCGCCACCTTTGTGATATAAGCCATCCAGTATAAACTAGTGCACATCCCCCTAACAATAACCATCCCCAAATAGGCATTATTACCGCTACTAACATTCCCACACCAACTGAAGTGATAATCACTCCAAATAAATTATTGAAGCAACATTTTTTGGACAAAAAAATCACCAAACCTTAGCATCTTTAATACCATTATATGTATTAACTAAGATTTGGTTACTTTTTTAATCTCTGGAATATATGACCATGACTATTCCATCTTTAAATTCTATTTTAATTTCATCTCCTAAAAATTCATTAGATATAGTTAAGGGATCTCCAAGAACTAAATTGTGGTTATGTAGTTCATATTTTGCTCCCTTGATAGAAAAATCTTTTACCTCTTCCCTAAATCCTTGGAAGGATATATATCTTCCAAAATTTCTTTTTAAAGTAATAGCTTTATCTGTTAAAAATATTAAATTGTTATCATCTCTAATATAAACATTAATCTTATTCATAAGGCCCCTATATAATAAGCCTAAATTTCCAATTAAATGATCTATTCTAGTACCGGTACATCCTAACAGTACTATATCTCTTATGTCTTTCATCTTTAAAATTTCATTAAAAGCTATTTCACTATCAGTATAGTCCTTTTCTGGAGGATATATCTTTATATTGGCATTGATGTTTTTATAATAATTTAAAATTTCTTTATCTATGGAATCAAAATCTCCAAGTAAAATATCAGGGGTTATCTTATATTGAAATAAGACTTTGGCCCCTCCATCAGCGCATACTACTATATGAGCATTCTTCAATTCCTCTAATAGTATATCTTTACAAGGTGACTTTCCTCCTGCCACAAGCACCGCTTTCATTTACTTTAAAGCCTCTCTTAATGATTTAATATTAGATTCTATATTATCTTCCTTAAATACTGCTGAACCTGCTACTATTACATTGGCACCACATTGGACTATAGAATTAATATTATCTACCCCAACGCCTCCATCTACTTCTATCATAAGTTCGGGGTTTTTATTTACTCTTAATTGATTAGCTGCTTTAATCTTCTCTGAACAGTAGCTTATATATTTTTGTCCACCAAACCCAGGGTTCACAGTCATTATAAGGACCATATCTACTATACCTACTATATTTTCCAATACGCTGATGGGAGTACCAGGATTTATAGCAACTCCAGCTTTAAGTCCAAAGCTCTTTATATAGTTTATAGTCCTATCTATATGTTTATCCGCTTCATAGTGAACAGTAATTATATCTGCTCCTGCCTTTACAAAATCTTCTATATATCTAGATGGTTCTTCTATCATTAAATGAACATCAAATATTTTCTTAGTATACCCCCTCACACTTCTCATTATAGGTGCCCCAAAGGATATGTTAGGTACAAAACTTCCATCCATTACATCTATATGTACCATCTCCACATTGGATTTATCTAGTCTTTCAATTTGTTCTCCTAACCTTGAAAAATCTGCTGAAAGTATTGATGGTGATATTTTTATCATCTTTTCTTTCTTCCCCCTTTAATTTCTTCTAAAGTTCTTATATAAAAATCATATCTCATTTTGTTTATTTTTCCTTGGTCTACTGCTTTTTTTATAGCACATTGTGGTTCCTTGTTGTGAATACAGGAAGAAAATTTACACATACCCTGATAATCATTAAATTCAGGGAAACAATATTTTAGTTTTTCCTCCTCTATAAAGGATATATCTATATTGGAGAATCCAGGAGTATCTACCAAGAAACCTTTTCCAGTATCTATAAGTTCACTATGCCTCGTGGTATGCTTTCCCCTTTGAAGCTTTTCACTTATTTCCCCTGTTTCCATTAAGTTTTCTCCACTTAATTTATTCATTAAAGTAGATTTTCCTGCTCCAGAAGGTCCACACAATACCGTAACATTGCCCTTAATCTTCTCTTCTAGTAAATCTATATTCAGCCCTTCCTTTGCTTTAATAGGAATTACCTCATAGCCTATATTCTCAAATATAACTTCTATATTTTTATATTCCTCTTCACTGCATAAATCTATTTTATTTATACATATAACGGCCTTAAGCCTATTATATTCACAAAGAGCTAAAAAATTGTTTAATAAATCCATGTTTATGTCTGGGCTTTTAGCTGCAAATACTATAAAAGCTTGAGTTACGTTGGCCACTGTTGGTCTTATAAGATAGGTATCTCTTTCATGGATTTTTTCAATGACACCCTTTCCATCCTTAACAGAAATATCTACTTTATCTCCAACTATAGGGGCAAGTTCCTTATATCTAAACTTGCCCCTAGCTTTACATTCTATAACCTTTCCCTCACTCTTTACATAGTAGAAGCCACCTATACCTTTTATAATAGTTCCTGTCATAGCTCCTCCTATATGATACTATGGTTTCTTTGGATCGTCTGGTACCTTAATTTCCACCTCAGTTATTTTTATCGTTGCACCTTTTTCTGTCTCTCCGTTAGGAGTATAGGCTTTAATTACAGCTTCATTGCTATATCCATTTTCATTAATATTAAGTTCTAAACCTTTAAGAATTTCTCTAGCTTGGTTTATAGTTTTACCAACTAAAGAAGGAATTTTAATTTTTTCTGGCTTGTATTCCCAAATAGTTATAGAAACACTATTTCCTTCTTGAACGCTTACTCCAGGCTGAATACTTTGAGACTCTACTAATCCATCTTTACTCTTATCATTGGTAGTTTTAGTACTAACATTACCTAGTTTAAGCTTATTAGCTTTTAATAAAGATTCAGCATCTCCTCTTGTTTTGTTAATTAAATCTGGTACAGGATAATATCTTATTTGTGGTCCATCACTTATAACTATATTAACCTTATCACCTTTTTTTACTTCTGTATCTACTGCTGGATTTTGTTTCATTATGTTTCCCTTAGTTACTGTATCACTATTTTCCTTGGTAATTTCCCCAAGCTTTAATCCTCTTTTCTCTAAATATGAAGCTACCGTGTCAGGATCCATATCCTTTAAGTCAGGCACTAATATCTTTTTAGCTCCACTGCTAACTATAACTCTTACCTTTCCCTTAGCGGTTTCTCCTTCTCCCGGAAATACCTTTAATATGATTCCTGCTTCTTTATCATCACTTTCCTCCACTTCCCCTATTTCCACGACTAATCCTTTTTCCTTTAATATAGCCTTGGCTTCTTCTTGAGATAGTCCTACTATTTTAGGCACCACTACTTCTTCTCCGCTACCACTGCTTTCTGTATTGCTTGGTTTCAAAAGGAATGCTGCAGCCATTACACCTAAAGCTACAACCAAAACTCCTATAAGAGAAAAAATCAAATACTTTTTCTTTTTTCTCTTAGGGTCTTCATCCTCATATTCATCCTCTTCATCTTCATCCTCCTCATCTTGATTTTTGGAAGGACGCTTTTTATTATCTTGCTTTTTTAAGTCTGCAGCACTTATAGGCTTCATAACCCTTGTAAAATCTTCTTCTATATCTGTTGTTTCAATATTCACATCTAGGTTTTTTTGTATCTTCAATAAATCATTTAAAATTTCTTTTACATTCTGATATCTTTTTATTGGCTCCTTTTCCATAGCCTTTAATATTAGTTTATTTAAAGTATGGGGAATATTTTCATCTATCATATTAGGAGGTACCACTGGTTCTTGTATATGCTTTAATGCAACAGATACAGGACTTTCTGCATCAAAAGGAAGCTTTCCAGTTACCATCTCATAAAGAACCACTCCAAAGGAGTATATATCACTTCTATAATCTACATAATTGCCTTTAGCTTGCTCAGGTGAAAAGTAATGAGCTGATCCCATTATTTTGCTCGTATTAGTTATGGTCTGAGAATCAGGGGATTTGGCTATTCCAAAATCTGTAACCTTTACAATTCCCTCACCTGTTACCAGTATATTTTGTGGCTTCACATCTCTATGTATAATGTTATTCCTGTGAGCACAATCCAAAGCTCTAGCTATTTGAATACCATAATCTATAACTTTATCATAGGATAGCTTACCACTTTCCCTTATTATTTGTTTTAAAGTTTTACCTTTTACATATTCCATTACGATATAGTGTATATCATCTTGTTTTCCAACATCCAAAACATTAACTATGTTATTGTCTGAAAGATTGGCTAACGCCGTAGCTTCCTTTGTAAACTTTTCTACTACATTGCTGTCATCTATAAATTCTTTTTTTAGTATCTTTACTGCATCATATCGGTTTAGCTTCTGGCATTTAGCTTTATATACTTCTGCCATACCACCTTCACCTATTTTTTCAATTATTTCGTATCTATTACCTAGAATAGTTCCAATCATAACAATCTCCTCCAAATATCATAAAAGATATATTATCTCTAGCTCCCCTATCTTTGGCCAAGGCTATTAACTTTTCACAAATAATCATATAATCCTTTTCACTTTTTATCATGTCATAAATTTCTTCTTTGGAAACCTCATTGCTTAAGCCATCTGTACAAAGAATTATATGCTTTACTTCATCTGTTAAATCCACCTCGTACAGATCTACTTCTACTTTGTCATCGGTACCTACAGCCCTTGTTATTATATTCTTATTGGGATGACTTAAAGCCTCCTTTTCTGTAATGGAACCATCATCTACTAATTCTTGGACAAGGGAGTGGTCTTTAGTTAGCTTATATATAAGGTTATCTTCAACTATAAATAAACTACTATCACCCACATTACCTACCCATGCTTTATTACCTTGTACTAAACATGCAGTAACGGTGGTTCCCATACCATTTAAATTACTTGTACCTAAGCTATACTCATATACTTTTTTATTTGCCTCTTTTATAGCCTCAATTAAATCCTCACCATTGGCCTTAGATTCCTTGGACTTTATATTTTCTATTATTGATTCTACAGCCATTTTACTAGCTACTTCTCCTGCGTTATGTCCGCCCATACCATCAGCTACTACATAAATCGCATTGTTTTCATCTAAGTGGTAGGATAAGTAATCTTCGTTTGTCTTTCTTACATTACCAACGTCTGTAATCATTCCCACCATAAAAACACCCCTCTTCATTTTTTTTGGGTACTTAAGTAACTTCTTCTTAACTGCCCACAAGCTGCATTTATATCTGTCCCCATTTCTCTTCTTACTGTTGTATCAATGCCACTATCACTTAATACTTTTGAAAATTCTTTTATCTTTACTATATCGGACTTTTCAAACTTATTCTCTTTAATCTCATTTATAGGAATTAAATTCACATGGCATAATAACCCTTTTAGTAGATAAGCTAAAGATCTTGCCTCTTCTTTATTATCATTTACATCCTTTATAAGGGCATATTCAAAGGTTATTCTTCTTCCTGTAGTTTTTATGTAGTATTTGCATGCATTAATTAATTCCTCTAAAGAGTATTGATTAGCTATTGGCATTATCTCTTTTCGCTTTTCATTGCTATAAGCATGTAAGGATATAGCTAATGTTATTTGACTATTTAGATCCGCTAAGTCTATTATTTTAGGAACAATACCACAGGTTGATAATGTTATGTGTCTTTGACCTATATTAAGACCATATTCAGCATTAAGCAGTGTTATGAATTTTATAACATTATCATAATTGTCCAATGGCTCTCCGCTACCCATAAGAACTATGTTAGAGACTCTTTCTTCAATAAGATTTTGAGCAGCTAATACTTCCCCTAACATTTCCCCTGGCTTAAGATTTCTTATTCTTCCACCTATAGTAGAAGCACAAAACTTGCATCCCATTCTACAGCCAACCTGAGTAGAAACACATAATGAAATTCCATGATGGTATTTCATTACTACGCATTCTATTATATTTCCATCTTCAAGAGAAAGCAAAAGTTTTTTTGTATCTCCATCCTTAGATATATATTGGTATTCCACAGATGGAATATGAATATAAAAAGCACTTTTTAATTTTTCCTTAGATTCCTTAGATAAGTTTTTCATATCTTCGAATTTAAAGATTCCCTTATAAATCCAATCCATTATTTGTTTTGCTCTAAAGGCCTTTTCGCCATTTAATTCCATCCATTTTTTTAGTTCTTCTAAAGATAAGTCAAGTATGTTCTCCATGTTTTAACTCCTGCTAAGTTTTTTTAGTTTCGCTATAAAGAATCCATCCATATATTTATTAGGTAGTACCGTAATAAAGCCTTCTTTATGATATATTATATTAGGACTATTCCCTAAAAATATCTTCTCTAAAACAAAATCCTTATGTTTTTTTAAAAACCAATTTATATTTTCTTCATTTTCTTCTTTATTTATAGTACATGTAGAGTATAATAAAGTGCCACCAGCTTTTACATAATGGGCCCCATTACTCAATATGTTTCTTTGAGTTTCTATTAAATTTTCAATTTTAGTTAGAGATTTGCTCCATTTAATCTCAGGTTTTTTTCTTATAATTCCAAGCCCTGAGCAGGGTACATCTAACAATACTCCATTGGCCCTGTTTACATATTTACCTTCAAGTTTAGTTGCATCACTAATTTCCCAGGAAATATTTTCCAAACCTAACCTTTTAGCATTTTCCTCTATTAGTTTTAATTTATGAGGATATATATCGAAGGCATAAACCATTCCTCTATTATTTAGTATTTCCCCTAAATGAGTAGCTTTCCCTCCTGGGGCGCTGCACATATCTAGTATCACATCATTTTCCTTTAAATCTAAAAGTGGACTTACAGCCATAGCGCTCTCATCTTGTACTGTAAAATAACCTTCCTTAAAAAGACTATTTTTTTCTATAGAACTGCCCTTATTTATTATAATGGCTTCTGGACACAAATATCCTTCTTCTACATCATATCCTTCCTTTTCTAAAAGTTCAAAAACTTCATCATAGGAAGTCTTAAGAGAGTTAACTCTAACGGTGACCATTGGAGTATTATTTAATCCCTCCAATATTTTTTCTGTTTTTTCCATTCCATATTGCTTTATTATAAGCTTTACAATCCATTTAGGAAAGGAATACTGAAAGCAGAGTTTTTCCACATGTCCCTTTGGATCTATAGGTTTATTTGGATCTCTTAAATAACTTCTAAGGACCCCATTAACAAACTTAGAGGCCTTCATAGAAATATCCTTACTCAATGAAACACCTTCATTTACTACTGCATAGCTAGGTACTTTATCCAGGTATCTTATTTGATATATAGATATCCGTAATATATTCAATATTTCCTTTTGAATTTTACCTAATTCTATAGATGAATAGTTTTCTAGTATTTTATCTATAGTATATTTATATTTAATTGTTCCGTATACTATTTCTGTTATAAGACCCTTATCCTTGTCATTGAATTCATTATTAGTCAGACATTTGTTCAAAGCTATGTTAGAATATCCATTATTATAAAAAACTTCTGTCAAAATATTAATTGCTGCTAATCTACTATTCATATGTTCTCCTTATATTTAATCATCTCTTCTGCTTATTATAATAAGCCTTAGAAGTTGTGAAATAGCCATAAGTGCTGCAGCTACATAAGTCATAGCCGCTGCATCTAAGACCTTCTTAGCACCTACTACTTCATCTCCGTAAAGTATGTCTCTATCTTTAATTTCCTTTAGTGCTCTAGCTGATGCATCAAATTCTACAGGCAAAGTTATTAGCTGAAAAATTACTACTGCCGCAAATAATAATATACCTGCTGACACTAATGGTTGTATTCCTAAAACTAAACCTAGGAAAAACAATATCCATGAAAAATTTGAACCTATATTTGCCATAGGAACTGCTGCACTTCTTAGCTTTAATGGTCCATAAGCATTTTTATGTTGAATTGCATGACCCACTTCGTGGGCCGCTACTCCTATAGATGCTACAGAAGTTCCATAATATACATCTTGTGATAATCGTAAAACCTTTTTAGATGGATCGTAATGATCTGATAGCTTACCTTGAGTAACCTCTATAGGTATATAATTTAATCCATTAGAATCTAAAATAATCCTTGCTACCTCTGCTCCATTATACCCTTTATAGCTAGCAACCTTTACATATTTATTAAAGGTTGAATTTACTTTAGTTTGGGCCCATAAAGAAATAATAATTGCAGGTATTAAAATCAAGTAAGTACTATCATAATAGAACACATTTATTCCTCCTTTACTTTAAAATCAATCCCTTATTTATGGAATTTCCATTTAAATAATCCTTAATCTTCATTTGTTTACCATTAGGAAACTGAATTTCCTTTATTAAAATAACTCCATCTTTAGTTGCAACTTCAATTCCTTCCCCATTGACTTCCAATATGGTTCCAGGGCTTTCCTTGGATTTTTTTTCTATGACCGAAGATTTATATATCTTCATGGTACTATCATCATACATTGTATACGCAATTGGCCATGGGTTCATTCCTCTTATATGGTTATGAATATCCAATGAACNNATGAACTTTTGTTCCAATCTATTCTAGCTATGTTTTTATCCAGCTTAGTAGCATATGTGCCCTCTTCTTCTATCTGTGGTATGGGAGAGAGGGTTCCATTATAAATTCCTTCTAAAGATTTTACAAGTAGATTTCCACCTCTTGCCATAAGAATATCATGAAGTTCTCCTGACGTCATATCTTCTGTTATTTCCACTTCATCTTTAAGTATCATGTCCCCTGTATCTATGCCTTCATCCATAATTATAGTAGTGTTACCAGAAATTTTTTCTCCATTTATTATTGAAAAATTAATTGGAGCTGCACCTCTATATTTAGGTAATAAAGATCCATGGAGATTTATGCACCCAAACTTAGGTATATCTAACACTTCTTTAGTAAGTATTTGCCCAAAAGCAATCACCACTATAAAGTCTGGCTCCATGTCTCTTATAGCATTTATACTCTCCTGATTATTTTTTAGCTTTATAGGTTGATAAACTGGTATATTATATTTTAATGCGCACTGTTTTACTGCAGAAATTCCTAGCTTCTTCCCTCTTCCTTTAGGTCTATCTGGTTGGGTAAATACCCCCTTAACAGAAAATTTCTTTATAAGAATTTCTAAGGATGGCACTGCAAACTCTGGGGTTCCCATAAAAACTATATTCATATATTATTGCTCCTTTGTAATAACTTTATCAACAAAAAGTACTCCTTCTAAATGGTCTAACTCATGGCATACTGCCCTAGCGAAAAGATCCTCTGCTTCATATTGAACTTCTTCTCCATTCTCATTCATAGCTTTTACTTTAAGCCTTTGTGGTCTTTCAACCTCTCCTTGTTCTCCAGGAACACTTAAGCATCCTTCTGTATCTATGTAGCTTCCCTCTGTTTCTTGAATTTCTGGATTGATTAAGACTACAGGACCATCTCCTACATCTATTACCACTACTCTTTTTAAAATCCCTACCTGTGGAGCTGCAAGACCCACACCGTCAGCAGCATACATAGTCTCTATCATATCTTCAACTAATGTTTTAATTCTATTGTTTACTTCCTCTACTTTTCTGCTTTTCTTTCTTAAAATTTCATCTCCGTATGTCCTTATATTTCTTAATGCCATTGTTCTTTAACCTCCTAAATTATTGTTAATGTCTATTATTATTATATTAGGCTATTAGGATTTATATCAATACTTATCCTTATATCATTATAACATTCCTTTAATTCTATGTAAGTGAAATCTTTAATGAATTTGGAAAGGTCTAAAGGAATATGACCTTTTATTATAATTTGCCACCTATAAAGCTCCTTGATTTTTGATATTACACAAGGACATGGCCCTAGTATTTCTATATTATCATTATTTTGCAGAGTATTCTTCAATTTTACACCAACATTTTGTATATTTTTTATTAATATTTCTTCTTTTTTTCCACTGAAATTTAAAACCATTATATTGGTAAAGGGTGGATACTTCATGATTTGTCTTAATCTTATCTCATCTTCATAAAAACCTTTATAATCATATTCCTTTGAATGAATTATTGCATAATTAGAGGGCAAATAGCTTTGAATTATAACTTTACCCTTTTTCTTTCCCCTTCCTGCTCTTCCTGAAACTTGGGTTAATAGTTGATAGGTTTTTTCTCCAGATTTATAATCTGGTATGTTTAAAGACAAATCTGCAGCCAATACTCCAACCAATGTTACATTAGGAAAGTCTAGTCCTTTAGTGATCATTTGAGTTCCTATTAATATATCTGCTTTGCCTTCTTTAAATATATTATATATTTTTTCATAAGAATCCTTTCCTCTAGTAGTATCAAAATCCATCCTTATTATCTCTGCCTCTGGATATTCCTTTTTCAATGCTCTTTCTACTTTTTCAGTGCCTACACCAAATTGCTTCACATATGTACTCCCACAGTGTGGGCATGTTTTTCTTACTGGTTCTTTAGCACCGCAATAGTGACATGATAAGTATCCACTTATATGGTAAGTCATAGAAATATCACAATGATTACACTTAAATACATACCCGCATTTTCTACAAGAAACAAAGGTTGAAAATCCTCTTCTATTTAAAAACAAAATTATTTGTTCCTTTTTCTCCAAAGCTTTATCCATAGCTTCCTTTAAGGAGTGACTAAACATAGATCTATTTCCAGATTTAAGTTCTTCCCTCATATCAACCACATCTACTTCTGGCATCTCAGCCCCATCAGCTCTTTTATTAAGCTTTAAAAGTTTCAGTTCTCCCTTTTCAGCCCTAAAATAGCTCTCTATGGAAGGTGTGGCCGATCCTAATACCACCTTACAGCCAGTGATTTTACTTTTATATTCCGCTATTTCCCTTGCATTGTATTTAGGATTGCTTTCTGACTTATAGCTATTTTCGTGCTCTTCATCTATAATTATAATCCCTAGGTTATTAAAGGGTAAAAATATAGCTGATCTTGCTCCTACTGCTACCTTTACCTCTCCATTTTTCACCCTGTGCCACTCATCAAATCTTTCACCCTCTGAAAGTTTACTATGAAACACCGCCACATTCTTCCCAAATCTTCCTTTAAACCTTTCTACCATTTGAGGGGTTAAGGCTATCTCCGGAACCAATATAATTGCAGTTTTGTCTTTTTTCATATAATAGTCAACTATTTTCATGTAAACTTCCGTTTTACCACTGCCTGTGACTCCCATAAGNNTAAGCAAAAATATTTTATCTTGAGACTCAGTAATAGTATGAAATACTTTTCCTTGTTCTTCATTTAAAATTTTTGCTTCGTATTTATCATAGGATTTATCATCATATCTATATACTGTGGTTCTATTTTTTTCTAATAAATTGTTTTTTATTAGAGTATTTATAGAACTTAATGAAAATCCTCCTATTTTACTCAAGGTACTTGCATTATATCTATTGGAATTATTCTTTACAAACTCTATAATTTTCGTATATGGTTCTTTATGGTATTTCCCTAAGTTTTCTTCCTGACCCAAAGAAATAAGATCCTTTTCTTTATGAGAAGCCCCCTTAAGGCTTCCCTTAGGTATAAACATCTTTATAGCTTCTAAATAAGTGCATAAATATCTTTCTCTCATAAACTTTATAGTAAGCAGATCTTCATGGGTAAATAGGGGCTTTTCCTCTGTTAACTTTTTTATCTCTTTAATAGTAAATCCTGCATCAGGAACCTTATTACTTATATCTATAACAAAACCATCTATCATTCTGCTTCCTTTTCCAAAGGGTATTTTTACTAAATGGCCAACAGATATTTCTTTTTCTAGGTAAGATGGTATTCTATAAGTGAAAGGCCTATCTAATTGATTAGATTCACTATTTATAATTATGCCTGCATAGTTTTCCATAAATATCGCCTCAATTTAAAGAATTTAATAAAAAAAGCGCAATTTAGCGCCTTTATGTTGTGTTTTACTATGTTTATCTCATTAATCTTCTTTATTTATCATATCAAAAAGATTTCTCGCTACATCTCTTTTGCTCATCTTCTCTAGTTCTATAGTTTCATTATCTTTTTTTAATATATATACTTTATTAAAATCTGATTTAAAACCAGTATCCCTTGATGTTATATCATTAGCTACAATATAATCCAAGTTTTTTCTTTTAAGCTTTTCTTTAGCATTTAACAGCAGCTCGTTACTTTCTGCTGCAAATCCTACTAAAATTTGCTTTTCTTTTATTTCACCTAATTCTTTTAATATATCCTTATCCTTAATAAATTCTATATTTAAATTATCATCGGTCTTTTTTATTTTTTCATGACTATATTTTTTAGGCTTATAATCTGCTACTGCTGCAGCCTTTATAATTATATCAGCTTCATAAAATCTACTTAAAACTGCATTATACATTTCTTCATTAGTTTCTACAGAAATATTTTCTATATCTATGGGCTTTTTCAATTCTGTAGGTCCTGATATTAAAGTGACATCAGCTCCACGATCTCTTGCCTCTTCTGCTATGGCATAACCCATTTTACCACTAGATTTATTTGTTATAAATCTTACTGGGTCTATAGGTGATATAGTTGGTCCTGCTGTAACTACAACCTTCTTACCAACCATATCTTTTTTATCATAAAGCTTAGTTAAAATCATATTAGTTATTAAATCTGTCTTAGCCAATTTACCCTTGCCTACATCTCCACAAGCTAGTCTACCACTATCAGGCTCTATAAATTCATAATTAAATTTCTTAAGTTTTTCAATATTATGTTGAACAATTTTATTTTCATACATGTTAGTATTCATAGCTAGGGCAAATATTACGGGAGCCTTAGTTGCCATAATGGTAGTAGAAAGCATATCATCAGCTATACCATTAGCTACTTTTCCTATTATGTTAGCGGTGGCTGGAGCTACTAGCATTAAGTCAGCACTATGGGCCAAAGAAATATGTTGAATTTCCCAAGATTTAGGTTCTTCAAACATATTCACAATAACCTGATTTTTACTTAATGACTGGAAGCTTAAAGGGGTAACAAATTCTGTAGCTGCCTTAGTCATGATTACTTTAACATCTATATCCTTTTTCACCAAAGCACTAACTATATCTAGGGCCTTATAAGCTGCTATTCCTCCAGTAACCCCCAATACCACACATTTTCTATTCATTTCTATTTCAATCCCTCTTTCACTGACTCGTATTGCACACATTCATCGTAAACTTCATGTATAGCAATTGTTAAAGCTTTCTTGGAGTCTACTGAAGTTCTTGGAGCATCACCATCTATAATCTGCCTTGCTCTTTTTGACGTTACAATAACTAAAGAATACCTATTGTCTACCTTTTTTAATAAATCCACTATTGATGGATTAATCATAGAGTTGTTCATGAATTAAATCCTCCTTAGAATCTAGTATTTGATCTTTTATCCTGTCAACTCTGCATTTTTCTGCTATTATAATACTTTCTATTTTCTTAACAGCTTCCTCTACAGTATCATTTATAACCGCATAGTTGTACTTTGAAACATAGTTTATCTCTTGATAAGCAGATTTAAACCTAGTCATCAAAGATTCAGGAGTTTCACTGCCTCTTTTAATTATCCTGTGCTTCAATTCTTCCATAGATGGGGGAAGGATAAATATGAAAACCCCATCTTGTACAGTTTCCTTTACTTTAAGTGCTCCCTGGATGTCTATTTCTAATATAACATCTTTTCCATCCTCAAGATATTCTTCAACTTTCCACTTTGGAGTACCATAAAAATTGCCATATACCTCTGCATACTCAAGAAAATCATTTTTCTCAACTCTTTCTTGAAATTCTTCCTTGTTTAAGAAAAAATAATTTTTCCCCTCAACTTCCCCTTTTCTTGGGTTTCTCGTAGTTGCAGATACTGATAAACAATAATCACCTTTCGTTACTAGTTCTTTGCAAATAGTTCCTTTTCCTGCTCCTGAGGGGCCCGAAAGAACTATTAACACGCCTTTTTTAGTCATTATTCCTCAACCTCATCTATGTTTTCTTCGTCCTTTGATGATAATCTATGAGCCACTGTTTCAGGTTGTACCGCTGATAAAATAACATGATCACTATCAGTTATTATAACAGCCCTTGTTCTTCTTCCATAGGTTGCATCAATTAGCATCCCTCTATCCCTTGCCTCTTGAATTATTCTCTTTATAGGGGCTGACTCTGGGCTTACAATGGCCACTAACCTATTAGCTGAAACTATGTTTCCAAAACCTATATTAATTAATTTTATCCCCATGATTTTCCTCCTAAATAATTATTCTATATTCTGCACTTGCTCTCTAATCTTTTCTATTTCGTTCTTTACATTTAATATTATCTTAGTTATCTCTATGCTTTGAGACTTTGATGCAATAGTATTAGCCTCTCTATTCATTTCCTGAACTATAAAATCTAACTTTCTCCCTATAGCATCATCTAAAGCTAGGGTTTCAATTAATTGATTTAAATGAGAATAAAGCCTTGTTATTTCTTCATCTATACTAGCTTTATCAGCAAAGATAGCAAATTCCATAGCAAGCCTATTTTCATCTATAGGTAAGTTATCATCTAATTCTTTTAGTCTTTCACTAAGTTTTGTTCTATATTGTTTTATAACATTAGGAGCCAATAATGCTATTTCATCAACCATAGTCCTAATGCAATTAGTCTTTACTATAATATCTTCCTTAAGCTTCTCTCCTTCTCTAAGCCTCATACTAACTAGAAGATCCAAAGCTTCCTTCAAAGTTGGACACAGTTCTTCCCATATAAGTTCTAGATTTTCTTCTCTTTCCTCTACCTTTATAACTTCTGGAAATCTTGAAATTAATGAAAGAGAAATATCATTTTTCATATCATACCTTTGACTTATTTCTTGTAAACATTTTACATAGCTATCGGCTAAAGCTACATTTAATACTGCTTCATTATGTGTATCTTCATAGTTCTTATAGGTAATAAAAATATCTACTTTACCTCTAGATATGTTTTTACCAACCATGGCTCTCATTTTTTCCTCTAAGGAAATAAGGCTTTTTGGCATTCTAATATTTAAGTCTAAATATCTATGATTAACACTCTTAATTTCTATGGAAAAACTATAGTGCTTATTATTGGTGGTATTAGCCCTTCCAAACCCCGTCATACTTTTAATCATGAAATTCCTCCTTCAGTGGTTGCCAATTCATAATACCTATTATACATAATGGGCTTATATCATTTCAAGCTAAAATTCTAAAAATATTAATTTTTTTGCTATTTTCTCTTTAAACCTCTTTAATTCTTAAAAATGCTTTCTTTATTTTTTCTAACTTTTCAGTTAAAGATATTCTAAAAAAATCATAACCCTGATACCCAAATACCTGTCCCTGGGTAACTAATATTCCATGCTCTTTTAAAAGATAGTTACAAAATTCCTTTGACGAATATCCTTTTGGAGTTTTAACCCATATATAAAAAGTTCCTTTCCCTTTGAAAAATTCAAAATTTCTGTAATTTAGAATTTCCTCACACTGCTGCCTTCTTTTTTCATATATGTCTCTTACATAATCTATAAAATCATCGCCTAACTTCAACGCCTCTATCCCCGCTTTTTGAATAGAAATAAACTGACCGGAATCCACATTAGATTTTATGGTAGATAAAGCTCTTATAACTTTACTATCTCCTACTGCATACCCCAATCTAAATCCAGTCATGCTATAGGTCTTAGAAAAGCTGCCAAACTCTATCATATTTTCTTTTCCTTTCATTAAGATAGAAATGGGCTTTTCTCCTTTATTGATAATATCTCCGTAGGCATTATCATTGCAAAGCACTATATCCTTTGATAAGGAAAATTCTTTACATTCATTCATAAAATCATAGGATAATATAGCTCCAGTAGGATTATTAGGGTAATTTATCATCATTAATTTTGCCTTATCCTTTATATTTATAGGTACATTATATATATCAGGGAAATACTCCTTACTAGATAAAAGAGGAACAGGGTAATTTTCTACACCCCATAGTTTACATGAAGTCCTATAAACAGGATAAGCCAAAGAGGGAGTTATCGCTATGTCCCCTATATTACATATGGCTGGAATTAAATTATTAAGACCTTCCTTGGAACCTATTAAAATTATTATTTCATTATTTTCTAGCTTCACATTATACCTTCTTAGATAATATGCTTTAATTTCTTCTTTTAGTTCATCTATTCCATCATATGGTGGATATTTATTAAACCCATCATAGTTTAAAGACTTTATTAAGGCCTTTTTTATTTCTTCTTTTACTTCCAAATCTGGTTCTCCAATAGATAAATCTAGTATATCTACACCATCATTTATCATTGCTGCTTTAGTGGTCTCTAAAGCCTTGAAATGATATTCATATAATTCTGAAATTCTATTGTTTATTTTCATCATATTCCTCCAAATGAGTTTTATACCATAATATTCATTTATTTACTCATTTGCTATATACATAATTTTTTAACCATAAAAAAGATGTTTTCAAATAAAATGAAAACATCTTTTTAAAATGTATCTATATAAATTAATTTCTATTGAATTCCTGTTACTATTATCTTTATGGTAAATATAATTCCTAAAACTATCATTACCACTGATACCTTTTTCTTTTCCTTAGAAAACATATTGCTTAGAAGGTTTATGTATACATAAGATAAGATTCCTATGGTAAGTCCATCTCCTATACTATAAGTTAAAGGCATCAATGCCATAGTTAAAAATGCTGGTACACCCTCTGTAAAATCAGAAAAGTTAACCTTTGCTATATTCTCAATCATAAAGAATCCAACTACTATCAAAGCTGGTGCTGTAGCACAACTAGGAATAGCTATAAACAGTGGCGAAAAGAACATAGCTATTATAAATAATACACCTGTTGTAACTGCAGTTAGTCCTGTTCTACCACCCTGAGCAACTCCTGCAGAACTTTCTACATAAGTAGTTACTGTAGAAACTCCAGCTACTGCTCCCACAGTTGTAGCTACAGCATCTACCATTAAAGCTTTTCCTGCTCCTGGCAACTTACCATCCTTGTCCAACATATTTGCTTTAGATGCAACTCCTACTAGAGTTCCAACTGTATCAAAGAAATCTACGAACAAGAACGCAAAAACTACACCTACAAAAGACATTATCTTTGATGAATCTGTCAAATATGAAAAATCTAACTTCCCTGCTATTGGTGCCATAGATTCAAATTTAAATATTCCTTGTGGTAAAAATATTCCATAGGTTGCTGCTGCTTCTGGAGAAATTAAGGCATATCCCCAAGAAAGTAGTGCACTAGCAACTATTCCCCACAATATTGCACCCCTTATGTTTTTCTTATATAAAATAACTATTACTATAATTCCTACAAAAGCTATAACTGCTGTAGGTGCAGTTAAATTTCCCATGGATACTAATGTTGCATCATTGTTTATGACTACTCCTGCTCCAATAAGGCCTAAGAATGCTATAAATAATCCAATTCCTGCTGTTACAGCATATTTTAAATTAAGTGGTATGGCATTTACAACTGCTTCTCTAAGATTTGTTACAGACAATAATATAAATATAATTCCTTCTACAAATACTGCAGCTAAAGCCACTCCCCATGGTTCTCCCATCCCTATAACAACTGTATAAGCAAAGTAAGCATTTAATCCCATTCCTGAAGCTAATGCAAAAGGCAAATTAGCATATATACCCATAAATATAGTTGCTAAACCAGCAATTAAACAAGTTGAAGTAACAATTGCTCCTGGTTCCATACCAGTTGCTCCTAAAATTGATGGATTAACAGCTATTATATAAGCCATTGTTAAAAATGTAGTAACACCTGCAAGAATCTCTTTTCTCACATCAGTCTTATGTTCTTCTAACTTAAAAAATTTTTCCACTTTTGTTCCTCCTTAAATAATAAAGCCATTACAGATTTTAAGTGAATCTGTAACGGCTTACGTAATCTAGCTAAATGTTTTATGGTACCCTAAAACCAAATAACTTTCTTATGTATCCGCAAGAATTCACTCATAGTCGGATATTAAGGTATCCGGTAGAAACTTTTGACCAATCTCAAAAATATATGAGTTTTCTTACGAATATTATTCTACTATAGATTTCATCATTCGTCAATATTCGTACTTTAAAAAGTTTTTTTATTTTATTGTTCGTTATTCTAAATATCGCTCTTTTTCAAAGAATTTTTTTATATCTTTTATATTGTTATATTTGCTTAAAGCAACCATTAACTTTATTCTAGCTTTTTGCCCTGGAAGCGTATCTCCAAATATAACTCCCATCTTTCTAAGTTCTTTTCCCCCTCCATGATACCCGTAGGAGTCGAAAACTCTTCCTTCGAAGCACCTTGAAACAATAACTACTGGTATGTTTTTTTCTAAGGCACGTTGCACCCCATCTACCATAAGTGGTGGAATATTTCCTCTACCCATAGCCTCTATTACTATGCCCTTGTCACCTTCACTTATTGAAAAATCTATAAATCGTGAATCCATGCCTGCTGCACATTTTATTAGAGATACTCTAGTCTCTAGCTTTTCTATAGATAGAACCTCTTTATTATTACTATTTCTATAAAACAGTACTTTATTATTATCCACTATTCCTATAGGTCCGAAGTTGGGCGTTCTAAAGGCATCTAATGCCATGGAATTTGCTTTTGTTACTTCTGATGCACAATTTAATTGTCCATTTATACATACCAATACGCCTCGTCCTCTTGACTCTTCAGAAATAGCAGTACATATAGAAGCTGCTAAATTTGAAGGGCCATCATATCCAAGTTCTGAGCTGCTTCTCATGGATCCTGTTACAATTATAGGTTTATCAGTAGATAAAGTTAAATCTAAAAAGAAAGCTGTTTCCTCTAAAGAATCCGTTCCGTGAGTTACTACTACTCCATCTATATCTTCTCTATCTGTGAAAGATTTTATGTACTTTGATAGTTCAAACATTATCTCTGGGGTTACATGAGGACTTGGCAAGGATGAGAAGTTATATGATTCTATCTCTGCAAAACTCTCTATACCTGTAACCATTGACATAATTTCCTCACCTGTAAGACTAGGTACAGCAGCCTTAAGTTTAGGATCTACTTTCATAGAAATAGTTCCACCATTAAAAATTATAGCTATCTTTTTCATTTTATACCCCCACACTATTTAATTTTTCTTCCACAGATTATTATATTATATTCCTAAATGGAGAGCAAACCTAAGTTCTATTGAAATTTAGAGTTATTGAAAGCTTCCCCATGATTTTTTATATTTTTTCTCATTGAAAAGCTTTCCATAGACAATATATCGTTTATTCCTTTTCCATCATCTAGCATGTCCTTAATCTTTTTAGCGGTTAATTCATAGTCACATCTTATGTCCTCATTCATAGTTAGTTCTCCCCTTTCTGCAAAGTGTTATGTAATATTTTCCTTCTTATTTCCTTTAGTATAATAAAAACTTTGATTTTTCAGTAGGTTTGAAATATTACCTATGGTAAAGCCTAAAATGTTCTTATAAATATTCTTTGTAAAATAAAAAAAACTATGTTAGGAGCCTTGCGTAACTTTATCTTTTAAATTCATTACTAGGAAAATAAAAGAAGATGGTTATATTCCATCTCCTTTTGTTTTAATAGCAAACAAAACTATCTATTCTTTTTAAATCTATTCCAAAATAAAGCCATCTTCTCCCATTCCATCTAAACCCAGCTAGAGTGTTCTTATCAATATAAGTTGGCCAAGCCCAGAATTCTCTCCCATTGTCTAACCATATATATACAAATCTAAATTTACATGGAGTTATGCTTCCTGGAGATACTGATTTAAGTTGTTTTCCTTCTTGTTGTTTTTTAGGCGTAGTTGTTGGCGGTGCTCCCATAGGATAAGCCATATTTTGTCTAGCAGCACATCCTTCTAAAGAATCTCCCGGTACCAGAACTAGTGTTGGTTTCCTTTCATACACTACTGTAGGTATTAATGGAGCAAATTCCATATCTTCATTTAAGTCTCTGAAATAATCCATATATCTCTCCTTATGTTTGTGTAGTAATCTATATACATTATATGTTAAATATTCAATATATGTTAATTAATTTCAGTATATTTTTAAATTAAATAAATATCCTCCGGCCT
>DINW01000069.1:0-96797 GCA_002423705.1 Clostridium sp. UBA5530
AAAGTAATTAACACATATCTTATTTTTACCTAATTTTATGTAGCCAAATTTATCTTTAAGTAAAAATGTAAATGCTAGCACGCCTCCTATTATACCCATAACTAAATTAAATATACCACTTACTACAAATAAGGTTCCTCCATTATCTGCAAAAGATCTATACATACCATTAAAGCTACTTATTGTTAATACAAAGAATACTATTCCTAAAAGCAAGTCTAGAGTTTTAGGCTTTCCATATCTTATTATTTTCATATCCCCTTCAGTAGTATTAATTTCCCTCTTAAATACCCCCATATAAACCCTCCTATTTATTTATTCTCCGTAATCACCCTTTAAATGTATTATAAACCTTATTTTTACCTCTTTTCAATATAATTCTGATTTATATATTCTAGAAATCTGCTTCCTGTTTTCCGTCTTCTATTATTCATGTTATATCCAGTTAAATATAAGTTTTCTTTGGCTCTAGTCATTGCAACATAAAACAATCTGCATTCCTCTATTACTTCTTCTTGGGATTTAGAAAAGTAGGATGGAAAATCTCCTTCATTTAGGCTAGGCAAAAATACTGCCTTGAATTCTAATCCTTTCCCTTGATGCACTGTTATTACAGGAACCCTTTTATCCCCATCAATGGCCCTATCTATTTCGCTATTTGAAAGGGCCGTCAGGGTTAAAAGCTTCATCAATGAATCTATTGGATTCAGTTCAGCATTATCATTTTCTTTAAAAAATCTTCTCAACTCCTGTAAATTTTCTAACCGTGATAGCTCACCTTCGTACTTGTTTTTCACATCATAATAATCATATATATAATCTAAAATCTCATAGGGTCTATTATTATTTATAAGACTTTTTATATGTTCCATTACTTCATATAGAGAAGTAAATCTTTTTCTATAAGTACTTATTATTCCCATTCTACTTAACATGTTCTCTTTACTATGGTTAACCATATAGATTAAGACATCCTTTGTAGCCAAGATATCATTCATAGCATTATGATCTGGAGGGATTTTTACCTTTATATATTCACTTAGAGTGCTTAATTTATGATTTGCCAAATTAGGTAGCAGTCTTCTAGCCATATCCAATGTATCATAATATTCTTTTATATTGTATGGTTTCATATTTAACCTGGTTAACTGACTTTTCAAGATGGTTAAATCATATTGAACATTATGACCTACTATGATACCTTCCTCTATGAAATTTAGAAACTCCTCAAGGACTTTCTTAGGTTCTCCACCATTGTTTGCTAAAAACTCATCGCTAAAACCATGAACTTCCTCTGAAGTACCTACCTTTAATGAAGGTTTTAGAAATCTTTCAAATTCTTCGTAAGTTCCATCTTTATTTAATTTTATAGCAGCAATTTGAACTATTTCATCCCTAGTTATATCTACTCCCGTAGCTTCTACATCAAATATGATAACATTGCCTTCATCTAAGCCTTCATATAAAATATAATAAGGATCTCCAAATTCTATGGTACTCTTTTCTATAAAATCTGTAAGTCTTATGCCCATGTTTTTATTTTCATTTTTAGTTATATATTCAATAGTTTTATCTCCCACATTTGATACAAATTCAAAAGCTATCCTCTTCATGCTATTAACATCATATTTATTTACAGCTAATTTTAAAAAGCTTAGGAAATCTTTTATTTCTTTTCTTCTAAAAAATTTATATTCTTCTACTAAGAAAGTAGGAATTCCCCTTTCTTCTAATGCTTCAGAATATATTTTATTTAAATTGTTGTTTCTTGTTAATATAGCTATAGAATCTAAAGAATTCATATATTTTTTTTCTATAATATCGCATATCCCCTTAATTTCTTCTTCTATTGTTTCATATTTTTTATAAAATATTTTATCTCCTGGTGCATTGCTTTTACTTTTGGCTTCATCTACATATATTCCTTGATTTAAATATATTTTTCTTATCTTATCTAAGTAAGAGCAAGATGCATTTAATAAAACTTCTGTAGATCTATAATTAACCTTTAGAGATATATCCTTTATAGGTGTAAATTTCTCTTTGAAATCTTTAATTATATCAAAGGGCCTAGATCCCCTCCACCCATATATAGTTTGATTCACGTCTCCAAAAAAACTAAGATTCTTCCCAAAGGAAATTTTCCTTATTATAGAATACTCCAAAAAACTTGTATCTTGAACTTCATCAACTTGAATGTATTTATACCTTTTTCTCCAGCTTTCTAATATTTCCACATCCTCCAAAAGCTCATAACACAATATTACTAAATCAGAAAAGTCCAAACCGTGTCTTTCCGTTAATATGCCATTGTACTTTTTAATAAGTATATGTCCATAATTTATCAAGGCTTTTAATACTTTAGGAGAGTCATTCCTTCTAAAATACTTTCCCTTAAACACATTTAAATTGTTTTTAAAATACTCTTTAACCAACAACTCATAATTCTTTCTACTGTCTTTAGGTAAAGTTATAGAAAAATGCTTAATTTCATATATAAAACCTTCTAATATCCTAGATGGGTACATTTTTAAATTTATTTCCTTTATTACTTCTTTACTATCTTCCTCATCAAAAACCAAAAAATCCCATGATATGTCCGTACTTCTTTTGGCTTCGCTTTTTACAACATCAAAACAAAAGGAATGAAAGGTCTTTATATATATATCTTGTCCCAGTTTACCTAGATATGCTTTTATTCTATTTTTCATTTCATTGCAAGCTTTATTAGTGAAGGTAAGGCACATTATCTCTGATCCATTTGTTCCATTTAATATTATATTTGCACACCTTACTCCTATAGTTTTAGTTTTTCCCGTTCCTGCTGGGGATAAAACTATTAGATTATTATCTAATGATGTAACTACTTCTTTTTGTTCATCATTAAGACCACTAAGTTCTTGCAAAAATTTTTCTTTATCCATACTCTTCTCCCTAAATAAACTTTATTATATATAAACATATATGACTATAATATCACAATAGATTTTCGTAATACATATTTATCAGTTCTTTTAGTGTTCTTACAGTTCCTACAGGATATTTTCCTACATTGGTTTCTCCACNNTCCCGTTACTCCTTTTTTTATAAAGTTATATATGGATTCAATCTCACTTAAATTAGGACTTTTATTATATTTCATAGAATCTAGAACATGGGTAGCTATAATTATATCCTTCTTAGTTTTTCTCATGACTTCTATAATATATTCCTCCACAGGTGGTACTGATATCATTGGTATCTCTGAGCATAAATCTCCTCTTCCTATTACAATACCATCTACTCGCTTGCTTATTTCCTTAAAATTTTCAACTCCCTCTCTGCACTCTATTTTAGCCCAGATTTGAGGATTACAGATAAGTTTTTCTCTTCTCTTTATATTCTTTATAGTTTCTTTTATCTCATTGACCTCTTCCTCACCTGCTACAAAAGAAATACATATTATGTCCACATTATTTCTAAGAGCCCAAGCTATATCTTCTTTGTCTTTGGGAGTCATAGTTTGTCCTTCCCTATCCATATTGATTACGTTAACTCCCTTTTCCTGTCTTATTATACCTCCCTTTTCAACTACAGCTTTAATGGTTTCCTTCTCTTTGTTAACCCCTATAACAGAGAATTCCATAGTTCCATCCTTCATCAGTATTTTTCTTACCCAATATAATTTGGAAAACTCTCCTTGAAAGTTTAGTGGTATTAACCCCTTTTTATTTTCTGCTCCCCTAAAATATCCCCCAGAGGAGAAGCAAACCTCTTCTCCTATTTGAACTTTTCTTTCATCTTGAAATGCTTTATCTATTCTTACCTTATTACCTTGAAGATCTGCTAATATTTCTACTTTTCCGTTTTTGCCTCTTATATACTTTATTTTATCCTTCATTATGTCTAAATCACCATGAGAAAGATTGAATCTGAATATATTAGTACCTCCCTCAATCATTGAGTCTATAATTTTGTCATCCTTAGCATTAGGTCCTATGGAGCTCAATATTTTCATCAATTATTACCCCTTAAAAATATGTTTTAATAAAGAATTATGTTAGTAATTTTTATTTATGACCTAAAAGCTATTATTTTTTATTATTTAAAATTAATAATGCTGGTTCAAAGTTATTATCATAACCTTGAATCAGCATTGCACTATATTATTATATTGTAAGATTTTCCTTTGCCCATTTTTGTTTATTTTTCATAATGACACTGATACCAAAAATGAAAGTTAAAGCTTCTGCCACTGGCACAGTTATCCATACTCCATCCACTCCTATAAATAGTGGTAATATAAATAATCCTATGATAATTCCTCCAACACCTCTTAAAATAGACATAGCAGTAGATGTTTTAAACTCCTCTATGGATTGAAAATACATGGTATTTGTCACGTTTATACCCATAACTATAAATGCAACGAAGTATAAATATATTCCTCTTTTAGTTACACTTATCAAAGCTATATCATTGTTAAACATAGATATAAGAAACTCTGGAAATAGCATTCCCAAAGCAAAAAACACAAATCCAAAAAATAAAGCGGTGACTTGGGAAATTCTTAATATTTCATATACTCTATTCTTAAAACCTGCACCATGGTTAATGCTTATTATAGGTTGTGCTGCTTGAGCTATGCCATTAAATATGCTTACAAAAATAATCCCTATATTAGCTATTATTCCATATGCAGCTATACCCATGTTTCCTAAATATTTAAATATGGCAGAATTAAAAGCAAAAATCACTATCCCCGCGGAAATCTCCATTATAAATGAAGGAGCTCCATTGGCTACTACCCTTTTAATGATATTAATATCAATACTTTGAAATACTAACTTTAGTCTGCAGCCTTTTGTGAAAAAGTGACTACTTATTATTATGATTCCTACTACAGGAGATATAAAGGTAGCTATAGCTGCGCCCTTCATTCCCATATCCATGGGGAATACTAATATATAATCAAAAACTATATTTACAAAGCTACTTATTATCATGCTCACCATAGCCAATCTAGGACTTCCATCATTTCTAACAAATATGTTGAAAACATTAGTCATTATAAATCCAATGGGCATTATCATAATTATTCTTAGATACTCTTCTACTAAAAATATATTTTCTTCATTAGCTCCTAGCAACATAGCTACATTATCTAAAAACATCGATCCCACCACTGTAATTATAAGTCCAACTATTAAAGACAATATTACAGAATAGGAAAACACCTTGGTGGCAGTATCTTCATCTTTCTTTCCTCTGCATATTGATAATACCGTTGCTCCTCCCATGCCAAATAAAAGTCCTACAGCACTAAATATATTATATATAGGTAAAACTACATTTAAAGCTGATAATCCATTACTTCCCACACCTTTTCCTATAAATACAGTATCAAAAAATATATAGGATGATACACTTAGTACTCCCATTACACTTGGTATAAAGTACCTGAAAAATAGCTTCTTAACATCGGCTTTTAATAAATCTGACTTCATATAGCCATAACCTCCTTAACTCCATATAAAATTCCATTTCTAATTTTAAGGGTTATAGTAACTATAATGTCAACTTATTTTATCTGCCGTAACACTCCAACCTCTTTAGGCTGGAGTTAACACCAGCTACTACTTTAAATAAGTTCAACTAATATTTTGGTGAAATCCCAACTAAGGTTCACTTAATCTCATGGAGTTTAAACTAAGTTTTACTTGATAGGAATCTGTATATCACAAATATATTCTTCTTTTTTTGCTGAAAAGGCAGAGTCAGCTATAATCATCACAAGAGCATCCCCCACTACCTCATGTTTATTGTCTTTTATATACTGTAGTAATTTATCATAATATATTTTACCATCTTCCAATGTACCATTAAATGCCAAAGTTACATAATGGCCTTGCTCTAAAATTTTCACTCCCTGTCCCCCTATGTTTTCATGAAAAATTAGAACCATTGAGGTCCAAAAGTCATATATNNATTAACCAACTTTGTACTGATGGTACTTCCTATTATTCCTCTAAATAGTGGCAATTCATCCTCCACTAAATTCATTAAATCCTTAATTGCATATTCTATTCTCTCTTCATTGATGGTGCTGTCATAATTTATATAGGCAAATGTCCTCTTAGGTAATTCCCATATGTTACACTGAAATTTCTCCTTATTATTTCTATATTCCTCTATTATTCTAAGTCTGCTTTTTATAGCCTCATATCTATAATTTAATTTTTTTATCTCTTCTTCAATTTTATTTTGCTGCTGGTATAGCAGTTCCATGATTGAGGTTAAGGTTCTATCTTTAAAATAACCTTCTATCTCTTCTAAAGACATACCCAGCTTTTTCAAAAATAATATGCAGTCTAAATGTGCAAATTGGTTTATATCATAATATCTATAATTATTATCTTTTTCTATATGTTCAGGTTGAAACAACTGTATTTTGTCATAGTACCTTAAGGTCTGAGAAGATATTCCATGAAGCTTAGCCATCTCACCTATTAATATCTTATTTTTCATATTTATACCTCTTAATTTAAAATATCATACACATTAGTATCTATTATAGAATATATAATAGCCTAATAAAGTCAATGTAATATTTTTACAGGAATTTTTTTAAAATATATTCTATTTTTTAGCAGGAATAAATAAAATAATATAGAATTATTTTGTTTAACTGGTTAAATTTATAAATCTAAAAGGGGGTTATTTTATGTCTGAAAAAACCGGGTTATCTAAAGTAGCCTATGGTGGGATAGAAGGAAAAGATTATATTCCTTATATCTCCACTGAAAAAGCAATGCCAGAATTAACTACTGTTTCAGTTATTTTAGGTGTTGTTCTCGCAATAATATTTGGTGTAGCAAATACTTACTTAGGCCTAAAAGTAGGTATGACTATAGCAGCAGGTATTCCTGCAGCTATATTATCCACAGCTCTATTAAAAGGCATATTCAAGCGCAATAATATTTTAGAAACTAACATGATACAAGCTATGGCTTCTACTGGTGAATCCTTAGCTGGTGGACTAATCTTTATCATTCCTGCTGTTATCTTACTTGGTCATGAACTTACTTTGCTAACCATTATAACAGTGTCATTATTTGGTGGAGCACTAGGAATATTATTTGTTGTTCCATTAAGAAGGTATTTAACGGTAGAAGAACATGGAAACTTAGCTTATCCTGAAGGTATGGCTGCTGCCGAAGTTTTAGTAAACAGCAGTGCTGGTGGACAAGGTTTTAAGTACATGATGACTGGTCTTGCAGGTGGTGGAATATATAAGTTTTTATCCGGTGCACTATGTATTTGGGGGGAATCTCCTGTTTGGACCATTAAAGCTTTCCAAGGAACCATATTTGGTATAGATGCCATGGCATCTTTAGTGGGTGTTGGTTATATCGTTGGAATAAAGATAGCTAGCTATATGTTTGCTGGTGCCATTGTAGCTAACTATGGTTTAGTTCCATTAATAAAATACTTCGGAGCTTCAAGCCCATCTATAATTTATCCTGCATCTAAGGTTATAGGAGAAATGACCGCAAGTGAAATTTCTAAGAACTTTGTTAAATATATAGGTGCTGGTGCTGTTGCTGCTGGTGGTTTTATAAGCATAATTAAAGCTTTACCTATAATAGTAAAATCCTTTAAAGCTGCCCTTTCTGGTATGAAGAGTGCTAAGAAAGGTTCTAATAACAATGTTAGAGATATAGATCTTCCTATTACTTGGGTTATTGGGGGAGCTGTTTTAGTATTTGCATTAACTTGGTTATTACCAAACATGAATGCTACCTGGATAGGATCATTTCTAGCTATAATATTTTCTTTCTTATTTGCTGTTGTTTCAGCAAGAATCGTTGGTCTTATAGGTACTTCTAACAATCCTATATCTGGAATGACTATAGCATCTTTATTATTTATAAGTGCTGCTTTAAAAGCTGGCGGTCATATAGATAATGCTGGTATGCTAGCTGCTATTATCGCTGCTTCAATAGTCTGTGTAGCTACTGCAGTAGCAGGTGGTGCCGCTCAAAGTTTAAAGACTAACTTCATAATAGGCGGAAGTCCAAAGAAACTACAAATAGGTATGTATATAGCTGTAATAGCTTCCTGTGCAGCCATTGGTGGAGTTATATTGATGCTTAATAAAGCATATGGCATAGGTTCCGACCAAGTTGCCGCTCCTCAAGCTAACTTAATGGCTATGATAGTTAAAGGTGTTATGGAAGCTCAACTTCCTTGGACCTTAGTAATAATAGGTATGGGCCTTGCAATAATGTGTGAAATCATGGGAGTACCTGTTCTTCCTTTCGCTCTTGGCTTATATCTTCCAATGAATTTAAGCTCAGCTGTTTTAATTGGCGGAATAATAAGATTAATAGTTGAGAAGGTTAAAGCTAAAGATACTAAGGCCTTAGACAAAGCCACTGAAAAAGGTGTTCTTACAGCTTCAGGCTTAGTTGCAGGTGATGCTCTTATGGGTATATTGATAGCTGTATTTGCCTTTGCAGAGGTTGACAAAAAAATTGCTATCGGTCCAAAGATCTTAGGGGATGTTGCTACTAATCCTTGGTTCTCTTTAGTATTTTTAGTAATACTATGTGTTTGGTTCTATAGATACACCACAAAGGTTAAAGAGTAAAAAAATTATACAGGCTGTCTTAAAAAAGACAGCCTTTTCTTAAATCTAGGAGGAATATGTTATGGCTAAAGATAAAAAACAAAAAGAAAATAAAAAGGATGACAATATGCTTGAGTATATTCCCTGCATAAAGCATACTGATTATGAAATAAAAAATAATAAGGTTTATTTAATCTTTTATCATAAAAAACCTATTGAAAAATTTTTACGCTGGCTTGTAAAGAAACCTTATAAAACAGATTTAGAACTAGATGAATTTGGAAGTTTTGTATGGAATTCTCTTGATGGCAAAAGAAATATTTATGAAGTTGGCCAACTTCTTAGTAAAAGATTCGGTGATAAATGCAATCCTCTTTATGATAGACTTATAATGTTTTTAAGGCATTTATATGCTAAAGGATGGATTGTGTTTAAAAAAAGTGAAACCCAAATTTGATGAAAACACCTCTTATAATTAAAATGCATTCTATAGAACAGATAATATGAAAATTCTGCCTAGGATGCATTTTAAAATTAGGTGGTGTTTTTTTATGGTTTTATATGTTTCTACTTTCACATCACATTAATAATTTTTTTTCTTTATGAAATACTACTCTTAAGGAGGTGTATTTTTTGAAAAAATTTAAGTTTAGAAAATTTGCCATTGTATTTTTAATAATCATAAGCTGTCCATTAATAGCTAAGGCTTCCGAAGAACCTACTGACTCCTTAAATACTGAGATTTATAATTATCTAAAAGACCTTTATACCATAAGAAATAATGCTTTTTTAGAGGGAACCTTATATAAGTTAAAACCATTTTATGATACCTCCCAAAATTATGGTGCCTGGTCTCTAGACCATGAGGTAAGAAGAGTAAAGTATCTAATAGATTGGAGCAATGACCGTGGTATAAAATTTACATCCATAGATTCCCTTATTAACATAAAAAAAATAACCTGTACCGGGGACTCTTTAAAAGTCAGAGCAGATGAGCAGTACATATTTAAATATATATATAAAGAGGATTCCTCTCCTTCCACCAATGAATTTGGAGTAAATCTGTATCATACAATTACTTTAAAAAAGAAAAATGGTTCTTACGTAGTATATAATGATTACTACTTAGATTGCTTTGAAGATGGATTAAAAAGCTATAGCGAAAAAATTTCTGATACTCCATATGAACCCTCAAAGGATTTCTCCTATGCAATAAACATTCCTTGTAAAGATAATAAGTGTATTGAGGAAAATGGGAAATATAACAGGTCAAAAGCTGTAGAATATGCAGATAAGTATTGCGGAGTTCCTTGGGGTAGCAACAATCCCATAAAGTATAACAGGAAGTATAAGAATTTCAAAGGTGTAGGTGGTAACTGTACCAACTACGTGTCCCAATGTTTAGGTGATAGTGAGGGCGGTGGATTAAAACAAGGCTATGGTTGGCATTGTATTTATAAAGGTTATGATGGAGCTGAAACTAGTACTGCTTGGTCCAATGCAGATGCTTTTAAAAATTTTCTTCTTTATAGTGGTAAAGGTGCCCTTATTAAAAAAGGAACCTTTAAAGAATTAGTATCCTCTACAGAAAAATTTCCACAAGGCCCTATATCAATGTTAGATTTTGGTGATGTAATCTCCTATGATAAAGGTAATGATATAGACCATAATGCCATAGTTACTTCCTTTGATTCTCACGGTTATCCTCTTATAAACTCTCATACTGTAGATAGATATCATGTTCCCTTTGATTTAGGTTGGGGTGATAATAATATAAAATTTCTATTAATCCATATTAAATAAAAATCAAGAGACTGCTAACCCAGGCAGTCTCTCAATTTCTATTTATTGATTTCTATAAAGGTTTTATTATCCTTTAAAACCTTATACATATTATTTATGTCCCTTGGAATTTGAATCTTATAATTCTTATTTTTTTCATTTTTTGTATATACTAACTCATATTCGTTCTTTGATGGCTCTCTTAACTGTAAAATGCTACTCCATGTTAAGAACCCTTTATCATCATCTTCACTTATAAACCTTAAAGTTGAGGCAATCTGTTCCGTAAACATACCTTTAGCTTTTATCTTAACAGTAAATTTGTCTACATCTTCACTTATTCCCTCTATAATGAATGAATTTTCTTCTCCTAATAATTCTTTTCCTATGACCTCTTTCGTTGAAGCTAGTTTTAGCTCATCTTCAGTTTTTATGTCTATAATATAAGGAATTATTTCTAAGGTTTTGGGCATATCATCATAATCCATAGTAGCTAATAAATAACTTATCTCATCCTTTGATGTATCCCAAGATCCTGTTATATGATTGTCTACAGTTCTTCCCTCTTGGTCCTTAACTATGAACCCTATTGATACCTCATCTTTTAAAATTTTGTTTTTAATGATTTCATCCTTAAACTTTACATCTATCCACGCCTTAGTTTCTATAGGAGATACCATGACTTTTTTATAATTAACACTGAATTGATTACCTATTTCCTCATGATCTTTTAAAACTATTTTCGTATCCTTTATCAAGCTTGAACTATTTACATCAACTTTAAATGTCCACTTCTTTTCATCCTTACATAATGAAGATTGGAATTCATATTTCTCTGGTAATTCCTCAGCTAATATAGCATTTATAACAAATAGTCCTTTATTCTTTCCAACGCTGAAGTAGCTTCCACTTAAACTAGTCTTAACAGCTTTATTTCCGTTTATAAATATATCAGAATCTTGCAATGATACAGTTTCTGGGCTTTCTCCTTCTATTTCATAAACTGCCTTTAAGCTTTCCTTATCTGAAAGTACCTTTTGTAATGTTACTTTATATCCATCCTTTTCTATAACTTCACCTACATTCTGAGCATATTTTTCTCCTATAGGTGATATTATCTTCTTATCATTTATTCCTTCTAAAAATCTTGATACCTGAGCAGACACATTAAAGGTCTTTTCCCCCCATCCTATGACTACTATGGTCAATACAGCGGCTGTTAATCCTCTAATTAATCTTTTTCTTCTACTCTGATTATTGGTTTTTTTCTTATCCTTCTTATCTGGAAGATCTGCCAATGTATTCTCAATGATATCATCTATTTCTTTAGGCACATTTATATTTTCTTTCTTTGCCATGTTTCTCAAAAATAAATCTTCTTTATTATCTTTACTCATAAACTATTCCTCCTTAAGAATGAGATATAATCTTTTTCTAGCCCTAGCTAATCTAGATTTTACAGTTCCTTGGGGAATGTCCAAGGTTTCACCTATATCCTGTATAGGCATGTCTTGATAATAATATAAAACTACCAGTATTTTAAGTTCATCTTCTAAAGTATCTAAAGCTCTTCTTAAGTCTAGATTTTCATATTTGTCTATATACCCTTCATTTTCTAATATGTTATCTTTGTGCAATAAAACTACTCTCTTATTTTTTCTACATATCTCATAGCATTGATTTATTAAAATTCTAATTAGCCATGTTTTAAAGTAACTATCCTCCTTTAGTTCCCCTATATTCTTATAAGCCTTTAGTATGGTTTCTGATATGGCATCTCCTATGTCCTCATTATTNNTCATTATTTTTTAATATGTTTCTAGCTACAGAATACATTGAAGCCTTCTGTTCCCTTATAAGATCACAAAATGCCTCCTTATGTCCATGTTTGGCTTTTTCTATCAAAGAACTATCACTACATAACTCTTCCCTTTTATCTTCCATTGGCACCTCCATTTTTCTCCCTCCTTGCTTCTTACATTAACTTAGATGAAATATACAAGGCTTTGGTTCTTCTAATTTAAAATTATCTGAAGTAAAGTTTTCTATACTATTCCTTAATTCTTCAATTTGTCAATACAATTATCATCATTATAACATCCCTTAAATAAAATTTAATAAATAGTTAAAATAAAATCCATATACTTAATTTTTTGTACATATAGTCTTGTATTCGCCTATATATCAAAAAATAAAATTTGTACCAAAGTATTATAATAAAAAGCGTCTATGTTAAAAGGAGGATTAAATTAAGAATGTATATGCCAAAAATGTTAACCATTTTAAAAAATTATAGAAAGGAAATAAGTAAAGAGCAGATTATAAAAGATATAATTGCCGGAATCATAGTTGCTATTATAGCACTGCCATTATCCGTAGCTTTGGGAATTTCCTCAGGAGTATCTCCTGAAAAGGGACTTATTACTGCTATTATAGCAGGTTTTATAGTTTCGCTTTTAGGTGGAAGCAGGGTCCAAATAGGAGGTCCCACAGGAGCCTTTGTAGTAATTATCTTTGGTATAATTCAACAATATGGATTGGACGGATTGATTGTAGCAACAATTATGGCTGGAATTATACTCATATTATTGGGTCTATTTAGATTTGGATCTCTAATAAAATACATATCCTATCCAATTACAGTAGGATTTACAGCGGGAATAGCCGTAACTTTATTTTCAACCCAAATAAAAGATTTCTTTGGACTTACTATAAATAACGTCCCCTCAGAATTTATACCTAAATGGGTATCCTATATATCCCATATAAGTACTACAAACTATATAGCACTATATCTTGGAATATTTTCTTTGGCCATAATGATCTTATGGCCTAAAATAAACAAAAAAATACCTGGCTCCCTTGTAGCTCTAATTTTTGCTACTATGATAGCCTACATATTTAAACTACCAGTGGCAACCATAGGAAGTCAGTTTGGTGAAATAAGTTCTACATTGCCTAGTCCTACATTACCTAATGTAAATATAGATATGCTAGTAACTCTTATAAAGCCAGCATTTACTATAGCTATTTTAGCGGGAATAGAATCTCTTCTTTCTGCAGTTGTGGCAGATGGTATGATTGATGATAAACATGATTCAAATACAGAGCTTATAGGACAAGGTATTGCCAATATAGCTTCTGGACTCTTTGGTGGTATACCTGCCACAGGAGCCATTGCAAGAACAGCTGCTAATATAGAGAATGGAGGGAGAACCCCTTTAGCTGGTATAATCCATGCTATAACCCTACTTTTAATAATGAAGCTTTTTATGCCCTTAGCAAAGTTCATACCTCTTACTGCTCTAGCTGCTATATTAATTCAAGTTTCTTATAATATGAGTGGATGGAGAACCTTTAAAAGACTTCTTAAAGCTCCTAAAAGCGATGTTATAATATTAATTACTACCTTTAGTCTCACTGTAGTTTTTGATTTAGTTATAGCTATAGAAATTGGAATTGTAGTATCCATGTTTTTGTTTATGCGTAAAATGGCTCTGAATTTAGAAGTAAATGAGATAGAAAACCAACATTTTGATTCTAATGACAACACATCCCTAGAAATTTCAAATAGCTTAAAAGATAAAGTTTCTATCTATGAGGTTAAAGGAGTTCTTTTCTTCGGAGCTGCTGAAAAGCTTCTAGATTCTATTAGAGAAATTGAGGATTCCATAGAAGTGCTAATCATAAGAATGCCTCATATATCCTTAATTGATGTGACTTCTTATGATTGTATTAAAAAGATAGAAAACCTTTGCCGCTCTAAAAACATTGCTCTTATCTTATCAGAAGTACAACCTCAACCTGTAAAGGTAATGAAACGGATGGATGTTTCCCATACTTTAAATCATAAAAAGCTTGTTTCTAATTTTAATGATGCTATTGATTTAGCTCAAGATATTGTTGCTTCTAATTAAACTGTAATATAATGAAAGAGCCTAGGTATTAATTGCCTAAGCTCTTTTACTATGTGAATATTCCTTTACTTGTCATCATCATAAAAATCCAAGTATGAAAACTTTTCTCCATCCTTTTGCCATCCTAGTATGGAATCCATATTTACATTTTGTGCAGCCCTAAATATTGACTTATCCACATCATTAAAGTCCTTTTTAATGTTGCTTATCATCTCCTTTATCTCATATCTCTTATTGCCTATCCTTTTAGCTGCTACCATACATGCACAATTTAGGGGCCATATTCCTGCATTCTGTGTAAATCTTTTTATATGTTGCTCTTCTATTAGATACATAGGTCTTATAAGGTCTATATCTTCAAAATTCTTAGCTTTAAGCTTTGGAAGCATGGTTTTAAAATTCCCTGCATAAAGTACATTTAACAGTGTAGTTTCTATAACATCATCAAAATGATGCCCTAGAGCTAACTTATTGCATCCCAGTTCCTTTGCTTTAGCATATAGAAATCCTCTTCTCATTCTGGCGCACATATAACATGGATAGTCCTGAGCTATTTTATCCACCACTTGGAATACATCTGACTTATATATTTTAATTGGTATGTTAAGATATTTACAGTTATCTATTAACAGTTCCCTTACATTGTCATGATATCCTGGATCCATAACTATAAATTCTAATTCAAAATTGATTTGCCCATGTCTTTTAAGCTCTTGAAATAGCTTCGCCATAAGAAGGCTATCCTTACCTCCGGATATGGCTACCGCTACTTTATCTCCCTCTTCTACAAGGTTATATTCCTTTATTGCTCTAGTAAACTTAGACCAAATCTTCTTTCTATAAGTCTTTACTATGCTTCTCTCAACTTCTTCTAAGGGTTTTCTTTCATTAAAGGGAACCAATATTTCGCATCCCTCTCCTGCTATTCCAGTCATAATATAACACCTCACTTACTATGCACTATTATACCATGTTTTGTTCTTCTCTTAACATGTGAAATGCAATGCTTATCTTCTTCTACCTCTGTCATTTCCTCTGTTTTTAGCTACTTCTATATTGACATTGTATCCTTTTATCTTTTTCTTCTTTACAGATTCCATAATCTTCTCTTCATACTCTTTAGGTATATTTACAAAGCTATAATTATCATATATATCTATAGCTCCTATAAGCTTACCTCTTATATTTCCATTTTCAGCTATGAATCTCACAAAATCTCCTGGCTCTATGCCCTTACTCTTACCGATGTTTATAAACAATCTACTTACATCTTCTCCACCCTTGTTTCTATATCCTTGAGATGATGATGATGAAGATGAAGAGTATGGTGTGCTTCTCTGCCTTCTTTTTGGTGTCATATCTATATCTTCTTTATCCATAAAAGATAGATTATTTTTTAGCAAAACTGCAGCTAATTCTATAGGAGTGATTCCCTCTTCCTTAAATTCTTCTATGATTGTAGAATATTTATCCATATCTATGGAATTTATAGTGTCTTTTAACTCTTCTTTAAGCTGTTCAGTTTTTGCAGCCTTAAGCTCTTTCATTGTAGGTATGTTTTGTGGCTTTATTTTCATCTTTGTATAGTTCATGATATCCTTTAGTGCAAAGAATTCCTTTGGAGAGGTCATTGTTATAGCCGTTCCTAATCTTCCTGCTCTTCCAGTTCTTCCTATTCTATGAACATAGAATTCTTCGTGGTTAGGCACATCATAGTTAAATACCATTTCTACATCATCTATATCTAGTCCTCTCGCAGCTACATCTGTGGCTATTAGTATTCTTATATCTCCGCTCTTGAATCTTTTTATAACCTCAAGTCTAGCTCCTTGATTCATATCACCATGAATTTTATTAGCAGAATACCCCATTTTCTGAAGTCCATCTGTTATTTCATCAACCATCCTTTTAGTGTTACAGAATATCAATGAAAGTTTAGGATTATATATATCTATAAGTCTAGTTAAAACTTCTATCTTATATCTTTCCTCTACTTCTATATAACTTTGACTTATATTATCATTAGTTAATTCTTTTTGTTTGACCTTTATTTTTTGAGGGTTATTAAAATATTTGTTTACTATATCCAAAATATTTTTTTTCATAGTAGCCGAGAATAGCAATGCTTGGATAGGCTCTTCTATATGATTTAATATCTCTTCTATATCTTCTCTAAATCCCATATTTAACATTTCATCAGCTTCATCTAAAACTAACGAATTTAAACTATTAAACTTGATTGTTCCTCTTCTCATGTGGTCCATTACTCTACCTGGAGTACCTATTACTATGTTTACTCCTCTTCTTAATGCTCTTATCTGCATTTCCATGGACTCTCCACCATAAACTGCTAATATCTTAATATCTCTCTTATATTTAGCTAATCTTTTGAATTCTTCACTTATCTGAACCGCTAGTTCTCTAGTAGGACAAAGGACCAAAGTTTGTATTGCATTTATACTTTCATCAACTTTATCTATTGTTGGGATTGCAAATGCCGCTGTTTTCCCTGTTCCTGTTTGTGCCTGCCCAACCACATCTCTTCCTTCTAAAATAGCTGGAATTGCCATTCCTTGAATAGGTGTAGTTTCCTGAAATCCCATTTCTGCTACTGCTCTTTTTATACTATCTGAGCAATTTAGTTCTTCAAATTTTATATTTTCCATTAATTTCTCCTTTTAATTGTATATTTTTAAAATATTAAGTGTTGTAATATAATCCTATTATTCATAGTATATCAACTACTATTTTACGCATTTTTTTATCCATATGTGCAAAATTCAAGGCACAATTTATCTATTCATCTCAATAATGAAGATCACCTTGTGCCATAATATATAAAGAACCTAATGTCCACTTAGTTTTTCTATATAATTGCAACTAAAAAAGCCATCTAGTTTCTGGTAGCATCTAAAAATAACTCCAAGTTAATTCCTCCAGAACGGATGACCTTAATCATTATATCACTAAATTAAATAAATTATAACCCCTTTTCTGAGTTTTGGCAAAAATTTCAACAATTATTTATTTTTTTGACCCTAAAAAGTATGCCATTGCGGTACCTAAAATCAATACTATTATAGCTACAATACCTTGTGTTCCAAATACGAAGCCTGGATATATGGAAAAAATTGAACCAAACACAAATCCTAATATCCCCATGTATGTGCCTTGCTCATATTTATTCAGTAAAATATCTATGACTTTAGATCCACCCAATATACCAATGGCAACTCCTACTGCAACAGGAATTAATATCAGTATATTCAGATCTGCTATGGCGCTTATTATAGTTGAATACACTCCTAAAATAAGTAGTATAAAAGAACCACTTAGTCCTGGAATTATCATAGCTACGGCTCCAACTATAGATGTTATCATAAGGGTCATAAATGAATTGAAAGTTAGTGTGGTGATTATTTTAGCATTTTCTTCTGATGGATTTATCAACGTTATCCCAACAATAATAATTAAGGATATAATAAATGGAATTATATTAACCTTTTGAAATTTATCTTTCTTTGCTTTATTTATTATAAGAGGACAACTTCCTATTATAAGGCCTATAAAGAAAAAGTTAGTAGCCATAGGATATGATCCTAAAAGATATTTTACTAACTTGCTAAAAGCAACTATACCAACCCCTGCTCCTAGACCTATTGGAATTAAATACATTAAATTTTTCTTCCAATCCTTAAAAAAGCTACTTACAGCCTTTATAAGTTCATCGTACATATGAAGTATTACAGCCATGGTTCCACCGCTAACCCCTGGAATTATGTTTGCAACACCTATAGCCATGCCTTTAAAAAAATTAATTATATTGTTCATTCTATATCTCCTTCATTTGTTTTACATGGATAAAAAGTATCTTAAATAAGTTTATACATTTCTTATTAATTCTAATATATTTTTCTCAGTTCTACAACCCAAGTACAGTTATATATATTTAGATGTTCTCTCTAAGGCAATATATTTCTCTTTTTTAATAAAGTGTTGATAAGCAATTAAAATTACACTATTCATGGTGTTACTATGAAATTAATAGTATAATTAACATATATTATGTCATTTAAAATGTTTTCTATGCAAAACTAAGTTTTACTTCATGAGGGGAGGAATTTAATTGAAATATCATTGGATAGATTCATACTGTCTAGAAAAAAGTGGGGCAAAAAAAGATTTTAAAGAAGAATGGGGATGGTACAGGTATCTTATAGGTGGAAAAATGTTTGGAGCTATGTGTTCTTTTAAGGATGGTAGAACTATATTTACCTTAAAATGTGAACCTTCCTTTGGAGCTATGCTAAGAGAAAATTATGATGATATCACTCCAGGTTATTATATGAACAAAGAACATTGGAACTCTGTATATTTAGATGGAAATGTTCCTGACGATGTAATTAAAGACATGATAGACATGTCCTATAAATTAGTTTTTACTTCTTTAACTAAAAAACTTCAAAAAGAAATAAATAATTCCTATGAAGGATTAAAAAGCACTTCTAGAGTTTATTTTGAAAGGTTTCTTTCCCAAGGTGATTTTAAATACTATGAGTTATTAGCTTTTAATGAAAAGGTTATGGTTATGAACTTTGGTAGAGTATTCTCCTTAGAGGAAGCAAAAATTTTCTATAACTATATGCTAGAAACCAATAAAAAGGACGATACTTTTGGATATTTTAAAATTTTTCACAAAGATACAAAGGATTTTATTGGACTATGTGGTTTCATATTTAATGATGATTTTACGGAAGCTGAAATCGAATATATGTTTCTTCCTGAATATTGGAGCAATGGCTATGGAAAAGAAGTTGTTAAATGCTTACTGAATAAAGCTGATAAAATAAAAAGCCTTAAGTCCATTAAAGCCTTTACAGATTCTAATAATGAAGCTTCCAGAAAAATTTTATTAAATAATGGGTTTGTATCAGAAAAAATATTCACAACTGAGGATGGAAATTTAGCAGAAACTTTTATCCGATAATATATAGACTTAACTAAACTTTCAGTTGAACTTATGCTGTTATCTCCAATCTAAGGAGGGTGAAGTGTTACAGCAGGTACACATCATATAAATAAAAATTTTGTATACTCAATATAAGGAGGCCAGCATGTTGGATAAAGGTAAAATTATATTTTTAAATGGTACATCCAGTTCCGGCAAGAGTACTTTAGCTATAAAGCTACAGGAAATTTCCGAGGAAATATTCTATCATGTTCAATTAGATACATTCTGCCATATGATACACGATAAATTTTTTGACTCTAACTTTACAGGTACTGAAGATTTGGCAGCTACAGTTATGCACAATTTTATATTATCCTTAAGTGACAATTGCAAAAATGTTATAGTAGATACAGTTATTGAAAACCATCATGAAAGTTGGTTAAAAGAAAGTGTTAAATTACTTCATAAAATGCCTGTTACTTTTGTAAAAGTTACTTGTCCTCTGGAAGAGCTTGAAAGAAGAGAGTTACAACGTGGAAATAGAGATATTGGTTTAGCCAAATGGCAAACATCCCACATGGATTTTAATGATATTTATGACTTAAAGGTTGATACTTATAAAAATTCAACAGAAGAGTGTGGAAAGATTATTCTAAGTAGATTAAATCTTAATAGCAATGAAAACTCTGCTTTTGGTAAATTATACAGAGAATATTATAGTGAATATGAGCATTCCTAGGTTTATCTAAGAATGCTCAGTTATGTTCTAGGTTATCCTTTATCTACACATTTTCTCCATGATAACTAACCCAAACAGGCGAAAATCCTGTGCTAAGGGCAACCTTTGTTGAAGCTATATTTGCACTCCACGTGGTATAGTATGGAGTAGCCCCCTTTTTTTCAATTTCATCTGCCAATGTTTTTACAATGTAGGAGGCGATGCCCTTATTTCTATGTTGCTCCAAAGTATCTATTCCTATTTGCCACAAATTGCCCATAGTGTCATCTGCGGCTGCTAAAGCAACAAGCTTTTCTTCCTTGTATGCACCTAATGCTATTACGTCATTTTTATAATTTAATGCATTTCTAAAATTATCTTTACCACATATTGCATTTAGCTCTTTTATATTCTTTTTGTCAAAGAGTTTGTATTCATAATCACAAGGCTTATAAATCTCCATTTTATTATTGAGATATAAATATCTAACATTCTCTCCTGCAAGTCTTTTGCCGAATTCTCTTAGTTTTGTTTCAATGTCAAATAAGTTTTCCCCATCCAGTATATCCCTTGGTGGTACACCTAAAAACTTTTCTATGCACCACTGATAAATAAGAGAGTCTGCTCGTATAACTGCATTTTCACCGAAAGTTACTATTTCAAAAAATGAATCTTGGGCTTTTATAAATACATTTTCACTTTCCTTAAAAACACTTTTGCTGCATTTCCATTTAGCTGCCAATGTCTCTTGAACTAAGGTTATTTTACTTTCTTTGCTCATATATAAGATTTAGTCATAGAGTTTTATTATAATTATTAAACTCCTACTAAATTTCACTTCCTTCCAGTTTATTTATATGTTTCTATAACATTACTTTCTATTTCCTGCCAACAATAATAGTAAAATCTAAAGTTATATGCCTTATATCATCAACGAATAATTTTTCTTTGTCTACATTGAACATCATAGGTGTCATCTTTAAAAAATCGGTAATGTTTTCCCTGGTTACAGGCATTTTATATGTTAAGTTCCTAACTTCTTCAGGTCTAATATGCTTTGTAAAGTAATCGATAACTGACTCGTTGGAATACTTTTGATTAACTAATTGATTCACAGCACATTTCCTTAACTCTTTAAGGTAATTTGGACCAGGAACAACTTTGATTAAATACCCATTATGCTTTAAAATACGTGTAAATTCCTTATAGTTAGATGGTGTAAATATATTGATTAGTAAATCCATAGAATCTGATTTTATTGGAATATTAGATAAATCACCTATGAGCCACTTTACTTTTTCCGCCTTCTTAGCACCTAAAATAATGGCATCTTTAGAATTGTCCATTGCATATACATCTAATTTTTCTATGCCTTGAGACAAGCCTCTTGCATAAAACCCTTCACCACAGCCCACATCTAAAGCTTTTGTCGATTTAGAAATATCAACGTATTTCTCTATAATTTTTTTAATGTTATCTTCTAGTTCTTTATAAAAACCTTCTTCAAAGATATACCTTCTACTCTCAAATAACTCCTTTGTATACTTTGTTTGTTGTTGGTTAGGAATAAAGTTTATATATCCATGCTTTGACAAATCAAAACAATGTCCCTTTTTACACACTATACTATTGCTATTACTGAATTTCATTTTTGTATGACAAATAGGACATATAAACATATCTATTACTTTGTTATATTTTTCATATTGTTTTATTATATTCATCTTCATAACCCCTCTTACTGCTTTTTCTAATAAAAAACAGCCACATCCTGTGTGCTACTTTGTTAATATATACTATACAATTTATAATGTATATTCCATCCGTTTATATAACTCCTTAAAACCCAAAGATTTGTATAGGGGATACCCCTCATCTGTGTAAGTCAAAACAATCTTTGAAACCTTTTTTGTTCTTGCTTCATTTATTAATAATTTTATTAAATTTGATGAATGCCCTTGCCTTCTATATTCTTTCTTAGTATACACATTAAGTAACTCCCCTACTTTCCCATTATAATTGGATGGCAGTGGTATAGTCTCAAATATGCTTAACATACAGGATGAAATTATTTTTTTATCATCCATGGCAATATATACTATCAAGCTATCACTATTTATATGCTTCTTAATATATCGCTTAGTCTTCTCCCTAAATAAACTTACATTTTCTATATTTCTTATTGATGTAACAAATTCCATCCTATTTTCAACAAAAGCATCAATATCATCTAACTCAAGTTTTTTATATTCCATGATTTCCTCCAAATTTTATTTGATTTCTATCTGATGTAACACTCCATCCTCTTTAGGTTGGAGACAACAATAGTTACAATCCTAGATAAGTTCAACTTAGTTTCGCTCAGACTAAGAATTAAACTTTATTTTTCTAATTCTATGAACAAATACATGGGTATTTTCTTCAACCAAGCAACCCTTGTTGACATTTGACATTGTTCTTCTGTTGGTATGGGTTCGCTAATATCAATTAATTTAAAACTATTTCTAAGAAATGCTTTTATATACTCTGATAAGGTCCTATGTCTATATAAAATTGGATCATTCAATCCCTGGATTTCTCCAATCCATTCTTTTGGATTATGATAATCGGAAACAAGGACCTCTATGTCTCCTTTATTTAATATCCATTTAGTTTCCTTCCCCTTGAAGCACGGATGCAACATAGAAATAAATACTTTTCCATCTTTCTTTAAAACACGATGAATTTCCTTTAATGTACCATCCAAATTTTCAACATCCATTAACATCATTGAGCAAAGCACTATATCATAATAATTATCATCGATTATACTTAGTGTACTTGCATTAAGAACATGATGCTGGATTTTTAAACCTTCTTCTTTTGCCTTATTCTTTGCGTACTCAATAAAAACTTCTGAACAGTCAGTAGATGTAACTATAGCTCCTTTATGTGATAATGCTCTTGAATATCCACCTTCACCACACCCTAAATCAAGAATGTACTTGTCTTTAACATCACCCAGTTTTTCTAATGTGTATGGCATTATGTAATACATTCNNCCAACATTCTGTTGAACTATCCTTTATCATTTTCTTATCCCCCTAACTCTGCAAAATCATACTCATATATAGTTACATATCACATATTCTAAATATTACCTTATACTAATTTTTCATATAATTTGAACCAATCCAACCCATATTGTCCAAGTCCTAAATCAACAGTATCAATATACTTAAAATCACATTTTTCATAGAGTCTAATGGCAGGTACATTACCTTCATAAACATCTAATCTAATTGATTTTACTTTTGACTCAATACTATATTTACCAGCGAAATCAATTAATTTTTNNAAGTTTGGATGAACAACAAATGTATGTATAACAAAAACATCTGAATAGTCGGACTCAAATTCCCATTTAGCATTAAAGTATGCAATCTCAGGTTTATGATTTAAAATGAAGGAACCAACAATTGTGTCATTAAGCTTTGCTATAAAAAGATCCCCATTTTTAATACCATCAATTGCATCTTCCCTTATGGGATATACCCCCTTTTTCCATCCAGGATAATTTACTCCTTTTTCTAAATAATCATTTACACTATTGTAAAGATTTTCTAATTCATCGATATCCTTTAATTGTCCTAATTCAATAGTAACATCCATATATAACCTCCAAGTCAACTTAATATATAATTTTTGTAATAAATTATATAAGTATCCATTTCATCTAACAACTAGATTCCCATTTACCCATAAGTTATAATTTTTTAATCAACTCTATTTCTCCCATTACTACTTCACCTGTTTTAACAAAACCTACCTTTTTATATAAATTTATAACAATTTCATTTTCTGCTTCTGCAGATGTTCTAATCTCTATTTTCCCTAATTGACTTGTTATATAATCAAGAAATTTTTTTAATGAATACTCTCCATAACCCTTATGTTGAAATTTCCTATCAATCATAAACCTTTCAAGCCACCAAGAACTAACTGGATATTCATCAGTTGCTACTTCAAATGAATACATTAAAAATCCTATCATGATATCGCCCTTATAAATTGCTAAGGGATACTTATCTTCCTCGTAGATTCCTTGCAATAATAACCNNGATGACCACCAATTTGGTGCGACAAATTTTTTTTGACAATCATTAACCACTAAATCAATACATTCTTCATAATTGTTTTTATCTATTTTTCTAAACTCAATATTCACAAGTAGTCCTCCTTGTATAATATAGTCATAACATCCAATAGAAAACTATCTATAGTATCTATGGACTTTACAACTCAATTCTTTCTTATTATTCATGATTTCTTTTACCCCATATGGTCTACTCTAACTTAGTTTTCTATTTTTCCTTTTCATATTTCTTCTATGAAGTACTCATATTCCTCTTCACTTCCATAAGGAGTTGGTTCAGTAATACGGTAATCCATAGCCTCACTTGGAAAGTCGTAATCAACATGCTTGAAAAAAATATGACGATATATCTTATAATTGCTTTTTACTGATAATGGTATTTTCTATTTAAAATCTTCAGGCACCTTGTCGAAACAATAATAATATTTTATCTTTGCAACATAAAAAAATGGAAGTCATATTCCTCTGTTTTTCCATTGACTATCACCTCACAAATTGAAAATTTTGCATTAAGTTTAAAACAATTGAATTTATATTTGCTTATTATATTTTTAACTTCCATCTACTAATGATTGACGATACTGTTCTATCCTTTTTTTAGCTTTTAAATTCTTTCTTTTCCTCATTTCTCTAGCTAATATGCTTTTATTTAGTGGAATACTTTGTGAAACCTCTGAAAATGAATAACCTTCTTCTACTAAATCTAAGGCTTTTTCTAAATCTTCTTTTTCATATTCCCTATTCATGAGTTCCCCGAACCCCCTACTTATCTATTTCACTTATTTTCATAACTTCTTGATTATAATTAGCCCTATTTAATACTCCTTATAAACAAAATGCTCTACTTTATTTAAACCTTGAGAAAGATACTTTTTTGCCTCAATAGGATATAATTCAATAGTTTCTATGTCTTTAATATCAATCCAAGAAAACTCTAACTTAAAAGACTTATCTTCTAATTGCTCTACACCCCAAAAACTTCCCTCAAGTGGGATACTTGTACTTTCATCTAATAGTACATTGTAAAATAAACATATTTGATGACATGGTTTATCTCCCCATGGAAAAAACAATTCTCCTACCCACTTTAATTCATCTACCTTTATATCTGCATTTATTTCTTCTTTAAACTCGCGGATTAGGGTCTCCTCATTGGTTTCTCCAAGAGCAACGTGCCCCCCTGGAATTGCATATGCTGTATCATTTTGAGGCCTTTGCAATAGAATTTTACCATTGTTCAACAATATGCCTGCCACTCTATAACTAAAAACATATTTATCTGTTTTGAATATAATATCCTTCACTATTTTACCTCCCCTATTTTCATTTAGTTTTGCTATTCAGATATGGCAAGCTATTTGTATTTAGGGTATTCTGGTAATGAATTAATTAGTCTCATTGTATTTCCTTCATTGTCAAGTAGCATCTCAATATTATCAGCATTTTTTCCAAGGTGCATCATAAATTCTCTACAAGCACCACAAGAAGGTATCACCTTACCATCCTTATAAACAGAAACTACTTTATCTACTTCATTTTCCCCATGTGTAAGCATGTTTGACAAAGCATTTCTTTCTGCACACATTCCTAACGATCCATTTGTGTCTATACAAATACCAACATAAATATTTCCCTTCTTGGTTAATACAGCTGAAGCAACGCTCCCAACCCACATGGTCCCCGAAACTTCATGTGGATTTATTACATTCATAGCTTCTTTATAAAGTTTTTCCCATATTTGTTCCATACTTTTCTCCTTAATCTTTGATTTATTACGTCCACAAACTTCCTATCTATGGATGACAATTTATTAAGTTTGTTCATAGACTATAATCTATCTGATGTCTACCTGTTGTAACACTCCACCCTCTTTAGTTTGAAGCTAACAGCAGCTACGACCCTAAATAAGTTCAACTAACATTCAAATTGAGTCCAAATGCCACCTGAATGTTAGTTGAACTTGATTAGTATTTTGCTTGATAATCTAATTATAGATAATAAAACAAAATAGCTTTAATCACTCAAAATATCTAGAGCTCTTGTTAAAACAGTATCCCAAGGTCTTGGCTCAATGACTTTGATACCCTTTTCATTGCAAGTATCTGCTATCCACTTTCCATATGTAATACTTATTTCAGCTCTATAATGTTGTAGTTCTCCCCCCTCTCTTGATAAATAATTCTGTACTATTTGATTAATATCTGTTTCTTTTACAAAAATTGATTTTACTTCCGGGCTCTCAAAGGAATTTGCCAATTCTGGCTCGATAAAATCCCCTTCAATAATAATAGGTAATTTATCTTGAATATGCCTGTTTATAAGTTCTTTCAACACAGGAATCATTTCCTTGCTTACACTAATTAACCAGTTTACATTGCCATCAACTCCAATGTTTCTCCAATTGATTCCGTTATCCCAGTAGTGTATTGCAGGAAAATTTTCCTTGGTTGTAACCTTCTCTACAGATAGGTGAATATCATCTACTTCTAAGACATTCACACCATAAAATCTGCCAATCTCATATGCTAGGCTTGATTTGCCTGTTCCCGAAGCTCCACCAATAAGTAAAACCGTCCATTTTCTACTATCATTCATTTGTTAGTCTCCTTTTGTTATTTTCAGAGTATATTTTCACTTTTTACTTTAGCACTCTTAAAAACCTTAAATTTGCTATTTCCATTATTCAAATCATTTTCCTGATAAGTGATCATTAGCTACGACCTAGATAAGTTCAACTAATATTCAGTCGGAGTCAAAACTCTACCTGAAACTAAGTATCACTTGATAAACTTCTCAAATTATCAATTCTCTCTGGATTTTCAGATGTAGCCCATTGTTGTAACTTATCACATGGAAATTCATTGCATTTTCCACAATGTATCAAATCCCTATCCTTGCAACATGTGTATAATCCACATTGTCCCCAGAAAACTTTCCCTTGTATAGCATAGCACCCCTCACACTTTTTATCCCCTTTAAACTTGCATGCATTACAATCAATACCACACACACTATAACTCATTCTAATCCCCACCTCTATATCATATTTTATGCTTTATTGTTAAATAAAGGATATTTAAATTTATTCTATCACTTCTCATCATTGTATACTACGATAAAATTTTAAAATAGTTGCATTTTATCCTTTTATTAGATATTACCCTGAATTTACGTACATATTTCTCAGTGATAATATTTTTAATTTGCTAAAATGTGCCAAATATCATTTCCTTGAAATCCACATCTTCGATATAGTTTTTCTGGATCAGTCCTATTATTTACTTCACCTGATACTGTACAAAACTCTACCTTATCAAGTAGGTTAACAAGTAACTTTTTGACTATGGCTTCTCCAAGTTTGCAGTTTCTATATTCCGGTAAGACTTGAATCCACTCTAGTGCCCCTTCAGGTACCTCCCTATCTGCTTCAGCAATACCTAATGCCACAGCCTTTTCATTATTAATATCAATAATAAATACCCATAGGCTAGGATCAAATACTTGGGATCTTGTCCACTGTTCTACCTGCTTTATATTAACCTTTATATCTGTATAAGATTCATTAATGATATATACAGCTTCTTGTAGGTCATTATAATTATTAAAATCAACATATCTATACTTAAATCTCTTATCCAAGTTAACCAGTTCAATATTTTTGAGATTATGCTTTAGTCTAAAATATAATGTATCCTTGCTTTTATTATTCTGGATATTTATATAATCTTCATCATGAATTACTGTTATATTATTAGGTGTTTTAAAAGTTCTCATTTTCCAATATGGAATTGGAGAAACTCTACATGGATTTCCTTTATATTCATCTATACTTATCATAAAAGCCTCTCCTCTACTTCACTACCCTCAATTAAAATTGTTCATCCCTTATTCCTATCTCATCATCTACCTGCTTTTGAACTCTTCCAAACGAAATTTCTTTATCCTCTCCACCTATAGTCAAAAAACTTTTGGATAAATCCTCAACGGTAGGCTCTAGCACTCTCATAAATTGATTATAAGCAAAGTCAAACTTTCTATCCTGTGTATCTTCTCCAAAAACAGCATATATAAGCTCTTCAATCATTTGATCCATGCCAAATAATTTTAAATGTAATAATTCATGTATTATTAAACCCTCAAGATTGTCTTGTTTGGGATTATAATTATTTATCAATAAGATAGCTTTTTTATCATCCATATCAATCTTAATATCACCAGTTTTACGCCATTCTTTATTTACAAGTTGATATTTTATATCCCAGTCTCTCAATCTAAGAATGTCTTGCCATTTTGTTAAATATTTTTCTATTAAATTTTCCTCACATTTCATCTATTACCCCTCCATACTTGATTTACATCAAGTTCAACTAATATTCTTTTTTTAATATTGAAAACATTATCATGTCATGACAACTTCCTCTCCAATAGCTACGTTGTCTTAAAATGCCCTCCTTGATAAAGCCTACTTTCTCTAAAACTCTAATTGATCCATAGTTCTCCGTAGATACTGAGGCTTCAATTCTATTGACACCTAGAGTGTGAAATGCAAAATCAATTATTGTACCCAATACTTCAGTCATAATTCCCTTATTCCAATATTCAGGTCTTAAGTCATATCCTAAATCTGCCCTTACTTTTGGAATTTCAATTTCACACTTACAAAAGCCAATAAGTTCAGACTCACCCTTCAAAAAAATCCCCCAAAATATAGCTCGTTTTTCTTTGAATCCCTTATTAAAGTTTTTAATTATATCCTCTGCTTGCTTCATATTTGTAATCAATTCAAAAGTGTCGTATTTTATTACTTCAGCATTGCTTAAAAGTTTGTATATTCCATCTGTATCTTTCTGTTTTATTTCCCTAAGGTTTATTCTCCGTGTAGTAATCTCTGGAAATAAACTAAATACTTCGTCTTCCATAATCTTATTTAAAATAATCCCCTCCCTATTTTGCACTAAACATCTATCTATAACTTAAAGATAAACTAAGCATTTTCATACATATCATAGATTATATATCCCGAAATTCCTTCAAGGGAACCAGGATATGTTTCTTGATACATCATACACTGAGGCTCTTTCATAGGCCACCCGCTGGTTGGATAAATATTATATTTTGATGACATTATAAAACCAATGGTATTATAAAATGCTGGATTACCCTCAACTTGAATTCCCCTATACCCCTTCTCCTTTACTTTTTCAATGCCTAACCTAATCATAGTAGAACCCACACCTTGTCTTAAATAATCTGGATGAACAGATACCGGTGCAAGCATTACTGTTTCAGTCTTTTTAATGTTTCTGTTATAATCTGCCTTTTGGGCATTTGTTGATAGTGGAAAATGTGAAAACATAAAATGTCCAACTATTTTCCCGTTAAATTCAGCCACTAGAGATAGTTCCGGTATATAGTACTGACCATGACGTATTTCTCTGATTAATTCCACAACGTCTTCACCATCTGAATAATCTGTTCCTTTAGTAAATGAGCCAATTACTAATTCATTTATTTCTTCAAAATCCTTCTCGGTTTCCCTTCTTATTGTTATATCCTTCCTCATAAATATTACCCCTCTCTTAAAAATTATAATTTTCCTAGGTATAATTAGTTTTCATATTCCTTTAGTTCATTTAAAAACTCCTTATAATCAACATCCTCCCAGTAGAAAGTAAGCTCCCCCTCTGTATATTCTTTAGTAACATGATACATAAAGTCCTCCCCTACTTCTAATCCTAACTCCCTTAAAACTGCCTGTGCAAACTCTCTGAAAGCAAAACCAATGGCTGTGATAATATTCTTATCTTTCACAACGGGTTGATGAATAAAATTTTCTTCATTAATAAACTTAAAAATATCAACCATCTGCATGAAAAATCCAGCTGTAAATTTAGCTTCACTTAATATCCCTGCCTTAGCTAGTAAAATAGGAGAACTTGATATTGACGCAATTAAAATATCTCTATTTTTTAGTCCAGAAAGAAATTTAATAAGTTTATCATCATATAAAGCAGGCAAAGGATTCAATATTCCTGGTAATATAACGCAACTATAATCATTTAAATCCGCTTCACTAAATACTTTTGTAGGTACAACCTGAAAGCCTTCTTCACTTTTATAAATTTTTATTTCACTGCCTAAATAATCAATATTAATTCCAAACCATATATTTAAGCAAGAAGTTAGAGTGGTAATCTCTTGTAAAGAGAAATGTTGATAAATTATTACTGCAACCTTTTTCATGGATAATCCCTCCATAATAACTCTATATTTTATATATTTAGATGTAATTTTCTTACAACTATTTATTTAACTATAGTTTTTTATGCCACTTATTATTTGAACTCACCTTATAACTTTAGCCATATATAAGCATGGATTAGCTTCTCCCCAAAGGTCTTTGAACACCTCTAATGGTTTAAAGCCCATTGATTTATAGAATTTCCGAGTTTTTTCATATCCCTTATCTGGATGAGAACTATCTAAGGTTTTCACCGTGAGAAATTCCATGTCTTTATCCTTACAATAACTTGTACACTTTTCTATAAGCTTTGTTCCAATGCCACTTCTGTGGTACTTTTCCAATATTCCCATCACATATACCTCTGCAGTATATTCATTATGCATTTTTAAAGCTACAAAACCTATTGGAATATCTTTATCATAAGCTCCGTAAAAAATCATACCTTTGGAATCTCTTGTGTATTCCACTATGGATTCTTCTATGCCAAACCAACCTGGAAGCTTTCTTAATATATCATTACATACCTCCTCCTTTAAATTCTCATTTTCTATTAATCTAACATCTATCATTGTCCATATCCTCCATGAAATAAATATATCATTCTCTTTCTTTTTAAATTATGGTATATTAGTAAAAAATGTAGTAAAAAAAGGGGGGGTATACATTATGGAAACTTTAAATGAATACTATGGCCTTAACTATAATGAAGATTCTAGACTGACTAAGGACAAGTTTCATAGCATAGAGTTCCTAACCACTTGTAAATACTTGGATAAAGTATTAACTAAAAATTCTCTTATTCTTGATTGTTGCGCTGGAACAGGAGCATATTCCTTTTATTTGGCTAATAAAGGCCACCAGGTTATTGCAGGAGATCTCATTGAGCATAACGTAGCTTTAATAAAAGAAAAGCAAAGGTCCAATTCCCTACTTAAAGGTATTTATCAAGGGTCTGTTTTAGATCTATCTTCCTTTGAAGATGATAGTTTTGATGCAGTACTTTCCATGGGGGCTTTTTATCATCTAGAAAGCTATCATGATAGGCAAAAATCTATTAATGAATGCCTAAGAGTATTAAAAAAGGGAGGCATATTCATATTATCTTATATAAATAAACATGCTGTTATCCTTAATGATTGCAAAAATAACTCAGCAGATATAGGTTCTATATTAAAATATGACAAGTATCCATATAAAGATATATTTTATGGTTCTAATCCTAAAGAAGTAATATCCTTAACAAACTCTCTAAATTTAAATAAACTATATAATATTGCTACTGATGGCATAGGATATATTATTAGTTCCAAGATTAACTCATCCTCTGATGAAGAATTTGAAAAATGGCTTCAATATCATTTTTCCACATGCGAAGATGAAAACTTATTAGGTTACAGCCTTCATTGCTTATATATAGGATATAAATAGTAGTTTGTAAGCTTGATTTTTCCTTCAATCAAGCTTGCAGCTCTTTTAACTTTTGTACTCCCTCCTTAACAATCCATAAATATATTGATCTTTGAATTTCCCATCTTTATACACTAATTCCCTTTCTACCCCTTCTCTTTGAAAACCGCACTGCTCAAAAAGCTTTATTGACCTTTTATTGAATTGAAAAATTTCTGCACCAATCCTATTCATTCCTAAGTCTTCAAAGGAATATCTTATTAATTCAATTAAAGCTTCTTTACCATATCCCTTACCCCATTGTTCCTTTTCTCCTATGGTCATGCCTATTTTACAGGATTTGTTGTAATCATCAATAAAGGCTATCATACAAAATCCAATGGGACATTGGTCATCTTTTTTATGTATTCCAAAGCGAACCATGGTATCATCAGGCTCCTCAATTATCCTTTTAATGTATTTTCTTGTATTTTCTATAGGTGTAGGCTCAAAGTCCTCTGGACCATCATCATCATAATACAACAATTGTGGATCATTTCCCCATTTATTCATCTTTTCTACATTTTCTAAAGTATGAGTTTTTAATATTAATCTTTTTGTCTCTAACATATATTATATTTAGATAGAGTTCGTACAGAGGCAAACCCTATCTAAACTTCACCTCTTTTCTTTTTAAATCTAAATTCCCCCTATAGGAATCTCCATAACCATCTCTTTCCTCAGCATTATCAAAGAGATTAAAATTGTTATTAAATGTCTCAACATAAGTCACAATTTCTTTTAATGATCTAATTGTCCACTGGTGATTTTTATTTCCCTTCCTATCAATATGAAAGGCTGTAAAACCCAATGTCTAAGCTACAGTAATATCCTCACTTCCCCATATTTGTTTCATTTCCTCACAATTTTCTAGAAGATACTCTAAAGTTCCTTGATCCTCTATATGTCCATCCTTCATCACTAGGATATTGTCTGCATTTCTAAGGGCTACCTGTCTATTAGATACTACTATACAAGTCTTTTTCTCTCTTTCAAACATCCTTTGCCAAAGGTTAATTTCAGTTTCCACGTCTAAAGCACTAGATATATCATCAAATATATATATTTGAGACTGTCTGGCAAACATACGGGCCACAGCTACCCTTTGCTTTTGCCCTCCTGAAAGCTTAACACCCTTAGATCCAATTACAGTATCAATTCCCTCATTTAAAGTTTCCATATCCCTTTCTAGAACTGCTGAATAAATAGAACTTTCAATATCTATAGCCTCTTCATCTAAACCTAGCAGAATATTATTTTTTACGCTATCACTAAACAAATTTGGTATTTGGGATGTATATGCACTTACTGGAGGAATGAAAAATTCCATGTCATCTTGAATTTTCTTTCCATTCCAATAGAATTCACCTTGATCCTTAGGCAGTACCCCTAGAATGGACTTTATAAAAGTAGTTTTTCCTGAACCTATACGGCCTGTTATAACAGTGAATTGCCCCTTCTTTATCTTTAAGTTTATATCTTTTATTCCATTTGTTTCATTATACATAAAAGTTAAGTTCTTAATTTCTAATTCTTGTAGTTCCTCTACATCTATATCTATTTCTTTATTTGGTAAATCACCTTTTAAGTAAAGGGAATTATGCTTTAAAAGTTTTTCCTCTTCAATAGCTCCTCCTAGCAGCATAAACATCCTTTTAAAAGCAATTCCTCCTTGCTCGTATCGAGCTAGAAGTATTCCAAAGAAATGAGTACAGTCCGCTACAAAAGTTAAATAATATATAAATAAGGAAAAATCACCTACAGTAAAAGTTCCTGCTCTCATATACTTTCCAGCTAGCAAAAGTATTAGGCCAGTACCTATATTTACTGTATTATCATATATTGCATCCATAAGTTTATTTAATATTTTATCCTTAACCATGTATTTGTGTCTTTTTTTGTTTAAGGAATTTAAATTGTCTATAATATGATTTTCACTTCCTGAAACTTTGATAGCTTGTATAGAGTTAAAGATTTCTCCTATGGCAGATGCCACTTCTCCAGTAGCATTCCTTGCATTAATTCTATATTTACCTATATTCTTCCTAGCACTTTGAGCTAGATATATAACCACAACTAATGGAGCAAATACAAACAATGTCATAGGCACATTTATTGACAGTAAAATAATTATGGCTACTATTGAGAAAATCACCTCTCCTATAAAATCCAAGGTCCAGCTTATAGTATCCTCAATTTCCCCAATATCATCTCTAAAACAGTTTATAGATTCTCCTAAGGAAGCTTTACTGCCTTCCTTTACATTGTTCAATATAGATTCAAGTAGATTTCTTCTAAGAAATGCGCTCATAGTAAATCTATGAGTTGAATCTACCCTTCCTCCTATTTCTATAGTTGCAGCCCTTGCTACAGCTAAAACTACCATAAATACCATAACTCTCAATATGTCATCATTTATTTTTCCGCTACTGCTTAATATATCTAAAAATTCCTTAACCAATAACCCTGGAATAAGTGGGGCCACATGGATTAAAGACCATAAAATACAGTCGCTTAAATATAGCCAAGGTCTGTACTTTATCATTTTCCAAATATATCTCATGGTAGGAATTTTATCTTTTCTTTTTTTCATCATACTAGCACCTCCTCCATGCCTTTTCTAAGCAAGTTATAAAATTGGGAGTTTTCATCTATTTCTAGCTGTTCCCTTGACCCATATTCCTTTATATTCCCTTTATCTAAAATCAATATGTCATCTGCTCTTTGAACAGTCCACAATCTGTGGGCTATTATGATTGCAGTTCTATTGCTTAACAATTTATTTAAAGCCTTCTCTATAAGTTCTTCCGTTATAGGATCTAATCGAGAGGTTGCTTCATCTAATATTACTAATTTTGGATTTTTTAAGAATACTCTGATAAATGCTAATAGTTGGGCCTCTCCTGCTGACAATCCACTTCCTCCACTTTCAAGGATGGTGTATATACCATTAGGCAACTTATTGAGCCAAGGCATTAGCCCCATATCTTCTATAACCTCTAAGATTTCTTCATCTTTTATATTACAATTGAATAAGGTTAGATTATCCTTAACCGTGGCATGGAAAATCTCAACTTCTTGGGTAACATAGCTTATATTCTTTATTAAATCCTCTTTCCTTATATCCTTAATATTCTTTTCCTCTAAAGTTATAGCCCCACTAGTAATATCATATAGTCTCACTATAAGCCTAGCTAAAGTAGTTTTTCCACTACCGGTATGACCTAGTACTCCCAAAATCTTATTTTGAGGTAAGTCAAAGGATATATTTTTAAGAATCATGTCCCCTTTTTCATATTCAAAACATATATCTTTTACAGATAAGTTCATTGTATCTTCTGAGCATATGGTTTCGTTTCCGTAGCTAATATTACTTTTAGTATCAAATAATTCTTTAATCCTCCGAATGCTAGCCTCTGCCTTCTGTAAATCCTGCATCTGCATCTTGATTTCCTCTAAAGGATTTACAATAAGCTCTGTGTAATAAAATATAAGATACACAGTTCCAAAGGTTATCATAGAATTTTCATAAAGATATGCTGATAGCAATAATGCCATAACATTTGCCATAGAGAATATAACAAGGTTTCCCATCCACATATGATAATAGCCCATATCTGCCTTTACTTGTATAGGCAACATCTTTCTAAAGATCTTGTAAAGGTTGTTCATAACATAATCTTTGGCCCCACATGTGTTTATGTCTTCTACACTAGTTACCTGCTCCCCCAAAAATCCATAAAGTTTTGCACTATTTTCTCTTTGCTCAGTCCAATACTTAGAGCTTTTCTTTTCTATATATCCCATAACTATTACTGAGGCAATTATGAAAATGCTAACCACTATACCTACTCTAATCTCCTCTTTAAATAGCAAGAAAAGAATTCCTATAAGTAAAGCTCCATTAGTCAATAAATCCAACATAAAGGTTGAAAAAAATCTAAAGAGAGCATTTACGTCTCCATCAACTCTTTCCACCAATTCTCCTGGTTGATGCTTTTTGTGAAAATCCACATCTAAATTTATACAATGTTCTATCAAATCCACTCTTAATCCATTAGTAGCTGACCAACCAATATTTTCACTGATATAAGTGGCTATAACTATAAATAATTGTTTTATAAGAGCAAAACCTATAAATAATAGAGCTGCCACCATTAAATTCTTTCCTCCATTATCACCCTGTACCTCATCAATAAAATATCTCAATATCTGTGGATTTATTAGCTGTATAGCTACATTTAGTCCCAATATAATCATCAATATAATCATATTAGTTTTATATTTTTTTAAATACTTATGCAGTAATACTATATATTCCCTTATGGGTAACTTCATCTTCTCACACCCCTACTAATCAATATTCACCTTTTAATATTTACTTCCACATTTCTCATTCCCCCAAAACTCTAAAAAATAAAGCCACAGGAACTGTCTCCTGTGACTTTCATTAATTTTCCGCGCAAAAAACCACAGGCATATAACCTGTGGCACTAAATTCTTATACAAATTTATAATTATATCATGATATTCTAATTATAAATCACCAAGGTCATACTATAAACTTTTATTATATTACTATTTAAACTTAATATGTTGCTCATTATTCACGACCTCCTTTTCATTATAATTTTTATTACATTTTTATGTTATACCATATTATCTCATATGTCAAGGTTTTTTCCATATTGTTTTCATTACCTTTTTGTCCATTTTTTCTATTTTATTTATCTTTTTAATATTAAACACGGCATTATATTGCCATTACCTTTAAAAACTTTCATTTTAAATAGGGAAATATTTAATATTATAAATATTGATTATTTTTATAATTATCTTAATTGTTTGAAATATATTCATTGCAAACGTATACTTATATTGTGTATGTGATTATAATAGGGGGTTTTATTATGAACAACGATTCTTTAAAAAATAAGGGGTTTGCCACCAAAGCAATTCACGGTGGTCACCAACCAAATCAATTTGGTGCTTTATCTACACCTATCTACCAAACTTCTACCTTCGTTTTTGACAATGCTAAACAAGGTGGAGATAGATTTGCCTGTAAAGAGGAAGGCTATATTTATACTAGACTTGGTAATCCAACCAATACTACATTAGAAGAAAAGGTTGCTTTGCTTGAAGGCACAGATGCTTGTATATCCGTAGCTTCTGGTATAGCTGCTGTAGCTTCTGCTATGTGGACAGCTTTAAAGGCTGGAGATCATGTGGTGGCTTCTGATACTTTATATGGTTGTACTTTTGCTTATTTAAATCATGGCCTTACAAGATATGGAGTAGAGGTTACCTTCTGCGATGCCTCAGATCCTGAGAATATAAGAAAAGCCATGAAACCTAATACAAAGGTTGTTTACTTAGAAACACCAGCTAATCCATCTCTTAAAATCAATGACATAGAAACTATCTGTAACATAGCTCACGAAAATAAGGATTGTTTAGTATTTGTAGACAATACTTTCTGTACTCCTTATCTTCAAAGACCTATGGAATTGGGAGCTGACGTTATAATCCATTCAGGTACAAAATACTTAAACGGTCATGGAGACGTTATATCAGGATTTGTGTGTGGAACCTCTGAGTTCATACAAAATGTAAGATTCTTCGGAGTTAAAGACATGACAGGAGCAACCCTAAGTCCTTTTGACGCTTTCTTAATCGCAAGAGGTTTAAAGACTTTAGAAATAAGAATGGAAAAACACTGTGACAATGCTATGAAGGTAGCTGAGTTCTTAGAAGCTCATCCTGCAGTAGAAAGAGTGTACTACCCAGGACTTAAATCCTTTGAGCAATATGACCTTGCTAAAAAGCAAATGAAATTACCTGGTGCTATAATTGCCTTTGAATTAAAGGGTGGCTTAGAAGAAGGTATAACTGTTATGGACAACGTAAAACTTTGTAAGCTTGCTGTTAGCCTTGGAGATGCTGAAACTCTTATAGAGCATCCTGCATCTATGACTCACTCTCCTTACACTGCCGAGGAAAGAGCAGCTGTTGGAATAAGTGACAGTCTTGTGAGACTTTCTGTAGGTCTTGAAAATCCAGAAGATATCATAGAAGACTTGAACAACGTTTTAAATATGATTGTTAAATAGTTCATATCATTGAATTCCATAACCTGTTTATTATGTTTACACTTTAATAAACAACAATATAAAAGACCTTCTTTTCAGAAGGCCTTTTATATTGTTGAAGCTATTCTTTTCCCTCGGTTAACAGATTAAACCTTAATTTTCTTCTAGACAATAAATAAGTTAAAAATAATAACACCACTGATATGACTATATAGATAAGCTTAACTTTGTACAGGGCTCCACTTTTATAATCATAATATCTATAGATATGTCCCAATATTCCACTGTTTTTAAAAATCCTGCATCTCCACAACAATTCTTCAATAAGATAAAAAGCTGTTATTGCAGTTACACTTACTATTATGTCTCTAAATAAAAATAATAAAAATAAGCTTAATGCTATTACAAAAACATTTGTGGTAAATGAACATAAGATTATTTCTTTTAAAGGTATCAATATTGTATTTGATACACACTTAGAATATAAAGTATATATATTGGTGAAGGTAATTACATATAAAGCCATGTATATACATAGCAATGATATTAGTTTTCTTAGCATAAATTTATTAGTTTTACTGCCTCCAACTACCAAAGATATATCTTCCATACTGTTAGTAAAGTCCGTTCCTAAAAAGAAAAATAATAAAATAATAAATAATAATAATAAATATCCATCACAATACTCAAATAATTCTATGGGTACAATGACCTTTGTGTCATGAAATTTATAGGCTCCTATAAAAATATTAGGGAAAATCCTTAGCGCCATATTAAACATTAAAACTAAAGTTGTTATGATATAAAGAAGTTTGTTAATTAACATATTGTTTTCAATCTTTAAATAAAATTTAACCATAACTATCTTCCTTCTTCGGTTAAGCTGCTGTGTACAATATAGGCATCTTGTAGATTTACATTTACCCTAACAGAATTAGCGGTTAGGGGTTCTTTGCTAATATATTTTATTTGAGTTCCTTGTGGGGTTTGACTTGTGGTTAGCACATGTGCAGTATCTCTAATTTTAGCTAACTCTGCCCCTTCCATGATTCCCTGCCATATCATTTCCTCTGCCTCTTTTATAAAATTCTCTTTTTTGCCGTTATATATCAATGTGCCTTCCTTTATTACCAATAGATGGTTGCAATAGCTTTCTATGTCTTCTACTATATGGGTTGTTGCAAGGACTATTCTATCTTTGCTTATTATTGGGAAAAGTTCCCTTATATAATTCCTTTGCTCTGGGTCTAGACCTACAGTTGGCTCATCCACTACAATTACCTTAGGATCTCCCACCATCACTTGAGCGAACCCTAGTTTTTGTTTCATACCACCAGAATATTCCTTTATCTTTCTATCTATATATTCTCCCATGTTTAAGGTTTCTATTATTTCATCTATATGGGCTTTCATCTTATTTCTATCCCAATTTACTTTTAAGTCTGCTATAATCTCCAAAAACTCTCTTCCTTTTAAATTTCCATAGGTTGTAAAGTTCTGTGGCAAATAACCTAAGTTTTTTCTAATGTGACTTAGATCCTTCTTATAATTCAAGTTATTCAAATACACATCTCCACTTTGAATGGAGAATAATGTAGTTATTATTTTCATAGCAGTGGTCTTTCCTGCACCATTGGGTCCTAAAATTCCTATTAGTCCATCACTTACCTGAAAGGAAATCCCTTTAAGAGCTTCTACCTTTCCATAACTATATTTCAAATTTTCTACCTTTAAAGTATTCATCCTTCTCCCCCCTAAAATATTATTCATTATACTTACCTACTACAAATCTAGATCATATATATACACACTGTCGTAACATTGACCGATATAATAATCTAAAGGAATCTGTATGAATTTTTTTCCTTCTTTTAAAGGTGTATTTTCTGCTCTTTCCTTTTTTCTTATTAAAACATCACATACCTTGTTACTGTTAATGTATTCTTCATTGCCTACAAATACAATTCCTTTATATTCTCTTTCCTTTATATTGTGCCCACTGACTAAAACAATCTCCTTGTCATCCCCTTGAAATTTCCATGTTGTATCACAATAAGTACCCTGAAGATTAGAATATAATTTATTTTTACTGTTATACCTTACATTTAAGGTATATTCCTTTTTTCTACCATCATTTTGTTTAGGATACCAGTCAAAGGCTCCCCCTAAAGCTAAAAGGTCTTTCTTTACATAAAACAACTGTTTATATTGACTTGTCCATTTATCCCCAACTTTATATCCCCAAACTGTATTTATGTCTCCTTCATAATCTACTTTTAATTTTACGATGTCTCCATTTTTGTATTCTTTAGGAAGATCAACTATGAAACTCTTATCAGTTCTTTTATAATTGATTTTGCTGCCATCTATCTCAACATGAGAAATATTCAATTTATGAAATAATCCAAGCTCCAAGGAATTTACTTTATCTTGAAGAATTTTAATCTCTATTTCACAGGAGCTCTTTAGATTTGTATTAAGATCAATATCCATATTATATTTGTAAGGATAATATTGCTTTTCTTTTTCACTTCTAAAAGAATCTCTTACCTCTATATATTTACTTTCCAGTGGTTCAGATATATTTCTCCCTATATCAAGAAAATCTGGTAACAAAGAGTGCAGGTTAATAATTAAAGCTACACTTAACCCTAAAGAAATTCCAATAGCCGCTAATGCCCCTAATGATTTTGACTTTTCTTTTTTATATTCTTTGTAGAAGGCTATTTTAAAAATCATATAAGACAATATAAGCCATAGAATATTATGATAAAAATAGGTCTTATCATAATTAAAAATATCAAAAGTACGAGGAAATTGTCTTATATAGTAAACTGGAACTACAAAGTTTCTAAACTTATAAAAATTGCATAAAGTTATAAAAGCAGCAATTATTATTATAAAGGCTAGTACATCTCCTATTTTTTTGCTTATGACTTGTCCCATAAATAGCCCTATAGATCCACAAGCTATAAGAACCACCATGGTATTTATTACATAACCTATACCGTTATATAATAAATATCCAATAGATACTTTGCACACTATAGCTATAACTATAAATATAATTATATTAGTTATCAATAAAACTCCTCCTATAGTACCAACTGCAAAAACCTTAGATAAGGTTTTATCCCTTGAGGATATATCTATGGATTCAAAAACTTCATTATTACTTTTTCCAACATTCATGCTAAAAATTAAAAAGGGTATCATAACAAAATTTATTGGTATCCAAGAATATTTTATAAATTCAGATAAACCAAATATAATCCTACCTTCCCTTACTGCTGTATATATAGCCAATGCTACTCCCAAAACATATAAAATAACCATAGCCCAAGCTAATTTGCTTCTTTTAAAATTAATTGTTTCATTTCTCACTAAGGCCTTAATTTTTCCCAAATAAATTCACATCCTTCTAAAAATTCGGGAATTTATCTTCAATAAATTCCCGAAATAATTTAAGTATTTATTTCTATCTCATATCATAATCTAAATGTTCTGTATAGTCACCATAATCACTCCATGACTGAATAACTGTTCTATATTCTTCACCTGATTTACAATCTTTTGCTTCATTATATCCATCTTCATCAAATGAAGTATCCTTAACACTATTAGGTAAAATGGCTATAGTTCTATACTCTAAGTCTGCTTTAAATTGCTTTGGTCTTGATCCGCTTGATATGTTATGATCTTCATATACAGTACCATAATTAGTTGCTGTTATATAGGAGTCTCTTGTCTTTCCATAATCTATTCCATTTGAATCAGATAGATGCGTAACATAAACATCTCTATATCCAAGTGATCCTGCAAATGCAGTTATGCTAGTCCCTAAAACAAGCGCCAATGTTATGAAACCCATTTTTTTATTTTTCTTCATAATTAATTTCTCCCTTTTATACTTATTTATTATCAGAAGACTGCGCAATCCTCATTTGTTAGTATAATTGTAACTTATATGGTTATATATGTCAACTATTACTTAATAAAACTTTTTTGAATTTTATGTTTTATAATATTGAATGTAACATTATAAATTAAGAATATCCACATATTATCAGTCTATTCCTTTAGCCTATGTTTTCCTTAATCATTTCACCATTTTGATTTTTTAATATGCACCCACTTATGTTGTCCAAAGAATTATCATAGACTATAGTTATAATAATTTTCTTACCTTTTATTAACTTTACGTACTGAACAAAACTCTTTTTATTTCCTACCTCTAGATTGCTAAAGGCTCATCTAAAAAAATCATTGTGCTACTTATAGATGAAATACGTAATAGTGGAATCTTTTGTTGCTACTATAAACTTAAGTTGGATTAGTAATTATTATTTTATCTGCAAAATCAATATTTAAAACCTTCAACAGCACTTTATCACATGCTCCTTTGAAATTACAGTAGATAATATAAAAAACTATACCCTCCAGATTGCCTGGAGGGTATAGTTAACGTAATTATTATTTTATCTGATGTTTACCTGAAACTAAGTTTCACTTTATAAGATTTCTTGCCATAATATATCCCATGGCTGAAGCCATCATAAGGCCTCTTGTCCATCCGCTGGAATCTCCTAAACAGTATAATCCCTCTACACTGCTTTCAAAGGTATCCTTATCTATATTTATCCTGTTGCTATAAAACTTTATTTCTGGACCATAAAGCAAAGTCTCTCTGCTTGCAAAACCTGGAACTATTGTATTCATTGCCTCTATAAAGTTTAATATGTTTGTCATAGTTCTATAAGGCATTGCTGAAGTCAAATCTCCTGGTTCAGCATCTGGCAATGTATATCTTACATTAATCTGATCCATTTCCTTCTTCCAAGTTCTTTTTCCATCTAGTATGTCACCATATCTTTGAACTATTATTTTCCCATTACCAAGCATATTAACTAGTTCCCCAACCTTTTTACCGTATTCTATAGGTTCATTGAAGGGTTCTGAAAAGTTATGAGAGCTTAATATGGCTAAGTTTGTATTGTCAGACTTTCTATCTTTGTATGAATGACCATTTACTATGGCTAGATTATTATCATAATTCTCCTGACTTACGAAGCCTCCTGGATTTTGGCAAAAGGTTCTTACCTTATCCCTAAAGGGAGCGGGATGTCCTATAAGCTTAGATTCATACAATACATTATTAACCTTTTCCATAATTTCATTTCTTATTTCCACACGAACTCCTAAATCTACAGTTCCAGCATGGTGACCTATTTTATGCTCTATACACATGTCCTTAAGCCAATCGGCACCTTTTCTACCTGTTGCCACTATAACTTTATCACTAAGTAAAGTTTCATCCTTAGTTTTAGTCATAGAATCAGAAACCACTACCCCTTTTACGGTGTTGTTCTCTACAATTAAATTCTTAGTTATGGTATCAAATCTTAGTTCTACATTGTTTTCTTTTAAATAGTTTTGTATTTTAAGATATATCTCCTGGGCCTTTTCTGTTCCTAAATGTCTTATTGGACAATCTACTAGCTTTAAGCCAGCTTCAATGGCCTTTCTTCTTATATCCTTAATATCCTCATTATTTCCTAATCCTTCAACCTTAGGATCTGCTCCAAATTCTAAATATATTTTGTCTGTGTAATCTATAAACTCTTGAGCTTTTTCACTTCCTATTAGGTTAGGTAAGTCTCCCCCTACTTCGTAGCTTAAAGAAAGCTTACCATCTGAGAAGGCTCCTGCTCCAGAAAAACCTGTGGTTATATGGCAGTAAGGCTTACAATTTACACAAACCTTTGTTTTATCCTTAGGACAATGTCTTTTATCTATACTTTTACCCATGTCTAAAAGTAATATATTTTTCTTGCAATTATTTTTTACTAGCTCCAATGCGGTAAATATTCCTGCGGGACCTGCTCCTACAATTATCACATCATATTTCATAATAAAATCCTCCTATTGTATATTATAAGCTTCCCCACCTATAGAAGAGCTATTTACGGTAGCTCAGTAGAAACGTCTAACCCTTATTGCTAGATTTATATAAGTGAACATTATTTAATTTAAATAGAATAAAGTTCTATCCATTACGAAAGTTTATCCTATTTATAAGAAAAAATCAATAGTTTTTCCTAAATTTAATTCTTTTTCATCCCTAAAATGTCATTTAAATATTCTAGGCTATATTCCCTGCTTATGCTATTGGGTATAGAAGTTTTTATTCTTTTTACGGTGGTAACTATAGAATTTACATCAATCTTAACATCAAAGACGGAAAGTATATTATAACCTAATATATCTAAATATATAGACTTTTCCTCTTCATCCAATACGTCTTTATTGCTGCTGCATATCAAATCTATAGTATTTTTAACGTGGTTATTTATTTCATCTATGGTTTCTTCATGAATAAAGGTTATGTTTCCTATTTCTTTAAACTTCCTACCTATAATAAGAAGAATACTGTTTCTTATTGAATCTCCTTCCTCTTTAGCTACATTATAGTAAAGCTTGGAAAAAGCACTATTGTTCAGAAATCTGTTTTTTATAAATCTTATGAAGGTTTCAAAATCCTCAGCATTATTCCCTACTTCAATCTCAAATAATATTCTAAAAAATAGGTACCATTGAAAATCCGTATTTATAAGGTCTAATATTTTATTACCTATTATCTCTGAAAATTGGTCTTCAAAGTTTATTTCCCTTTCAAAGGTTATTTCTTTGCTAAAATCCACATCGGCAGTACCTATATCATTAAGTCTTGTTAAAATTTTCAAAAACACCTCATAGGTGTCATCACCCTTTAAAGCTGTGGTTCTTATCATATAATCTACTATAGCATCACAGGATTTTCTGAAATTCACATTGAAACCTATGGTTTCCTTCATTTTAGTAGCAAAAATCTCATAGGTTATCTTAGCCAAAAGTTTCTCTAACTGCATCATTCTTATATCTGGATCTATGGAGTTAAATCTATTATATTGGTTATGTATGATAAGAAGCTGATTATCTATCATGGCTAGATTCTTTTTAATAGAATTTAGCATTTGCTTCATATAGTCATCCCCCATGGTGTAGTTATTGTTTTTATATATTATCTTATGTTCGATCTCCCCCCAGAAAACATTTACTAGAGACTTTATCTGAAGTTCAAAATTTATTCTGTTGTCTTTATCTATACAAAATCCATCTATTCTATAAATTTTAAATCCATTTTTCTGCACCTGTGGTTGAATGCTGCCTAGCTCTAATCTTATATCCTTATTGTCGTCGGAATAATAATATCCTTCCTCATCCTTTACATTAAACCACTGTTTCATTCTTTCATATATGTTCTTTTCATCCTCTATAAATCTACATTCCACCCTTATGCCTATTAAGTCATGTAGATTATGTAGAAACACATCTACGTCATCATAAAGCTTGTAATAGCTGTTTCTTATTATTTTCTCCTTTAAGCTTCCTGTGGATTTTACCCTGCTATTTATATTTAAGTAGCCCTCACAGCTTTCATCTAAAATTCCATCTATATGTTTTTCTATGTATTCAGATTTCTCTTCTAAATAAGTAAAGTTATTATCCATATACTCTGTAACTGTATTTATAAAATTAAACATTTCTAGTTCCATAATAGTCCTCCATTTTTTTGTAAAATATAATTGGTATTATAATTTGTCAAGATATAACAAGAATTTTCCCTATATTCTACTAATGTAATATATCTTGAAGATTTTTAAAAGGTGTTTTATCATAAAATTAAAATATATTCATATTTTAGTAATATTTTTTACTTCTATGTAATAAATTTTTACCTTATTTATGATTTAAGTAAAGGTTTACCTTATAATCAAATTAAAGTTTAGTGTATGGCAAATATAAGCGCTAAAAATATTATATGAATTAAATGGAGGTTATATTTATGAAAGCTAAAAAGATCTTAGCACTATCTTTAGCTGCAATTATGAGCATGGGATTATTAGTAGGCTGTGGAGACAAAAAAGATGACTCTGCTAGTGGAAACAAAAAAGATCTTAAACTGACTATATATTGTGGCTTAATGGAAGATCACATGGTAAAGGCTGTAGAAGAATTCAAAAAAGAAACTGGGGTAAATGCTGAAGCTGTAAGAATGTCCTCTGGTGAAATTCTCGGAAGAATTCGTGCAGAAAAAGATAATCCTAAGGCTTCAGTATGGTTCGGTGGCCCTGCTGATGGATTAATTCAAGCTAAGGATGAAAACTTATTAGAACCATACATTTCTCCTAACGCAAAGGACATAGAAGATAAATACAAAGATCCTGATGGATACTGGACTGGAATCTATGTTGGATACCTAGGATTTGCTTCTAATAAAAAATTATTAGCTGAAAAAGGAATTGAAGCTCCAAAATCTTGGGAAGATTTATTAAAACCTGAATTTAAAGGACAAATTTCTGTAGCTAACCCTGGTTCATCTGGAACTGCTTATACAATGCTTGCTACAATAGTTCAAATAATGGGTGAAGAAAAAGGTTTAGACTATATGAAGAAACTTAATGGAAACATAAAGACCTATGAAAAGTCTGGTACTGCTCCAGCAAGACTTGCAGGTCAAGGAGAAGTTATGGTTGGTATCTCCTTCTTACATGATGGTATAAAGTACAGAGAAGAAGGAATGAAAGACCTAGTTCTAACAGCTCCATCTGAAGGAACAGGATATGAAACAGGTGCTGTTGGTATCATAAAAGGTGGTCCTGACCAAGAAGCTGCTAAGTTATTCATAGACTTCTGCTTAAGCAAAAAGGCTCAAGAACTTGGACAAACTGTTGGATCATTCCAATTCTTAACTAATAAAGATGCTAAATCTCCTGAACTTGCTAATGAGCTTAAAGATACTAAGCTTATCGATTACAAATTAGACTGGGCTGGTAAAAATAGAAGTTCTTTAGTTGAAAAATGGAATAATGCTATAAAGAAATAGTATTAGCTTTTAGGAATAGGGACTAAAAACCCTATTCCTAATTTAAAATAGAGAGGTGATAAGGGATATGAAATCCAGAAATAGGGAATTTAATGATATGAAAAAAATATGGAGAGATCCTATGCTACTAGTTACTATAATCTTCCTTATAGTAACCTTATCAATATTTATTATTTATCCTTTATTTGCGGTACTTAAAGGAAGTTTCATTGAAAAAGGTGGATTTTCATTAAGTGCTTATGTGAAAGTGTTAAATGATATTGATTTTAAGGAATCCTTTAACAATACCATAATTTTAGGTGTGGTAGTAAGTGCTTTATCCACCCTAATTGGATTTATTTTTGCCTATGCAGATGCTTATATAAGATCGCACTTTAGAAAGATGTTTAAAATAGTGTCTATATTACCTATAATTTCTCCACCCTTCGTTTTAGCATTGTCAGCTATAATGCTATTTGGACAATTTGGTTTAATAACCAGACAATTATTAGGTATCCCAGATGCTAATATCTATGGTTTAAAAGGTCTTGTAATGGTACAAACTATGACCTTCTTTCCTGTTTCTTACTTACTTCTTATAGGATTATTAAAAAGAATAGATCCTGCTCTAGAAGAGGCATCAAGGAATATGGGTGCTTCAAGATGGAAAACATTTAAGACTGTCACATTACCACTAATGCTTCCTGGTCTTGCTAACTCATTTTTATTAACCTTTATAGAGGTTGTGGCAGACTTTTCTAACCCAATGGTTATAGGTGGAAATTTCTCTACTCTAGCTACCAAAATATATATGCAAGCCATAGGAAACTATGATATGAGCGGTGGTGCTGCCATTGCTACAATGCTACTTACATTGTCTATACTTTTATTTGTAATAGAAAAATTCTGGATTGAAAGAAAAACCTATGTTACTGTAACGGGAAAGGCCTCAAGGGAACGTGATCTTATCACTGAAAAACACATAGTTTGGCCTATTGATATATTTTGTTTATTAGTATCTATCTTTGTATTTTCTTTCTATATTTTAATACCTCTGGGAGGATTCTTTAAAGTTATGGGCATAGACTATACCCTTACTTTAGATCATTTTAAGTATGTATTTAACTTAGGTGCTAAAGCTCTTAAAGATACTACTATATTATCTCTTTGGGCTACCCCAATAACCGGTATTTTAGGTATGATAATAGCCTTTTTAATAGTACGAAAGAAATTTGTTGGTCGTGGCTTCATAGAGTTTACTTCTCTATTAGCTATGGCAGTTCCAGGAACTGTTCTTGGGTTAGGATATATTAACGCTTATAATACTAAGCCTCTTATATTAACAGGTACTGCAGCTATTATCGTAATAGCCTTTATAGTAAGAAGTTTACCTGTAGGGGTAAGGTCTGGAGTCACTGCCTTGCAGCAAATAGATCCTGCCATTGAGGAAGCAGCCCAAGACTTAGGTGCAAGTTCTACAAAGGTATTTACCTCAGTCACCCTTCCACTTATAAAGGCTGCATTCTTTAGTGGTTTAGTTTATACCTTTGTTCGAAGCATGACTGCTGTAAGTGCCGTTATTTTCCTAGTAACTCCAAAATATCAGCTATTAACAGCTTCCATATTGTCTCAGGTGGATAATGGAAGGTTCGGTGTTGCATCAGCCTATTCAACAATACTTATAATAATAGTTTATATAGCCATAGCTATCATGTATTTCTTGCTAAACAAGTTCGGTGTAAGTAATACAGAAGACGCTATAATGTAAAAATAGGAGGTTTTAGAAATGAAACAAAGCAAAGGTGTATCTATAAAAAATTTAACCAAGATTTATCCTTCTGTTAATGGAAAGTCAGAGTTTAAAGCTGTTGATAATATATCTCTAGACATAAAGCCTGGAGAGTTTGTAACCCTCCTAGGGCCCTCTGGATGTGGTAAAACCACCACATTAAGGATGATTGCAGGTTTTGAAATTCCTACTTCAGGTGATATACTACTAGGCAGTGATAGCATAAATAATTTAACTCCAGATAAAAGAGATACAGCTATGGTGTTCCAAAGTTATGCTCTTTTCCCCCACTATAATATATACGACAACATAGCTTATGGATTAAAATTGAAAAAATTATCTAAAGATGACATAAATAAAAAGGTTAAAGACATCATTGCCTTAGTAGGTCTATCTGGTATGGAAACTAGATATCCAAATCAATTATCCGGTGGTCAACAGCAAAGAGTTGCCTTAGCCAGAGCCCTTGTTATGGAGCCAGGAGTGTTGCTTTTTGATGAACCTTTATCAAACTTAGATGCAAAACTTAGAGTATACATGAGAACTGAAATAAGGAAGATTCAAAAAAAGGTTGGAATTACTGCTGTATATGTAACCCATGATCAGTCAGAAGCTATGAGTCTTTCTGATAGAATTATAATAATGAATAAAGGAATAATTGAACAAGTAGGTACTCCAACAGAGATATATTACACCCCTGCCACAGAATTCGTTGCAGACTTTATTGGAACAGCTAATTTCCTAGATGGAGTAATCACTAATAGAAATGGTAATAATGCTACTATTTCCATTGAAGGATCCACAAATTTAGAAGTTCCTTACGATGGAGACAAAAAGGAAAATGATACCATTAAAATGTTGTTAAGACCTGAGGCAATTTCTATTGGTCATAAGGGAAAATTATTAGGTAAGATTACATCCTCTACCTTCATGGGAGCCTTCCAAGATTATAGAATTCAAATAGGCTCCAAGGAATTATCCTGTGAGAATTCCAATCCTAAGGTAAAAGAGTCCTTTGGAGAAGGACAAGATGTCATGATAGATTTTAACCTTGAAAATATTCATATAATATAATACAAAAGAGCTACTATATGCCATGGTTATGGTTATTATAGTAGCTCTCTTCATTTCATGGTGTTTTGTTTTTTATCATAAATCTAGTATAATCTTAGTATAGGCTGTTTTCAATGGGGGGTTAACATGAAAAAATCTTTAAGCTTTAAAAAAAGACTTTCCCTTTCCTTTATAATAATTGGAATAATACCTCTTTTAGCCCTAACTATATATAATTTTATATTTATAGTTACATCTACTAGAGAAAATATTGAAGAATTCACAAAAAATAATCTAGATATTGCAGCTAAATTAATAGATAACGATATAAATACCTTTACTAATATGGTGAATTTTGTATCCTCCAATGAGGAAGTTCAAAGCATAATGAATAAAGATGATAGTTTATTATCTAATAATGAAAGATTTTATGATACTCAAAGGCTCTACACCATAACTAGGACTATAACTGCTACTCAACCTATTGACACCATACCAGTACATATTATCAGCGAAAACCAAATGACACGATTTTCTACCACAAATTATTTTGTGCCCCTATATACAGATGATAGAGGCAATTTTTATGATAGAATGAAGCAAAATGAAGGTATGGTAGTAACTCAAATACATAGAAGAGTTGATGGTGCTAGTGCTCAGGATGCTGTAATGGCTATAGGCAAAACCATAGTAGACAAGAAAAGTAATGCTCATCTAGGTTATGTTATAGCAGATTTTTATGATAGTTATTTCGATAACATCTTTAAAAATACTGCCTTTATAGAAAATACTAATGTATATCTATTAGACAGCAATGGATACATTATAACTGATAAAAATTTAAAAAATCAAACTGGATTTCTTTTTCCTCAGGTATATGAAGAAAAACTTAAAAGACCAAAGGGTAAAATCTCTCTAACCCTAGATGGTAAAAATTTCGAGGGCTACTTTACCACCTCTAAATCCACCCATATAAAAGTTTTAGAGCTTGTTCCTAAAAATTACTTTTTTAAAGAGGCCTTAAAAAACAGCAGAATATTTATATCCATAACAGCCTTGGCTATACTCCTAGTCATATTATGTGTAACCATATTGTCCAACAAGATATCTAATCCTATTACTTATCTTAGTAATAAGATGAATGAGGTGGAAGGTGGTAATAGGGACGTGCATGTGGACTTTAAAGGAGACGATGAAATTGGAAGACTAGGACATAATTTTAATAACATGATAGATGAGATAAATAGGCTTATAAATGAAGATTACAAAAAACAACTTTTAATTCATCAATCAGAATTTAAGGCTTTAAAAGCTCAAGTAAATCCTCATTTTTTATATAATGCATTAAGCTCCATAAATTGGATGGCAAAACTTAATGATATGGATGGGGTTTGTAAAATGACTAGTGCTTTAGGTAAATTTTTCAGGTACAATGCAACTACTACAACAGATATAGTTTCCATTAAAGAGGAACTTGCTCAAGTTAATAATTACCTTACCATTCAATCTTTAAGATACAGAGACAAATTTACTGTAACCTTGGATGTAGATCCTAACATATTAAATTGCAAAATTCTAAAATTGTTGATTCAACCTTTAGTAGAAAATGCCGTAATCCATGGCATAGAGCCAAAGCTAGACAAGGGAAATATTATAATCAAAGGCTTTGAAGTTAATGACACAATTGTGTTTAAGATAATGGATGATGGCGTAGGTTTAGGCAATAGCACTTCCAAAGGTGAGGGTATCGGAATTGACAATGTGAATAGACGGATGGGTCTTTATTATGGTGAAAATTACGGTCTAACCTACGGTATGGAAGAGTCCTACACTGTGTTTACTATAAAAATTCCAAAAGAGGAGTAGATTGAAAATGATTAAGGTTTTAATAATAGATGATGAATTCTATTCTAGAGAGGGCATGAAAAAAACAATTCCCTGGGATCTTTTGGGGTGTACTATCTGTGGTGAAGCAGAAAATGGTTTTAAAGGTATAGAACTTTGCAAAGATCTAAAGCCTGAAATAGTAATCACCGATATACAGATGCCAGGCTTAGATGGTATATCCATGTGCAAAGAAATAAAAGAATTTCTCCCTAAAAGTAAATTTATTATAATAACTGGATATGATGATTTTCAATATGCTAGGGGCGCTGTTAAAATAAATGCCTTAGACTTTATTTTAAAGCCCGTGGAAGATTCTGAACTCATAGGAGCCATTGAAAAAGCGGCCCAATGTATATTAGAGGAAAAGAATATATCCTCTCTTTCTAGTGAAAAGATTCTCCTCAATATTATGAGAGGTAAAAGAGATTTAGCGGACATATATAACTATTTTCCTAAAGAGTCCAATATTAAAATTTTACTTATAGAAAATCAGAGCTATGATATGATGGTAGACCTAGGAAAGGACTTTATAAATTATGAAATAACCACCTTCATAGATGATTATTTTAGAGATAACTGTTCCCATCATACTCTTTATATTGTTGCTCCCCATGTAAACAGACAAGCTATTATCATAGAAAGCTGTTATCCAGACTTAGATAATCATTTAGAGAACATTAAAACCATGGTTTCAGAAAAATTTAATGGTATGCTGACCATAGGTGTGTCTTCTGATAGCGCCGTAGAAAATATCATGGATCTATATAAAGATGCTAAAGGTCTCCTAGAAGAAAGTTTTTATCAAGGTAAAAATTCCATTATAACTAAAAAATCTATTGAATCAGGTGATCTAAAGTTAGAATGGATAAATGATTGCGTTAAAAATATAATATTAAGCCTTATGAGTCGAGATAAAGAATCTATTAAAAATAAAATTTTGATTCTATACCACAATATGAAAAAACATAAAGTTCCCAAAGCCATGGTGATCAATTTCTCAATGGAGCTAATATTGGAAGCTAAGAATTCTATTATAGCTCATAATATTCCTTTTAATTATTTAGAAGATATAAATTTAGAGAAAAATAACCCTTCCCTAGATGATATTAGGGATATGGTGTTATCCTACATATTTACCTCTATAGATTTATTACGGGAACTTAGTGGCAAGTTAGAGGATAACTCTATAGAAAAAGCAATAGCCTTTATCAATGAAAATTTTCATAAAAACATATCTTTGAGCACAGTGGCTAAAGAAGTATATCTTAATGAAAGCTATCTCAGTAGAACCCTAAAAAAAATTCTAGGTATGGGTTTTTCTGAGTATATAAGAAAACTTAGAATTGAGGAAGCTATAACCTTATTATCTAATGGTTGCACAGTGAATGAAACTGCACTAAAAGTTGGATACTCAGACTATAGGAGCTTCTCTTTAAACTTCAAAAAATATACTGGATATTCCCCTAAGGAATATATGATAAAATAAAACTCCATAATAAATATCCTTTGATATTTTTACCATATATTGTATGATTCTAACTAATATTAAAATTATACTTATTGGGAGGGTGTTTTATGAAACGTAAAATAATTTTTCTAGGAAGTACTTTCATAATTGTTGTTTTACTCTTATATTTAAAGGGCTATATTGAAAAAGTCACTAGTCCACCCCAGGAAAATAACATAAGTGCCATAATAATTTACAACCATGGCACATCTAAAACCTTAAAGCCTAAAGATAAAGGCTTTAAAGAGATACTACAGATATTAAATTACAAATTTGACAATTCTGTATCTCAATTTGAGGATAAGGGAAAGTTCCAAGTTACGGACCTTAAAAGGAGCTCTTTATCCATAGAATTAGTTTTAAGTAAAGAGGAAAATTTGTCTTTATCTCATAAGAAACTAAAGTATAATAGAATATTTTTTCCCCTTGAAAATATCTTAGATAGCAGCTCCAATAAGAATTTAAATAACACCACTTTTTATATAGGACTAGATGAAAGTTACTCTGAAAATCCCCTTGGCCACATAAAACAATCAGAAAACCTTATAGATACTGTAACCTGGGTTCTTTCCCAATAAAGTGAAACTTAGTTTCCCATGGAGTGTTACAATAGATAGACATAAAGTAATATAAAAAAATGCTAGAACCTAAAATGGGCTATCTAGCATTTTTATTTAATATTTAAATTATATGATTTTGTTTTTCTTTACCAATAAAAAACACAGCTAAGTTTCCTGGTCCTCCATGGGTAGCTACCCCTGGTCCATTGTAATTTACAAGGATATCCTTTACCTTCACATTGCTTAGGATCTCTTCTTTTAGCTTTAAGGCATCTTCTAAAGAGTCCCCATGACTTATACCAATTATCTGTTCTTCCGGATTTTCTATTCTCTCACAGACTATGCTTGCTAATTTACTAATGCTTGCTTTACGTCCTCTAACCTTGCCTATGACACTAACCTTGCCCTCCTTGTTTAAAGTTAATATAGGCTTTACATGTAATACTATTCCTATTAATGCCATAGCTGTAGACAATCTTCCTCCTCTTTTTAAGTGATGCAAATCATCAACGGTCATATAGGTATTGAAGTATGGTCTTATGTCTATTATGTAATCTTTAATATCTTCTAATGTTTTGCCTTGTTTCTTCATTTCCACAGCCTTCATAACCAGAAGTCCTTGTCCTATAGATGCTGTAAGCGTATTCACTATTTCTATCTTAGCATCATTATATTCTTCTAATATCATATCTCTAGCTACTCTAGCACTATTTTCAGTGCCACTAAGTCCTGTAGATACACATATATATATTATATCTCTTCCTGCCTCTATAATGGCTTTAAAGTTGCTAAAAAACTCATCAACACTTGGCTGAGAAGATAAAGGCATAGCTCCATTTCTTAAATCCTCAAAGAATTTTTTATGAGTTAATGTTTGGCCTAAATCATCATAGTAGTTCTCCCCATTATAACTACAGCTTATTCTTGCAAATCTTATGTTGTTTTCTCTTACGTATTCTATAGGTAAGTCACAACAGGAATCGGTAAAAATTTCAAAATCTTTCATCATTGTGTTCTCCTCTTATTAAAGTTTCCCCTTATAGTATAGAGCTAATTGTTTTCATAAAACACTTTTTTCTCTAAAATTAATTATTTTTTTACACATTTCTGTGTTTATTTGATAAGATTTATATTTAATTTGTCAAGTTTTTTAGTTATTTATGCATTTATATAAAATTTCCACATACACCTGTTCATCTATTTGAAAAATATCTTTATGATCTAAATTCTGATGCTTTACATTTAAAAAGCCATTTTCATATTTAACATAATAATTTGTATAAGATCCCATAAAGGTTTTCCCAACAATAATTCCCTTAAAGTCTCCTTTATCTTTTCTTAACAACATGTTTTCAGGTCTTACAAAATACTCTTTGTTATTTTCTTTATATATGTTTGAATTTCCTATAAAGTTTAGCACAAATGAACTTTGTGGATTTACATATATTTCTTTAGGACTACCTATCTGTTCTAAGCAGCCTTTATTCATTACAGCTATCTTATCCCCTAAAGCTAAAGCCTCTTCTTGATCATGGGTTACAAAAACCATTGTTATATTTAATTTTCTTTGAAGGTCCTTTATCTCTTTTCTCATTTTTTCTCTAAGCTTAGCATCTAAGTTTGATAAGGGTTCATCTAAAAGAAGAACTTTAGGATTTATTACAAGAGACCTTGCTAAAGCAACTCTCTGCTGCTGTCCACCACTTAATTCTTGAATTTTTGATTTTTCATATTCCTTTAATCCTACTATTTCTAAGTATTCCTTTGCTTTTTCTATTCTTTCAGCTTTCCTCATACCCTTAAACTTTAATCCATAAGATATGTTTTCTATAACATTCATATGAGGAAAAAGAGCGTAGGACTGAAACACAGTAGATACAGGACGTTTTTCACTGGGTATCTTTGTGATCTCTTCTCCATCTATATAAACCTGTCCACCCTGTGGTTCTATAAAACCACCTATAATCTTCAAGGTTGTTGTTTTTCCACAACCTGAAGGACCTAAAAGACATAATATTTCACCTTTTTCAATATCAAGGCTTAAATCATTTACTACCTTTTCTTTATTATATTCCTTGGTTAAATTCTTTAACTGTAGAAACATTTTTACCTCCCATGATTACCTTTGCAAATAATAGGTTTACTGTCAAAATTATTATAATTAAAATGGTTGCTATTAAAGATCCCAACTCTATATTTCCACTGTTTATAGCATCAAATAACTGAACTGTTGCTACCTTTTGCCCTGGATAAATAAGAAATATTATAGAACCTACAGTGGTCATAGTAGTAGTAAAATTGTTTACAAACCCTGTTAAAAAAGCTGGTCTCATATTAGGCAATATAACATCTTTAATCACATGAACATTGGTAGCGCCTAAATCTTTGGCACCTTGTTCTATATCTCTATTTATCTGGGCTAAATTTGCACTGGCTGCCTTAGTAGCCATAGGCAATTGCTTAAATATGCAATTGAGCACCACTATTAAAGCTGTTCCCGTTAACTCCAAAGGCTTATTATTAAAGGCTAATATATATCCTATTCCGAAAAATGTTCCTGGAATTATGTAGGGCAAAGTAGATATGAAATCTATAATTTTCATTCCTACTATATTCCTTCTCTCCACATAATAAGAGAGCAACACTCCTATTATTGTTCCTACTACACCTGCTATCAATGCATATACAACACTTCTTACAAAAGTATCCATTCCATATTTATTGAGTTCCTTTATATTTTCAAAGGTAAAGTACATCTTGCCACCTTTATACTTGGTCACAGAAGATAAAAATATAACAAAATATTGAGATAGCATCATAAAAGCATAAATGTATGTAACTACCTTTAAAAACATTTTGAAAACACCTTTGTCTAAGGTAAAGGTGTCATCAGCTCCATTTACTCTAGATACCCCTTTAGATAAGGAATTGTATTTTTTCATAGTAAATCTATATATGATAAATATAATCAACGCGGGCATAAGTATAAGCACATTCATGGCAGCAGATAAATTTAAATCCCCATATCCTATTATCCTCATATAAATCTCAGTAGCTATTACATTGAAAGAACCACCTATGGTCATAGGGGTACCAAAGTCTGATAAAGCTCTTATAAAAGTTAGCAAAGCACAAACTATGATTCCCGGAGTCATAAGAGGCAGTAATACTTTCCTTACAGTATATACCTTTGAGGCACCTAAATCCAAAGATGCACTGAGAACCTTCTTATCTATACCCCTTATTATTGAAATAAGCATTAAGGCACTTAAAGCAGTCATAGAAAGACTTTGCATTATAACAATCCCTTGCCATCCATAAGGATTTATAGATAGTTTTAATAATCTATAGGTTATAAATCCTCTTTTTCCAAAAAGTTGAATGTAAGCTAAGGACCCCACAAAGGGTGGTGATATCATGCTTAGCATCAGTATCAATGATATTATCTTTCTTGTTTTCGCCTTTGCAAAACTAGAATAAATAGCTATGACCACAGCTATAAATGTGGATATCAAGGTGGATAGAGTAGCTACAAATATGCTATTTATCAAAAGCTTTTTATTATTAGTTAAAATATTTTTATATAAATCTATTGTAAAGGCTCCATTTGGAAAAAAACTACGTTTAATAACGCTTACAACTGGCCAAAGGATAAATACAACTACAGATATGCTTACTAATAGCAATATTATAAAATCTAGTATATTATAAAAACGGGTATCTAAAACTTTAGATACCCTTTCTCTTAACCTTCTCATTATTTACCTGCAGTCATTTTGTCCCATTTTTCTAATACTTCAGTTCTTTCTTTTCCAAATAGAGAAAGATCTTGCTTTAGTAATTTATCCTTTGGGAACGTAAGCTCTAAGCCTTCTATCGATGGTTTCACTATTTTAACTGTATCTTTTACATCTATTTTAGCTACCTCTTTAAGGTTTTCATCCTTGAATACCCAAGCCATAAACTTTTGAGCTGCACTGCTATTTTCTGCATTCTTAAATACGGCTACTCCGTCTGGCATCCATGGCATTCCATCACTTGGGTATACTATTTCAACATTCTTTTCCTTTTGTTGTGATTCTAAGGCCTTGTCAATATAAGTTATTCCTATAGCAAATTCTCCTGCCATAGTCTTTACATTTGGATCCTTACCTCTCTTAGAATAAGATGGTATGTTTTTGTTAAGTTCTTCAAAATACTTCCATCCCTCTTCTTTTCCCTTGTTTTGAAGAAGAGAGTTTACTACTGCATAGTTAGTTCCTGATATAGCAGGGTTAGACATTATTATTTCACCTTTATATATAGGATTCTTTAAGTCCTCCCAAGATTTAGGCATAGGAAGATTTTTTTCCTTTAACACATCTTTATTTACTATGAATCCAACTACTGTAAGTCCCTTAGAAAACCAATAATTATCGCTGTCTTTAAATTCTCCATCGATTTTATTAGCATCATCAAAGTTGCTTTGCTCTAAAAGATTTTCTTCTTTAGCTTGCATGAAGGCATCAACACCACCACCAAACCAAACGTCAGCCATAGGCTTTCCACCTTCAGCTTTTATTCTAGATATAACTTCTCCTGAAGACATTGATAAAAACTCAACCTTAATCCCTGTCTCTTCTGTGAATTTATCAAACAATGTTTTATAATCCTCTGATGTAGCAATAATTCTAAGGTTTGTATCTTCTTTTGATGATTTATCCTCTTTTTTCTCTCCACCACAAGCTGTAAAAGTTAATGCAATAATCAAAGCTATGACTAGAGTAAGAATAGTACTTTTTCTTTTCATCTTTAAACCTTCTTTCTTTGTATGAATTTCGACAAACATCTAAGATTCTATCATATTTTACCCTAAGTTTCACTATTTTTTTCTGTCATTTGAAATATCTATGGAACTCTTTTTTCTTATAGATATTTCAAATAGATTTAGAGTTATGAATATTTTTATATTAAACTTTAATAGAAAACATATTTACATACTTAAAGGTGGTTACGGAAAATGATAATTGATATGCATGTTCACGAAAATAAATATTCTAAGGACAGCTTTATATCCTTAGATGATATAATAAAAAAGTCAAAGGAAATAGGATTAGATGGTGTATGTATAACTGATCATGAAAGCAATGACCTTATGAAGGACTTTGGTTCTCATTTCTACAAAGATGGAATTTTAGTTATAGTTGGTGCTGAATTTCTAACCTTTGAGGGAGATATTTTGGTCTTTGGTATGGAAAAGCTTCCAGAGAAAATGGTACATGCTGATGAGCTCACAGAGATGGTTGCTAAATATAATGGAGTTTGTATTCCAGCTCATCCCTTTAGAAATAATAATAGAGGGTTAGGTGAAAATATTCGTAAAGTTAGTAAACATATTCATGGGGTTGAAGCTTTCAACGGCAGTACCTTTCCCCATGCTAATCTTACAGCTTATAGCCTAGCTACAGAACTGAACTTAAGCATATTTGGCTCCAGCGATGCCCATGTCATAGAAAACTTAGGTAAATATGCTACAGAGTTCAGTGGTACCATAAGAGATTATAATGACTTTTTATCTGCAGTTAAAGAGGGCAATGTTTGTCCTGTAGTTAAAAAAACTCAAGGTTTTGAAAGAATAAATATATATGATACCTTGCATTAATAATGTTTTAAAATGGAAAGGCCCTTAAATAGCTAAAAAGTACTATTTAAGGGCTTTTTTTATTGGTTATATTTCAAGTTATTCTTTCCATTGTAAATGAAAGTAATTTTAATACTTATATTATCTTATGTTACATAAATGTGATTTTAAAATATTATATAGAATTTTTGTAATTATTTTATAAATTTCTATTGCACTTTACCGAATAATTTAGTAAAATTTATTTGTAATATTCGTTATATTTAATGAGGGGAGAATTTTAAATGGAGAATTTTTTTAAACTGAAGGAAAACGGTACTACGGTAAAAACTGAGCTTTTAGCAGGTCTTACCACTTATCTAACAATGGCATACATATTATTTGTAAATCCTATTATCTTGTCCCAAGCTAACATGGACAAGGATGCGGTATTTTTAGCTACTATTTTAGCTGCAGCTATTGGAACCCTAGTTATGGGTCTTGTAGCTAATGTACCTTTTGCTCAAGCACCTGGTATGGGACTCAATGCTTTCTTTACCTTTACTGTAGTTTTAGGTTTAGGTTTCACATGGCAACAAGGACTTGCCATGGTATTTATCTGTGGTATTATCAATATTTTAATAACTGTGACTAAAATAAGAAAAATGATAATCAAAGCTATACCAGAATCTCTTCAATATGCTATCTCTGCAGGTATAGGTTTGTTTATAACTTACATCGGAGTTAAGCAAGCTCACTTTTTAAATTTCACTGGTGAAAAAGCCAATGAAATAGTAAACAACGGCGGAAGCACAATTTTCTCAGATATCCTTCCATCCTTAGGAAACTTCACTGATAAGGTGGCTATATTAGCCTTGATAGGTTTAGTTTTAACTTTAGTTCTAATGATTTTAAATGTTAAAGCTGCTATATTAATAGGTATTCTTGGAACAACTATAATAGGCATGATATTTGGCTTAGTTGATACTCCTAGTTTTTCAGCTATGAGCTTCTCCGTTCCAAGCTTGTCACCAACTTTCTTTCAATTAGATTTTAAGGGGTTATTTGCTGATTCCTCCAAGACCTTTTTAGTAATAACAACTATATTTGCTTTTTCCTTATCGGATACCTTTGATACCATAGGAACTTTCTTAGGAACTGGAAGAAAAGCTGGTATATTTGATAAGAAGGATGAAGAAAGTTTTGAACAAGGAAATAATTTTTCTTCTAAATTAGAAAGAGCATTGTTTGCTGATGCTACAGCAACTTCTATAGGTGCTTTATTAGGTACAAGCAATACTACAACTTATGTAGAAAGTGCAGCTGGTATAGCTCAAGGTGGAAGAACTGGTTTAACTTCTGTTACTGTAGCAGTTTTATTCCTACTATCTATATTCATAGCTCCTATTGTTGGAGTAGTTCCAGCAGCAGCTACTGCACCTGCCCTTATAGTAGTTGGAATATTGATGATGGAATCTATCGGTAAAATAGACTGGTCAAACTTAGAGATTGCTATGCCTGCATTCTTTGTAGTAGTTTTCATGCCTTTATCTTATGGAATATCCAATGGTATAGCTATAGGCTTCATATTCTACTGCTTAACTAAATTGGTAAAAGGCAAAGCTAAGGAAGTACATCCAATAATGTATATAGTAACGTTGTTATTCTTGGTGAACTTTGTTGTGACTTCCTTAAGATAAATATAATATTTATTTAATCTAAATTCACTGACCTTCATATAAAGGACAAAACTTTATATGAAGGTCTCTTTATTTACCCACATTTTAAAGTCTTGGCATTTTATTTGTTAAACTGTATAATAAAGTGAAATCATTTTATCTTTCATCATTGAATCTTTAAGATGTTAAAAATTTCAGTGATAGATTTAATTTATTAGGAGGCAATTTATGTTTAGAACCATAGCCTGGTATACTCATTTCGTAATATCCTTAATAATGCAAACTCCTAGACTTCATAAGGCAAGTTCTCTTGAAAAACAGGGTAAGCTTAAGGAAAAAGAGATCTACTCCAATGAAGTCACATCTAAATGGGCCATGTCCCAAGTAAAGTTAAGTGGAGCTAGAGTAAAAGTTGAAGGATTAGAGAACATACCTAAAGACAGAGCTGTATTATTTGTTAGCAATCATCAAAGCAACTTTGATATAGCACTTCTTATGAGTTTTATAGATAAGCCTAAGGGATATATTTCCAAAATTGAAATGGCTAAACTTCCCCTATTAAGATCTTGGATGAAAAACATCAATTGTGTATTCATGGATAGAAGCAGCTTAAAGAAATCTGCTGAAGCAATAATTGAAGGGGTTAAAATTCTAAAAGAAGGTCATTCTTTAGTCATATTTCCTGAAGGTACTAGAAGTAAAGGCAACACCATGGGAGAATTTAAGGGTGGAAGCTTTAAGTTAGCTACTAAAGCAAAGGTGCCTATTATTCCTGTAACAATTAATGGGTCATATAAGCTTATGGAAGCTAACAACAATAAAATTAAGCCTGCTGATGTAACCATGTATGTGCATCCACCTGTAGAAACCGCCAATTTGTCTAAAGAAGAATTATTGGAACTTCCTGATAAGGTTAAGGATATAATTGGAACAAAATTATCAAGTGAAGTTTAGTTGAACTTATCTAGGGTCGTAGCTGCTGTTATCTCCAACCTAAAGAGGTGCAGGGTTACAGCAGTAGACATGAGATAAAAATCTTCATAAAACAAATAAGAAGATAAATTATTTTATCCTCTTATTTGTTTTTAATAATTGAACCTTATTATTCAAATAAGGAATTTTCAAATATCATAAAGTATCCTTGAGGATGCTTGCATACGGGACAAAGCTTTGGAGCTTCTTTTCCTTCATATATATATCCACAGTTAGTGCACATCCACTTTGCATCTTCATCCTTTCTAAATAGCATGCCGCGTTCTATTTCATCGGCATACCTTCCAAATCTATCACCATGAACTTTTTCTATAGATGCAATGTTTTCAAAGGTTTTTGCTATAACTGAAAATCCCTCTTCCTGAGCAATATTGCCGAATTCCTTATAAACCTTTTCCCACTCTTCATATTCATTATGTTGAGCTGATTTTAAGAGTTTTGCAGTAGTGTCATAAATATCTACAGGGTACCCTCCGGAAATGTTTATATTGGATCCCCCATACTCCTTTAGATGATGGTAAAATACCTGGGCATGAGCCCTTTCCTGCTCTGCAGTGTAGTCAAATAAATCTTTTATTATGTATAGACCTTGATCCTTAGCTATTTTAGCGGATATGTTATACCTATTTCTTGCTTGACTTTCTCCTGCAAAAGCCTTCATTAAATTTTCTTTGGTTTTGCTATCCTTTAAGTCCATATTTTTTCCTCCTGTAAAATTATTTTATATAACTATATTCTCTATTTATTACAATTAATATTCCTTAATGATTTCATTCCATTTGTAACCAAATCATATATGCATTCATAAGATATTTTATAATTCATATATTTTAGAGGTGAAAAAATTTGAGACTATCTGATTCTGATGGCAATAAACCTGATTATATATATAAACTTTTACCTTTCTTAGGGACCCTAATAAAAGATAAAAGTGAATTTAAAAAACTAGTTAACTATATAATTTCTTTATCCCCTACCATAGAAGATAAGGAAACTCTACTTATAATCAGTGACACAGAAAACAGGCATATTAAAGTTTTAAAAGAGGTATTTTGTTTTTTTAGCAAAGGTAGTATGTGTAACAACTGTTGCAACTTTTCCTTTGAATCTCCGGAAAATTACCTAGATGGAATTCAATTAGCTAAAAAACTAAATTTAGCTGTATTAAATAGGACAAGAGAAATATATATCTTAGCTACTGAAACTTATGTTGATAATGTCTTTGTTGAAATCCTTCTAGAGGAACTAACCAACACCTTATTACTTCATTCCTTAAGTATTGAAACAATACCATTAAATGTGTCTCTCTCTTCTAATTCTTATAGAGCCTTTAAGAATTCTTCCTTCAGCCCCATTGAGGCCAACGCCATAGCTACCTTATTAGGTATAGACTTTTCAAAGGGAAAATTTGATTTAGAAGAGTTTACCATGGGGGTAAATACAGAGCTTGAACATGGGATAAGATCTCCTGAAACCAATGTTACTAACAACGATCCTCTATTAACAGGGAAAATAGCTCTAGCTCATTTAAATGAATTCCCAGATTATTATAAACGCTTATCCAAACTTGAAGAAGAAGCTAAAAAATATTGGGACTCCATTCCCAAGGAATGAAAAGAAAAAGACTTTATCTAAGGAAATAATAACCTTTGATAAAGCCTTTTTTAAATGTGTATTTGTACCATATAATTGTGTTATTTACAAGTTTTATGGCACTTCCTTTATGGTGTTTATTAAAATTAATATAAATTCCTATTAATTTCTTTACTTTATGTTATATGAGTAATACAATGATTTAAGGAAGTTAAAAACATGATAAGTGAGTGTGTCAATTATGAATAATAAGATTTTAATATTAACTAGTGCCACAGGTGGTGGACATAATCAGGCTGCTGAAGCTACTAAAATGATTTTAGAAGATGACAATACTGATATATATATATATGACTTTTTTAAAAGTGATAAATTTATGAATACATTCATAGTAGATGGATATGAAATTTATGCTAATAAACTTTCTGCTTTCTATGGATGGTTTTATAAAATCTCAGATCATAAGTACATAATTAAGTTAACAGAATTTTTCTTTCATTTTGTTAGGAAAAAGCTTCTTAATTACATAAATGAATTAAAGCCAAACTTAATAGTAGCAACTCACCCTTTAGCCATAAATATATTATGCTATTTAAAAAGAAAGAATCAGATTCATATACCTGTGATTTCTATAGTCACAGATTTTAAAGCCCATTATACCTATATAGGGCAAGAAATTGATTTATATGTAGTGGCTAGCGATTGTACAAAGGAGAGTCTTGAAGAAAGAGGCATACCCTCAGAAAAAATCAAAATCTTAGGTATTCCTGTTAAAAGACAATTTTTCTTGGCCGGTGAAGAAGTATCTGTAACCTTAGACAATTCTAAGGGACTTTCTATATTGCTAATGGGTGGTGGCATGGGGTTAGATAATATCTCCTCAGTCCTTGAACAAATAGTAAAAAATAAAAATCATCTTAATATAATTGTTGTTTGTGGTAATAACGATAAGCTTAAGAATCACCTTTTATCATTGTATGGTAAAGAATACAATAATAAATCCTTATCTATCATGGGCTATACCCAGGATGTATATAACTTGATGAAGCAATGTGATATTCTTATCAGCAAGCCAGGTGGATTAACCACCTCTGAGGCTATAATTGCTCATATACCACTGCTTATTCCTTTCACCATTCCTGGTCAGGAAATCGACAATAAGGACTTCTTATTGGAAAAGAATTGTGCAATATATGTGGATAATGTTAAAGCTATAAATACCGAAATCGATAAACTAATAGACAACCCAGAAGTTCTTGAAGATATGAAGAATAACATGAAAACTTTAAGTTCATTTTACTGTGCAGATAAGCTTCATGATTTATGCATGGATTTAATACAGCGTAACTGTTAAATATGAGATAAAGATAGACTATTTTTATTGATAATAGCCTATCTTTATTTTTAATTAAATTTTAAAATTACATCACATGAGATGCTGATTTTATCATGGTTAGTTCCTTAGGGTTCTCTACCAATTCTAAAGCTTCCTCTGTGAATTTGTAAACTTCCATATGGGCATTATCATTTTCTGGGCACATAACTAGATAATCATTTTGATTTAAGGACAATTGCTCTTTAACTTTATAGCGAACCACATTTCCGTCCTCATCTGTAAAGGAATAAACTTTTTCTGCCATAAAATAAATCCTCCTTCTATTATTTTCACTTCATAGTTTATGTAAAGTTTCATATTTTATTTATGATCTATTTATTTGCTAACCTTAATAATTATTTATGGATTTCGTAACTTTATTTAAACATTTTACCATTTTTTTATGATACAATATCATGAGAAGGAGTGATAAAATGAGATATAAAAAGTCTTTATCCCAATTACTAGTGCTAATTCTTACATTGTCTATAGGAATTGCTATACCTCAAAAGGCTGCTTATGCGGACTCTTTAAAATCCGTGACCTTAGGTGCTGATTTGACAAATAGTCAGAAAGAAGATATGTTGAAATATTTTGAAGTTACTAGAAAAGAAGCTAACGTTTTAGAAGTTACAAATGCTGAGGAAGCTAAGTATCTTGCTAAAATTGCCTCTGAACAACAAATAGGTTCAAGAGCTATATCCTGCTCCTATGTTGAACCTACAAAAAAAGGTGGACTTCAAATTTCAACCAATAACATCCATTGGGTTACTGAAAGCATGATTAAAAACGCATTAATCACTGCTGGGATAGAAAATGCCATTGTAAAAGTATCTGCTCCCTTCAATGTATCTGGTACTGCAGCATTGACTGGAATCTTAAAGGGATTTGAAAAAAGTGATGGTGGCACAAAAATCGATGAAAATAAAAAGGAAGCTGCCAATCAAGAGCTAGTAGTTACTGGTGACCTTGGCGATAAAATAGGACAAGATGAAGCTGCTAAGCTTATAAATGAAATAAAAAAAGATGTTGTTAAAGAAAAACCAAAGACTGACGAAGACATTAAGAAGATAGTAGTTAATGTTACTAATAACTATAGCAGTTTAAAAGACAAGCTTAGTGATGAGGATATTCAAGCAATCATAAATTTAATGAAAAAAATAAATAGCTTAGACCTAGATTTTAAGAAGATAAAGGATCAACTTAATGATGTAAGTAAATCCCTTAAAGAAAAACTAGGTAGTGAAGAAGCTCAAGGTTTTTTTGCTAAAGTTAAAGAGTTCTTCGTGAATTTAATAGATTCTATCAAAAATTTCTTTAGCATTAATACCAATGTAGATTCCAAATTAGCCTATAATGATATAAGGTGTGAAGTTTTCACATCTTATTTTTAATTTATTTCATACTAATGAATTTCTGAGGTGTTTTATATGAATTATACAACTAACCTATTAAGCCTAAAAGATTCTGTAGACAATAATGTTTTAACCATTGATCATATTAAAACTTTCATAAATCTCCCTAAAATTATGGATGACTTAGAGAGCCTACACCTTTTTCTAATAAATGAAATATTAGCTATTCATAAAAAGGAAGGAAGCTGTATTAATAATCACCTATGTAAGACTTTTCTTAGTGCTGAAGATGCTTTAGATAAAGCTGAAGATGCTAAAAGCGGTGGAAAAATCTATTTTTTTAATAACACTACTTCCACCTACTACATATTTGGAGATATTCATGGGGACTCCTATTCCATAATAGAGTTTTTGAAAACCATAAACTTTATTGATAAGGTTCAAAGGGATGAAAACTTAAAGATAATTTTCTTAGGGGATTATATAGATCGGGGCCATTGTGTTTTTAAAGCCTTAGAGCTTATTTTAGTTCTAAAATACCTTTTCCCTCATAATATCTTTCTTCTTAGAGGAAATCATGATGGTGGTACTATCATATCTGAGAAAGAATATAAATTATGTGTAGGGCGAAACTCTGGCACCACTGATGAGGATTACTTTGTAGCCTCTCTTTTTAATAGACTTACAGCCTTAGGTAAGCCTTTAACTCTTCTTGAAAGTTATTTAACACTGTTTGAAAGCCTATGTACCTTAGGCCTTATAAAAAACGGTGATGATATAGTTTTATGTGTTCATGGTGGTATTCCAAGGGCTAAAAACAACAACTATGAACATTTAAACTCCTTAGGAGACCTTTATAATGAATCTATCACAGATCATATTGGTAGAACTATCCTACACAATATGTTATGGAGTGACCCTAGTGAAGATACTACTTTGCAAAGAGATGGTGGAAGGTTCTACTTTTACAACTATGAATTTGAAAACTTTTTAAAGAGATTCTCCATGTCAATGGTTATAAGAGGTCATCAAGCCTTTGACCAAGGATATAAGGAATTTTTTAAAGGAAAACTCCTATCAATATTTTCTTCTGGAAATAGTTCTTCTAAAAACAAAGAAACCGCTTATACATCCTTATCACCTTGTATTGTTAAACTTCATCATGGTGAAAATTCTATAATAAGATTGTAGAATTAATTGCTGTAATAATTTAGGATACTATCATTGATGATAGTATTTTTCACCTTCTTACTCTTTTTTAAGAAAGTGTTGATAGATATTTTTGTTCAAAAGGACAAGCTATTTAAATAATAGACACTGCTTTAAATTAAAGTTCATATTAGACTATATAAAAGGTGGACAAATTACTTTGTCCACCTTTCTTTCCAATGGCAATACTAGATAATTCCTTACCTAAGCTTATAAATCATATTTATAAAGTGTGGCAAATTTGCATCTACATATCCTGAGTTAACAAAGCCACATTTTTCATAGGTATGAATAGCTGCATAATTGGAATGGTCAACACTTAATTCAATTACAGGATATTTGGGGTTTTCACTATACCTTTCAATGATTTTTTTAATCACCTGTTGACCATATCCTTTATTTTGATGATGATAATTGATTAATATTTCCATTAAAAAATAACAACAAGGTTCTTCATTAAGGTCATATATTAAAGTTAATCCTACTACCTCATGATTTTCTACAGCAGCTAAAGCCACTGCATTATTATTTCTATATATCCATGCTCTAGACAAAATTTCAGCAGGGGATGGCACAAACTTTTTTTGCTCATTAGTTACTTTAAGGTTTATTACTTTTTGAAGATTACTCTCATTTATTTCTACTAACTTTATCATCCTAAAATCCTCCTTGAAATTTTTTACAGCATAATACAATTATTAAAAATTTTACACCATTATAAATAATTTATGGATTATAATTCTAGCATTTACCTGATGTCTACCTGCTGTAACACTCCACCTCCTTTAGGTTGGAGATAACAGCAGCTACGACCCTAGATAAGTTCAACTAACAATCTGGATGAAGTCCAAATTAAGTTTCACTTGATATAAATAGTATGAAATAAAGTAAAGGAAATGTTTGCACATTTCCTTTACTTTATATTTCTATTTTTTCTTATAGGTAGTATGAAGAAGCTCATGGGCAATATGACTATTAGGTTTTTCTAAGAATTCAGCATATAAAGTTTTTATATTAGGATTTTCATGAGCTTTTCTTATGGAATTGTTTCTATCATCTTTATATAAGCCTTCCATTCTCTTTTTCAACACTTCTCCATCACACTTTATATATGGTTGTCCACCGCCATCTATGCAACCTCCTGGACATGCCATTATCTCTATAAAATCATATTTTGAGTTTCCTTCTACTATATCATCCATTATCTTTTTTGCATTTCCTAAAGAACTTGCTACTGCTATATTTATATCTTTGCCGCTTATATTTAAAGTAGCTTCCTTTATTCCTTCAAGACCTCTAACCTCTTTGAAATCTACACTAGTTAAGCTTTCTCCAGTTATCCACTCATAGGAAGTTCTTAAGGCAGCCTCCATAACTCCTCCAGTACTTCCAAATATAACTCCTGCACCACTGGATTCCCCTAAAAGCTTGTCAAATTTCTCTTCCTTTATCTTTCTTAGGTTTATTCCAGCCTCTTTAATCATCTTCACTAATTCTCTAGTAGTTATAACCACATCTACATCCTGTACTCCATCTCTGCCCATATTTTCTCTCTTAGCCTCATATTTTTTAGCTATACATGGCATTATAGAAACTACTATTATATCCTCAGGAGCCTTATTAAGTTTCTTAGCTAAGTAAGTTTTAGCTATGGCACCAAACATTTGTTGTGGTGATTTACAGCTTGAAGGCAAATTCAAGTAATCAGGATACTTTTTCTCTATAAAGTTTACCCAAGCTGGACAACAACTTGTGATAAGTGGAAGATTTTCCCCTTTAGTAAATCTTTCTATGAATTCCGCAGCCTCTTCCATTACAGTCAAATCTGCAGCAAAATCTGTGTCATATACTGCATCAAAACCTAACATTTTTAATGCACCAACCATCTTTTCAGTAGTCAAGGTTCCAGCCTCAAAGCCGAATTCTTCTCCTAATGCTACTCTAACAGCAGGGGCAGTTTGAGCTACTATGAACTTGCCCTTCTTTCCTAAAGCGCTCCAAACCTTATTGTAATCCATCACTTCTCTTAAGGCTCCTGTTGGACATACTGCTACACATTGTCCACAGTAAGTACAGTCTGTTTCACTTAAAGGTTTCTTTAAGAATGTAGATATAACAGCATTAAATCCTCTATCTACAGGTGTTAAAGCATGAACCTTTTGTATATCATTACATACTGTGACACATCTTCTGCAAAGTATACATTTATCCATGTCCCTAACTATAGAAGGAGATGATGTATCCTCCTCATAGGTTGATACCTTTCCTTCATACTTTATCCTATTTATACCTAAATCAGAAGCTATTTTTTGAAGTTCGCAATGAAGATTCTTTTCACACATTAAGCAATCCTTTGGATGGTCAGAAAGCATAAGTTCAACTATAACTCTTCTTGCTTTTATTACCTTTGGAGAATGAGTTCTAATTACCATGCCCTCTGTAACATCTGTACAACAGGATGGCAATAACCCTCCCTTTCCTTCTTGTTCAACTACACACACTCTACAGGTTCCTTTGCAGTTTCTAGTTTTTCCATCTACCATATACATATTGCAAAGGGTTGGTATATCTATATTAAGAGTTTTTGCTGCTTCCAATATGGATGTGCCCTTCTCTACTTGAATCTTCTCATCATTTATAATTAAATTTACCATACTCATTTCTCTCACCCCCTACTACTTAATAGCTATAGCTTTAACTGGACAAGCTTTATAGCAAGCTCCACATTTTATACACTTTTCTTTATTTATAACATGTTTTTCTTTTATTTTTCCTTGGATACAATCTACAGGGCAATTCCTTGCACATTTAGTACATCCTATGCACTTATCTGTAACCTCATAGGATATAAGTTTACTGCAAACTCCTGCTGGACATCTCTTTTCCTTAACATGGGCTTCATACTCATCTTTAAAGTACTGAAGTGTACTTAATACTGGATTAGGTGCAGATTCTCCCAACCCACATAAAGATGTCATTTGTATAACCTCACAGAGTTCTTGTAAGTTTTCTAAATCTTCCTCAGTTCCCTTACCCTCTGTAATCTTGGTTAATATCTCTAAAAGCCTCATATTTCCTATTCTACAAGGAGTACACTTTCCACAAGACTCGTCCACTGTAAATTCAAGATAGAACTTAGCAATATCTACCATACAATTCTTTTCATCAATTACTAGCATTCCACCAGATCCCATCATAGATCCTATGGCTGTTAAAGTATCATACTCTACAGGGGTTTCTATTAAAGATTCTGGAATACATCCACCGGAAGGCCCCCCAGTTTGTATTGCTTTAAACTTATTGTTATTCTTTATTCCTCCACCTATGTTATACACTATTTCCTTTAGTGGCATGCCCATAGGTACTTCTACTAAACCTACGTTATTCACCTTACCAGATAAAGCGAAAACCTTTGTTCCTGTTGATTTTGCTGTTCCTATGGAACTATACCATTTAGCGCCTTTATTTATTATGGCAGCTACATTGGCAAATGTTTCTACATTATTAACACAGGTTGGTTTTTGCCACAAACCTTTTTCTGAAGTACGTGGTGGTTTCATTGTAGGCTCTCCTCTTAATCCTTCAATTGAGTGAATAAGAGCTGTAGCTTCTCCACAAACAAAAGCTCCTGCACCATATTTTATATCTATGTCAAAGCTAAAGTTTGTCCCCATTATATTATCTCCAAGGACACCTATTTCCTTAGCTTGCTTAATTGCTATTTTTAATCTATGAACTGCAAGAGGATACTCAGCTCTTATATATATATATCCCTGGTTAGAGCCTATTGCATAGCCACATATAGCCATGGCTTCAAGAACACAGTGAGGATCACCCTCTAATATAGCTCTATCCATGAAAGCTCCTGGATCTCCCTCATCAGCATTGCATATTACATATTTAACATCATCAACAACTCTTCTAGTAGCCTCCCATTTTCTACCTGTTGGGAATCCACCGCCTCCTCTTCCTCTTAGACCTGATTCCAAAACTTCTTTTACAGTTTCTTCTGGAGTCATTTCATGAAGAACCTTTCCTAAGGCTGTATAGGCACCTGCACCTATAGCTTCTTCCATACACTCTGGATTTATTACTCCACAGTTTCTTAAAGCTATTTTCACCTGACTCTTATAAAATGGAATTTCTTCCTTTTTTTCTATTCTCTCTTTAGTTTCTGGATTCTCATATAAAAGATGCTCTACTACCTTTCCCTCTATGATATGGCTCTTTATTATTTCTTCCACATCATCCTCGGTAACCTTTACATAAAATATATTATCAGGCAATATTTCTATAACGGGACCCTGAGCACAAAAACCAAAGCATCCTGTCATTACTACCTTAACTTTTTCACCTAAATTATTTTTAAATATTTCTCTATTAAAACTTTCTATTATTTTATCTGAATTTGAAGCCTTACATCCTGGTCCTCCGCAGACTAATATATGTCTTTCTTCAACATGATTCTTTTGTGCCTCTTCTGGATTATATCTTAAATTAACTAAATCACCATACTTATCTTTTAATTGTAATAAATGATTATAATCTATTACTTTCTCCATATTATCTCTACTCCTTAATATTATTTAAAACGGTTTCAACTTGTTCCTTGGTAAAATATCCATAGGCCTTATCATTGACAAGGACTACTGGAGCTATTGCACAGGATCCAACACATCTCAATGTATCTAATGTATAAAGTCCATCCTTAGTTGTTTCTCCTTCTTTTATACCTAGCTTCTCTTTAAATGCTTCCAAACNNGCTTATTACATATTTTCCCTTTGGCTCTGTGGTAAAATAAGAATAAAAACTTATAACACCATAAACCTTAGATACTGGTACATTTATCCTCTCTGCTACAAACTGTTGAACTTCTTCGCTTAAATATCCATATAGACCTTGGGCTTTATGGAGTACTGCTATCAATGAGCTTTCATCACACTCTTGTTCTACTATGAACTTTTCTAATTCTTTAAATTTTTGTTTTTTACAACTTTCTAACAATTTACCTCTTTCCTCCCCTACATATTTACCTAATATCTAAACCTTATAATACTCTGATTTTATCTGCTGCAGCCTCTCCCTCTTTAAGGGACATAGAAGCAGCTAGGGCTCTAGATAAGTTCAAAATCCACATGACCCTAATTTTTACTTAATATAGGAGTATTATGATTGTTAGATCCTCGGCTAGTTTAAATAGTCTTTTAACATGTCCCCAAGTGTCTTTCCATTTATCATCAACCATAGACATTTTTCCCTAGTAAAGTTTAAAACTTGTCCTATTGATGCGTTAAGTAAAATTCCAGAAACTGTATTACTCTATTTTCAAGTTATACTATAACGCATTGTCTAAAGCCTAAGGATATAAAGGAAAAATTGTTTACATTAATTACTATATAAGTTATAATCCTTCTTAAATGTTACTAAATTCACAATAATTTGTCAATTGCTAATTATTTAAATATTTTGAATTATCGTTAAACTGTTATGATTTTAAATTTCTTAAGAATATTATCTATTTTTTAAATATCCATCTATATGATACTTTAATATTATTACATTATCAATATATTGCAATATTAATTATTTTTTTAACAACCTAGATTTTTATGATTTTTTCTATTTTTTTGTTTTTTATAGGTTTTATTTAGTAAAAAGTGTTATGAAAATCAATTTTTTTACAAAAATAATAGGACAGTAGATATTTTTTTATCCACTGTCCTATTTTAATATTGACTATTATAATTTTGATAATAGATTAAACAATTTATAATTTTCTTCTATTCCTTTACTTAAATCTATCTTTGTATTGGTATCCTTCAAACAACATGATTTCTTTTCATATTCTATACACTTTTCTAACTTCTTTGAAAGATCATAAATTTTCTTTTCCGTGTTGCTTCTTTCCTTAGGAGATAATGATTCTAAATCCATATATGATGTTGTTTTTTCTATATACTCAACATATTTTATCCTAATACTATCAATATATTCTTTTATAATATGATTTATGGTTCTGTGGTCATATCTATGGATATAACTGATTACTTTGAAATCCTTATTTTTTTCAAAATCATATATCCAATATATAGGCCTTCCATCATAAAATTTCATATGATCTTTTTGAAAATCCCTAAATAAGTATCTTCTTATACATTGTGTTGAAGTTTCCTTATTGTTTTTTCCTATATATTTTGCTATGAAATTCAGATTATCCTCCAAATATGTGGTTCCATAAACTTTTTCAATAAAATCAATAAACCTAGAGGCTAAATCATCCTTAAACATTTCATTTTCCGTTATAAATATCACATTATCTTCCTTAGGTATCATGGAAGCTTTTATCCATTTTTCAGTATTTTTACTTCTGAATGTGCCTTCTTTTATGTTCCAGGTTTTATTAAAATCTCCTCCTCCATATACAACACCGGGTTCTTCTATAGCATATCTTCCAAGCACACAGCCTACTCCGTAAGAAATTAGGGACTTTATCTCCATTTCTCTAGAAAGATTTCTCAAGGTTACCTCATTATCTTCTATATGGCCTGACATATATTTATCCATGGAATATATATGTATGAATATGTCATTTAATCTTTCTTCATTTAGCTTTAGTTTGTTAAATTTATCTTTTTTGTTATTTGCCCACTTGTGAAATATATCACTAATTTTTTCTTCCTTTTTTTCCATAGAAATCAAAGGATGATTTTTAAAATCCCATGAGGTTTCAAAGGAATCCCAATCTTCCTTTGATATTTCAATATTTTCTCTAACTATTTCATCTATTTCATCCTTATACTTGTCATCATACATCACAGTATTTAAAGGTATACTTTTTATATCTCCCACTTGTATATTATAGGTTGGATTCATAATGTCTAAAAATAGCTTTGCTACCTTACTGCATAAAAAACCTAGCATAATATTAATCTCACATTGGTTGTTTAAAAATATAGATGAACCTGCCACATCAAATATGAATCCCTTAGGGCAATACCTTACTCCCATACTTTCTGAAATAAATGTATAAGTAAGTCCTTGTCTAAAAAAGAACTGCTCGTTTTTTATTGTTCTGCTATAAGATTTATATAGTTTGGCAGCATAACTTTTGACTTCTTCCCCATCCTTTTCCCAATTTATAACCCAGGAGTTATTTCCATACCACTTTCTATAATCTCCTCCTTTGTTGTAAGGGAACCATATTTTATTAGACTTCATTGCTTCATCTTTATTTGGTGCATTAAAATTTATATGATTTATATCCACTTCAAACCATTTTCTTAAAAATCTTTTATTATCTGATGTGGCTATTCCTTGCCTTGGTTTGCCCATCTCCCCTAGTGGGTTCAATTGGGAGAAAGCTTTTAATTCTTTGTTGCCTATCCAATAAGCTAAAGATTTAGTAGGTATTATCATAAATTTTTTTAAGTTTACCTCATAAATCTTTTCAGAAGTTATATTATTTTTTATAGCTATAAATTTGTTTTCCTTTTTATAGCTACTATCTTCCATAGTTAAATTAACCACCTTAGTTGTATAATCTTCAATAATGGTTTTTCTATAAACAAAGGCTACATTTTGCACTATTGTTCCTACATTTTCTTCAAAAGCTCTAGCTCCTAGATGAAGCATATTTACAAAAGTTCCTTTATGGATTTCTTCTTCTCTAAGCTTTGCAAAGCTCCTTAAAAACATCCATGAATGTGGATTTATCATGGCATAAAATCCATCATCCTTTATATATGATCCGCACACTTCCATATATACTGAAAACATATCATACTTAGACGTTGGGTATTCACTATTAAGATACTTAGCTAGCTTGGCATTTACTCCTCTAAGTCCCATATAGGGGGGATTAGTTATACATACATCATACTTTAGGGCCATAAGCTTTCCTTGATTAATCAAATTAGGCAATACCTTTGTTATTATATTATTATAATCTTTTAGTTCTTCCTTAGGGTGCTTTTCTATTTCCTTAAGCCTATTTTCTATAATATTAAAGTCTATACCCTTAACCTTAATAATTGAACCATAATCTTTACCATCTCTGAAAATCTCAATTAGCTTTTGTAAATTATATTTCAATGTGCTGTTATCTTCACATATTAAGTCTACAACATTATCCTGAATTTCTTTGCTCTCTTGTATAGAACATAAATTAAGTTTTAATTTTTCTTTTTCTATTTCATTAAAAATGTTCTCATCGTATTTTCTAGCTGTCATAATAAGTGCAAAGGCTGATAGCTTTGTGGCTGTATCATCTATATCTAATCCATAGATGTTGTTTTTTAGTATTTTTTTGCTTATCTCTGTCTTATGATATTCCGCTGCTGTATATATTTGATGCAGCAACTCAAAGGCATATATAAGTATATGTCCTGCTCCCATACAGGGATCTAAAACCTTTATCTGAGCTGGACATATATTTTCTTTTATTTCTAGAGTAGTTCCCTCTTCTATGTAATACTTCCATTGTGTTTTTAATTTTTCATCATGGTGATTTTCAACCCATAACCTCCCTAAAGAGTTTTCTACCATATACTTAACTATCCACTTTGGTGTGAAAAGCTGAGTGGCTGCAGGTATGTTTTCTTTGCTTATTTTTATATTTCTCTTCAGCTCATTAAATACCTGATCCTTCTTTTGTGAAATATAATATTGATAAAACCATCCTACTACCTCTACCCCCTCTTTGAAGCACTGTTCATCTATATCCCTTATTAGTTTTCTTATTATAGAATTCTCTTGCAAAAGATTATCTGGCAACAAAACCTCACAATAATCATCTTCTGATTTAAACATCTGCGGAATTATGTGGCCTAATTTATTACATTGCTTTATTATTATGTGCTTATATAGTTCATTTGTTTTATAAAATTGGTCTTTGCCCTCCAATTGACATATATAATCTTTATCTAGTTCAAGTTTGTCTGTTACTTCTTCAACTCTTGATAATACCTGGGGCTCCCCATGTTCTTCACTGTCAGAAGATAAAATCCTCATAGCTATAGGTAAATATTGGTTCACCTCCATATATCTTAACCCTATTATCCTAATAAACCATGTGGAAGCTACTTCCTCTATGGTGTTATAAAACCCATTTACTTTTATCTTCTCTATTAATAAATTTCTCTTTTTCAAAGATGCCTGAAAGATTTTTTCATTTCCTTGTGCCTTGAATCCAGGATAAACCTTCTCTATATTTTTAATTTCATCATCAATTATTCCTATTTCATATGCTCTATTTTTTACTTCATTTATCAAATTGTTTCTTGCCCATATTGAAAAATTTTTTATCTTATTCTTATCCATACTTTTCTTTCAGCACTCCTTACAGAAATATAAAAACCTATCAACATTATAGCATAGTTAACTTGTATTTTTTTAGCTGTGTTACATTGGATAATTCTTACTGAAGAATTTTTCATTGCTTTTTCTGTCTTCTTACTCTTTTTTAAAGAAGTGTTGATGGATATATGAATTTAGGTACAAGCTATTCCAATTTTAGGCTCCAACCACCTGCCCCCTTAAATTTACACGTGGAAACTCATATATCCTAAGCTTGTTCATTCCTGTCATTATCATATCCATTAAAGATGAATATTGACCATAATCATTCTTCTTCAGCCAGATAAACCAGTTGCTATAAAAAGTTAAATACTTAGTGGACACACCTCTAAAGGTCTTGAGAAAAATTCTAAAGTCCATCTGCTGAAGAGATGCAAAATCACTATTCATATGATTTCCATCATATAACTTAAATTCCTTAACTTCTATGGATTTTTCACTTGCACAAGGAACATATAACTTGTATCTTCTAGTTCTTAGTATTGATTTAGCCTTTATTTTAGGCAAAATATAATCCTTTATTTGTGTTCCTGTAATTATATCATCTATGGGAAATACTCTTCTGTTTTTATTTGTATCTACGCAGCTCACAAGTTTTACAGAAGGTAAACATATACTGTCTTCATATCTCTGCCTTCTCCATATTATAGTTTTATCTTTATGATTTCCTATATTACTCTTAGGCATAACAAATTCCTTTAGTTGTACTTCATCTTCAAGATTCTCTTCACCCTGAATCTTTAAGGAATTCAATAACTTATGTCTCCAATAAAAGGATGTAGTTTGGCATATACCACTTATGTTTGCTGACAGCTTTATGGTCATTGCATTACTAAGGGCCACTATGTATGTTGCCCAGATTTCTAAAGGCTTTTTACTATAACTTATGGGAGTTTTAGTAAACTGTGAAAAGGTTCTTTTGCATCCATTGCATTTGTATCTTTGTCTTCCATTTTTCATAAGTCCAAACTTAACAAAACTTTTACTATGGCAATGGGGACAGCATTCTACTGCTCTATGTATTAACTTATTTTTCATGGTTTCAATAAAATCCATAATAATAAACCTACCTTCCTATTAATGTTATTTTAATTATTAACATGAAAGTAGGTCCTTAATCACATTTTGCGAACTAATATTCTTATTTTTTTTACTGGACAAGCTTCCTATTTATTTATCAACACTTTGTTAAAAAAGAGTAGCATAGTCAATAAAAGATACATTCAATACTACTTAAGGCTTGTATCTGATGTGTACCTGGTGTAACACTGCACCCTCTTTAGTAATCTCATTCCATCCAACTTGCCCTTGGAAACTACCGTTAAAATTTAAATATATATACTATAATTCCTTCAGCATTAATTAATCCCAGAATAAATATAAATTATTTTTAGATTAATTGCAGCATAGTATTTACTGTAACAATATTAAGCTCTATAATAAATTTACACCCATTTAATTTATTATTTTACATTTATTAACTTGATTTTAATTACAAATTAACATAATACATCTAAAATACATACATACTGGTTTATCTGATGTATGCCTGCTGTTACACTACCCCCTCTTTAAAGATATAAATATCAGCAGGTAGAACCTTAGATAAATTCAAGTAAACTTTCACATGGAGTTCAATACCCTATGAAAGTTTCAATTTATGAAAGGGGAGATGCAATTGTTTAAATTTAAAAAGCACAAAAAGTTTACTGCATGGGTATTAACCTTTGCAATGATTATGTCTTTAGTCCAGTCTGGTTTTTCTATAAAAGCCAATGCTGCAACTCTAGACAAGGTCTTTGACATTTTATCCATCACCGATTTTCATGGTACTCTATTAGACACTTCTAAAAACCAAGTTGGAGCAGTTCTTTCTAATAGAATAAAAGGGGTGAGAGCCTCAAATCCTAATACAATAGTAATAGGAGGAGGAGACTTATACCAAGGTTCTGCTGTCTCCAATATGCTAAAGGGAGTTCCAGTACAAAAGGTTTTAAGCAATATGGGATTAGATCTTACTACCCTTGGCAATCATGAATTTGATTGGGGATTAGACACAATTTTAAATACCACCATGAAAGGTGCAACCTATCCTATAATATGCTCAAATTTTTATAACACAACTACTAACAAAAGGGTCTTTGATCCTTACAAAGTTATAACTAAGGATGGAGTCAGGATAGCATTTATTGGAGGGATTACTAATGAAACACCTTCAATAGTTACTCCTGCTTATATTAAGGATTATAAATTTACAGATGTTGCAACTGAAGTAAACGCTGTAGCTAAGGAAATAAAGGATAATAAATTAGCTGATGTTACCATAGCTGTATTACACGTTGGAGACAATAAAGATAATGCAACAGGAGAACTTTTTGATGTTACTAATAAATTGTCTAATGTAAATGCTGTATTTGGGGGACATTCCCATAGTAAAGTATTTGCTAAAAGTGCTAATAACATACCAATCTATATAGCAACTTCCAATGGCAAAGGCTACGTAGATGCAAAAATGACAGTGTCCTCAGACCTTAAAACAGTAACTTTCAAAGAGCCTAGTGCCTCAGATTATATAGCTTTAGATAATGATAAGGGCTATAAGACTCCAAACCCTATAGTTGATCCAGAGGCAAAAGCTATCATAGATGCTGCCCAGGCTGAAGTAGCACCAGTTGCCAATGAAGTCATAGGGCAAAATTCAAAGGAAAAATTAACTAGAGATGTTCATATTGTGGGCTCAGGGAAATATGGAGAATCTTACTTAGGTAATTGGGCTTCAGATGTTATTAGAAATAAGATATCTGCTGACGTTGGCATGTCTAATAATGGAGGACTTAGAGTTGATATTCCTACTGGTCCTATAACCGTAGATACCATGTGGCAGTTCATGCCTTTTGATAATACTATATGTAAAGTTCCAATGACAGTTTCTCAATTAAAAGCCATATTAGAACAAGCTGTTCAAGATGGTGGAAAAGGTATACAGGTATCTGGAATCAAATTCAGTTATGACCCATCAGCTCCATCTGGAAGCAGAATTTATAATATTGTAAGGGAAGATGGTTCCCCTCTATTTAATAATCAAACTATAACAGTAGCTACTCCTGACTTTGTTGCTACAGGAGGAGATGGCTTTACCGCCTTTATATCTGCAGGTGGATCAAATCCAGCTTGTGACACCCATATTGTAGTTAGAGATGCACTTATTGAAAATATAAAGGCTAATAAAGAAAAAGATCCTTCCATAATAACCACTATGAATGGAAGATTGATCAGTAATGGAACACCTAATGAAGTAAATCTTCAAGTTCTTACCACCAGTGATACCCACGGAAGATTTCTTCCATATGACTATGCTATAAATGCACCAGATATGTCTGGAAGCTTAGCACAAATTGCCACAGCTGTAAAGGAGCTAAGAGCTTCAAATCCTAATACTTTACTTCTTGATGTGGGAGACACCATTCAAGACAATTCAGCAGATTTGTTTTTGAATGATCCTATTCATCCAATGGTTCTTGCCATGAACGAAATGGCTTATGATACTTGGACCATGGGAAATCATGAATTCAATTATGGAGTTCCAATCCTTGAAAAAATAATGGCACACTCTAAAGCCGCTCCTCTAGTTGGAAATGTATATAGACAAGATGGAAGTAGGTTAGGAGATGCCTATAAAATTTTCAATGTAAATGGCGTAAAAGTTGCCATAATAGGTATGGTTACCCCTAATATATCTAAATGGGATGGAGAAAATTTAAAGAACTATAAAGTAACTAATCCAGTAGAAGAAACTAAAAAAGTTATAGCTGATCTTAAAGGCAAAGTAGACGTGATGATAGCTGCAGAGCATATGTCAGAAAGCAATGAATATGGTGTATCAGGCTCTGGAGCCATAGACCTTGCTAATGCTTGTCCTGAATTAACAGTTATTGCTGCTGCCCATGAGCATAAGGCCGTTGCTGGGGCTAAGTATAACAATGTCTTATTGGTTGAAAATAAAAGCGGCGGTTCTTCTTTAGGTCAAGTAAATATAAGCCTTGTTAAAAATTCTTCTGGAAAATATGAAGTGAAAAGTACCTCTTCAACCCTTAAATACATCACTGGAAAAGACGCCAGTGGAAAAACTGTAGTTAACTATTCACCCGATGCTGAGCTATCAGCTAAATTGGCTTCTTTTGATGGAAGGGCTAAGGAAGATGCTGGGAAGGTAATAGGAAAGCTTGTAGGTGGAGATTTAGTTCCTCAAGATGAGATTAAAGGAATTCCTACTTCACAAATACAAGATACTGCCATGATAGATTTAATCAACAAAGTTCAAATGTACTATACAGGTGCAGAGGTTTCTGCTGCAGCTGCCTTTGATTCAAGAGCAAATATGAAAGCTGGAGATATCCATAAATCTGATATATCTTTAATTTATAAATATGCAAATACCCTTTACAAGTTAAAGATGACAGGATCTCAATTGAAGAGATATATGGAATGGTCAGCTCAGTATTATAACACATATAAGCCTGGAGATTTAACCATATCCTTTAACGAAAAGATTAGAGGTTATAACTACGATATGTTCTCAGGAGTTAAATATGATGTAGATATTTCAAAGGAACCTGGGTCTAGAATAGTTAATTTAACCAAAATGGATGGTACTGCTATCAAGGATACGGATAGCTTTATAGTAGCTGTTAACAATTATAGGGCAAGTTCTCAACTATTATCTTATGGAGAAATATTTAAAACTGGTGAGGACTTACCAATACTTCTAGAGAAAGATGTTCGCGGAGATATAGGTGGAGTAAGAGAATTAATAAAGGACTATATTATCAACGTAAAAGCAGGAGTATTAACCCCTGAACTAGATAATAATTGGAAGGTCATAGGTAACAACTGGGATCCAGCTATGAGAGCCAAAGCCGTTGAATTATTAAATGCAGGTACCATAACAATTCCTGTTTCTCAAGATGGAAGAACTCCAAATGTACGAGCTGTTACCATAGAAGATATAAAACCTTATATTAATAACACTACCACTGATAACAATAATACTAATACTGGAACTACAAACAGCTCTAAGCTTCCACAAACCGGTTCATTCTTTAGTACTGAAACATTGATATTGCTAGGTAGTCTCCTATTTATTATTGGTATATCTACTGTTAAAGCTAAGAAAAAGAAAGAAGATATAGCTTAGACCTTTAAAAATAAGATGTATCATAATTGAGAATTAAAAATTACATCAGAAACTCATAAAGGAGTTTCTGGTGTAATTTATTTTCTAGTAATTTTTATAGAATTGCATCCCTAATTTTAAATTCCAAATTAATAGGGTTGTATCAAAATAATTTATAATTTTGATACAACCCCTTTGATTTTATACTACTACTGCCACATACTTATTAGCATAAGTGTTGTAAACTATACTTGCTAGTATTGAATTTATTACATTGTAGCAAGCAAAATAAGCATATTTAAGATCATTTTCATAGTCATTATTATCTTTATACTGCTCTAATAAATCTCTTAAAAATTCATCCATCTCATCTATTCTAAAGTTATTAAAGCTTTGCTCTTCAAAACAGAAATCCTTGGCAAATTTACTAAGCTCTCGCTCATACATGATGTGTTGTTTAGTTACCCTTGGACTTTTAAACTCCCATCTTTCATAGTGAGGTCTGCAAAAGAAGTCACATATAAAATGGCATATAACTCCAAGTTCTTGATTGAATCTTCTTACTCTATATAAATAATTTATGGTGTCTATATTTAGTGATGCTAAAAAATTGCATTTATTTATTATCATATTGAAGCTTTCAAATTCATAGTGCCTTTTAAACTTATAAACTGAGAAACAATCTGGTTTTATGTTTCCCCATAAAAAATACTTGCTTTTTATTAGAGGAAACTCGTCTATCTCTATATGGTCTAATAAAGTGTTTGCTATTAATTTATGCGTTTCAACTAACAATGTTTATTTTCACACCTGCCTTTTAATTGAATTAATGCTTCTGTAATAAAGTATACTCTTTTTTCTGAAAATTTTAAAGGCTTTTGTATATTTTTTGGCATTATTGCCATAACAATATTAATCGTGGGTTACACTAGAATCGCTGCTGTTTATAGGTATCTCATCACCTAAAAATGTAGGTTTGGATTTTAACACATTGACCTTAAAGAAATCTTTATATATAGCCAGACTCTCCCTTATGCTATATTTTATTATAGCTACATAGTTATGCTTGTCTGCTTTCATACCATAGGCCTCTATTCCCATATTTCTTGCTAAATAGGTGGCCCTCTTAAGATGATAATTTTGAGTAACAACCACTGCACTTTCAACCTTAAAGATGTCTCTTGCTCTATATATGCTTTCATAGGTGCTGAAACCCGCATGATCCATAAAAATTTTAGAATCCTCTACTCCATTTTCCATAAGGTACTTTCTCATAGCATTGACTTCATCATAATTTTTCTTTCCATGATCCCCTGTTACTATGACCTTAATATCCTTATTGGGACTATTCTTAAGTATTTCCAGTGCTGTATCTAGCCTATCCTTTAACATGTCACAAGGTGTTCCGTCAGGATAAACATATGCTCCAAAAACTATAATGCATTGAGTATCAGGTACTGTTTTACTATTGTCTATAGCATATTTATTAGCCTTAAATACAACCGTTAAATCTATTATGATAAACTGAATTAAAAATATAACTATTAATATAGAAATAATTTTAAACCACCTTTTGTTTTTTAAACTAGTCATATATTTCTCCTTTGATTTCATCAGATAAAAGTTCATCTCATCTACTATTTTACCATAGGTTTTCACTAGATAATTGGCTTCTCTTTGAAATTAATAAAATTGTAATGTTTAAAATTTTAGTGGCACCCAACTAGGTTTCACTTAACCTCATCTACCTGATGTTCTAAAGATGACCTTCTGCTTTCCCACAATTCTCTATAATATAAATCTTTATTCATTAATTCCTCATGAGTTCCAAAAGAACTTATGGTTCCAGCCTTCATAAAATATATGCAATCAGCCTCTATGACTTCTTCTATTCTATGGGTAACTATGATAATGGTGTGATCCTTTTTGCGTTTTTCCAATACTTCAATTATATATTTTGCATATTCCTTATCTAAGGAAGCCGTAGCCTCATCTAAAATTATTATAGGAGCCTTCCCTCCAAGGGCACGTCCCATAGAAATCTTTTGTTTTTGTCCTCCTGACATAGATGTGCCTAAGTCCCCTACATTTGCATCTAATCCACCTGCTGCATCTATAAAATCATTGGCCTGAATTTCATTTATTATGTTGTACATATCTTCATAGGTCATATCCAAATCTGCCATGGCTAAGTTTTCGCCAAAAGTCCCATAGAATAATGTTGCTACTTGAGGTACATAGGAAAATTTATGTCGCCATGTTCTAAGAGAACACTCGGTATTTTTAACTCCCCACAATTCTACATCACCTTGGGATTGCTGTTGTAAACCCATAATTATCTTAATCAATGTGGTTTTACCACATCCCGAATTACCTACTATAGCTATAAACTTTCCACATTGTATTTCTAAAGAAATATCTTTCAATATATTCTTTCCTTCTGAATAACCATAGGAAACATTAGTTAATTTAAGAGCTTCTCTATTAAAATCAAAGTGAACTTCTTTAAAATTCTCATCCAAATCTTCTTCACTGAGGTTTAATAAGGAAAATATCCTTTCTAAGCTTGAAATCCCCCCCTGTATATCACTGGCAAAGTTACTAATGCTCATAAAAAAATAAATTATTCCTGTGGATAGCCATGGTACTGCTAAAAGGGCAGATAGTTCAAGCTCACCCTTTGCAACAAAAAAACTCCCTATTACCAAAAGGCCAATTTGAGACACAAATTGAATGGTTTTAGTATAGTTACTCCTTAAAACCTTTAATACCCCTAACTTATATCTACTTTTTTTTAGTTTTCCTACAGTGCCTTGAAAATTAATAAACACAGGCTTTTGTATACCTAAGGACTTAATTAGCACATTGCCCGATATTATATCAAGGAGTCGTTGAGTAACACTTTCTAAAGAATTCTGAATTTCCTTATTAGTTCTGTATTCTGGATTTACAAATATAAATTGAAACATAAAAGATACCATTCCAAATGCTATAGTTATAAAAGCCAGTCTTATATCAACCTGTGTGCTAATATAAAAGAAACCTAAAAGTCCACTAAGAATCCATCTTGTATATCTTAATAATATCCACAATATTCCTGATATTCTCTCTACATCACTTGTGAATAGTGTGGTTACTTCCCCCTGAGATAAAATTCCGTCTTTCATATGTATTGTTTTATTATATAGTGTCTTTCTAATATTTCCTTCAATCAAAGCTGTGGTGCTAGAAAATAAATACATTCCTAAAACAGATATAGCCTGGGTTATAATATAGGCTACCGCCAATTTAATGCAAATTATTTTTATGTTCTTATAGCATTGATCATTGATTAAAGATATTAAAGAGCTTTGAAAGATAGATATTTCTAAATTGAATATGACTGGAATTAGACCTGAAATTATAAGTCCTACAAATAACTCAATCTTCATTCCCTTCAAAAATATAAACATTTTATTTAACGTTTTAATCCTTATATTTTTCATTCTCTCACCTACATAAATTAATATGAAAATTCAGGTAATATTTCATTTGGTAGTCCCATATTCTTTATGTTACCCTCATCTACAATAATAATTTTGTCCATATTCCATAGTGATTCTATATTATGAGTGACAATTACTAAAGTTTTATTTCTCATATATGATTGTAAATTTTTTAATACTAATGCTTCTGTGCTATAATCCATAGCAGATGTAGCTTCATCAAGCAATAGCACATCAGGGTTCTTTAGTAATGCCATAGCTAATGCTATTCTTTGTCTTTGACCTCCCGATAAATTCAACCCCCTATCTTTTAATAGGGTATCCCATCCTTTGCCCATTTCATCTATAAATCCCAAATCCAACATTTCCTTCAAAAAGTTAATTTTCTCTTGGTCTATGTTACAATCTACATATTTAAGATTCTCTCTAATAGATTGAGAAAATAAAAATACATCCTGTGGTAGATAGATAGTATTTCTCCCATACTTTGTAATAATCCCACTATTTACTGTATCTACTCCAGCCATCACCTTCATTATAGTGCTCTTTCCACAGCCTGATTTTCCTATTATAGCAATATGTTGCCCTTGGTATATACTTAAACTTAAGTTGTTAATTATATAGTTTTCTTCATATTTAAACCATATTTTGTCTAACTTTATGTCAATGTTATCCTCGGAAGTGTCTATGGATAAATTATCTATTTGTTCTTCTATGGCTTCAAGTTTCTCTTTCCCATTATTCCAAATAGGTAATGCTCGTTTTATAATTGCACAATTAATCCTTATTTCAACTATCCCATCTACCAATGTAGACAACTCTTCATCAAGGGGAATCAACACTAAAGATAAGGTTATAAACTGAGCTATGGTTATGGACCCCCTAGATGCAATTAATGCTGCAAAGCCAATTGAAAATAAAACTGAAAAAAGACTTATTATTGACGAAATGGATCTTAAATTTAACTGTTGTTTTAAGGATTTATTGTATCTATCACATAAAGTTTTAATTAAAAAGTCTAGTTTATTCATTAAGTAATTTTGTATTCCATATACCTTTATAGAATCAATATTTACAAGGGAATTGTGTACAAAGGTTATACTTTGAGAATAAGCTCCTTGCCTTTCCTCTATTCCTGGCTCCATAATCTTGCTTGTGAATGTTTGTAATACTATTGCACTGATAGCTAAAGAAAAGTATATTATTCCTACATAGAAGTTTATTCTATTTATTAAAATCATAGAAATAATTATGGAAACACTTGAATTTAATATGCTTATCATATCCTCACAATAGTTCTTGCAAAAGGCTTTTATTCCGCTATTTATTCTTTCAAAAGTATTTCCTAAAGAGTCTACAAGTTTTTCCTTAATATTTATATTGCATAAAATTTGAGATGAATACTCATATAAAGTCTTTTCTATCTCTGAATTTACCTTGGCACAGATAGTATTTGAAATTACACTTATTATTAATTGCAAGACAAATAGGAGAATCACATAGACTGATAGATCCTTAACTGATTCTAATTGTCTATCCTGTGCAAATTCTCCCATTTTCCCTATATCCACATTGATTGCGGCACTTAAAGAGTATATTATAATGCTTAAAATTCCTATTACACAATAAAAATATATAAGATGTTTTTTTATCTTTTTATAATTTGTCATGAAAATCCACCTCTTAATTTTAGGAAATTTAAGCAAATCTTATTTTACCTATTCCTAAACATAAACTAATAATATATGGTACATCTTTATAATACCATTTTTTCCTTAATTTGTGGATTCTTAATTTTAATAAATTTATCTATCATATTTTGAAGTATCTCATAGTCTTCACATTCTCTCTCAGCATTCATTAAGCTTTGTTTGAATAACTGTAAGCATAAAAACCTAATTCCATTATCAAACTCAGAGGAGTTTTCATAGTACTCAGCAATATTAGATATACTTTCTATCCAATAATTTTGATTTTTTATAAAGCAATTCATCTTTGAATCTATTGCATCATATCCCCATATAGGACGATATTTATTTAAAATTTCTTGTTCTTCTTCCGTCGCCTGTCTCATTACATAATCCTTTTGCAGATTCTCTTTAAGTAGAGAATTGGCTATAGGGGTTCCATTAAGAACTCCTAAGGGGTTATTAAAAATAGAGAAAAACTTTTCGGAAAATTCTACACTTCTTGTTCTTACTAAAAAGTTATAATTGTCCCATAACTCCTCTAAAGTTGAATACATATCATATAATATAAAATTCACATTATAGCTTAGTCCTAATGATTGTACTACATTAATGGCTTTTTCACTTTGTGAAACAGTAATGCCCTTTTTCCACGTATTTAGCATTCGCTGATTTCCTGATTCTACTCCTAAATTCACATGGTGCAATCCAGCCTCCATTAGAGGAATTAATAAATCTGGTGTCATATCTGAAACTCTAGCTTCCATAGCAAATTTAATTTGAAGCCTCTTTTCCTTTAAAGCATTGCAAAATTCTAGGGCTCTTTTTCTTCCTTCAAGAGAACCTCCTATGAAATTATCATCACTAAAGGAGAATCTATGAACATTATATTTATTTATGATATATTCTATTTCATTGACTAGATCATTTACACTTCTAACTCTTCTTTGCTTTTGATAAAATACACTCATATCACAATATGTACAATTATATGTACATCCTCTGCTTGTTGATATATTAAAGGTCCTAAAATCTATAGTTTTCAATTGTTCATTTTCAACAGGGTATCCCTCATCTCCAGGCCTAGTTGGAAATGGTAACTTATCGATATCAATCAAACAAGGTTTTGCATAATCTTCTATTATACTTTCACCTTTTTTATAATAAAAACCATTAACATTGTAATTGAAGTTTTCATTCTCAATGGTATCCACTAATTGAAAAAATGATTTTTCCCCGTCTCCTATTGCTAATGAATCTATATCTAAATACTTTAATAAGGTTTCCCTAGATGTAACTGCTCCATGGCCTCCTAAAGATATATGTCCCTTATATCCCATATTTCTAAGATTTTCTACTAACATAACAGTACCAGGAATAGAAGAATAATAATTACAGGAAATTCCTACAACTTTAGGGTTTTCTTCAATAATTATTTGGGCAGTTTCCTCTGAATCCAAATCGTTAAGATAAGAGTTCAGAATTATGCCTTGATATTTTTGTTTTGCAAAAGCATGAATATATCCTAAGCCTAAACAAACATCGTTTAACCTTTTTATATAGTTTTTCATTTTAGGTGGGTTCACTAAAATATAGGTATATTTTTCCATAACAATCACATAGCAATACGCTATTCTCCTTTTAATTTACTTTACATATATTGTGATTTCCAATTAAGCTATAACATTTTCTTTTTAATAGTTTTCTTCAACTCAAATTGTACTTCATTCTAAGATAGTTAAAGAACTTGTCCACAACTTTTTCCTGTATATCACAATATACCTTTCTGTTATTTCTCGAAATCATACATCCTCCACCACACAACAATGCAATGGTACAATCTTTGCACTCTTTTCTAAGTGGTGCTCTTAGTATATTATTATATGAAAATTCTTTTTCACCACTATTTTTATTTTCTTGTGGGTAATAGGTCCAAGTTATATATGAGTCATTTCCCATAACCTCACAACAATTATATACATTGCCATTAGGAGCAATTACATATGTGTTTTCAGAATTTGCTTCGCATCTAGTGAAACTAGGTAACCTATTTCTTCCCTTTATCATTGTAGAGTCAATTATATACCCTAAGGTAGAAAAATTACCTTTATCTATTAAATTCAATTTATCTAATTCAATAGCTAATTCTGCCTCATCTAACAAATTAGGATTACTAGGATTTAAATGATCTGTGATTTGTGCAAAATAGTAGTTAAAATTATTGAAAAATATCAGTTCACTACTATTGATATATGATATTAGTTCCTGCATTCCATTTATATTATTTTTATCAACATTAATTCTAAAGTCTACTGCTATTCCTAATTCTAATATTTTCAATGCATTTCTAAATATTATTTCATAGGTTCCATGTCCATTTTTAAAATGCCTTCTTTTATCATGTTCTTCTTTACACCCGTCAAGAGTAATTTGGATTTTTTTTATTTCTTTTGAATACTCCTTGAGTAAAGTATAATAATTTTCAATGTTGGTTCCATTTGTAGTTATATTTAATGGTATGTTTTGTGTTCTAGCATATTGAAATATTTTTTCTACATAGGGATATGTAGACTCCATTAAAGGTTCTCCTCCAAATAATTCTATATAAGACTTATTATTATTGTTGTTTACCCTATTAGTTATAAAATCTAGCATTTTATTTAGCATATCTTCGTTCATGGTTATATTTCTATCACCTATAATATTTTCAAAACAATATTTACATCCTAAATTACACTGTAAAGTTGGACTTATTACAAAGGTATTAATGTTTAACTTGTCCCCCATAGACTCAACATAATTTTTAAATATATCTTCCTCCAACTTACTTTCTGTTTCGTCTATTATATATCCTGACTCCTTTAACTGTGAAAATTCTTCATCCTTTAATTGGCAGACTTTATCAATGTTCCTGTCTTTTAATATACCTGCAATTTTTTTATTAGCCAAATCTAAAGATCCTGTCAGTCCATTAAATATAAAATTGTCTTCTTTATCTGTTGTATGAACATAAACTCTTGAATTAATTCTCATTTATACATCCTTCCTAACCCTTTTAAATAATTTTGTCTAAGTCCATATTAATTAATATATTTAGTTCAAGTAGTATTGGCAATATCAAAATTGTCTCATTTACTTACAGAAATGTTATTTTGTAATTATGGAAAGCTATTTACTACATCATTATTGACTGTTTTTCTACTCTTTCTTTACAACAAGACACACTAACAAAATCCTTAACAATCTCCATCCATTTAGTGTCTACTATCTTTTTCATACTTCCCCCTCCTCCCACTTTATATTTTGGATTTATAAAATTGACAATACTACTTGATTAAATGAGACTATGAGATTTCAACTAAATAGATTTCTGTGTACATCCACAAAGGTATTTCCATTTATTTCTTTGATTAACATATATTGTATTATTAGTTAATTAATATTATATCAGCTTGATTTTTTTATTCAATGGTTTTTACAAATTTTAACTTTATTTATAACTTGTTAAAGTAAAAGGACCTTAGTAAAATAATATATTTCACTAAAGTCCTTAATATTCATATTAGTTAGAAAAATCTTCCTTATTTTTATTATCATACATATTTTTATCGGCTTTTTGAAAAATTCTTCTCATGTCAATAATCTTTTCATTGGTTAATTCTTCCCTATAATATCCAAAGGCTACGCTAATCTTATGTTCATGTTCTTCATTGTATTCTTTTACCACTCTATGAAGTTTGTCTATAGCATCTTCTATATGTTCTTCCTTGAAATCCGTAAGAATCACAACAAATTCGTCTCCCCCTATACGGTAGCATTTACCCAAGGAACTAAAAGTTTTCCCTATACAATAGGCCAATCCTTTAATAATCTCATCCCCCATATAGTGTCCATAAGTGTCATTGCACTGTTTAAGATTATTTAAGTCAAAAACAATCATAGTCACAGAGTTAACTTTAATATTTTTATTTTCTATATGATCTATGTCCTCTTCAAAGGCAGTACGATTATAAAATTTAGTTGGTATATCAACATAGGCCAATTTTTTATAAATCTTGTGTTCCGTTTCTAAATTGCGCATAGCTATGTACCTTTTTATCATATGAATAACCAATATAGTTATAAAAGCTAGCATACCATATCTGAAAATTTTTGAGTAGCTATTGTAATTTCCCATATTGAATTGTAAAACACTAAATAACCCCGATATTACAAGGATTATAATTCCACCAGTTATACTCATAGCATCCTTGTTATTGTATTTATGTTTTTCCTTAAAACATGCTGTAATTATTAACACTACAGATATAAATATAAGTATATGAACCAGAAAAATTGTTTGCCATAAATCTGCTATTTTAAACAAATATAAAAATACATTTATTGCAAATACTAAAATAAAACTCAAAGATAATAAATCAAAATATTTTTTACCATGGGTAACATTATCCTTTATATACCTCAAAAGTGGTATAGGTAGTAGCATAAATGATAAATATGATAAAACATATCTCCACCTAATATTACCTGAAAGGAACTGCAATAAATTTGTATCAGTTATGGCCCAAATGGCACAAATAATCATATATAGACCTATATTTGTAAAGCTACTTGTTTTATTTTTACCATCACGTATTCTTAAAATTACAGCTATTATCATAAATGTAATTCCCAATACCATAGTAATAAAACAAAATATTATAGTCCCTAAATTATTTCTCAATAAATACAATATAGTAGCACTTTTATTTCCCAAAGTTATATTGTATATCCCACCAGTGGGCTGATTGGGTGTAAACTTTGTTTCTATAGAAATTTCTTTTCCCCTTAAGTTTCTAGGAATCTTAACTATATTCCATGTGCATCCTAAAGTTTTTCCAAATGGTCCTTTGCTACCAACTTGAAATTTATAAATCAAATTATTTTCTACATATATACTAAGTTCCTCACAGGTAGATTCAATACACATCACATTGTTTCTAACAGAGTCACTGGGTAATATATTGCTTATAGTTATATCTTTTTTATTTATATCTTTATTTTTTATAGGCAAGGTGTCAATATGATTTTTTCGCCCCTGGTCTATATAGGTCCAACCCTTATTAAACTCCATGATATCATCATCATTTATCTTTATGTTATTTGTATCACAAGTAATTGCAGAAAATAAAGTAACTATAAAAGTTACTGCTACAGCTATAATTAACAAGAAAGATATGGTCCTATCTCTAATACATTCTTTCATTTCCATTACTCCAAACAATTTGTCTTACTGAAAATCAACTATCAATTGAATTGTATCACCATTTTATCAAAAAGTCATTTTACTTTGCTTTTTAATATTGACAATAAACTTAAAATACACTATTATAAAGTTATACTAAATTTTAGGAGGTTGAATTATATGTTAAAAACTTATTTTTCTGGGAATTTAATAAATAATGAATCGGCCTGCCTTGTGATGAATTAATAAATATATTTTATTTATAAATTTTGCCACAGTCTCAGACTGTGGTTTTTTATATGCTTTTAATTACCACAGGCAAGTATTCTGCTCCCTATAAAGGATATGGCTGACATAGAAAGATGTGGTAATTATGAAAAATAAAATATTGAATTTAGGAATTATGGCTCATGTAGATGCTGGTAAAACCACTGTCACCGAAAGTATTCTTTACCACAGTGGTATCATCAAACATATGGGAAATGTAGATAAAGGAACCACTATAACTGACTCTTTAGAATTAGAGCAAAAACGTGGTATGACAATAAAGTCATCCACTGTATCTTTTTATATTGATGATGTGAAAATAAACCTAATCGATACCCCTGGTCATATGGACTTTATCGGAGAGGTAGAACGTTCCTTAGCTGTATTGGATGGAGTAATCCTTGTAATTTCAGCTAAAGAAGGAGTTCAACCTCAAACTAGAATTATCTTCCATGAATTAAATAAGATGAAGTTGCCAGTAATATTTTTTATTAACAAAGTTGATCGTCTAGGTGTAAACATAGATAAAGTATATAAAGACATAAAAAATCAACTTACAGATAAATGTTTAATAATGCAAAAAGTTAATGACTATGGAACAAAACATTGCACAATATACAACTATAATTATTCAGATGAAAATTTCACAGAACAAGTTATTTTAACTTCAGAAAAACTATTGCAGAAGTACCTTAACGATATACCAATATTAGATGAAGATTATTCTAACTTTATTAGAGTTAAAGTCCAAGATTCTAAGATATATCCTGTATACCACGGCTCCGCCTTAATGGATATAGGTGTTGATACTCTAATCACTGCTATAGCTAAGTGGTTTGTTAAAGATAATCATACAGTAAATAATCATAGCAACCTTTCAGCCTATGTTTATAAAATTCAATGGGATTCCAATCATCATAAGAAAGCTTATGTGAAAATATTTAGTGGTGAATTAAAAGTAAGAGAAAAAGTTCTTCTATGTAGAACAGGTGAAAGTATAACCATGAAAAACATGTTCTCTTTGTATAATGGAAAGGAGCCTTCAACCCAATATATTTGCCAAAATGATATAGGAATTTTATATGATATTGAGGAACTAAACTGTGGAGATTTTATTGGCAGCACATTAAAATTCAATGGTTTAATGAATATGGCAGAACCTCTTCTTTCTGTTGGCATAAGCCCATCAGATCCTAGTATCCGCAGCAATCTATTAGGTGCTCTTAATGAGCTTATGGTAGAAGATCCTTTTTTATCTTTAGATATAAGAAAATCTACTGGTGAAATTACTTTAAAGCTCTTTGGTAAATTGCAAAAGGAGATTTTACAAAGCATTCTAAAGGAGCGCTACGGGATTAATGCCTACTTTGAGGAAATCAGAACTGTATCTAAAGAAAAGCCTATGAAAAAGATAGCCTATGGAATTGGATTAAACCAAGAGGGTAATCCATATCGTGCAGGAATTTGGCTAACCTTAGAACCACTGCCCGTTGGAAGTGGCTTTATATATGAAAGCCAAGTGTCCCTTGGCTATATAGAAAAATCCTTTCAAAGTGCAGTGGAACATGGCGTTCTCCTAGGAATCAAGGAAGGTATTCACAATGAAGTAGTAGATGTAAAAGTTACCTTTGTAGATGCTGATTATGATAGTGTAACTAGCACACCTTCTGATTATAGAAAGCTTGCTCCTGAAGTTATTAGAAAAGCTCTACAAATATGTGGGGTAAAAAATCTAGAACCTTATATGAAGTATATTCTCATTACTCCAATGGGATATGAAAAAATTGTAATGTGCGCCCTTAATTCTATGAAAGCATCCATTGAAACCATTGACTATTCCAACATGGAATTGAATGTAAAAGGCGTTGTTCCCTATGATTTGTGCAAAGACTTCCAATTAGATTTATTGTCTATGACGGAGGGTAGGGGAGTCTTTGAAACTGAATTTTTAGAGTACAGAGATATATTGTAATTAAAATTATTATATTAAAGGAAGCATATCACTATAAGGTATGCTTCCTTGTTTTTTAATATCTTTGTATTTAATTTTGTTGCTACTATTTTAATGAAGTGTTGATATTTATCTAGAGTCTATTTTGCCTTTTTAGGGTGACTTAAATCCCTCATTAAATCCCCAATAATATTAAAGGACAGCACAGTTACCAATATCAAAAGCCCTGGAAATATAGCTAGGTATGGCACGTCCAATATATACCCCTGAGCATTTTGGAGCATGCTTCCCCATGAAGCATTAGGTGCCTGTATACCTAAACCCAGAAAGCTTAAAGATGATTCCATTAGTATTGCATTAGCAACATTTATAGTGGCAGCTACAATAACACTAGGCATAACATTAGGTATTATATGATTTAATATTATCTTATATGGCCTTATTCCTTGAGATACTGCACATACCACATATTCTCTTTCCTTAACTGACAAGGTTTCACCTCTTATGATCCTAGCTACTCCCATCCAGCTGAATAATGCAATAATAACTATGATAGTTCCTATGCCAGGCTTTAAGTACACATTTAAGGTTAAAATTATAAAAAAGCTTGGGATACTCATAAGCACATCTATAGTTCTCATAAGTATAGCATCTATCCATCCACCAAAATATCCACTTATTGTTCCTATAAGAGTTCCTAATATTGTAGCTATAATCATAGAACTAAATCCAACCATAAGAGAAACCCTGCCCCCATATAATGCTCTAGTTAAGTAGTCCCTTCCCATATCATCAGTTCCAAAAATATGCTTTATACTAGGTGGCTGCAATTTATTTACTATATCAATTTCATTAGGATCATAGGGTGACAAAAAGGCTAAGGCACTTACTATGATAAGGATTATTAAAACAATTAAACTAACCAATGCCAACTTATTTTTCATGAATTTCTTTTTCATATTTGTCAACATTATGCCACCACCTTTATTCTAGGGTCTACAACGCCATACAAAATATCAGATATAAGATTACCTATTATAAGGAACAAAGAAGATAACAGGGTTATTGCCATTATCACTGGGTAATCAAATCCAAATATAGCTTGAATACCTAGTCTTCCCATACCAGGCCATCCGAAGATTGTTTCTGTTATGAAAGCTCCTGAAATCAAATTAGGCAAAGACATGCCCAAAATAGTCACTATGGGTATTAATGAATTCTTTAATATATGCTTGCCGAATATAACTTTTTCCGATAAGCCTTTCCCCCTGGCAGTTCTTACGTATTCTTCATCTTTCTCATCAATTACATTGCTCCTTACATATCTAGCTATCACTGCAAAACTTTGAAAGCTTAAAACCATGGCAGGCATTATGGTATGTACTATAACATCTCCCAGGGAATCTTCCCCTATACTATGCATACCTATGCTAGGGAGTAGATTAAGTTTCACCGAAAATATGACTATTAGCATCATGGCAAACCAAAAAGAAGGAATAGAAATTCCTATATAGCTTACTACGCTGATTACTTTATCTATCCATCTGTTCTCATAATATCCGCTTAAGACTCCAAATATTATTCCTAGTATTAAAGATATTATCATAGATATTCCCATCAAAATCAAAGTAGCACCCATTCTTTCAATAACCTTATCCTTTACAGGTCTAAAGTCCACATTGGAATATCCAAAATCCCCCTTTAAGGTTTTAGAAAGCCATGCTCCATATTGAACATACACTGGTTTATCTAAACCTAGCTCCTTTCTTAAATTGTCTAAATCCTCTTTATGCATTTGAGGAGTAGCATAGGCCATTACAGGATCTCCTGGGGCTAGCTTAATTATCCCAAAGGATAATATGGATACAATGATTAGCATTGGTATAGCTCCTAGTATCCTTTTTAAAATGTATCTTGACATAGCAACTCTCCTTTTAAATTAAATGCTCCCTGCCAATTACTACAGGGAGCCTTATATTATAATTATTCTGTGAAATAAAGCTTTGATAAGTCTTTAAACATAAATATTGGTGCTGGTTTTGCTTCTTTCACTCCACCTATTTTTTTATCTACAGCTATTATTGATTGAGAATAGGTTATTGGATATATTGGAAGATCCTCTGCTATGGTGTTTTGAATTTCTTTATATAAAGCTTCTCTCTTAGCTTTATCAGTTTCCCCATTAGCAGCCTCCCACTTTTTATCTAAATCCTTATTTACATAGTTAGATACGTTGTTTTCTCCACCTACTTCA
>DINW01000069.1:96837-113944 GCA_002423705.1 Clostridium sp. UBA5530
CTGACTTCTTACCATTAGTGAATACTATGCTTAACTTTAAATCCTTCACTGCTGCTTTATTTAATAACTCTTTAGCTTTGTCAACGTTCTTTTCATACTTATTTAAGTCTTCAGTATAATATAAAGTTGTTGGCACTAAAGCTGAATAAGCTTTTGCTGCATATTTTTCATCTAAATACCCTGCTTTTATTATCTCTTCTTTGTCTAGAGCATAGGCTATTGCTTGTCTTACTTCCTTTTTGCCTAAAGCTGGACTATCAAAATTCATTATGGCATTTACCAGCATACCTTCATCATAGGTTTCTAAGGTAGCCTTATCTTTAAATTTATCTACATCTCTTGGATCAACATATTTTGCTGATATTTCTCCATTTAAAAAGGCTGAATTGGATGAATTAGTGTCAGCTATTATTCTATAAACCACATTATCTATATGAGGTTTTCCTCCAAAATAATCTTCATTCTTAACTAAAGTAACACTTTCTCCCTTTTTATGCTCTTTAAACTTATATGGACCACTACCTACTGGAGTATCATTCTTAGTGCTCTTAGCTATATCCTCTTCGCCTTCAAACACATGCTTTGGTATTGGAGTAAATCCGGCTACAGAAGATTCAAAGCTCATCATAACCCTAGCTAGCTTAAATTCTACTGTTAAATCATCTACCTTCTTATACTCTATAGGCTTTCCATCAACTAAAAAGTCCCCTCTTAATAAAGACTTTTGTTTTTGATCTAGTATCTTATCTAAAGTAAATACTATATCGTCAGCAGTTATTGCCTTACCATCATGCCATTTTAAATCCTTCTTTAGTTTTAGAGTGTATGACAAGAAATCCGCTGATGGAGTAAAGCTTTCTGCTAGATAATATTGCTTTTCACCATTTTCTATATCAAATAATGGTGAATATAATGCATTATTTATAGTCATTGTAACTCTATCATTACCATACATAGGATTTAATACCCTGGGATCTCCTCCTGCAGCGAAAACTATAGTTCCGCCTTCCTTTATTTTTCCATCTGTGCTGCCACTTTTAGCTCCGCCTCCGCAAGCAGTTAAGAATACCATGGATGAAGCTAAAACAATAGATAATATTTTTTTAATTCTCATATGTATAACCTCCTTGTTACAGTTTTACTGTACCCATGAGGAATTATATCAATTAACCTCCATATAATCTAATTCATAATTCCTATAGATTTTCACTTATCTGTAAGGAATTTCTATTTTTTATATTTAAGTTAATATTTTTACTTTTTTGCTATTTTTTCTTCAGTTTTTATCACATTTTTCAACTAAATAAACTTCTGTTTTTACAACCTTTAATATGGATTCTTCCCATATTAAAAGAGAAGCCAAAATTTAGCTTCTCCAAAATTTTATTTAATTCCAAACCTCCCTAGAACAAAGGTGTATAAACTATAGGCTATTATCATGACCCCACAGGATATAACTAAGGCCCAAGGGAAACTCATATTATTTTTCAGTAATATAGATAAAGCAATAAAAAATATGAATGAGGGTACTAGCATTAGTGTGATTGAATTAGATAGTTGAACAATTTGTCCACTATCTTTAGTATCAACATAAAGCCATATTAGAGCTAATATAGAAGTTATAGGAAGTGAAATTATTATGGCTCCAATAAGCGGTACCTTTTTGCTTACTACAGAAACCGTAGCAATTATTAACGCAGATATTATTGTCTTTGCAAGGAATTGTAACAAATTAAACATCCCCTATATTATTATTGTAGATATAATCTGTTGAAAATATCCCCCTATAGGGGATATTATATCATATCTATATGTACCTTGTTAGATGTTTAACTAAAAAAATGCTCCTCTATATTTGTTAAACTTTCAAGACTCATCTATGTAAAATAACTTCTATCATAGAAATATCTAGCCTAACCAATATAGGGAGCATTTTAATTATTTGATGAATTTATCTATGGCATTGTTTAAATTTTTTAATACCTCTGTATCATTGTTTTCAATGGCATCTACTACACAATGATTTATATGATCTTCTAAAATTATTTTACCCACATTGTTTAGAGCAGATCTTACCGCTGAAATTTGAATCAAAATTTCACTGCAATCTCTGCCTTCTTCAACCATTCTTTTCACAGCCTCTAAATGACCTATGGTTCTAGATAGTCTGTTTACTACAGCCTTACTTTGAGTATGATGATGATTTTCCAATCCTATTCTCTCCCTTTCTATAACATTAAAATATTTTCATATACTTCTTTTTTTATTTCTTCCCATGATTAAAGTCAAAACACTTAGTATTAAAGTTATTCCGCCACACATTAAAAAACCAGATTGAGCTCCCAAATTTTCCATCACTGTTCCAGCATAGAAATTTCCTATGGGGGTACTGCCTGCATTCAATAAAGAATAAAGGCTCATAACCCTTCCTCTATATTCATCAGAAGAGTTTAACTGCAATGTAGAATTGGCCATATTTAAGAAAGTTAAGTTTAAAAAGCCCATGATTGCCACCAAAAGCAAACATAATCCATAGCTTCTGTTAAAGGATGCAAAGATTTGTATTACAGATACCAACAAAGCATTGGTGAAAAGTATAGAAGTTTTAATTCCTCTTTTACTCCTCCCTGCCATTATAATTGCTCCTATAAAGGAACCTACTCCCATTGCTGATAGCATAAAACTATACTCTGAAGCTCCTTTATAAAGAACCTCTGGTACAAATACTGTTATTATTACATCCACATTCATAGCAAAGGTGCACACTATGCCTAAAATTATTAAAGTACTCTTTAGATTCTCTACATTTTTAACGTAGCTAAGTCCTTTCTTTATTTCTTCAATCATATTTTTAGACTTCTTAGCCATAACTTTATCTGGTGTCTTAATAAATAATAACCCTGTGATTACCACTATGTAAGATAACCCATTAACCAAGAAACAAAATCCAGGTCCTATTGCAATCATTGCGAAACCTGCTATGGCTGGCCCTATTATTTTAGCCAAATTAACAATGGTTGAATTTAGAGATATGGCATTCATTATGTGTTTCTTTCCTACCAATTCAATAAAATAGGATTGCCTTGCTGGCATATCAAAGGTTTGGGATAACCCAAATACCGCTGATAAAGCTAATATGTGCCAGTATTTAGCTGCTCCTGAAAAGACCAAGGCGGCCATAGCAAAGGCCTGAACCATAAATATAATCTGTGTAGTGATTATGATTCTTCTTTTAGGAAACCTATCTACTATTACCCCTGCAAAAAGAGATAGAAATAAAAAAGGTGCAAATTGGCACACTCCTAGTATTCCTACCTTAAAAGGGGACTTAGTTATAGTATAGATAAGCCATACCTGAGCTGCTCTTTGCATAAAAGTACCCATAAGAGATATGCATTGAGTGCACCAGAATATCCTAAAATCTTTATGTTGAAGAGAAATAAATGTATTTTTAAAATAGTTTTTTATGTAAGATGAATTCATTAATATTCCCCCCTTTCCCCCATCTAAAATTATATACCACTGTACTGTTATTCTCAAATTCCATATTACTATAATTTTTATTGACAATAAGTTTATTTTGTAGCATATTTATTAATTCATTAATTAAAATTTTCATATATATTTGACAAATTTAAATATATATGATATAAATTTATAAAAGTTATAATGAAAATCTAAGACGAGAAAAAGTAGATTATATTTTTGCTCCACAGAGAGTTGGCAATAGCTGAAAGCCGATGTGCATCATATAGTTGAAGATCATCTCAGAGACGCAAATCTGAAATTAGTAAGATTTGATGGTAGTCCTCCATTATAGGGAACGCGTATGATAGTACGTTGTAGAGTGTTATTAAGCTATAAAGGTTTATGCTTGATAAAATTAAGGTGGTACCGCGAGTTTAACTCGTCCTTTTTATTAAGGACGAGTTTTTTATTTTCTCATAATTCTTTTTAAAAGGAGGTGGTCACATTGGAAAGTGACATAGGTATTTGCAGCCCAATTATAATTTATTTATCAACTAGGAGGAATCTCAATGGAAAAATTATCAAAGAAAAATCTATTATTAATCAGTTTAATGTTATTTTCAATGTTTTTTGGAGCTGGAAATCTTATTTTCCCACCCCTTCTTGGACAACTTTCTGGAACCAATCTTGTGTTTTCTCTTGGAGGTTTCTTGCTTTCATCAGTGGGACTCCCAATATTAGCAGTAGCCACTGTTGCTAAAGGAAATGGCCTTGAAGCTGTAGCTAGCCGTGTGAATAAAACTTTTGCCATAGTGTTTTCTGTGATTATATATTTATCTATAGGTCCCTTTTTAGGCATTCCTAGAGCAGGCAGTCTGGCTTTTGAGATGGGAGTAAAGCCTTTTTTATCAGAAAATATCATGGCTAGCTCTCTACCTCTCTTTATATATACTTTATGCTATTTTTCTCTAGCCTTTTGGTTAAGTATTAAACCATCAAAATTAGTGGATCGTTTAGGTAAAATATTAACACCAGCCATTTTACTTTTAATAGCACTTATATTTTGGGCAAGTATAATAAAACCAATAGGAAGCATTAGTACTCCTTCCATGGTATATGAGCATTCTCCTATCCTTAAGGGGTTTCTAGATGGATATATGACAATGGATGCCATAGCTGCCCTAAATTTCGGCATAGTAATAGCCTTTGCTTTAAAGGAAAAAGGGGTACAATCAGAAAAAGGATTGGTTACTAATACCATAAAAGCTGGGATTATAGCTGGTTTAGTGCTAACTGTTATATACATAATTCTATCTTATTTAGGGGCCTGTGCTGAAACTTCTCTTGGTTCTGTAGAAAATGGCGCTGAAAGCCTTACCAACATAGTTTTATATTTATTTGGATCAAAGGGAATCATAATTTTAGGACTTATTTTTTCTTTGGCATGTTTAAGTACCTCTGTAGGGCTTATAACCTCCTGTAGTCAATACTTTGCAACCCTTACTTCAAAGATAAGCTACAAATGTTGGACAACCATCCTATGCATTTCCAGCATGGTATTTGCCAATGTAGGATTAAATAACATTTTAAAGATTTCCGTACCTGTTTTAGATATTATATATCCTATGGCTATTGTTATTATAATTCTTCCTTTTTTCCATAAATTATTCAAAGGATATAGCTGTGTATATAAATTTACCATGGTAACAACAGCCTTATTTAGCATATTATCAGCTTTAGAAAAATTTAATATTAAAACTCCCTTTCTTCATCTTATACCTTTGGCTGACAAAGGTTTAGTATGGGTGTTGCCAGCCCTTGTGGCAGCCTTATTAGGGTATACATATGGATCCATGAAAGAGAAAGCTATTTTAAAAAGGAGAAATAAGATGGTATACTAACTTATTTTTCCTGAGGTATACTTGGTGTAGCACTCCACCCAGGTGTTAGTTTCTCTTCATACTGTAGTGGAATATATTACTCTTTTTTAATAAAGTGTTGATAAGGTATTGTAATTATTTTACAACATCTTCTATGTTATTGGAAAATCCTATAGAATCTATTTATCATATACAAAGTTATAATACCTAAACTTCCGCTGAGATTTTTGTTGTAAAATATCTATAGTTCAATACTATAACAGTAAAAATTAGATAAGTGGGAGGATTTAAAATGGCTGATTATCATAAGATGTGGGAAAGCTTAAACATGGATTTAGAAACTCATGACCAACTTTGTGAGGTATTACCATCTATGTTTGGGGATGTTTACTTAACTCAAGAAAATCGTCCAGAGGCTATGGACTACTTTAACTTTGTAATAGCAGAAATTCATGGGGTTAGACCTGCTGAATTAATAGAGCACCAAAAAAAGGGTGGAAAAGTCTTTGGTACCTTCTGTGTCTATGTGCCAGATGAAATAGTTTTTGCTGCTGGAGCTATACCTACAGGACTTTGTGGTGGTTCTNNCCCTCAATTCTGGGTTCCTGGTGGAGAAAAGGTGTTGCCATCAAATACATGTCCTTTAATTAAAGCCTCAGTAGGTGCTCGCTTAGATAGAACTTGTCCTTTCTTTAGAATTGCCGATATGTATGTAGGTGAAACTACCTGTGATGGCAAGAAGAAAGCTTGGGAAATTTTAAGCAAAGAGGTTCCTGTTCATGTAATGGATCTCCCTCAAATGAAGCGTAAAAAAGATATAGAGGGATGGGCTGAAGAAATAAAAGATTTTGCAAAGGTAGTAGAAGACTTTACTGGAAATAAGATAACTGCTGATTCCCTTAGTGAAAGCATAAAAATCATAAACAATAAAAGACGTGCCTTAGCTAGGTTATATGATTTTAGAAAATACCCTAATCCACCTATCAGTGGAAAAGACGTACTTTTAATATCCCAAATAGCCTTTTATGATGATCCAGTTCGTTTTACATCAATGTTAAACAAGCTATGTGATGAATTAGACCAACGTGTTAAAGAAGGTGTTGGAGTATTCCCTGAAAATGCTAAGAGAATTCTATTTACAGGAACCCCAATGGCTGTTCCAAACTGGAAGTTACACCACATTGTAGAAACCAGTGGATGTGCTGTAGTAGCAGAGGAAATGTGTACAGGTACTAGGTATTTTGAAAATCTAGTAGATGAAACTAAGACCACAGTAGATGATATGATTATGGCTTTAGCTCAACGTTACATGGGGATAAACTGTGCCTGTTTCACTCCAAACAGTGGAAGAATTGATGATATAAAGAGATTAGTAAAAGAATACAAAGCTGATGGTGTGATAGATATAAACTTAAAATTCTGCAGCTTATACGATATAGAGGGTTATACAGTAGAAAAAGCATTGAAAGAAGAAGGTATCCCTGTATTAGGTATAGAAACAGATTATACAGATCAAGATGCTTCACAGCTTCGTACTAGAATCGGAGCCTTTGTAGAAATACTTAATAGCTAATATGGATAATTCTATAGACAATAAAGAACCAGTAGTAGAATATTATGTACTCTTTCATAATCATACTGCTGGCCTTAAGCTTTATGAATGTTTAAAAACCTTGAAGGTGAAAGCTACCATTGTACCAACCCCAAGACGAGCTAGTGTATGCTGCGGTATTTCCCTTCTTATTCCTAAAGAAGCTGTGGAAACTGTAAAAAATCTTTCTTCAGAGGAAAACATAGATATCATGGACATTGTTGCTCTTCCTAGAACAACCAATGCCTTTAGAGATAAATTCTGCTAAGAAAAAAGCTTTGATTGACAACTTTAAATTTCAGGTGTCAGTCAAAGCTTATTTTAATTATAAATCTTTCCTGTGAAATATTAGCAAGGATAGTATTATCATTAATATTAAAAAAAATACCTGATATGTTAGAAAGTTATTTATTATATATGGAGGAGGTAGTTTTAAATCTACTGCATAGCCTGAAGCTATTATTGATGGAAGCCTTACATCTCTAATGGGTGCTATATTCATCAGAACTCTTCTCCATGTTGTGTTTAGAGAAATATTTATATTTACCAAAGGTATTATAAGATAGGTATGAATATTAAATAAAATTATAACTATAAGTCCCACTAAAGCTCCTTTATAGGTTTTACACACATTATTTATATCTAAGGTCATGGCCCTTTCTCCTCTATAAGCTCCTTGATACTCATATCTCCAGTGGAATTTTTTATAGACACCGTCATTCTAGGAGCATCAAAAATATTAGTATCTCCTATCTGTTCCTCAATGCTATTTCCTACTTTAAAGGTGAGCTTAGGATTAAATATATATATGCTATTGTTTTTTTCAGCAGCTTCTCTTATAGTAAATGGTATTATTAAGGTTGCTATGTCATTATTATTAAAATCTATTTTTATATTATCTATGTCCTCTGAAGTAGTCTCAACTCTTCTAGGATAGTTTAGTTCATGTTGTATTTCATTCATGTTTATATCTTTTATTTCTTTTCCGTAAATAACTTTAATTCGATTATTATCTATACCAATTCCATCCATACCTAGCTGTATTTTATTAATTTCTATTATGTTGCTCTCCACCTTTCCAAGGGTAATGGCTACCCCTGCAAAATTGCAGTATCAAGTTCAACCTGACGGTGATGCAGTGTTACAGCAGTTATACATGAGATTAATTTATCCTCTTATCCTTGATTTATATTTGCATTTGTGTTAGAATATTCTAAATACTTTGACGGAGAAAGTAGATATTTTTCAAAAGTTCAGTGAGCTGAGGATAGTGTGAACTCAGTACAAGTAGAAATTTACCGAAAATCACTCCTGAGTTGCATACCGAAAGAACTTTTTAAGTAGAGTATGACGGTTCCTCACCGTAAAAAGAGGCGCATATGCTTGTATGGCGTTAATGGGTGGTATAGCGAAAGTATAACCTTTCGTCCCGATGCGAACTTATTCGTTATGGGGGCGAAGGGTTTTTATTTTGCCCTCATTATTATAGGGGGTGATTGGGCTATGTTTATAGCTAATGATATTGAAGATGATATTTCTGACATTCTAATAAATTAATTGGAGGGAAATATCAATGATAGAAAAAGAAAAGAAAAATTTTTTTATAGGAATTGAACATGACGTGCTAGACTTCTGGGAGCATAATGAAACCTTTTATAAACTTGTCAAGAAAAACAAAGATGGGATTCCATTTCGGTTTCTTGATGGTCCTATGACTGCAAATAATCCAATGGGAATACATCATGCATGGGGAAGAAGTGTAAAAGATATTTTTCTACGATATAAAGGAATGAACGGCTACTCCTGTCACTATCGTAATGGCTTTGATACCCAAGGTCTTTGGGTGGAAGTTGAAGTAGAAAAGGAACTAGGTTTTAAAGATAAAAAAGATATAGAATACTACGGAATGGACAACTTTACAAATAGATGTATTAACCGTATAGAAAAATATTCAAAAATAATAACTTCCCAATCAAAACGTCTTGGGCAATGGATGGATTGGAATAATTCCTACTTTACCCATACCGATGAAAACATTACTGCAATATGGCACTTTTTAAAAATATGTGATGAAAATGGATGGANNAGCTCACCGTCCAATGCCTTGGTGCCCTCGCTGTGGAACCTCTCTATCAGAACATGAAATGACGGGCTCTCATAAAGATATAACCCATACAGCTCTCTTTGCAAAGCTTCCAATTATAGATAGAGACTTCGATATACTTGTTTGGACAACAACACCTTGGACTTTATCTGCTAATACAGCTTTGGCTGTAAATCCTGATCTTCAGTATGCTTTAGTTCAATGTGGAGAAGACCCTAGACCTATTGTTCTGGCTAAAAGTGCTCTTTCACAGCTTTCAGGCTCTAAAAAGGTACTACAACTCCTAAAAGGCAGTGATTTAGTTGGTTTGTCCTACGAAACCTTCTTTCCCTTCCTCCCAATTCAAAAGGATTTAAAGCATAAAATAGTTCCTTGGAATCAAGTGGAGGCTAATGAAGGTAGTGGAGTTGTTCATATAGCTCCAGGATGTGGTGCTGAAGACTTTGAATTAGGAAAATTTGAAGGTCTTTCTGAAATATGCCCTATAGATGAAGATGGACATTTTAAGGATAACTATGGTTTTCTCAGCGGCAAGTCAGCCACTGAAGCAGCTCCTTTAATATTTGAAGCTTTAAAAAATCAAGGAAAATTGTATAAAACCCATGAATATACTCATAGCTATCCTATCTGCTGGAGGTGTAAAACAGAGGTTCTCTTTCGCCTTGTTGAATCCTGGACAATAAAAACCGAAGAAATAAAACCTAAACTTTTAGAAGCTTCCCATAGTGTAAAGTGGGAACCTTCCTGCGCTGGAAAACGAATGGAGGATTGGCTTACCAATATGGGGGATTGGAATATCTCTAGGAAGCGTTTTTATGGATTGCCTCTTCCATTTTATAAATGTAAAAAGTGTGGTCACCTAACCGTAATTGGTTCAAAAGAGGAACTCCATGACCTAGGTGGAAAAGGTGCTGACTCCCTTCCACATTTACATCGACCATGGATTGATAAGGTAAAAATTAAATGTCCTGTTTGTGGTGAAATGGTGGAGAGAATCCCTGAAGTTGGAGATGTATGGCTAGATGCCGGAATAACTCCCTTTTCTACTCTTGGTTATTTCAAGGACAGGATTTCCTGGGAAAAACAATTTCCTCTAGAGCTCGTTTTAGAGATGAATGAACAGATTCGTTTATGGTTTTATTCCCTTCTATTTATGAGTGTTACGCTGACAGGTAAACCACCCTATGAAAGGGTCATAACCCATGGAAGCGTTGTGCAGGAGAATGGTGCTCGATTTCATAAGTCTGGGTATATGATTAAATTTGATGAGGCTAGTGAAAAAATAGGTGCTGATACTATCCGCTATATGTATGCAGGAGCTAATATATCCTCTGACCTTCGTTTTGGTTATAATTTAGGGGATGAAGCTCGGAGAAAGCTCCTTGGTTTTTGGAACATTTACACCTTTTTTATGACCTATGGAGATATAGATAACCCATTAATCACAAAAGAATCTTCCAATAATCCTTTGGATATATGGCTTATAAATAGAATCAATGATTTCAATGAAAAGGCCAGAAATGCCTATGAAGCCTATGACACTTCTAAAGTCATAAATGAATTTGAAGTCTGCATAGATGATGTATCTAATTGGTATGTAAGAACTAATCGCAGACGTTTTTGGAAGGACTACCTTGATAGTGATAAACAATGGGCCTATAATTCTCTTTATTTTGCGGTAAAAACCATATGTCAGGTTATGGCTCCAATAACTCCCTTTATGACGGAAAAAATATGGCAGACTATGATAAAGAGATTTGGTGAAGGAGAGGAATCTGTCCATCTTTCAACTTTCCCTATACCTGGAAGGGTTCATGTGTCACTTCTATCCCACATGGAATCTGTACGTAATGTAATTGCAGGAGCTATGAAATTGCGTAATGAGAATCAGCTTAAGGTTAAACAGCCATTATCATATTTATATCTGCCAAAAGGAATGGAATCTCTGGTTGAAAAATATGAAGATGTAGTAAAGGAGGAATTAAACGTAAAATCCCTGGTTTTTCTTGATGATTTTAAAACCCTAAGTGATGAATTCTTAAGCTTAAATTTTAAGACTGCTGGTAATGTATTAAAGGAAAATTTGACTAAGGTTAAATCTATTATGGAGTCCCTTTCTTTAGATGAAACACAAAAATACATTTCTCAGTTAAAATGTGATGATTATATTTACATTGGTGGATTTAAGCTTACCTCTAATCTTATACAGATTTCATCAAAGGCTAAATCTTGGGTGAAGATTCTTAAAGCTCCAGTTAATCTGGCCATAAATATTGAAATTACCCCTGAGTTAAAAGCCGAAGGATATTATCGTGAGCTTTTAAGAAATTGTCAAGTTTTAAGGAAAGAAGCAGGTTTTGATGTAGCTGACAAAGCAAATATATGTTTTAAAACAGAGGATGAATACCTTGCTTCAATCATCAATAAATTCAAAGAGTCTATAGAAAAAGAAACCTTATCCACAATATCTCAATTAAATGATTACTGCAAAATAAAGACAATAACAATGGATGGCAATGAAGTTTCCATATTAATAAATAAATAACCTTAAAAAGAAAAGTTTCGCTGCTCGGAGACTTTTCTTTTTTTATTTCATATGCACTGCTGTGTCTATTTTATTTTTATACTAAGGTATGCTAAAATTTGTTTAATAGGTTATTATGAACTTATGTATGGCCGTAGCTGTCATTATGTCCTGACTGTGAGGGTGTGTAGTGTTACAGCAGGTGGACATAATATTAAATTAGATTTTTAAAGGATGGAACTGGATTATGAAAACCATATTGTTGATAGAAGATGATAAAAATTTAAATAGAGGCATAAGTCTTAAACTAGAAAAGGAAGGTTACAGGGTTTATTCCGCTTTTGGTATTGAAGAAGCTAAGGAGTATTTTTATGGCAAAGCCATAGATTTAATCATCAGTGACATAACTCTAGAGGACGGTAATGGAATGGGTTTTTGCGCAGATATAAGGAAAAGAAGCAATGTGTATATTATCTTTCTCACTGCATTAAATCAGGAAATTGACATGGTTAACGGTTATGATTTAGGTGCTGATGATTATATTACAAAGCCTTTTAGTTTAATGCTTTTAATATCCAAGGTTAATGCTCTTATGCGAAGAATCAGTGATTCTAACATGTTAACCCTTGTTTCTTCCGATATTTCAGTATCTCTTCAAGAAATGAAGGCTTATAAAAAGGAGGAACCCCTACAACTTAGCAAAAAAGAGCTGCAGCTTTTAATCTTACTTATGGAACATGGAGGCCAGATATTATCCAAAGAACAGATACTAGAACATATTTGGGACTGTGATGGTCAGTTTATAGATGATAATACTGTGTCTGTAAACATTAGCAGGCTAAAAAGCAAACTAGGAAATGGTTATATTGAAAATGTGAGAGGAATGGGATATATATGGGTAAAAGAAAGCATAAAGGAGTAGTTCTCATAATAGGACTGCTCTTTATAATGATTGTAGTAAATATTTTAGTTTTTCATAGACTCTCTGAAGCTATAGCAATGAAGGAACAAGGAGCCCCAGGTAACCTTTTACTAGAGCACCCAGACATGGAGTTAGAGCTTATAAAAGTTTTTCAAAAAGATCAATGGGAGAAAAGTCATAGTGAAGTATTGCAAGGTAAAGCTCTAGAATCAAAATACGGCTATGAATCTTCTAAAAGGCAAAGCAATAAAATCATAGGTTCCTTTAAAGGTTATATTTTATGGACAATTGTACTATTGGGATTTTTCATAATTTTAATTTATATTTATGATGAGAAAAGGAAAAATAAATCTTATGAAAAGGAGCTTAGAAACATCTCCTCCCTCCTTGATGCTTATTTGCACAATAACTTTCAAGTACCTGTGGAAGATGATGAAGGCAATACTCTATATAGTTCCGTAAAATATCAGTTAAGGGATCTGGGTCAGCATTTAGCTTTATTGAATGAAAAAATGCTTACAGAAGAAAAAGAAACTAAAGCATTGGTTACAGATATTTCTCACCAATTGAAAACTCCCCTAGCCTCTTTAAAAATGAGTTATGAAATCGCATCAACAGACACTTTCAGCCAAGAAGAGAGAAATAGTTTTTTCATCCAAGGACATGAAGAGATTAAAAAACTGGAATCTCTTTTAGAAGCATTAATCAATGTTTCTAGATTAGAAACCAACATGATTCAGATTAAGACTGTAGCCTCCAGCCTTAAAGGTACCCTCATAAAGTCTGTAAATAGCATTTATATGAAAGCCTTTCATAAAGAAATAGAAATTGCAATGGATGAATTTCAAGATATAAATATTCTTCATGATCCTAAATGGACTCAAGAGGCTTTTGTCAATGTCCTTGACAATGCCATTAAATATTCACCATGCCATAGTAAAATTGAAATACATGTTTCCATTATGATTTCTTATGCATTAATTGAAATTGAAGATGAAGGTATAGGTATATCCCCTAAAGAATACCCAAACATATTTAAGAGATTCTATCGTGGGCATTCAAAGACTGTGGAAAATACTGAAGGTTCTGGTGTTGGTCTTTATCTAGCAAGAACAATATTAGAAGAACAAGGTGGAAGTATTAGAGTTAAGCCAGGTTTTAAAAAAGGCAGCATATTTCAAATATCTCTACCTATATCTTCTTAATTTCTATTCTTACAAAACTGTTATCCTTATTGAAAGCTTCATGTAAGGCTTCACTGTTAAACTAAAACCATAGAAGTTAATGAAAAGAGGTATACTTATATGAAAACTATATTGGAGACCAAGGATTTAGTTAAGCACTATGGTTCTGGAGAAAATTTGGTAAAGGCCATAGATCACACAGATATTCAGGTGCAGCAAGGAGAGTTTGTAGCCATAGTAGGCCGTTCAGGTTCCGGGAAAAGCACACTTCTTCATATGCTGGGAGGACTAGATAGACCTGATTCTGGTAAAGTCATAATAGATGATAAAGACATATTTCAGTTAAAGGATGAGCAGTTAGCTGTATTTAGGCGCAGAAAGATAGGTTTTATATTCCAAAGCTATAACCTTATTCCTTCTCTAAATGTGTGGGAGAATATAGTCCTTCCCATAGGCTTGGATAATAAAAAGGTCAATGAAGACTTTGTGATGGATTTAATTAAAACCATAGGAATGGAAAAAAAGTTAAATTCCCTTCCAAATACCCTATCTGGAGGACAGCAACAAAGAGTAGCTATAGCCCGTGCCCTTGCTTCAAAGCCAGCCATTATCTTAGCAGATGAACCTACGGGAAACCTAGATTCTAAAACAGAAATGGAGGTTATAACCATTCTAAAAACCTGTGTATCTAAGTATGGTGAAACCTTAGTGATGATAACTCATGATGAGACCATAGCGCAAATGGCAGACCGCATTGTGGTAATTGAAGATGGCAAGGTGGTGACACCATGAAAACAGTAACTAGCACAGCTCTTGCTAATATTAAGCATAATAAAGTTAAAAATCTATTATCAGGTATTGCTATAACTTTAACAACTATGTTGTTATTTATGGTTTTAACCATTGGTTTTGGTTCCATGTCCCTGGAATTTGAAGCAGTAAATGAAACATATCCAACCTGGCACATGATGTATCGAAATGTCAATGAAGATACTGTTAAAGCCCTTAGAAATCATGGCGATATAGAATCCTTAGGGGAACGGCAGGATGTTGGTGAGATTGTATCAAAGGATTGCCATATATTATTAACCTATGTAGATGAAAAGGGATATGAATTGAACAAGTTACCCTTAGGAAAAGGCACATATCCCCAAAATAAAGAAGACATAGTGGTATCTCAAGGCTTATTGGATGCATTGAATCTAAAAGGAACCATAGGTGATTATATAGAACTGCCTTATCAGATTTTAGAGAAAAGCAGCTTAAGTTTAGAAAAGAAAAATTCCTTTAAAATCTGTGGAATTATAGAAACTAGCGAAAACAACATAAAGGAAAAAGTCTATACGGGTCTAGTTTCAAAGACTTTCATGGAGGAACAAATTCCAAAGGAGCAACGATCCTACAGAGTTATGTTCCGCATAGGGAATTCAAAGTCCATGACCACAGATCATATAGAAACTTTAGGAGAAAAGATAGCATCAGACTTTAACATAGATGAAGCCAATGTAGTAAAAAACACCAACTATCTTATGGCTAATTACGTTGACCCAGCCTTCTATACTGGCATAGGTGTAATCATATTAATTGTTGTTTTAGCAGGTATTTTAACCATTTACAGCATCTATTTTGTATCTATGGCCCATAAAGTTCAGGAATACGGCAAGCTTAAAGCCATAGGGGCAACTAAAAAGCAGATTCGTCACATTGTACTTAGAGAAGGCTTTTTCATAGCTTTAATAGCCATTCCCTTGGGGCTTCTTATAGGTTCCCTATGTACTAAGGGTTTCTTCAACTTTTTTATAAGGTCTGTAAAAGACACTAATTCTTTAAGCTCCATGATGATTAACTTATTAAATGAAGGAAAGGTTTCTTTATTTAAACCTTGGATTTTCATAGCATCCTCTGTGACAACCCTTATCACTGTTTATTTTTCCTTGTTAAAACCTATGATAACAGCAAGTAAAATATCCCCTATTGAAGCAATAGGCTACAATGGTGAAATAAAGTCAAAGATGAAATTTAGAAATGGTTATGTAAATCTGTCTTTATTAAAATTAACCAAAGTTAATCTAGGAAGAAATAAAAAAAGAACAGCTATTACCATTGCCACCCTTGGCATAACTGGAATTCTGTTTTTAGTTGTTGCTACCGTTATAAGCTGTGCTGATCCTAAGGAACTTGCTAGAGAGGATATCCTATTTGACTATAGTATATCTATAAACTCCCGTAGTGATGATAAGATGCGTCCCGAGCTTTCTTGGAACAACATACAGCAAAATAATCCTCTAAATAATAGTTTTGAGAAAAAAGTGTCCAGTATTCATGGGGTTAAAGAGGTTAAAAAATTTCTACGAATGAATTTAACTATTACAGAGCTCCTTTATGATGGGGAACCTTGGATAAGTCATCTTCGAGGTTTAGATGAAAGTTTTGCTTCCATCCTTGAAAAGAATCAAGTTGATGGAAATGTAACCTATGATGAACTAAAGGAAGGGAAAAAAATCTTGGTTTCTAAAAATTTCTTGCACTGGTTTCCTAATACTAAGGTGGGGGATAATATTACTGTTACTTTACATGACGGTAACAATACTTTTGATAAGTCCTTTGAGATAGGCGCCATTGGTGATTATTCTCACAGCATCACTGGAGGAAGTGAATTTATTCTGCCTGCCTCTGTTTTAGAAAATCTATCTACTCATAATATGATTTATAGCTATGAAATCGCTGCAGACAGCAGTAAAGTTTCAGATATAAATAAAGCTCTTGAAAGTTTTGTTAGTGGCGATGAAAGATTGGAATTAAAAAGCTATGATGGCTACGTAAAGCAATGGGAAAACACCATGGATATGACTTCAAAGCTATGCTATGCCTTCATGATAGTTTTAGGTGGTATCGGAATAATGAACCTTATTAATACCATGATTAATAGCATCTATACTAGGAAACGGGAACTTGGTATGATGGAAGCTATAGGATTATCACAAAAGCAGATGCTTCATATGCTACAAGTGGAAGGATTGTTCTATACCCTTAGTTCATTAGTGATAACGCTGGTTCTAGGAAGCCTTATAGGCTACGGAGTATTCTTATATGCTAAAACTAAAGGAATGCTTAATATAACAAACTACCATTATCCTTTAAATCAAAGCCTTTTACTTATAGCAGTAGTTGTAATATTAGAATTGGTTTTAACCCTTATTATAAGTAAAAGCTTTAAAAAGGAAAGTTTAATTGATAGAATAAGGTTTTCAGAGTAAAAAGTGGGGAGGCATGTAACGCCTCCCTACTTTCTTNNTTTTTAAGAAAGTGTTGATGGAATCTAATAGATATTAGGACAAACTATCTTTATACTATCAGCATCAGGTAGATATGAGATAAAACTTCCCTAATACATATCAATATAATCACTTACAAAAAGAGACTGTGAAAAAAAG
>DINW01000079.1 GCA_002423705.1 Clostridium sp. UBA5530
ATCAAGTAAAACTAACCCTCAGCTATGGCTTTCACCCCATAGGAAGGTTAGTTTATAGAGTTCAACTAGGTTCTACATTATATTATCTCCAATTTTAACAATGGGAAGTATTACAGTTCATAGACCAGACAAAAGTTCCTATTCCCCAATAAGGAATTCTCTACACTTATTAAAAGCTTCTTCTTCTAAAATAGCTTTTATATATGTTCCTTCTTCTTTGTATTCCTCTATCAATATCTTGCTATTTCGATGTAAAAATGACACCATTGACTGCTTGTCATAGGGTATAATAAATTCCTCTTCTCTTAAAGTATTAGGAAGATTTTCTCCCACTATCCTTAGAAGTTCTTCTAGGTNNTACTAGCCACATCTACCTTGTTAAAAACTAATATCTGAGATTTATCCCTTGCTCCTAAATCACCAAGTACATTTTCTACAGCTACAATTTGTTCCCTAGCTTTTAAGGAAGAAGCATCTACTACATGAACTAATAAATCGGAATATACTACTTCTTCCAATGTAGATTTGAAAGCCTCTACTAAATCGTGAGGTAGCTTCTTTACAAATCCCACAGTATCCGTAAGGGTTATTACTCTATTATCCTTTAAAGTTATAGCCCTTGTAGTTATATCTAAAGTAGCAAATAGCATATCAGCTTCAAAAACCTTTTCTTTACCTATGGCATCTTTAGTGGCAGCCATTTCACAAAGCTTATTTCTTAGGGTAGACTTTCCTGCATTTGTATATCCTACTAAAGAAACTTGAGGTACACTGTTCTTATTTCTTCTTTCCCTTTGAGTTTCTCTATTCCTTTTAACTTTTTTAAGCTCTTCATTTAAATCATAAATTCTTTCTTTTATATGTCTTCTATCTATTTCTAGCTTTTTTTCTCCAGGTCCTCTTGTTCCTATTCCGCCTCCAGTTCTAGAAAGTACCGTTCCTAACCCACTTAGCCTAGTTTGCCTATATTTTAATTGAGCTAGCTCTACTTGTATTTTAGCCTCTCTTGATTTCGCTCTTCTAGCAAAGATCTCCAAAATCAAGGTAGTTCTATCTATTACCTTAACTCCTAGAGCCTCTTCTAAGTTTCTAACCTGAGATCCAGAAAGCTCATCATCAAAAATAGCCACATTAGCTCTAGTGCCCTGAACTAAAAATCCTATTTCCTCTACCTTTCCGCTTCCTATATAAAAAGCAGTATCTATTTTATTTCTATTTTGATATACCCTTTCCACCACAGGAATATTACATGCCTTTGAAAGTTCTTCTAATTCATCTAATCCATCTTCTCCATCGCACCCTACTATTATAGCTCTTTCTCCTTGATCCTCAAGAACCTCATTGTTCCTTATAAGTTCCTCACTATAGGATATCTTGCTAAGTATATTAACCTCTAAAGCTTGTTCTAAGACCATAGGTCCTATGGTGTCAACTTCTAAAAGGTTGTTTTTTACGCTACAGAATCCCATGGTTACTTCCTTTATACTATTATCATAAACACCTAATGCCACTATAGCATCTAACTTTAATCTTAATAAAGCTGAGTTATCTAAAGCTGACAATCTAGATATTCCATTGGGATGACTGTGAATAACCCTAACACCTGAAAGTTTTTTCTCCTTTATATCCAGTATAGGAATCTCCACAGAAGTACTATCACCTACGGCAACACTTACAACATTACCCTTTCTATCAATAGCTACACTTACTTCCCTTTCTAAATACAAAGTAGCCTTTAAAATTTTCTCTAATATTTCTTCTGATATAAATGTGCTTCTATCCACCTCTATATCATAGATAGTTTCCAACTCATTTAATTGACTGTTCCTAACCCCTTCTACATTTCCATAAATCATATATATTTCACCTCACTTATAACAACTTGCATATAATTTTATACCATCCTACAATTATTGTAAATATGCTTTTCACTTGAAGTTATTAAATCTAAAACTCTAATTTAATTGAAAAATCTCTTAAAAGTTGATAATATGTATAATAGGGTTTTTTATTGTATACTTAAAAAATTATTAAATATCAATTTAACCCCTAATTAAAATGTTATAATGTGTGTAATCACACTTTAAAATATTGAAATTATATTTTATGGAGGATAGCTATGGAAGAAAAGAGAAAAAATATTCTTATAAATGAAGAACAAATTTCCCAAAGAATTAAAGAGCTTGGTAAGGACATTTCTGCAGAATATGATACTAAAAATCTTTATGTCCTTTCTCTTTTAAGGGGAAGTTTTATCTATGCCGCTGACTTAGTAAGAGCTATTGATTGCAATATGAAAATAGGATTTATGACCACCTCTAGTTATGGAGATGGAGAAGAAACCTCTGGAAAAGTAAAGATAGTTAACGACATAACTGATGATTTAAAAGACTTTGATGTGCTTATAGTGGATGATATAGTGGATTCTGGAATAACTATGAATTTTGTTGTAAACCATGTTAAATCTTTAGGTGCCAAGTCAGTGAAGACTTGTGTCCTTTTAGATAAGCCTTCTAGAAGAAAGGTTCATATAAAGCCTGATTTTTGTTGTTTTGAAATTGAAGATGTATTTGTTGTAGGCTACGGTCTAAATTATGGAGACTTCTATAGAAACGTGCCTTATATATTTAACTGGGAAAGCTAGAAATAAACCTTCTTAAGTGATTATATTTTCTTAAGAAGGTTTATTTTTTTTACTTATTGTCTATATTTATAGAAGTCGTAGGAACTTTCCCAACTATTATATTTTCAACTATAGGAATTTCACTTACTATGTCTGCTTCCTTACTTTGAAGGGCCGTATTAACCTTTATCCTAGTTTCTACTATTAAATATATCCTATGCCTAGTTTGATTTATACCCGCACTTTCAAATTGAGATTCATAGGAAGTTTTAATATCTCCTATTGGTGCCATATTTATATCTACTTTAGGTCCATATCTAGCTACTAAATTATTATTCAAAACATAACCTAAAGGAATATCTATGCCTATGGTTCCAAATTCCTTTAAATCCTTTTGACTGTTTAAAGAAATCTTTGATGCTAAAATATTCATTTTTGCTGTATCTGCCCTTATCATAAGTATATTTCCTTCTTTATCTTTTTCTATATCCACTATATCTTTATAACTAACCTCATCATTAAATATCTTTTGAATATTTTCATTTATTATATACTCTGCTTTAGCTTTCATTTCTGCAGTGCCTAAATCCATAGCTCTAGGCATAACATTTTTATCAAATACATATAATAATATATTAAACCCTATGATAACAGAACAAATAATTGATATAGATAAATATTTAATACCCTTGTCATTCTTAACTTTCTTCACATTATTACCTCCATAGAATAATTAGTGTAATCTCTTTAATAATATGCTATAATAGGATATATTATTTTGCCAAAAGGCTTTTTTATAAAGAATATATATTATCAAATCAATATGTTGGGAGGAAAACATGGTAAAAAAGAAGACAACTAAGAAAAAAAAGTCATCTTCCTCTAAGGTTATAAAAAGAATTTTATTGGTTTTATTAATCTTAATAATAATAGTTGGTGTTGCCATGGGGGGAGCTGCTTTGGCGATGATTAAAAGTGCGCCTCCTTTAGATGTAAATGCTATCTTAAATTTAAATGAGGATTCAATGATTTTCGATAATAAAGAACAGTTTATGGATTATGTTCCTACTGTGGAAAAACGTTCTATAATTTCTTTGAAAGATATGTCTGAAAACTTAAAGCATGCTATTGTAAGCATTGAAGATGAAAGATTTTATAGCCATAACGGCCTAGACTTTAAAAGAATTTTAGGTGCTATATATATCGATGTGAAGAACATAGTTACTGGAAAGCAAGGTCTTCATGGTGCTTCTACAATAACTCAACAGCTTTTAAAAAATACCTTATTGACCAATGAAGTAAATATGACAAGAAAAGTTCAAGAGATGTATTTAGCCTTGCAGTTAGAAAAGAAACTATCTAAGGATCAAATACTGGAGGCATATTTAAACACAATAACCTTAGGTGGAAGAGCCTATGGAGTAGAAGCTGCTTCTATACAATATTTTAGTAAAAAAGCAAAAGACTTGAATTTGATAGAAAGTGCGTATATAGTTGGAGTTACTCAAAACCCATCTAAGTACTATGCCTTTTCACCTTCAGCTAAAAAAGATCCTTCACCTTATATTAACAGAACTAAAACAGTATTAGGCAAGATGTATGATAATGGTTATATTTCAGAAGAAGAATTAAATGTTGCTAATACGGAGTTAGATACTAAAGGGATAGCATTTTCTCCTCAGACCTCTGACTCAAATAAATTGAATTATGAATGGTTCTCTGTGCCTGTAATGGAGAAAGTTAAAAAAGATTTAAAAGCTAAATATAATTATACTGATGACGAAGTTAAAAAAGTATTAAACTATGGTGGACTAAAAATATATACTACTATGGATAGAAGTCTTCAAGACTTTGTTAAAAATGAAGTTTTTAACAAATCTCATGAATATTTAAATATCCCTAGTAAACCTTCTAGTAATGGGTTATTAGAACCTCAATTAGGCGCCGCAGTTATAGATTACAGAAGTGGAGAAGTTAAAGCTCTCGTAGGGGGCCGTGGGGATCATCCTCCTATGTCTTACAATAGAGCTGCTTCTACAAAGTATCTTCGCCAAGCAGGTTCTACCATAAAGCCCTTAACAGTATATGGTCCTTTGTTAGATTTAAAATTAGCTACTGCTGGAACTGTCATAGAGGACTCACCTGTAAGCTATGGAACTTATAGCCCTAAAAATGTAAATAATGATTATCAAGGATATGTAACCTTACGTGAAGCTGTAAGGCAATCTATAAATGTAGTGGCAACAAAAGGTGAAATGTTATTAGGCATTAATAATGGTATTGCCTATGGGGAAAAGTTTGGTATGAAATTTGGAGAAAAGTCTAAGTCTCTACCTTCAGTAGCTTTAGGAGAATTTTCAGGAGATGGCGACGGTACTAACCCTCTTATGATGGCTGCTGCTTATGGAACCTTCGGAAATGGAGGATTATATACTGAGCCTGCCTTATATACTAAAGTTGAGGACAGAAATGGCAAGGTATTACTTGAAGGAGAAGTTCACAGCAAAAAAGTTATGTCTCCTCAAGCCGCTTATATAATGTATGATATGCTTAAGGGACCTGTATCCTATACTGGAACCAATGCTAAATTCGGATCTATGCCTGTATCTGGTAAAACTGGTTCTTCATCTAACTTTAAGAACCTTTGGTTTTCTGGCTTGACACCTTATTACTCTGCTGCAGTATGGATGGGTACTGATGTACCAGAGGATTTAAATACTACCTATGGTCTTAACAGTAATCATGCTGCTTTGGTGTGGGGTAAGATTATGAAAAAAGTTCATGAAGGCTTAGACTACAAAGAGATTCAGATGCCTAATGGTATAGTTACAGCTCAGATTTGTGGAGTTTCTGGAAAATTAGCAACAGACTTATGTGCTAGACATCCGGGAGGCAGTAAAGTATATACAGAGTACTTTATAGAGGGAACCGAACCTACCACCCTATGTGATCTTCATGTGGAGGCTAAAATCAACAAATTAAATGGTAAGATTGCTACTGATAAAACGCCTAAAAGCTTGATTGAATTAAGAGTATTTATAAAGCGCGATTATGTTCCTTCTGCATCCTTAGCTGACCAAAGCTATGTGTTACCTAAGGAAATTGATGATATGGTGGAAGAGGAGCCTAAACCTACTCCTGAACCAACCCCAACTCCACCGACAACTCCACCACAAATTCCTCCTATACAAATTCCCCCTATAGATCCTACTAAACCTAGAAGATAGTAAAACACCTTAAATAAGAGTATATTCTTATTTAAGGTGTTTTTTATCCTATACTTTAATTTTCTTCTTCATAAAATATCTTTACATATTTCTCTTCATTAATAGCTATTATATCTCCATGATGTATTACCATATTGCTATTTATTACATCTTTTCCATTTATTTTAACTTGATTTCCACCTATTAATTCTTTAGCTCCTTCCCTATTAGGAACTAATCTAGCTATAATCATAATGTTCACTATATCACTTTTTTTGTCTTCTAGAATTATTTCTCTCATGTTTTCTTTAGTATAGCCCATTTTTAGAATTTCTTTATAAGATGTAGCTGTACCTTCACTTCCCTTACAAAGCCTTATAATTTCCTTAGCTAAAATCAATTTTATAAATTTTATGTTTTTATTCTCTTCTATAGATTTCTCATAGGAGCTAATGGTATGACTATCTATGTTTGTAATCATATTAAAATATGGAATTATAAGTTCATTGGACATTGACATGATTTTAGTCACTATACTTTCTGAGCTTTCTTCTATACCTATATAATTTTTATAAGTTTTACTCATTTTCCTTTTTCCATCTATTCCTTCTAGGATGGGCATTAAAATTCCTGATTGCACATCATAACCCATTTCCTGCTGAAGCATTCTTCCTATTAATATATTGGCCTTTTGATCATAGCCCCCTATTTCTATATCTGCCTTTAAATATACAGAATCATAGCCTTGGATCATTGGATATAAATATTGAGGAACACCTGTAATTTCTTTATTCCTACACCATTTACTTAATAGATCTTTATGTATAATATTAGTTATTGGTAACTTTTTCGCTATGTCAATAATATTATCTATGTCTAAGTCCCTAAGCCAGTTACTATTAAATACAATCTTTGTCCTTTCTTTATCTAAAATTTTCAATATCTGCTCCTTATAATTCTCAGCATTTTTCATTAGTTCTATGGTAGATAATGATATCTGTCTTTTTACATTACCTGCGGGATCTCCTATTTTCCCCGTAAAGTCTCCTATTATTATAGTGGCATTATGACCTAAATTTTGTAGATCTCTAACTTTTTTTAATACTACTACATGGCCTAAGTGAATATGAGGGCCTGAAGGATCTATGCCCATTTTTATTTCTAGTGGTCGATTATTTTTATGAGATAGGTTGATTTTCTCTATAAGATCCTTTTTACCTATTATCTCATAAGCCCCTTTTTTTATTATATCTAATTCCCTCTTTAAAACCTCTTCTAAATTCATTTAATTCCCCCATGATAAGTTCAGTAAATATATACTATAATTATAAATGTTGCCCTATCCATTGTAAAGTTAGACAGCAAAAGAGGTCTTAGTTCCACAACTAAGACCTCTAAACTTTAAGTTTATTTGCCGAAAAGTGATTTTATCCATTCAATAAATCCTTTTTTCTCTTCTTGCTTTACTTGTACCTTATCTTCTTCACTCTTGTCTTTCTTTAACTCCTCTGTCTTTATGACGAATTTTACTTTACCTTCCATATCGTCACTTATACCTGCATAGCTCTTATAGTCTTTTGATAATCGTACAATTTCATCCTTTACTTCTAATAATTCTTTACCATCAGTAATCTTTTCTTTTCCTACTTCATGAAGTTTACCAATACCATCTTGTTGCAAAGTTTTTGCTCCATCTTGTAAATCTCCAGCACCTTTAGTAAGATCATTAGACCCCTTTAATAATTTGTTTGATCCATCTGACAAAGTGTTAACTCCATCATTTAATTCATTTACTCCCCCAAGAAGAGTATTTAGTTTTTCATCTAGATTCCCCATATTTCCATTAGCTATGGAGTTTACTCCATCAGCCAATTGTTGAGAACCTGATTGCAATTTTTTAGATCCATCTGTAGATAATTGATTACCAGCGGCGTTTAGTCCCTTTAAACCATTATCTAAATTTTCTAATCCCTTTAACATTGAATCTTCCTTCTTAGATTCATCACCTACATATAATTTACCATACAATCCAGCTATTCCATTATTTATAGCATCACTAGAACCTTGAAGCTTCTTTAACTCTGGTCTTAAATTTTCTAGATTTTTAATCATAGCTAGATATTGAGGTTTCTGTGGTGAACTATCTTCAAGGGTTGAAGTAATATTTTTTAATGCTCCTATTAGATTCTCTAAGTTAGTTACTAAATCATTTATCCCTTTATTTTCAGCAGCTTTTCCTGCTTTTAATGTAGCTACTTGCTTTTCAGCCCCTGCAAGCCCTTTATACAGTACATCAGCTCCTTGAGATGCTTGATTTAATTTTCCTAAAAACATATCAAATTTTGTATTATATGACTTTAATCCATTATTTAAATCATTCACTCCAACTATAAGTTCCTGTCCCTTAGCCAATAAAGCTGGATACTTATCCTTTACAGCATTTACTCCTCCATACAGCTCTGAAAATCCTGACTTAACCTTTGACATACCATCATTAAAAACTACCATATTGTCATTGAAGGTCTTTTGTCCATCTAATAATTTTATTGTTCCTTCTAAAAGTTTTTCTCCACCATCATTTAATTTATCTAGAGCTTCTAGTAGTTCATCCACATTGTCTATACCCTCTATTTCATCTAACTCTGGTATCTCTGGAGTAGCTACTAACATAATAGATCCTAATTCAAATTTATCAGTCTTTGCTTCTACAGTAATTGTGTCCTTCATCTTATCGAAGTTATCTAATTGTAATGTTTCTTTTAGTCCTGGTATTGATGCAAAGGCTACAACTTGCTTATCTCCATCATCTACTAATTTAGCCCCATCTAATTTTACCTCTGAAAAGCCATCCTTAGGTAATATCATAGTCCCTGCTACAGAAAACGGTGTATAGGCATCTCTTTCTTTGCCTCCCACCTTTATAGTAGTCTTTTCATTGTTTTTCATATTTATAGTTATTTTAACTTGTCCACTTTTACCTATTATGTCCTTTGGATTCACATTTTTTCCATCTAATTCATAATCTATTTTAACATCTATAGGCAATGGTTTATTAGTCTTTCCATTATAATATATATCATTGCTGTCAGAATTCCATACTAGAAATCCATCTTCTAGCTTTGGTTCCTCATCTCCCTTTATGTTCTTTACATTGTTTAAGAAACTCTTATCCTTTATATTCTTAAGTGCACTGTCACTGCTTATTTTTGTTGACACATTGGCATCTAATATACTTCCGCTCTCATTTAAATTCACATATACCGTTTCATTTTTATTTACAACTGAAGCATAAGCTGGTGTAGTGCCTGCTACCATTGTAGCTACCACTACCAAAGCTATAACCTTTTTAGACATTGGTTTACATTGCATCTTCCATCTTCCTTTCTATATTTTTTCCTCTAAAACCTTTAGTTGTTTTAGCTATGAAACCATCACAATTCAAAAGTATTGATGGTAAAACAAATAGTATGATAATCATACTTATGATTGCTCCTCTTGACATTAAAGTACATAAAGAGCTTATCATTTCTAGTTTAGAAATAATTCCTACTCCTGCTGTTGCAGCAAAGAAAGTTAATGCACTGGTAACAATAGATCTAGCAGAGCTTTGAACTGCTATCCTCATAGCTTCATATTTTTCTAAGCCTCTAGCTCTTTCCTCTTTAAACCTTGAGGTCATCAAAATAGCATAGTCTACTGTAGCTCCAAGTTGTATTGTTCCTATTACTATAGAAGCAACAAATGGTACTATTGTTCCTGTGTAATATGGTATTCCTAGATTTATAAATATTGCTAGCTCTATTGAAAGAACTAAAAGTATTGGTAAGGATACTGACATAAATACAAACATTATTATTACAAATATAGCCAATATAGAAACTATGCTAACCATTTTAAAGTCCTTGTCTGCTATTTTTATCAAATCCTTAGTCAAAGGAGCCTCTCCTCCAACTAGTCCATCCTCATCGTAGGATTTTACTATGGCTTCCATCTTTTCAATCTGCTCATTAGCCTCGTCAGAAGCTGCGGCATAGGAGGAATTTACTACTAGTCTTTCATAACCTTCACTCTTTACACTGCTTAAAGCTTCCCCTGGCAAGAATTCATTTGGAATCATAGGTCCTATAACCTCTTCTAGAGATATCACTGAAGTTATACCATCTAATTCTTCCAATTCCTTTACCATGGCTTTAACCTTATAATTTGGTACAGTATCTTTTATGATTATCATATCTGTTGACGTCATTTTATAATCATTTTTCATCTTATTTGTACCTACTATGGATGGCAAGTCCTGTGGTAAAGATCTATCTAGATTGTAATACACTTTAGCATGATTATTTCCCCAAACAGCTGGGATAAAAGCAATTATAAAAATAGCTGTAAATACCTTATAATGTTTAGTTACAAAATTAGCTGTTTTTTCAAAGCTAGGTAAAAATGTTCTATGCTTAAATCTGTGTATTGCTTTATCAAAAGTTAAAATTAAAGCTGGCAATAATGTAACTGTACATATAACTCCTAATAGAACACCTTTTGCCATTACAAGACCTATATCTCTTCCAAGACCTAGTCGCATAACTATAAGGGCTAAAAATCCTGCTATAGTTGTCAATGAACTTCCTGTAATAGCGGCGAAGGTTTTCTGTATAGCTAAACCCATAGCATCAGTGTTGCTTTCACAGTTTTCTCTCTCTTCATCATATCTATGAAGTAGGAATATGGAGTAGTCCATTGTAACTCCTAATTGCAGTACTGCAGACAATGCTTTAGTAACATAAGATATTTCTCCTAAAAATATATTAGTACCAAAATTGTATAGTATAGCAAATCCTATGCTTGTTAAAAATATAATTGGAATTATATATGAGTCCATTGTAAGAGCTAATACTATAATTGATAATATTACCGCTAGTAATACATAAAAAGGTGTTTCCTTATCTGATAAATCCTTAGTATCCTTAACTATTCCTGCAGTTCCACTTAAAAAGATTTGTTTATCTGTTATGTTTCTTATCTTTTCTATTGCCTGTTGAGTAGACTCTGCTGAAGAGCCTTCATCAAAATTGATTACCATCATAGTTGAATTTCCGCTGTAAAAAACATCTCTAACTTCTTTGGGTAACATTTCTTTTGGTACACTAGTGTCAATAAAATCATCTATCCATAAAACCTTTTCTACACCTTGTACCTTGGAAACCTTATCCTTTAATTTTACTACTTCCTTTGAATCCATATCCTCTACTATTAACATAGAAATTGTTCCAGAATTAAAATTGTCTTTTAAAATATTCTGCGCCTTCATGGTGTCTAGTTCCTCTGGAAGGTATGTTAATAAATCATAGTTTATTCCAGTACTTATCATTCCAAATATGCTTGGAATCAATAATATTATAGCTAGTACTAAAATAAATTTTCTACTTTCAGCTATCTTTTTACATAACTTTTCCATAGTACCCCCTCTTTTCCTTAGTCTTTATTTTTCTATGATATAGAGAACATTTTCTACGGGAATTTAACTATTTTTAGATTACATAATGTATGTTACACCTTTTGTACTGACCAGTCAATATAATTTTTTTGTTTTTAACTTTTTGTACATATTTGTCCATATTATCCTTGGTTAAATTCTAAAATATATGTGTTTTATCAAGTTCAACTAACATTCAGGTGGAGTGTTATAGCAGGTGGACATCAGATAAAAAAAGATTCTAAGATTTTTTAACATCCTAGAATCTTTTGCACTTTATTTAATTATTTCTAGCTTCCTTCATGGCAGCTTCGCCCTTTTCTTGAGCTGATTTTAATGCATCCTCAACACTTTTTGTATTTTTAAACACTTGTTCTAGCTCTGATCCTAAAACATCTAGTGCAGGAATTACACCTATACTTCTAGCTCCTTGCCATCCCTTATCTAAAGTTTTCAAAGGAACTTCCTTTACTGGATTCTTCTTTAAAAATTCTTTATATGCTTCTGAGTCAAAGGCAGACTTTCTTACTGGAATATACCCTGTTTGCTCTGAAAAATATGCAGTCTGATTTGTATCTGTTAAATATTTTATATAAAGCCAGCTAGCCAATTTCTGCTCTGCAGTTCCTCCATTGAAAACAGCCACATTGGTTCCATAGTATAATTGAACTTCCTCTTTATCTACTGGAAGAGGTGCTGCAAACCATTTTGCCTTCATATCCTTTTGAATATAAGGTATTGCTGAAGTAGATGCAACTGCCATAGCAGCCTTTCCTTGAGTAAGTGTCACATTAGCATTTTTGTCTTCTCCTGCTAAACGAGCAGTTTTATCTTTTATTAAGGATGAAATAAACTCTACAGCTTTCTTAGTTTCATCAGTATTAAAGTTTATTTTATCGTCTTTTTCACTGATAACTTCACCACCAGCTTGTCTTACCCATATTCCTATATCTGTAGATATATTATTTTCAAGAGCTAAGCCATATACTTCTGGAGTACCGTCATTATTCTTGTCCACAGTAAGTTTTTTAGTAGCTTCCTTTAGTTCTTCCCAAGTAGTTGGAACACTGACACCCTTTTCTTTTAGCATATCTTCATTATAATATAAAACCATTTGACTCTTATTTAAAGGAAATGCAAATTGTTTTCCGTCCCATTGTCCATCTTTTATGAACATATCTGGTACATCTTTAAGACTTTCCTCATCTAAGCCTATCTCTTTATTGTCCATGTATGGTTTTAAATTCTCAACTAATCCCTTTTCTATATACCAGGATAACCTATTTGAATATATCTGAGTCATATTAGGCAGCGTGTTAGACTTAGCTGCTCCCATAAGCTTGTCAAATAAATCTCTATATCCTCCTTGATAAACCAACTTTACTTTTACATTTTTATTTTCTTTCTCAAAATCCTCAGTAATCTTCTTTAATGCCTCTCCATTAGCACCATTCATAGAATGCCAAAATTCAATTTCTACTGGACTTTCAATTTTCGTTACAATACTTTCTTCAGTTTTTTTTGCCTCTTCTTTCTTATTACCACAAGCCCCTAATCCTAAAGCCATTGTAGCAACAAGAAAAAGTGAAATCATCTTTTTCTTCATTAATTCTTCCTCCTTTATATATAATAGATAGCATTATACCTTTAATATAAATATACTTTGCTATTCTATCTATTAACTTAAATCTGAACCTGTATTACCCCTTTACTCCACTTCCACTTACCCCTGCAAATATATATTTCTTCAATATGATAAATACTATAACCATTGGAAGTATTATCATAGTTGATAAGGCCATAAGGAGATGATAGTCCGCTCCTACCTCTGTAGTAAATTTGCTAAGAGCTGTAGGCAAGGTCCTCATTTCATCTGAGTTAGTCATAACCATTGGCCACATAAAAGAATTCCAGCTATTTATAATTTTCATAATAGCAATAGTTACTATGGCTGGCTTAGATATTGGTATCACTATTTTAGTTAAAAATCTCATATCTGAACATCCATCTANNCTTGAGTAGTACAATTCCTTAGGTATAGATATAAAGTATTGCCTCAAAAAGAATATAGCAAATACGCTAGTACACCATGGCAAAATTAATGCTTTATATGTATTGATCCATTTTAATTTGCTTAATATTACAAAATTAGGTATCACTAGTACCTCTCCTGGCACCATCATTGTTCCTATCAATATGGAAAATATTATTGATTTTCCCTTAAATTCTAGCTTTGCAAAAGCAAATGCTGCTAAAATGCATGTTATAAGCTCTCCTAAAGTTATAGACAGAGTTGTAAAAACGCTGTTAAAGAAATATTGCTTTAAATTTCCATAAGTCATAACCTCTAAAAAATTATTTAAGGAAAACTCTTTAGGGAATAATTTAGGTGGTATTTCAATTATTTCTTGTGAGGTTTTCATTGATGATAACATCATCCATATAAATGGAACAATGATTAAAAATGCCCCTATAAATAAAAATACATATATATGATAATTCTTTTTATTTTTCATAATACTTAAACCTCCTTCCAACCCTAAATTGGATAAGAGTAAACAAAACTATTATTATAAATAATATGAAAGCTGCTGCTGAAGCTGTGGCAAATTGCCACTTCATGTAGAATTTATTAAATATATAATAAACTATGGTCATGGCACTCTTTAAGGGTCCTGGTTGCTTATCATATAATACAAAAATCTCGTCAAACAATTTAAAACTTCCTATGGTGGAAGTAATCACTAGAAATATTAAAGTTGGTGTCAAAAGAGGTATTGTAATATTTCTAAATATTTGTATTTTGCTAGCTCCATCTATTTTAGCAGCTTTAAAATATCTATCATCTATATTCTGAAGAGCTGCTAATACAATTAAAGTTTTATACCCCAACCCTTTCCAAACACTTAACAATATAAGCATAGGCATAGTCCATTTAGCTTCTAATAAAAATCCCTCATTGGAAAACCCCACATTATTGAGAATCATATTTATAAGTCCATACTCACTATGAAAAATCCACTTCCATACAACTGATATTGCTACAGAAGATGTTACAAAGGGTATAAAATATATGCTGGTGAAAAAACCCTTCAACTTCTTTATCTTATTTATAGAGCAGGCTACTAATATGGCTAAAGCAATAGATAATGGTACCGATATGAAAACATATATAAATGTATTCTTTAATGCCAAATAAAAGTTCTCATCAGTTAGTACAGTTATAAAATTATCCATTCCCATTTCAAACACTTCATCGGTAACATAATTAAACTTGGTATAAAAGCTCATAGAAAAGACCTTTATTAGTGGAGCTATCTGAAATAAGGTTATTATGAGTAAACTAGGTAAGAGATATAGATATCCTTTGAAACTTTTATTCTTCATAAACTACATCTCCTAGAAATTTTTCATTTTTAAACATATGGAAAGCTTTTATTTTAAAAGTTCTTTCTATACCATTTATATTTTTATCGCTTCCATACACAAAAGTAAGTTTTCTATTTTCTATCTCTATAACTCCTTGAACTTCCCTACCTAAGGTTTTTCTTTCTATTATTCTTCCTTCTAGATTTCCTTCATTATGAACTACTATATTTTCTGGTCTAATAGCTATAGTAACATCCTTTTCATTGGTAAATCCATTTACGGGTAGTTCTATGCCTTTAGATTTAAATATGCTATTCTCTATATTACCATGTATTAGATTTATCTCAGGCTTTCCAATAAATGTAGCAGCAAAAATATCTTTAGGATTCTTATAAATATTCTCTGGATTAGAATGCTGAATTATCTTTCCATTATTCATCAGTATAATTTTATCTGATATACTCATAGCTTCTTCCTGGTCATGGGTTACAAATAAGGTGGTAATTCCAACTTTTTTTTGAATATTCCTAATTTCTTCTCTCATTTCTATTCTTAACTTCTCATCTAAGTTACTAAAGGGTTCATCCATTAAGAGGATTTCAGGGCTTTTTATAAGAGCTCGTCCTATTGCTACCCTTTGTTGCTGTCCTCCTGATAGTTCATGGGGCCTTCTCTTTAATAAATCATCTAACTTTAATAATCTAACTATGGGTTTTAATAAATCTTCCATTCCACCTTTATGGATTTTTTTTATTTTTAAAGGAAAAAGTATGTTATCCTTTACAGTCATATGGGGATAAAGAGAATAATTTTGAAAAACCATGCCTATGTTTCTTTTTTCTGTTGCAACATCTTTTACGTTGACTTCATCAAAAAAAATTTCCCCAGCTGTAGCTTCTGTAAGCCCACTTATCATAAAAAGCAATGTACTCTTTCCACATCCACTAGGTCCTAAGATAGACACCAATTCCCCTTTATTGATTTTCACACTTACATTGTTTACGGCTATTATATTGTCAAATTTCTTATATAAATTTTTCAAAGTAATCGTCATATATTTCTCCATCTTCTTTATGAGTGTTGCTAAACAACCAAAATTAAATGTAACACCTTTTTTTTAACTTTTCAAATAGACTTTTTCTATGGGTATAAGAATCTCTATAGTAAAAATCTATAGAGATTCTTCATAGAAATTATTTTGATATACTTTTAAAGTAAGAATAAGATTCATCATTAATCTTAAATTTTCTTGAACAACAATTATACTAGATATATCAAGGAGTTGACATCATGGATAGAAAAAAGGAACTTTTACTTATCAGTCACTGCATAATAAACCAAAATTCTGTTGTACTTCCATTAGCAAGGTCTAGGGGTGCCTTTCCTATAGTAAAATATCTAATAGACGATGGTATAGGATTTATTCAACTTCCCTGCCCCGAATTTCAATTTTTGGGGCTTTCTCGGCCTTCGATGACTAAGGACCAATATGATACTCCAAACTATAGAGAATTATGTAGAAACCTATTTATGCCTTTTATAAAAGATATAAAAAACTATATTACTGAAGGTTATACTATTTTAGGTATATTAGGCATTAGGCATAGTCCTTCCTGTGGGATTACTGGCAGACAAGGGATTTTTATTCAGGAGGCTTTAAATCTATTAAAAGAGAATAATTTAGATTTAAAGGCTTATGATATTCCTGAAAATTACACAGAAACCTGTAATTGTATGGAATTATATAAAGAAATCATTTCATATTACAAAGAAATTTAACTTATTCAGGTCAATATCCACTGTTATGGTTAATCTAAAGAGGTTGAAGTGTTAAAGTAGGCAGATGTGAGATAAATAAAACCTCCTTTGCTTCACTTTAGATTTATAAGAAAGTGAAGCAAGGGAGGTTTGTCTTTGAATTTTCCATTATTAAAGAAGAAGTCTATGAATTTTCAATAGCTATGTTAACATCCATAGGAATTCCATCTATACTTAGCTTAATGTTTAAAATTTTGTCTGTATTCATTTTTATTCTTATTTCTTCTCCATATATTAATGCTGGGGTGGATATGTTAATATTAATTCCTATATTAGAAAGATTAGTGCTAGCATTGGCTGTTAACATATTGGAAAGTTCTGATATAGCACTTTGAGCCATGTCATCCAATTCATTTACCGGAGCACCCATCATCATTTTAGATGCAATTTTCTTAGCACTTTCTATATCGGTAATATAAGCTACATTGCCTTTTACATCGCCAACAATTCCTAAATTCATAATTATTCCCCTGCTAGAAATATCCTTTACCATTTCTATACCTAACTTCTCTACATTATTAAATCCTATTTGAGGCATTATATTAAAAAAAGCTTCTATAAATGGATTTATATATTTTACATCCATTCTTCTTCACCTCTTTTAAAACCAACATTTAAACCCATATCTCCAAACTTAGTACTAATAGGTACCGATACAGTCTCCAGCATAACCTGTGCTATATTCACGCATTTGCCATAGAATATTATAGGTGGCGCAACCCTCAATCCATAAGCTTTATGTTTTCTATTTAACATGGAGCAAGCATTTCCTGCGATTATATTGGTAAATTCAGCTATAGCTTTTAAACCCTCTTCCACATCCTTCGGATCTTTTCTTAACATAGTCTTTGCCATGTTCTCAGCTGTTTCAATTGATAAGTCTAAAATCATTCTGCCTGTAAAGTTTCCTGTGATTCCTATGATAACAGAAACTCCTCTTGACACTTCCACCTTAGAAGCTGCTTTGCTATCTCCAAACTCTGCTATAGTTTTTGTAAATCTATTCATTGTTCCAGCTAGGGCTTCTTTAAAAGTATCAAAATAAGTCTTTTTCAACTCCTCAAATAGTTCTCCACCGGATTTTATTTTTTCTATTAGGGCCACAAGTTCATCAGGGTCTATAGGTTTTTGTAAATAGCCTGAAACCTTGTTTTCTTTCGCCTCTTTAATTATCTCATCATCCATCATGGAGCTTATAACTATTACTTTTATGTTTTCATCTATTTTATGTATAGCTCTAGTGCATTCTAATCCGTCAGTTCCTGGTAAAGTCATGTCCATTGTTACAATATCAGGTTTTGTCTTTTCAACCACCTTCTTTACTTCTTCTAAGGAACCTGCCTCTCCTACAACTTGGAAATCCTTTTCTTCAAGTATATCTTTGATAATATTAATAGAAAAAGGTGAATCGTCAACAATGACAATTTTTATATTTTTCATATTTATCTCCTTTCTTTTGTAAGACTCATATTATAAATTATTTAATTATCGTGTTATTTAAAAGATTTATTAAGTTAAAATTATTAGTTATTTGGTAACTTTAGATTTTTATATAAAAAAAACTACTAAATTTATAAATTTAATAGTTTTCTTATTTATATTTTTTTACTATTTTGTGGCAATATAAGAGGACTTCCATCTAATGGGTTTTTCATTATATAAAAATTCATATTGTATATAGACTTCAAGGTTTCTTCTTCCACAACTTCCTTAGGCGGTCCTGTTTTTATAATATTACCCTTATTCATTAGAATCATCTCATCACTATATTGAGCTGATAAGTTAAGATCATGCATGACAGCTATAACCGTTATATGTTCTGTTTTTACTAAATTTTTTAGCAGATCCATTATGCAAACCTGGTGCTGAATATCTAATGCAGATACAGGTTCATCTAAAAGCATTATGGATGCCTTTTGAGCTAAAGCTCTTGCTATGATTACCCTCTGTCTTTCTCCGCCACTCAAAGTAGTAATGTCTTTATCCTTAAGATAATAAGTATTGGTTTTCACCATAGCCTCTTTAGCATACTCAATATCTTCCTTAGACTCCCCTTTAAGACTGGATACATGAGGATTTCTCCCCATAAGCACTATATCCCAGGCAGAAAAGCTAAAATCTATCATAGTATTTTGAGGAACTGTTGATATTTTTGTTCCAAGTTCCTTTGTTTTTATGAAAGTCAAATCTTCTCCATAAATATAAATCTTGCTTTTCCCCACATTAAGAAGCTTAGCCATATGCTTTAGGAGAGTAGTTTTTCCAGATCCATTTGGCCCCACTATGGTATAAAATTTATCATGTTTTATTTTAGAATTTATATCTTTTAGTGCATAAAAATCTCCAAATTTACAGCTTAAATCTTTAACTTCTATAGCAACATTATCTTTCAAAGCTAAATACCTCTTTTCTTGTTCTTATTTAACAAATATATAAAAAACGGAACTCCAAATAAAGAGGTTATTACCCCTACAGGGATTTCTGCTGGGGGAACTAAAATTCTAGCTAGTGTATCACATATAACTAGAAATATAGCACCTACCACCACTGATAATGGTATCAACTTTTTAAAGTCAGGACCCCAGATAATTCTAACAACATGAGGAATTACCAATCCTACAAATCCTATTATTCCACTTTGAGCTACAGTAAATGCAACTATAAGTGAAGAGATAAAAATGATATATTTTTTTACCTTTTCAACCTCAACACCTAAAGTTTTTGCACTATCTTCATCTACAGACATTATATTCAAATCTCTTCTCAAAGAAAATATAAGCAATATTCCTATGGTATTTATTACAAATAGTATAAACACACTTTCCCAATTGGCTGCTGCTACACTACCCATATTCCAAAATACGATATCTTCTAAATTATCTCTATTAAACATCATAACCACAGACATTAATGAAGAACAGAAAAACGAAACTGCTATTCCTGAAAGCAATAAATTTACTGTAGGTATCTTATTTTTAACTCTAGCAAAATTGTATACCAAAAAAGCCGTTAATAAAGAAAATATAAAAGCAAAAATACCTATGGCTCCTATTCCCATGAAGCCTTTTTTAAAGCCTAGTACTATAGCAATACTGGCTCCTAAAGCAGATCCTGATGATATACCTAAAACATAGGGATCCGCCATGGGATTCTTAAACATACCCTGATAAGCTGCCCCTACCACAGATAAACCGCTTCCAACGATAGCTGCCATAAATATCCTGGGAAGTCTAACCTTTAATACTATGGTAGAATAAACATCCTTTATTCCATCTGTATTTATGAGACCACCTATTATAGGTATTTTATTTAGCAATATCCTAATTCCTTCAAAAAAGCCTATATCAGCCACTCCTAAAGTGGCTGATATTATCATTATACAAAATAAAACTATAATCAAAATTATAAGTGAAAAAGCAGTATTTTTTCTATCTTTTTTCATTTATCCCCCTATTTAAAAGCCTCTGGGTGTATGATTTTTGCAAGTTCTTCTAAGCCTTGTGCTATCCTTGGTCCTTGTCTATCTAATAAATTACTATCTATTTCATAAATCTTATTTTCTTTTACAGCTTTTAATTCTTTATAACCATCTACCTTAGGTAATTCCTCTTTAGCTCCACGACCTTTTCCTACAACTATCATATCAGGGTTCTTTTCCATAAGCTTTTCTAAACTATATTTCCATCCCTTTACATCAGCAGCTACATTTGTTCCACCTGCCATCTCTATAGCCTTTCCTATAAAGGTATCTCCACCTGCAGTAAAGTCTCCACCTTTTCCAAAGCCAACCATATAGTATACACTGGTCTTTTCTTTATCTTTTACCTTAGCAGTAGTTTCATCAACCTTTTTCTTCATGTCTGCTACTAACTTTTCTGCTTGGTCATTGGCATTTATTACCTTAGCCACATCTGTAATTATGCTAAATACTCCATCAAAGGTTTCTGGAGCATTTATAACTGCTACCTTTATACCCACATCTTCTAGTTTCTTTAATACATCATCTTTAAAGTGAGTTGAAGCAATTACAACATCTGGTTTTAATTCAATGATTTTTTCTATGTTTGGTTCTTTTAATGTTCCTATCTCTTGAATCTTTGACACCTCTGCAGGATAATCACAATAAGTAGTCCTTCCTACTAATTTATCTAATTTTCCTAAAGCGGCTATAGTTTCTGTTATACTAGGAGCCACAGATATAATTCTTTCAGGTTCCTTTTCTATTGTAACTTCCCTGTCCTTAGAATCTTTTAAAGTTATTGGATAAGTAGTTCCCTTGCCTTCTTCTTTTTTAGGTTCATTTTTTTCTCCACATGCTACTAGTACTATTGAAAATATAGCCACTAGTAATAGTGATAAGGTCTTTTTAAATTTTGTCATGATTTTTTCCTCCAACTTATAAATAATAGGTTTTTCACCTTTGGGGGAAATATGAGTGGTTAAACTTAATAATTTTCTTCTAAATATAAAAAAACTCACCAAGAAGGTGAGAAAACAGTCTTTATATAAAGAAAACTTAACTATAAAGGCCACTTCCCTTCCGCCCGAAGGATTAGCTAATATTCATGGCAGGTCTCCTGACTTGCAGTTCACTCTCATCTTAACCTTCCCAGCAAAATAGCCAGTGGCTTTCAAAGACTCGTCTCTGCTTACAGTAGCGGGGGCTGTAGTGGATTTTAACCACTTTCCCTTTTAAACTTTCATAAAAAGTACCATAAATTTCATATTCAATTTACATTATAATTATATCTTATTTATGTGATTATTTCAACTACATACTAGAAATTTAATTGGTAAAATACTGTTCTACAATTTTCTCTGCAAAAATTTTATATAAGTTTGAAGTATGTATAAGGGACATTGCATATATCATAAGTTCTTCTTTATTTATCTCAATTTTGTCAATATTCACCTTCTCTTCAGTGCTAAATTTTTTAATATTTTCTTTGGATGCTTCTAAATATTTAGAATATAAATTTTTTAGCTCCTCTTCATTATTGTTTTCTATTTGATCTTCTAGAAGGCTTTTAATAGAACTTATAGGCAATCCCTGCTTTAAATTATATATAAATGCTAGTAATATTATGTGGCTCAAGGTGTACTTCTTATTTTTTATAGAAGGTAATAATTTATCCTTAGCATAGTTGTTAATCATAGTTTTAGTTAATGTTTTATTTCCTTCTTTTTTATCCTCTTCAGTGTGTAATATATTTTCAAAAATAGTCAATACCTGATCCATGTATAAATCTATTTTAGGTATATCCTCTAACTCTATATTTTTTAAATTCTCTATATCTAATAATATCTCTTTAAGGCTATTATCCATAATTTATCTCCTTTTTAAATATAGTTTATATCACTATGTATAGTGACTTATATAACTATGATAATAGACCTAGGTTAAAAAGGCAATAATATATGCATATATTTTTTATAATAAGGTATTGATTTTCTATGAATCATGTTATATCATATTAATATAATATAACGTAGTGTTTAAAACTACATCATCTATTAAAGGAGTGAATTTTATGAAACATACTTATAGAGAGCCTGTTAATGGTTTTACTCATTTGTTTGGTGCTATAGCTTCAGTTGTAGCTTTGATTGTTATGGGCGAGAAAGTTATTGTTTCCGGCGAAGGAACCCTAGCTTTAGTGGGAGTTGCAGTATTTGGATTAAGTCTAATTCTTCTTTATACCGCTTCTTCTATATATCACTTAACAATAACCACTGATAAAATTCTGTTTTTTTTAAGAAGACTTGATCATTCTATGATTTTTATATTAATTGCTGGGACTTATACTCCTATAGCATTGATAGCTCTTGATGGTACTTGGCGTCTAGGTCTATTAATATCTATTTGGGTTTTAGCTTTAATAGGTATCTTTTTCAAAATGTTTTGGTTTAATGCACCTAGATGGATCTCTACAGTAGCCTATATTTTTATGGGTTGGATTGCTGTGTTGTTTTTTTATCCCTTGTCAAAGACCATTCCTATTGAAGGATTCTTTTGGCTTATACTAGGAGGGGTTTTATATACTGTAGGAGCTATTATTTATGGACTAAAAAAGCCTAATATTTCAGTAAATTTTGGATTTCATGAAATATTTCATGTTTTTATACTACTAGGTAGCCTCTGCCACTTTATATTGGTGTTTAGCTATTTACTATAAAAAAACTTATCTTTATTTTCCCTTGAAATTCCCCCTTAAATTAGTGGAACTTACCTATAAACCTACTGTATAATATATAAATGTAAACTAATGAAAAGGGTGATTAGATGATAAAACTTATAGCTAGTGATATGGATGGTACTCTTCTTGATGAAAATGGTATGTTAAACAAAGAATTTTTTACAATATTTAATGAGCTTTGCAAAAAAAATATAAACTTTGTTGTTGCCAGTGGAAGACAATATTTTAATTTGGCTGAAAACTTTAAGTCCGTAAAGGATAATATGATATTTATCTGTGAAAATGGTACTTTTGTTATTCATAAGGATGAAGAACTCTATTCCAATGTAATAGATAAAAATTGTGTTCATGAGCTGATAAAAGATGGGCGAAATATTCCACAATGTGAGGTGGTTCTCTGCGGCAAGAAATCTGCTTATATAGAAAAAAGTTATCATAAATTTATTAAGGAAGTAGAAAAGTATTATGATAAATATACTATAGTAGACGATCTTACTAAAGTTGAAGATGATATTTTAAAAGTTACCATCTGTGATTTCTTAGAGTCTATAAAAAACAGTAACAACATATTGGCTCCTAAATGGGGACACTGCCTTCATGTAGCAGTTTCTGCTAAAATCTGGCTTGATATTAACAATAAGGATGCTAATAAAGGAGTTGCCCTTGAGTATATTCAAGAAAAACTCAATGTTTCTTCAAATGAAACTATGATCTTTGGTGACTATTATAACGACATAGAGATGATGAAAAAAGGTTACTATAGCTTTGCTATGGCTAATGCTCCTGAAGATATAAAAAATCATTGCAGATTTACTACTTCTAAAACCAACAGAGAGAATGGAGTTATTGAAGAAATTAAATCTAGAATATTTTAAAGTAAAGAGAGGCTGTACACTTGGTACAACCTCTCTTTTGACTTTTAAAATTTTTAGCTAATATCTCCTGCTTTAGTTAAAGCTATTTTAGCTACAAATGGACCTATTAATTCATAAATTACCGTTCCTGCTAACACTATGGTTCTTATCTGAGATCCAAGGCCCGGCATAGATTGTTCTGCAATAAGAGATAATCCTATAGCAACCCCTGCTTGGGGAATAAGGGCTAATCCAAGATATTTTCGTATGTTGTCTTCTGCTTTTGATATTTTAGCAGCAACAAATACTCCTAACATCTTTCCTAGAACTCTGAAGATAATATAACCTGCCCCAACTAGTCCTACGGTTTTTAATATAGCCAAATCTAATTGTAATCCAGCTAAAGTAAAAAAGCATACATATATAGGGGGCGTAACCCTATCTATAACTCCTATAAACCTAGTAGGATTATGGAAAAGGTTTGCTATTGTAGCACCAAACATCATACAAGTAAGCAATGCTGATATATTTAGCTTAGTAGCTATTCCTACAGATAGTAAGATGAACCCTGTGGTAAATATCAGTAGTTCCCCATCGCCCTCCATGATTTTTGCTAATTTGCAATAAATTACCCCTATTATTATACCTACTATGAATGTGATAACTATTTCGGTGAAAGGTTTAACTATGGCAATAGCTAGGTTTCCCCCTCCATCTGTAATAGCTTTAGCTATGGCCGATGATATTCCAAATAAAATTATTCCTACCGCATCATCCATGGCAACTACCTGCAATAAAGTAGAGGTGAACTTTCCCTTTGCTCCATATTGTCTTATTACCATGATAGTAGCTGCTGGAGCTGTAGCTGCTGCAATAGCACCTAAAACTATACTAAATTCTAAAGGTTGCTTAAATATAAATATCATAGCTAAGTCTACTAATACTACTGCGCCTAAGGCTTCAAATATTGTTAAAAGTATTACGGTTTTTCCGGTTTTTTTTATGTTGTTTATATTAAACTCACTTCCTATACCATAAGCTATAAATCCTAAAGCTATATCTGATATTATGCTCATACCATTAGCTGATTCTATAGGAACTAAATTCAATACATATGGTCCTATGATTATACCTGCAATTAAGTATCCTGTAACATTTGGGAGTTTAATTTTAGCCACTAACTTTGCAAAGAATATTCCACTTAGTAAAATTAGGGATAAATTAAAAATAGTACTCATTTCTAGCCTTAAAGTTTTATTCCTTCTATATAATTAACAGGTACAGTAAACACTATACCTACTCCTGGCTTATTCAAATCACCAGTTTCTTTTTTTATACAGGCTAAAACCTTTTCTAACTCCTCATTTTCTATAACTAAAAATACTGTTTTATTATAGGGATACTTTTCATCAATAAACATCTTCAGTGTTCCAAACATAGGTAAATCATGGGTGCCATCACTTAAAATTTTTGCCATTCCAGTACTGTCTATGACAGTAGCCCCTTTAATCCCCTCTGTGATAAAATTTTCTAATATAGCCTCTAAACATTGCACTTTGTTTAAGACTAATATTAACAGTTGCATACAAATCCCTCCTTCTGTCTAATTATAGCATATTTTATGTGTTACTATTTTGCAGAGTCTAAAATAATGTATTTTTAATATTTTAAATCTGATTTTATTACATTTATTTAATAATAATCAATATAAAATATTAATAATTGCATACTAACTAAAAAAAAACATCTACTTGTAGGAAAACTCACCACAAAAGGGGCTGTATCAAAATTGNNTAAATTATTTTGATATAGCCCCTTGATTTAGAATTTAATTTTAATTTTTTAATTATGGTACATCCTCTTTTTCCATTTATATTTTATTTATCATGCTAGCTAAGTATCCAGCTCCAAAGCCATTATCTATATTTACTACACTGATTCCACTGGCACAGCTATTTAGCATCGTAAGGAGAGGAGCTAGTCCATTAAAATTAGCTCCATATCCTACGCTTGTGGGCACCGCAATAACTGGTGTATCTACAAGGCCACCTACTACGCTGGCAAGAGCTCCTTCCATTCCTGCAATTACAACAAGAACCTTGGCTCCTCTTATTTCATCCAATTTATTAAAAAGCCTATGAATTCCCGCAACCCCAACATCGTATATTCTCTCAACCCTATTGCCAAAAATTTCAGCAGTTATAGCAGCTTCTTCTGCAACAGGAATATCTGAAGTTCCTGCTGTAACTATACCTATATAAGTTGTTGTTAACCCGTATTCTTTATTTTTTATAGTTATAGTTCGTCCCAATTCATTATACTTAGCTATAGGACATATTTTAAGAACTTCTTCATACATGTCTTTATTAGCCCTAGTCCCTAAAATATTTTCATTTTTCTTCATCATGGCTTTTATTATACCTACAACCTGCTCTACAGTCTTCCCTTCACAATAAATAACTTCTGGGTATCCTACCCTTGAAGCTCTTTCATCATCAATTTTAGCATAGCCTAGCTCTGTAAAAGACATATCCTTCAATGAATTAATACCATCTTCTATAGATATTTTTTCTTCCTTTATCTGTACCAATATTTTCTTTAAATCCTCTTTATCCATTTTACTCTCCATATCTCAATTTAAACTTCCCATTTTATAACCTTCCATATCTAGAGTCACATATCTATACCCTAAATTCTTAAGGTTAAAAGAGATTTCTTTCATTAATTCCAGCTTTGTTATTTTATCTAAATCTGTACCCTTAACTTCAATTCTTGCTAAATCTCCATGGGTTCTAACCCTACATCCTTGGAACCCTAAACCCTTTAAATATACCTCTGCCTTCTCTATTCTCTCAAGCTTTTCTTCAACAACTTCCTCTCCTATTTCTACCCTTGTTAATAAACAAGCATATGGAGGTTTATCCCAGGTACTTAAGTTATATTCCTTTGAAAATCTTCTTATTTCCTCTTTAGTAAACTCATTTATAAGAAGGGGGCTTATAACCTTTAATTCCTTCAATGCCCTCATCCCTGGTCTATAATCCTTTGTGTCATCAAAATTAGAACCATCAGCTATAGTTGATATATCCATATGATTTGCCCTAGCTATTATTTGTGAAAACAAATACTTTTTGCAAAGATAACATCTTTCCTTAGGATTCAACTTTATATCCCTTGGTATATGATTTATTTCAACTATCTCATGGTTAACCCCTATAGCTTTCACTAACTGCTTTCCTTCTTCCAGTTCCCATTTAGGAGTATAGGGAGTTTTAACCGTTATTGCTACAACCTTATCTCCTAAAGCTTCCTTTGCCACTCTTAAAAGATATGTACTATCTACTCCACCTGAAAATGCTATGGCTAGACTTTCAAATTGTCTTAAATATTTTATAAGTTCTTGGTTTTTATCCATTATTTCCTCCCAGTTTAAAATTTATAGTTCCTAAGGGCATCTAAGAAAACTTCATTTACACTTACATCCTTTGCATTAGCTATTTCCTTACACCTATCATATTCTGGTTTTACTTTTATAATTCTTCCTTTGTAGGCACATATCTTCACATCAACATTGCCCCATTTACCCATAACCTTATCTTCTATTCTTTCAAGCTTTTCTCTAAATACTTCTTGGTATCTTAATCCTATTGTAGATGAGTTTATAAACAATACTTCCTTGATTTCATCTATGTTGTTTTCACTACAAAGTACTGATATTTTAGTGCCAGGTCTTTGTTTTTTCATATATATAGGTGTAAAAAATACATCATAGGCTCCTTTCTTAAATAGCCTCTCCATTAGAACCTCAAATTCCTCTCCCCTCATATCATCAACATTACATTCAATCATATACTCTTTTTTTTTAAGTCCTTATTTTCTGCTAAGATAACCCTTAATACATTAGGAATTTTCTTCCCTTCTTTTTCTCCTAGTCCATATCCTACTTTCTTAATTGTAAAATTCTTTTCATAATTAAAATCATTACATAGAGTCTTTAATATAGCAGCTCCTGTAGGCGTGGTAGCCTCAAAATCAACATTGCCAGACACAATTATTGGTACATCCTTTAGTATCTCTGTAGTTGCCGGAGCAGGAACAGGCAATATTCCATGAGCACATTTAACCATTCCACACCCCACCTCTATAGGAGATGAAATAATAGTATCAGGCTTAAGAAAATCTATACATATGGCTGCTGATACAATATCTACTATTGAGTCTGTTGCTCCAACCTCATGAAAATGAACCTCATCGCTGTTCTTTCCATGAACCTTCCCCTCAGCTTTAGCCACTTCATCAAAAATCTTTATGGCCAATTCCTTAACATTATCTTTCAGACTAGAGCAATCTATAATTTCTTTAATTTCCTTGTAGTTTCTATGGTGATGATTATGGGCCACTTCATTGTCTCCATGATGATGGTGTTCTTCATTTAATAATATGACCTTTGCTTTAGTTCCACCGATTCCTTGTTTTACTTCCTTACTTATATCTAATGAAAATTCCTCTTCAATGTTTAATTTTTTAAGTTCTTCCTTTATATACTCTAAATCCACTCCTAAATCTATGAGAGCTCCTAAGTTCATGTCTCCACTAATACCTGCAAAACAATCATAATATAATACTTTCACTATAAATCCCCCTTTTTTTAACTTCTATATTGCAAATTTCATCCTCTTCACTTTCTTTTCATCAGTTAATTTCTTTGTGTATCTCTACTAATCTATTATAATATTTTTTTTACATTATATAAACTCTATTATTTGTAATTTATGATATAATCAAATTATTATACAACCTAAATAAGGGGGATTTTTTATGCTATATAGAACCTATGGAAAAACTAATGAAAAAGTATCTATTTTAGGTTTTGGCCTTATGAGGCTTCCACTAGATGAAAACAATAAAATAAATAGATATAAGGCTGGAGAACTTATTGACTATGCACGTTCTAAAGGTGTTAATTATTTAGACACTGCTTATCCTTATCATAACGGTGAATCAGAAGAGTTTCTTGGAGAGTATTTAAAGCTTAGGAATTGCAGAGATGAAGTTTTTATAGCTACAAAGCTTCCTAGCTATCTTGTTAAGACTAAAGAAGATATGTATAAATACTTTAATGAACAGCTAGAGAAATTACAACTAGACTATGTTGACTTTTACTTAGTACACACTCTAAATAAAGAGTACTTTGAGAATCTAAAATCTCTTGGGATTTTTGATTTCCTAGATGAATTAAAAGATCAAGGAAAAGTAAAACATATTGGATTTTCTTTTCATGATAAATTAGAAGTTTTTAAAGAAATAGTGGACTCTTATAACTGGGAATTCTGCCAAATTCAATATAACTTCTTGGATGTAGAATATCAAGCTGGCTTAGAGGGACTTAAATACGCATCAGATAAAGGCTTAGGGGTAGCAATAATGGAACCTTTAAGAGGAGGTCGTTTAGCTCTTAATGTACCTAAAGATATAGCTGAAATTTGGAATTCATCTTCTGTACAAAGAACTCCTGCCCAGTGGGCTTTTAAGTATCTGTGGGATGACGAGAAAATCAGTGTGGTTTTAAGTGGAATGAATGATTTTAATCATGTAAAGATGAATATAGATACAGCAGATACAGCCACTCCTAATTCCTTGTCTTTAGAAGAAAAGGACCTTATAGAAAAAGTTAGGCAAAAATATTTATCGAAACTTAAAGTTGATTGTACTAGCTGCAAATACTGTATGCCTTGCCCTGCTGGAGTCAACATTCCAAAATCCTTTGATTATTTAAACAATGCTTCTCTTTATGATGATGTTGAGGGTTTTAAAGAAAATTATAAGAAGTTTTTTAAAGAAGAGGAGAAGCCTGATAATTGTGTAAAATGCGGGAAATGCGAAAAGCTATGTCCTCAGCATATATCTATAAGAAGTGCATTAGAGGAGACAAAAAATTTATTTAGTTAATATTTTAAAATACTAAAGCTTAAGTGTAAAATTCTACATGTTTCTGTTTAATTTTACACTTTTTTTATACTTTTTATTAGATACTACTAGAGTAATTACTGTATATTGTTTATAATTATATTATGCTAAACCATAAATTTGGAGGAATATTTATGGAACTTATTAATAAAAGATACAAATTGATAAAATTAATAGTTAAGGATAAAACCATAGCTTTCTATAAATCTTTGGATTTAAACTCATATACTGCCATTACTTTAGGAATGTTAAATTTTAACCATATGCCTCAAAGCTATGTGAATTCCATAATAAATGAAATGGCTGATTTCCAACTTTTAAACCAAAAATATTTACTACCTTTGTTAGATTTCGGTGTAGTAACTAATATAGATAATAAATTTATTTCTAATAGTAACTACTACTATTACTGTTCTACAGATACAAGCACCCTAACACAATTTACTGATTTGGATTTTTCCTCAATTGAAGACATGATAGCTGTCTTTTCAAAAGTAGCTGTTGCTATAGATTCCTTAAATAGTATGGGACTCTATTACACTGACATAAATCTAAATAATATATACTATAAAAATAATGATATTGTTTTAAAACATACTTTTACTGCCTTTCTAGAAAAAAATTTATATAATGAAGATAGCCTAAAGGATGTTTTTAATCCATCAAGATACTATAAAGATAAGAATATTTCTTTAGAAAAAGTCCAAAATTTTTCTTTAGGAGTACTGCTTTTAATATTTTCTATAAAATACTATAATCTTCCCTTTAGTGATGTAAACCTTACCATTTTTATAGAGAATATAGTTAATAATTTCTTTCACCATGGCGCTTATCCCTTTGAAATGGATTGCCGAATTTCTAATATTATTGAGCATTTAATTCAGCTAGACAGTAAAAATACTATACATTCCATTAGTGAACTTATGTTTATCCTAAATAGAGACTTTGGAGTGAATTTTCTGAAAAATCCATCTTCTCCTCCAAACACCTTAAGCTATAATAAAAAGCTTATGGGAAGAGCTAAGGAAATAGATTTTGTTTTAGACTTCTATAATTCTTTAAACAAGTATAATATAGCAAATAGATTTATGATTATTCACGGTGAAAAGGGTATAGGGAAAACCAGCTTTATTAGTCATATTTGTAAAATTTTCAAAGTAAGAGACATAGTGAGCTGTTCTAATTTAGAAGATACTTATTCTAATGATATGCCTTTTATTACATATATTCTAAACAGGTTTATGGAGATTGCACCCCATGATGTATATATAAGGTATAAAGATAGCTTTAACTATTTTATAAATTCTCATGACTTTACATTACCCCGTGCGGAAGCTGAAGACAATTTTCATATATCTGCTATAGGAGACTTTATATCTGAAATTTTTTTAGATAGGTATTTTATTTTGATAATAGATGATATTCATCTTATGGATAACCTAACTTTAAAATTTTTACTTTATTGTTTAAATAGTCACAAGAAAAACTCTAGATTCGTAGTGATATTATCCTACTGTGATGGTTACTCTCTAAAGAACTTAGATTTTGCTAATTTTTTAACAGAAATTAATGATCATGATATTATAAACATAGTTTTAGAGGAATTAGATATTAATGCTACTGAAACCCTAATTAAGAATATACTTTCAACTAATTCTATTCCTAAAAAAATAGTTGAATCTATCTATGACATTACCCTAGGAAATCCCCTTTTTATCAGAGAGCTTTTAAGTGATTTATACGATAAAAATCTATTATACTTCAATGGAGAACAAGGGGTATTTAAAAATACTTTTAACATTAGTTCTTTTAAAATTACTGAGAAATTTCAGAATCACCTTCAATATAGATTGAAAGATTTTTCAGAGCTAGAATTAAATCTCCTTAGCATAATTTCTATTTTCCATACTGGCATTTCCTTAAAAACTATGGAAATAATAACTTCCTTTAATATTAATATTTTACAGGAATCTTTAAATACCTTATGTTCTCAAGGAGTACTTTGTGAAAAAATTCATGATAACGGAATAATTTATGATTTTTATAACAAATTTTTAAAAACTTATTTATATGATTCTATGAACTCCAATAAAAGAGAAAATTATCATATCATGGCTTTTGATATATTTCAAAATTATTACAATACTTCAAAAGAGGACAGGTTTTTAGATTATATAATATACCACCTTAGAATATTAAAGGATGCTGAAAATCTTAAATTTTATTGCTTAAAAAATGCTAAGAGAATGTTGCTTCTAAATAATAAGGAAGAGGCTATAAAAAATTATTCTTGGATTTTAGATTTTTATAGTTATAAAGATTACGATAAAGAATTATTAAACATAGATTTAGATTTATGCAAACTTTTCTTAGATATAGGTAAAAATGAAATGGCTCTAAGAAGATTAAAAAATTTAATTGAAGTTTGTGATAACCTTAATTATACAGATGAAAAAATCTATATTTTACTTTCACTAATTGAAATACATTTAAATAGAGTGGAGATAGAAGAAGCTCATGAATTGCTTAAACTTATTGAATCCCTTTTAGATAATTATAAGGATTCCTATGAAAATTTACTTTTTTTAAAGGTTAAAAGTATCATGTATCTATTAGAAAATAATTTTCAAGAGGCCTTGAAAACATCTAGTAAAGGTTTTTACCTTTGCCCTAAAGATGATTTAAAGTTAAAATTGAGGTTTCTTAAGCTTAAGTTCAATTGTTGTATTGAATTAGAAAAGGTTGATAATATTCTTCCTATGTTATATAAAGCTTATAAGAACTGTTCTAATGACCTTATTGAAGAAAAATTATCTCTTCTAAATTCTATAGGAATTGTCTATAGCGATTTTTATGATGATAATCCTAAAGCATTAAAATATTTTAATAAAGAATTAGAGTTAGCGGAAAAAAGCAGCTTTAAACTAGCTTCCTTAACAGCTTCAGTAAACATAGGATTTTCCCAATATACCCTTGGAAATTATGAAAAAGCCTTATCTCAATTTGAAAAGGCTTTGCAACAATCTCAATTACACGGAAATTATAGCTTGGAACTCTACTGCTGTATTTATTTAGGAAGCATTTATTATATTTTAGGAGATTACATGAAGGCTTTTAAATACCTTCTAGTATCGGAGGACTATATAAAAAATAGTGGATATTCTAGCAGAGACCGTGGCCAATATTATATACTATCTTTTAATTTGAGTCATGCTATAGGAAACTTTATCCTAGCTAAAGACTCTCTAGCTAAAGGTAAAATTTCAGCTGAAGGCTCTAATCTAGTAATAAAAAGAGAAATAGATGTTTTATATTTGGCTATTTATTTAGAAAAACACTTTGATGAATGTAATGTAGATAATGTGCTTTCAATTTTAGAAGATAATCTAAAAAATATTAAAGTTACTGATTCCATATTAAATTTTCTTTTAGACCTTACATTAAAGTTTTATTTTATGGGGGAAAAATCCTTAAGTAAATCTTTATTTTATATTATTAATGCTTCAATACAAGGCTCTAAGGATTTATTGTTTAAAGGAAATTTAGCTAAAATAAATATTTTAGACTACTGCTTTGGGGCTTGTAATGACCAACGTAGACTTTATGAGCTTCTTGAAGAAAATATAAAAGAAAATAATAGGCCTTTATTTTGGATAATTTTAACACTGATTGGAGATTATTTTGCAGAAACTTCAAATTTGCTTTATGGTATAGTGTATTATTATGAAGCCTGCTGCACTGTAATTGATATGTGCCTTCAACTACCTGAACGATGTCGACTTAGTTTTATTAAACAAAATCAAATGTTAATTGTCTTTAAAAAATTTAAAACTCTCATTAGCAAGTATAAATCCACGCCAACCATTGAAGAGAATTTTGAATTTGCTATTTCTGATTTAGGTGATTTGAACTTGTTATTTAATAGTGTTCTATGCGAACCTTTAATGTTCACTGATGTAATAAAGGAATGCGCTAAAAAAAATAATGGTGAGTTTCTGGATTTAAAAATTCACCATTCCAAAGATGTATTTCTTAAATTTACTAATATAACAACTCTAAATATGGTGACACTATTACAATACTTATGTTATATCGGAATATGTACTGAGGTTTCTCTTCTTATAGAAAAAGATGAAAGTTTTTCAGTATTAAAGAGCACTACTACCTATACACTGTTAGAATCTGATTTAGAGTTGCTTAATAGATGCAAATTTACTCAAAAACCTGTAATCATTAAGGAAAATTATGAGGACTATTTGAAGCTGCACCTATGTAAAGGCTCATTTAAAAATATAGAGTCTATAATGGTAGTACCTATTATATTATCTAAGTCAAATTCTCCTATTAACTTTTTAGAAGATGAAGAAATCAATGGCTATCTTCTTCTTAAGTCTTCAAGAATTTTAAATAATTTAAATGATTCCTTTATTGAAGAAGCATCTATATTTTTTAAAGTATTAGCCATTTTAATTGATTCCTACTATACTAGAGTAAACTCTTATGTAGATAAACTTACTTCTGCATTTAATCGCAAATATATAGAAAATGCCTTAACTTCTCAATTAAAATACAGCTTGCAAAATTCAGTGCCATTTTCTTTGCTTATGTTAGATGTAGATTTGTTTAAAAATATAAATGATAAATTTGGCCACCCTGTAGGTGATGAGGTTCTTGTTCAGATATGCAATATAATAAATGAGAGTATCCGATCCAATGATGTATTAGGCCGTTATGGTGGAGAAGAATTTATAATAATTGTTCCAGATACTACCTCAAAGGATGCTTATAAAATCGCTGAAAGAATTAGAAAAAATATATACCATAGAAATATACTTTATGACAAACATAGTGTCTCTGTTAGTATAGGCATATCTAATTATCCCTATGATGATGTAGATTATGATGGATTGATTGAAAAGTGTGATGAAGCTCTTTATCAAGCTAAAAATTCCGGAAGGAACAAATGTATGGTTTGGCAGGAAAGTTTTAATGGCAATACCAAATCTTCTAATCAGGCCTCTACTTTTATAACAGGAAACTTAAAAAAGGATAGTGAAAATTCCTATTTGCTTATGGATATAATAAATATCTGTATGGAAAATAGCACTATAGATAGCATATTATTAAAGAGCCTTGATGTATTGTCTAAAAAAATGACTGTAGAAAATATCATAATTTTCTTAGTAAAAGAGGATGTAGTAGTAAAGGATTTTATGACTTGTAAAAATAATTTTTTAAATCTTGATTATGACTCTGAAATCATCATAGAAACTATCAAGAAAAAATCCTCCTTGTCCTATATCGAAAGAATAGATGGAAGTCTTAAGACTTCTGATTTCAATAATTGGTATTCCATATTAAGTATTCCTGTGATGCTTAATGATAAGGTAAGCCTTATAATATGTCTAGCTCTTCCATTAAATGAAGAAAATCTATCTCCCAGTGATATAAATTTATTTACTGTAATAGGCAAAATTCTTCTTAGTAAGATATCTTAAATGCAAAATGGTACATTATTCCTCCTTGAAGTAATGTACCATTTATTTTATGCTGCTACCTTATTTCTAGTATCTATGCCTAAAATTGCTGTTAATATAGCCCCTACTATTAGTATTGTTCCATTTACTAAAAAGACTCCCTTTAGTCCATATCCTTGAACTATTGCCCCGATAGCCATTGGTGCAATAAAACCTGCTATACGTCCAATGCTTCCTGTAACTCCTAATCCTGTACCACGCAAATTAGCTGGGAATAAGTCTGGTGTATATACATAAAGTTGAGAAGACATAGCTGATGAAAACCAATAAAGAGGCAATATCCACCATTGTCCGAATATTAAGAAAATTATTCCTGCTAATGCATACCATATCATACATATTATGAAGGTTTTCTTTCCTCCTATCTTATCACTTAAATATCCTACAGCTATCCCTGGTGTTCCTGTTCCAACTATTGCTGCTATTAGAGTAAATGTATAACCAGAAGTTATTGTGTAACCCATTTCTCTAGTAAGGAATGTTGGTAACCATTGTATAAAGCCATAAAATGTATAGTTAGTTATAAATGCTAACAGTATAGCTATTAAAGTATTTTTCATAAGTTCCTTAGAAAATAAATCTTTAGCTGTTGCCTTTTTACCTTGATCTTGGCTATTTATCGCAATTTCTAAAGCCTCTTCCCTTGGTACCGTTATTTTCCCTAATACCCCTCTTTCTATACCCTCAACTATACCTAAAGCTTCTTCATGTTTTCCTTTGGATGCTAAAAATCTTACAGACTCATAAAATGTTTTTATTATTATAGGTATAAATATAATTCCTGCTAATGCACATATACCAAAGGTCCATCGCCATCCATTAGGTACCTCTTCTAGAAACATGATAGCTACTACTGCTATTACATATCCCACTCCATTACCCGCTGAAAATATTCCCATGAACCTTCCACGAACCTTAAATGGTGCATATTCGCTTACATAGGCTTGTACTGCTGGAATAAATCCTCCAAGGCCTAATCCAGCAATAACACGAATGGCATAAAGGGTTCCAAAACTATTAGCAAAGCTTGATATTCCTATACTAATGGAAAAGATAGTAGTAGTAATTATGAGAACCCTCTTTCTTCCCATTGAATCCGCTAAAATTCCAAAAACAAATGCACCTATCAATAATCCAAGAGAACTTGCTGACATCAATGTACCTATCATAAATGGCTGCAATCCCCACTCCTTAATTACTATTGGCATAGCCATAGGTAAAGATGTTTGACCATAGTTAACAATCATTACCCCTAGCATACAAAGAAAAACAAACTTCCAATGCCAAGATCCAACTTCCATGGTGTCAATACGACCGCTGGTGGTCTTATTGTATGGTGTTTTTAACATAAAATTCCCCCCTGTATTTTTTACTGTAGCCTCTAAATATATTTTAGAGGCTACATTAATTTATTAATTTTACTATTCTACTGGTTGCAACCACTGTTCTTTAGGTGTTTCTTTAATATAAGGCATTAATAAATAGGATGGATAGTCAGCATCTCTATAAATTTTATAATTAATTGTATCTGCACTTGGTATTGGACCCATTGAACCTACCTTGCCTGTCCATGAATGCATATGATATTCAAAAGCATCCATAGATGTTATTTCAAGTTCTAGTTTGGTTCCAGGGGTAAACACCATGCCTATAGGGTTTACTTCAATTACATATTCATTTATCTCTCCAGGAACTACAGGTACTTTCTTTGTGTGATCATGGGCCGGACGTCCTATTTCACACCTAGCTGGATCTAATTTATGAGATGCTCTAAGGGCTCCATACCTAGAGATTGGAAGTTTAGTTCCTCCTTGAGTGATTTGCCATACCTTAACTATTAAATTTGCATCCTTTGCGTCTATAGATGAGAATAGGTGCAATTCCATTGGCCCTGTAAATTCTGTTGGTTGTGTAAACATAGCTGTTGTATATACTAAGGATTCTACCTTATTTGATATATTAGGTGGACGATGAGTAAAGCTGTCTGGAGGTAAATTGCCTTCAGGATCTTTTTCCCAGCGTAATTCTCCAAAGGTTCTCAAATAAAGCTTCCTCCATTCTGTACGTTGAAGAGGGTATTCCTTTTCATAACGATATCCCCTGCCTATTATATTAATTTTAAATGGAGGTTCATCCATAATACCTGTATCTACACCTTTCATCCAGTGATCATACCAACGTAGGCATTCTTCATTCATAAAGCGATAAGGAAGTTCCATTCCATTATAGGCTTCCATAACTGCACAACGTTTTGGAACATCAAGATTTGAATCATTCATAGCATCAAATACTGGAGCACTCCATCTTCCATTTGGTGACCATCCACATTTTAAGTAAACAGGAACCTTAACTTTGTCATAAACCTTTTTAGCTGACCGTGCTTCCCAAAATGGACCATCTTCTGAATGAAGTAAATAATCTAAGTAAAATGTATGATATTTAGGTGGCCATGTGTTGAATATCTTTGAAAAATAGGATATTGGTTTAAGATCAGGATCATTCTTCTTTTCTTCAATTTTCTTTTTTAGTTCTTCTTCAGAATAAAGCTTACATGACCATGGTGTTGGATTATTTGATGGACATAGTTCCCAATACATACTCATATAAGTACTTGGTACCCCACCATAGTATCCATGTTGATAATAGTCATTAGTGAAAGATAATGGCATTATACAGGTAAGGTGTGGTGGTTGTTTTGCTGCTGTAAGCATCTGAATTATTCCAAAATAAGAATATCCAACCATGGCTACTTTTCCGTTGCACCAAGACTCTTTTGTTCCAAGCCATTCAATAACGTCATAAGCATCTTCCTGCTCTTGTGGATTATAGACCCCATAAAACTCTCCCTCTGACCTTCCTATGCCACGTGGGTCTGGAATAACATATGCATATCCTCTTTCTACAAAGAAATCAATATCTCCAGCTTCCAAGCTATGATCAAAATAAAGGGATTGAGATGATAGAGTTCCCCTTTTTAACCCTTGCATAGATTTGCTATAACCTGACCATGCAACCAAAGCAGGGGCTTTCTCTAGTTCTGCAGGTACATAGGCATCTACATAAATTTTGATTCCATCTCTAAGAGTTATGCATATATCTTCTATAAGTTTTACTGTGTATATTGGTTTAGATAAATTATCAAGATTTTTTGTATATCTCTTGTCCCAGTAAGGTGGTATTTTGGTTAAACCCGTTTCCTTCATAAAATCATCTAACATTTTTTATATCCTCCTTATTTTTAACTTACCCTTATTCTATTGCACTTATCTTCTTATGTCTGTCATCTATATTACATTTCTCTGATAAATCTAAATTTTCAAACTATTTTCCATGCAAAAATACCTGTGCTATATCTATATAACCCAGGTATTTTTTAAGGAATTTTATACATCTCCATCTATTATCTTGTCAAATAATACGTCTTTATCCTTTATAACTATTTTGCCCCTAGTTGTATCCATCCATCCTTCTAGCTTCCATTGTCCTAATATCTTAGCTACTGTGGGTCGTGCTAAGCCACATATGTTGGCTAATTCATCTTGAGTAATAGTTATAGAAAATCCTTTATCATTGCTTTCCTCTTGACCCAATTTACTTATAGAATAAGCTAACTTCCCTGGTGCATCCAAGTAAAGAGAACTCATCTGCCATTTTGCTGAATTCCTTAACCTTTCTATTAAAATCCTTATAATGTATTTATTCACTGAGTAATCCTTCCATACCATTTCACTGAATTGTTGACTTGGAATTTCTATTAGAACAGTTCTTTCCAATGCTATAGAGTTGACCAGATAAGGCTCATTTGCTAATATTGCTAACTCTCCAAAAAAATCATTTTTCTTTCTGATTTTTATGGTAACCTCCACTCCATTTTCCCCCTCAAAGATTTCACCTACGCTTCCCGTCCTTATTATATACATATATTGTGCCATAGTACCTCTTTTACATACAATCTGACCTTTCCATGCCACTTTTATCTTACAATTACTACTAAGGTCATTAAGGACATCTTTAGGAACCTTATTGAATAATGGAGTATTCCTTAAAACCTTTTCTATGGTATCATTATCTTTATTCAACTGAAACTTGGTCTCAGTAGAATTCATGAAATCTCCCTCTTTTCATAAATTTAATATATGTTATTTTATATAATATCAAATTCATTAATTCTTTTCAATTATTATAATAAACATTAAATTGCTAATTGCTATTATGATTTAATTATAATAAAATTGAATTTAAGAATACTACATACAAATTCATATTTTTACTATATATTAACAAGAGGGGATGATTTTATGTTAGAAGTTGGAACAAAGGCACCAGATTTTCTTTTATTAGATAAGGATGGCAATGAGGTTTCCCTTAGCGGAATATTAAAAAAACACCCTGTTGTGGTTTTATACTTTTACCCAAAGGATTCAACCCCTGGGTGTACTAAGCAGGCTTGCGGATTTAGGGATTCATATATGGAATATGAAAAACTTAATGTGCCTGTAATTGGTATAAGCAAAGACAGTGTAAAATCTCACATGAATTTTGCCACAAAGCAGGAGCTCCCATTTGTTCTTCTATCTGACCCAGAACTCAAAGCTATAAATGCTTATGATGTTTATAAGGAGAAAAAACTTTATGGTAAAGTTTCTATGGGTGTTGTCCGTACTACTTATATAATTAAAAATGGCATCATTGATAAAGTTTATGATAAAGTTAAAGCTGCAGAAAATGCAGAAGAGGTATTAGTGTATCTTCAGCAAAACTAATAAAATATAGGTAGCCTTCTAAAAGACTACCTATATTTTTTATAATCCTAATAGTGCTCTCCATGTACTTCTTCCTACTATTCCATCTATTGCTAGACCATTATATCTTTGAAAATTAATCACTGCCCTTTCCGTCTCATTGCCAAAGATTCCATCTGAATTTATATTAAGAAGTCTTTGTACTATCTTTGTTATATTTCCCTGGGCTCCCTTTCTTATGGTTGGACAATGACTTAAGGTTATAGGCCCAGGTATTCCATCTTCTTCAATATATCCAAAACCTTGGACATTTATCTCATGCTGCAATTCTTTATATATAGAGTAAGCATTTACGGTTTTCCCAATTAACCCCATAACAATAGCTTCTGCAAAATTATCTGCATTATATCTATCCATATCTTTTACATTATCTATAAAGCAACATTCTATGAGCATAGCTACCATTACAGTATTTCTTATAACATATAATCCTGATCCATCTTTAATTCCCCTATTTGTATATCCTAGTTTTGTTATATTGCTTAGAACTCTTTCAGCCTCAATACACCTATTGCCGCCATAGGTGTACACTTCAGTACCATAGGCTTCCCCATTAAAAGCATTTAAATGGATAGACACATATAGATCTCCGCCCTCTCTATTAGCCCTATTTACTCTATATGCCAAGCTTTCTCCTAAGGAATCTGCACTATCACAACTACATATCACAACATTATGTCCCATAGCTTTTAATTTCTCACTAACTCTATATCCTATTTCTCTTGTACAGTCCTGCTCTTTTCTGCCACATCCCTCTGCACCCAAGTCTGGACCTGAAAGGACATGACCCATATCCAATAGTATCTTCATGTTTCCTCCCCCTATTTTTATTTTATTATATTCATGTGCTGACTTTGTTGTAACTGTTCCTATATTTTTTAATATATTTAGTATGTTTTTTCTTTCATTAAAGTTTCTTTTTATCTTATGTCCACCTTGCTGTAACCCTAGATAAGTTCAATGGAAAGTCTTGCATATTACTTGCCCATATAAGTGTATAAGGAGGAATCTCTTCCTCCTTATTTTTGTCTTACTCTTCTAGTTGTTTAATTAGATTGGTGTACTCGTTAAGGGCCTTGTCCAACTCTTGACTAGCCACTACTACACCTGGATCCAGCAAATCATCTTTTTCTTTGATTAATTCCTGCAATTCCTGTCTTAATTCCATAATCTTTTCATTCATTTTCTGAGTTTTATCCATAATATCCCTCCTTTCTTAATAATTATAATATTAGAAGGGTATTATTTACTTTTAAGTATAAAGAACTAAAAAAGAAATATATTTGAAAATAATCTTTAAACCAATTAATAGTTTAATTTAAACATAGGAAAAAAATAAAAGAGTATATGTAGTTTGTACAAACATCTCTACAGTACCCCTTTAACTTTATTTCATTTATTTTTTACCAGCAATATTAATATCCTTTAACATAATGTATGGCATCTTATGGGTCCCAATGTTCCCAAATAGTGAACAATTATAATTTTTATTTGTTAAATAGGTCAATAGACTTATTCAATTCATCTTCCCTTTTAAATACACCAACAATTACACCTCTGGATAACCTCAACTAATGTCAAAAGAATGTCAAAAATAAAAACACCAAGTATAAAACCTAGTGTTTTCAATGGTTCGAGTAAATCTGTAAGCCGAGTTCTGTATTAGACAATCATCTATCTAGGCCCATTGTTACCAATGGGCTCAAGCGACGCACCCGATGGCAGGACGGGCAGCCCCTATTTGCCATCCTATTTGGTCTTGCTCCAGGTGGGGTTTACATAGCCGCAAAGTCGCCAATGCGCTGGTGAGCCCTTACCTCACCTTTCCATCCTTGCCAAGCAGTAAACTGCACTCATCCTAAAATAGGATTTTGGCGGTATATCTCTGTTGCACTTTCCTTCAAGTCACCCTGACTGGGAGTTATCCAGCACCCTGCCCTATGGAGCTCGGACTTTCCTCTCCTAAGTTTTCACTTAGCAGCGATTGTCTGACTTACTCGCAAAAGTTATTATATCATACCATATTAACTTTTACAAACCTTTTTCACTATCTATTAGTGCATATCATAGGTAAGGTTCAAATATCTAGTATACGGAATAAGGCTCTTTAGCCCTTTGGGATATAAAAATATTTATATCTGGATCAAGTTCTTTAAGCTTGTTTTCAAATTCTTTAAAAACTTCTTTAAATAAAGGCCATTCACAACTAAAATGACTTATGTCTATAATGCCTATTCCCATTTCTTTATAGTCATTTACATAATGATAAGAGGTATCCCCTGTTATTATAAGCTGTGCTCCTTTAGTAGCAGCCATATTAAAATAATCTTGTCCACTGCCATTTATTATAGCAATTTTTTTTGCCTTTTGCTGCATATCCCCTACCACTCTTAAAAAAGGAACTTGGAGCTTCATCTTTAAAAGTCTACACATATCCTTTACAGTGATTTCTTTATCTAAATTTATTATTCTTCCTATTCCGCATCCATCATAGCCCATCTTCTCTTCTAATATTTCGCTATTACTATAGCCCAACATATTAACTATAATATCGTTGAGTCCACCATTTACGGAGTCTAAATTTGTATGAGAACTATATACATTTATATTATTTCTTATAAGTTCTATTATCTTTTTACCCTGAAGAGTATCTGTAGTTATAGAATTAGGTCTTTTAAATAAAAGTGGGTGATGGGAATAGACTAGGTTAGCTCCCTTGTCTTTAGCTTCCTCTATAACATCTAAGGTCACATCTAAAGTTACTAAGATTCCTTTTATCACTTCCTCTTTATCCCCTATGGATAGTCCTACATTATCATATTTTTCCTCAAGGCCTAATGGAGCCAATTTCTCCGCATATTCCATGAAATCTTTTATTTTTATAGCCATGTTTTCAGCTCCTTTAATTCCTTAATCTTATTTTCAACTGTTTTTTTTCTTTCCACAGCATTATCAGTAGTATCTTTAATTTTATTTAACACTTTCTCATTTTCCTCTATTTTTTTATCTATATATTCATTCATAAGGGGGTTTTTCGTCTTCATTAAATATGGACTAATCTCATAATATATATAAGGTAATTCAACTTTATTAGCCTTTTCAAACTTAACTTTTATAATTTCATAATATATACCTTCATCAAAGCATATATCCTCTTCCAATATGGTTATACCCTCATTACATAGAAATTTTCTTAAAACCTCTGGATTTTGACTAGGTTGTAGTATAGCGAAGTCCAAGACCTTGAATGTTTCATAGCTTTCCATGATGATATCCCTTATAAGATTTCCTCCCATTCCAGCTATAACTGCACCTTGAGCCTCCTTAGGCTTAATTGTAGTCAATCCACTACCCAACCTACATTGTATTTTACCGCAGAGTCCATAACCATCAATATTGTTTTGAGCTCTTTCTATTGGACCCTTGTTTATATCAGAAGCAATGGCATTATCACATATATTATTTTCTATCAAGTATATAGGTACATAGCCATGATCCGTTCCAACATCTACTATGGTATTACATTTATCAACTAAATTACTTATACTCTTTAATCTTACGCTTAAATCCATTTTTTCTCCTTTATGCAAATACTGCTATTATTCTTAATTGTAAAAACAAAAATGTTAATGCTAATATTAGTGATATATATATATACTTGTATGCAGATTTTTTATCATATTTTGCACAAAAATGGGCTGCATAATACATGCATACTAGAATCACCATATTAAACACTCCATAAGCCATTTGTCTAAATGCAAACTCCTTGCCCTTAACAAAGGCTATAGCCTCAAAATTTCCATTAAAATTAATTGGCATCATAGCTGGAAGCTTATCTAATAAATATAGAACTAAGGGATTTAACGTTATAAATATAACTATTATAGCTATAAACATTAAAGGTATAGTAAATCTTTTATCTTTATGAAGATGAACATTTCTATCCTCAATAACATCAAAATCCTTATTTTCAATATTTTTCTTTATTAATACATTCTCAAATTCATGAATATCTTCAGGGCTTATTCCATAACTCATTGTTGCTGTCTTCAAATATAAGATATCCTTAGCACAAGGTACGTACATATAAGTTATGCCTACTTTATCTATAAGACTTCTTCCAAAAGCAAATTTGTTTCCTCCTATACCAGAAAGCTTAACTCCACTTATATGATTTTTTTGCTTTCCATAGCCTATTATATCCTTAAAGCTCACTTTAACTCTTCTTATAGGCAATATAGTTGATATTTCTATATAATCATCTTTAATTCTATAGGTCAATGTTAAATCTAATATAAGATAGTACAAACAATATATTGTGAAGCTAACCATAAATATCTTTATAATACTCACAATAGTATAGGAATCAATAAACCTAGTTAAAAATCCTAAAATTCCATTGCATGCTACTATACTACATATAAGATATATTGCTCCAATCCCTCGCTTTGGTTTATAAATTTTCATAACTCTCTCACCCCAATTGTTAAATATATATACCTTCAAAAAAACCTTAAAATTATAAATTAAAATCTAAATTTCATATAATATTATATTATACTATTTCTATTAAATAAAAAAGCACCAAAATAGGTGCTAATCTAAATAATCTTTTAATTTTTTACTTCTACTTGGATGTCTTAATTTTCTAAGAGCTTTGGCTTCTATTTGTCTTATTCTTTCTCTAGTTACATTAAACTCTTTACCAACTTCCTCTAGAGTCCTTGCTCTTCCATCGTCTAACCCAAATCTTAGCCTTAACACTTTTTCCTCTCTTGGAGTTAATGTATCTAGCACATTGATTAGTTGTTCCTTTAGCATAGTAAAAGCTGCTGCTTCTGCTGGTGCTGGTGCTTCATCGTCAGGTATAAAGTCTCCAAGATGGCTATCCTCTTCTTCTCCTATAGGAGTTTCTAGAGATACTGGTTCTTGGGCTATTTTCATTATTTCCCTTACTTTATCCACAGGCATCTCCATTATCTTAGCAACTTCTTCTGGAAGAGGTTGCCTTCCAAGTTCTTGTAATAGCTGCCTTTCAATTCTTATTAATTTGTTTATAGTTTCTACCATATGAACAGGTATTCTTATTGTTCTTGCCTGATCCGCTATAGCTCTAGTTATGGCCTGCCTAATCCACCATGTAGCATATGTAGAGAATTTATATCCTTTTCTATAATCAAATTTTTCTACCGCTTTTATAAGTCCTAAATTTCCCTCTTGTATAAGGTCTAAAAATAGCATTCCTCTACCAACATACCTTTTTGCTATACTTACAACCAACCTTAAGTTGGCTTCTGCAAGTTTTTTCTTGGCCCATTGATCGCCTTCCTCAATCCTCTGTGCAAGACTAATTTCTTCTTCTGAGGATAAAAGTGGTACTTTACCAATTTCCTTTAAGTACATCCTTACAGGATCATCTATGGCAATTCCCTCGGGTATTGTTAAGTCCAATTCTTCTTCTGCATGACTTTCATCTTGAATTTCACCTATGATTTCCACTCCCATAGATTCCAATACCTCATATATTTTTTCAATCTGCTCTGGACTTAACTCTATATCATCTAGTTCATCCATTATCTCTTTATATGTTAGAGAACCTGATTTTTTTCCTTTTTCAATTAGCTTCTTTACTAAAGTCATCTTAGCATTTTTATCCTTCATGTTCTTGCCTCCTTCCGTCATAAGCTTCTAATCCCCTTCCTAAAACTTTTTCTGCAAATCTCTAAGCTTCTCTGCATATTCTAAAGCCTTGTTAAAATTCCCTTTAGATTCACAATCCTTAACTAATTTTATTAAAGTCTGCTTTTCTTGCCCAAGCTTAAAGTCCTTGATTTCGTTTATATAATCATCTATTAACTCTATCATCTGATTTTCTTCATAAATTATCTCAGTTTCTATAGCATTAACCCAATATTTCACAAGCTCTATATTGTTGCATTTACTTTCTACATATTTTTTCTTTTCCTCTAGATTACTTATATCTTTTGTCTCTAGAATAAATTTGTATAATTGTATATGCTGTTTTGTTATAAAATTTTCATAGCTTATATGAGTTAATATATATTCAAAATAATCTGGTGCTTCTAATAGAAGTTTTAATATACTTCTTTCAGCTTTTATATAAGCTGGTTCTATATATGATTTTTGTCTAAATTCTTCACTTGTATTCACGTTTTGGTAATTATTAGAAGCTTTTTGAATATTTTCGTTTAATAAGTCGTATAAAGCATTTTCTGTTATCTGTGTTTCCTCAGAAATTTTTTTAATATACACATCTTTTTCTATACTATCTAAATTTCCTAAAATCTCTGTAACCCTTCTAGCATATTGTATCACCATATTTCTATTACTAAAATCTATGTTATCCTTTGCCTTATTTAATCTATAATCAATAAGGGGTAATGCTGAATCTGCTAGCTTTAAAAAAGCACTTTTCCCATTATTTCTTATAAATTCATCTGGGTCCTTTCCATTTGGAACTGTGAGAACTCTTACGTCGAATCCATTGGTTCTTAATATTTCTAGTCCTCTTAAGGTAGCCATTTGACCTGCTAAATCTGCATCATATGAAATTATAACTTTATCAGAATATCTTTTAAGAAGTCTAGCCTGGTTAGAGGTAAGCGCTGTACCTAATGAAGCTACCACGTTGGTTATACCGTATTGATGTAAAGCTATTACATCCATATATCCTTCTACTATTATAAAGGTTCTGCCAGGATTGTTCTTTATAGCAAAATTTAAACCATATAAATTAGTGCCTTTTTTAAATACCGCTGTCTCAGGAGAGTTTAGGTACTTAGGTTTAGAGTCATCCAAAACTCTTCCACCAAAACCAATAACCCTGCCTTTATAATCAAAGACGGGAAACATTACACGATTTCTAAACCTATCATATACTCTTCCATTTTCATTTCTAATTACGAGTCCAGCTTCTCTTAAAATATCTTCTCCATACTTATTTTTAAAAGTATATAGCACTGAATTCCAGCTATCTAATGAATATCCTAGACCAAAACTTCTCAGTGTTTTTTCACTTATCCCTCTTTTTAGAAAATAATTTTTACCCTTGGGATATTTATTTAAGTTATTAAAAAAGTAACGGGCTACTTCCTTATTTAAACTATATAATCTCTCCTTTTTATCGTGAGCTTTCCTAGATACACCCTGTTCTTCCATAACTATATTAGCTCTATCTGCTAAATATTTAAGAGCATCTACATATGACATGTTTCTATATTTCATTACAAAGGAAACTACATTTCCTGCTTCTCCGCAACCAAAGCATTTAAATATCTGCTTATCGCTAGATACACTAAAAGAAGGAGTTTTTTCACTATGAAATGGACATAACCCAGTGTAATTTCTGCCACTTCTTTTTAATTTTACAACTTCTGAAATCACATCCACTATGTCATTTTCCTCTTTTATTTTATCTATTATATGTTCTGGTATCAATGATACTTCCCACCTAACTTTTAAATGAGTAAAAGGCCAACAAAGGAATTATATTCGACATAAATAAATATATTCCTTCTTATTTTTAACTTTTTGTATACAGTTTATAAATTTTTTTTATTTAAATTTCATAGTATATATATTCTTTATGAAATTAATTTTTCCTTCTAACATAAAATTATTTTTATATATAGAAAAGTTTAAAATTCATTTCAAAAGTTATTTTACCCATATACCCATATTAATTATTCCTTAAATTCTTAAAATATTACAATCTTTGGTATGTATATGTTGTTAAATATATATAAACAATAATCATCTGTCATACCTGAAATATAATCTGCCACACCTCTATAAATACCTTGTTGTTCCACAATATTTTTGTAAAGATCAGGCATTTTACTTGGATTATCTTTAAAATATTCAAATACTTTAGATAGCACAAACTTTGCCTTCTGTCTTTCTTCATTTAATATATTGCCTAGATAAACCTTTTCAAACATAAAATTTCTTAAATGTGATAAAGCCTTTTCTATATCATCACTTAAGCTAATTTCTAATTTACCTTTATTTATGTTATCTTTACTGGTTTTTATACAATCTGTAACTAAGGTATTTATTCTTCTGCTACTAGTATTACCTAAAAACTCAATTATATCTGCTGGCAATTCATCTTCTTTCAATATTCCAGCTCTTATAGAATCATCTATATCGTGGTTCACATAGGCTATCTTATCACTATATCTTACAATTTGTCCTTCTAAAGTATAAGCTTTTTTCCCCTCTTTGCTAAAACCGCTATGATATAACACTCCATCCAACACTTCTTTAGTTAGATTTAAGCCTTTACCTTCTTTTTCAATATAGTCCACCACTCGTATGCTATTCTCATTATGTCTAAACCCTTCTGGTAAAATTTCATTTAATACCTCTTCCCCACTATGAGCAAAAGCCACATGACCTATATCATGACATAATGCTACAGCCTCAACCAATGTATCATTGACTCTAATAGCTTTAGCAATGGTTCTTCCTATCTGAGATACTTCCAAAGTATGAGTAAGCCTAGTTCTATAGTGATCACTTGAGGTTTTAATATACACCTGGGTTTTGTGCTTTAATCTTCTAAAGGATTTGCTGTGAATTATTCTATCCCTATCAACCATAAAATTAGTTCTAACTTCATCTTCATTCTCTTCATATTTTCTTCCCTTAGAGTCCCTATCATGACAAGCTTCCTTTATAAAAGTAATATCTTCAATTCTTTCTATTTCTTCTTTTATACTCAAAAAACTCACCTCTTATTAAATGAAACTTAGTTTCAGGTGGAGTTTGGACTCCAACTGAATGTTAGTTGAACCTATCTAGGGTCATAGCTGCTGTGATCTCCAGTCTAAAGAGGATGGAATGTTACAGCAGATAGATGTCAGATTAAATCTTTAAATTACGTCTAAAGGCTAGTTAAAGATTAAGATATCTCATAATTATATAATTCTATACTTATATATATTATCCTTTATTTAATATTTGTAATAATACGTACTCCTTAAATCATATATTAGTATGTATACATTTATACCCACTTTAAATGTTATGGAAATCATTTTTCTAAGGAGTGTTATGATGACTTATGAGTCAATTAAAAAATCTCAATACGAGCTTTTAAAAGAAGAGAACGTTAAAGAACATATACTTCCTTATTATGGTCTTTACAATGCCAATGTAACTCAAATAAAATTTAAAGATACTGAAAAGCAAAGAGCTGTATATAAAATAGAAACCGTTAAAAATACCTTTTGTTTAAAAAAAGTGTATTATGATAAAAATCAACTTCTTTTTGTCTACTCAGCTATAGAATGGCTTTACAGATATGGAATTAATGTCCCTAGAATATTACCAACATTAAAAGGAGGACGGTTTGCAGAAAAAGATAACGTACTATTCATCCTTACAGATTGGATTGAAGGTGAAAAATGCAATTACGATGATATTGAAAATGTAATTGACTCTGCCAAGAATTTAGCTTGTATACACAAAGTAGGTACTGATTTCAAGCCTATTTTAGGCAGTGCTAAAAGGGAAGGGTTTGACAATATTTATGCCTCTAATGAAAAGCATCTGCAAGAACTTCTTCACTGTTCAAATTTAGCCTTTAAATATAGAGATAAATTCTCTAAATTATTTTTAGATTCCTTTGATACCAATATTATTCTTACTGAAAAATCTCTTGAAATATCTTCTACCATAAATTTCTCAAATCTGCGCAGAAGCCTTTGCCATGGAGACTATGTAAACAAAAACATAATACTTGATAAAAATAAAAACATCTACGTTATAGATTTTGACAAATGCAAAATGGATTACTGTTGTCACGATATATCATATTTTTTAAGAAGAATATTAAAACGTGAAAGTACTAAATGGGATTTGGAACTTGCACTAAATTCTTTAGGTATTTATGATAAAGTCCTTTCCCTTACTTTAGATGACTATAAGTATATAGTTTCATATTTGTCCTTTCCTCAAAAGTATTGGAAAATATCCAAAGACTACTATAACAATATAAGTAAGTGTAACAAATATTCCTTCCAAACTTTAATGCACCATACTGCTAGTAAGTCTGAAGGTCAACTAGAATTTATAGAAAAACTTTCTCACCATGTAGAAAATAAATTTAAGTGTTCATTAAATTCTTATAGAGAATGAGGATGTATCATAATTGAAAATTTAAACTTAATGGGACTGTATCAAAATAATCTATAATTTTGATACAGCCCCATTTTAAAAATTATCTTCTATTCTTAACTTGAGCTTGAGCAGCAGCAAGCCTAGCTACTGGAACTCTAAATGGTGAACAAGATACATAATTCAATCCTACATTGTGGCAGAATTCAACGGAAGATGGATCTCCACCATGTTCTCCACATATACCAAGTTTTATATTTGGTCTTGTAGCTCTACCTTTATTAGAAGCCATCTCAACCAATTGACCTACTCCTGTTTGATCTAGCTTAGCAAATGGATCAAATTCATAAATCTTTCTACCATAGTAATCTTTTAAGAATTTACCTGCGTCATCTCTTGAGAATCCAAAAGTCATTTGAGTTAAATCATTAGTTCCAAAGGAGAAGAATTCTGCTTCCTTTGCTATTTCATCAGCTGTTAATGCAGCTCTTGGGATTTCAATCATGGTTCCTACTAAGTACTTCATGTCTATTCCCTTTTCTTTAATAATTTGGTCTGCTACCTTAACAACTATATCCTTAACAAACTTAAGTTCCCTAATCTCTCCAACTAGAGGAATCATAATTTCTGGAACTATGTCATATCCTTTACTTTCTTTTACTGCTACAGCTGCCTCTATTATAGCTCTTCCTTGCATCTCAGCAATCTCTGGATAAGAAACAGCTAATCTACATCCTCTATGTCCCATCATTGGGTTAAATTCATGTAGAGATTCTACTGTTGACTTAAGTTCTTCAAAGGTTAATCCCATGTCCTTAGCTAATTCAGCTATATCCTCATCATCATGAGGTAGGAATTCATGTAGTGGTGGATCCAATAATCTTATGGTTACTGGTCTTCCTTCCATTGCTTCATATATTCCAATAAAATCTTCTCTTTGCATTGGAAGTAGTTTTTCTAAAGCCTTTCTTCTATCTTCCTCGTTAGTAGCAACAATCATTTCTCTAACTGCTGAGATTCTATCCTCTGCAAAGAACATATGCTCTGTTCTACAAAGACCTATTCCTTCTGCTCCAAATTTAACAGCTTGAGCCGCGTCTTTTGGAGTATCAGCGTTAGTTCTAACCTTTAAATGTCTTATTTCATCAGCCCAATTCATGAATATTTCGAAATATCCACTTATTTCAGGTTCTTCAGCACTTATAGCCTGACCATAAACAGTTCCTGTACTTCCATCTATAGATATATAATCATTGCATCCATAAATCTTACCATTAACAGTTAATGTCTTCTTTTCTTCATCTATCTTTATAGCCTCACATCCAGCTACACAACAAGTTCCCATTCCTCTTGCTACAACCGCAGCATGAGAAGTCATTCCACCCCTTACTGTAAGTATTCCTTCAGCAGCTATCATTCCTTCTATATCTTCTGGTGAAGTTTCAAGTCTTGCAAGAATAACTTTTTCTCCATTTTCAACTCTTTCTTTAGCTTCTTCAGCAGTAAAGCATATCTTACCACAAGCGGCTCCTGGAGATGCTGGAAGTCCTTTAGATATTACTTCAGCCTTCTTTAATTCATCAGCATTAAAAGTTGGGTGAAGCAATGAATCTAATTGCTTAGGTTCTACCTTTAGTATAGCCTCTTCCTTAGTAAGCATTCCTTCTTCAACTAAATCAACAGCTATCTTTAATGCAGATTGAGCTGTTCTCTTACCATTTCTAGTTTGTAAGAAATAAAGCTTTCCTTCTTCGATGGTAAACTCCATATCTTGCATGTCCTTATAATGTTTTTCTAGAGTATCAACAATTTTTACAAATTGATTGTATATCTCTGGCATATCTTTTTCAAGCTTAGAAATTGGTTGAGGAGTCCTTATTCCTGCAACAACATCTTCTCCTTGAGCATTCATTAGATATTCAGCAAATAACTTTTTCTCTCCAGTAGATGGGTTTCTTGAGAAAGCAACTCCTGTTCCTGAAGTTTCTCCCTTATTACCAAATACCATTTCTTGAACATTTACTGCTGTTCCCCAGCTAGATGGTATATCATTTAATCTTCTATATACTATTGCCCTAGGATTGTCCCATGATCTAAATACAGCTGTTATAGATTCTATCAATTGAACCTTTGGCTCTTCTGGAAATTCTTCTTTTTTCTCTTTTCTATATAGTTCTTTGAATCTTGCAACAAGTTCCTTTAAGTCGTTAGCATCTAACTCTGTGTCATACTTAACTCCCTTATGTTCTTTCATTTCATCGATTAAAGCTTCAAATAATTTCTTCTCAACCCCCATAACAACATCAGAAAACATTTGAATGAATCTTCTATAAGAATCGTATGCGAATCTTGGGTTCTTTGTCTTTTCTGCCATAACTTCTACTGTTTTATCATTTAGTCCAAGATTTAAGATTGTGTCCATCATTCCTGGCATAGAAGCTCTTGCACCTGATCTAACTGATACAAGTAATGGATTTTCTAGACTTCCAAATTTTTTCCCTGTAAGCTTTTCAAGCTCTGTCATGTTGTTTTCTATTTCTTTTATTACTTCCTCAGCTATAACTCTACCATCATCATAGTATTTGTTACAAGCTTCAGTAGTTACTGTAAAACCTTGAGGTACGGGAATGCCTAGGCTTGTCATTTCTGCAAGATTAGCACCTTTTCCCCCAAGAAGGTTTCTCATTGATGCATTGCCTTCACTAAAAAGGTACACATATTTCTTTTTGTCCATAATATAACACTCCTCTGATTTGTAATTTATATTACAATAGGGGCGTTTTACCGCCCTTATTTAACACTACTTATTCTCTCCCAGCTTTACAAAAACTTTTGTTATATTGGTTTTAGAAACTTTGCCTACAATTTTCATTATTTCCTTGCCATTGTTTAGCTCTCTTTCCACTACTGGAAGACTATCCACCTCATGCTCTATAATCTTTTGAGCAGCTAAATAGGCACTATCCTCTTTTTCAATATAAATTATATTAGGCATTCTAGTCATTATGATGCCCACAGGAACTTTATGTATATCAGTTCCTCCCATTGCTATTTTTAAAAAATCCTTTCTCGATACTGCTCCAACTAAAACTCCCTTATTTTCTACAAATAATGTTCCTACGTCATTTAAAAAAATATGCACTATGGCATCATATACTGTAGTTTCTTCATTAACCACTACAGGAGTAGACATTATATCTTTTATTTTTATATCTATTATATAATCATAGACCATGCTATGAGAGGGTTTTTGGGAATAAATATATCCAACTTTGGGTCTTGCCTCTAATATCCCTGTCATAGTTAATATTGCTAAGTCTGGTCTAAGGGCAGCTCTAGTAACCCCTAACTGTTGTGCTAAAGCTTCACTAGTTACAGGCCCACCTGCCTTAACAATCTTTATTATCTCTTGCTGTCTTGCTGTAAATTTAATATCCCTCACCTCTTTTCTGAGTATTTGAAAAATACTATATTTATTATACAACAAAATAAACTCTTCGTATACATAATTCATAAAATTCGTATAATATTTGAACTTTAAGTACTACTTTTACTGTTGTTTATTTTCATTATCTTCTTCAAAATTTACAGTATACTGATATATAGGTTCTTCCCCGCATATTATGTCATCATTTTTCTTGTTATCTTTTATATTAGAAGCCATATTTTTTATTTTTTCCTTCATATCTTCTGTTGCTACAGCTACCTTGCCTTTTACATCCTTCATTGTTGCCTTAACAACCTTATTAACAACTTCCACAGAACCATCATCTTTAGTTATCTCTATGGTGATTTTAGCTATCAACGCTGTGGCTGTGAATACTACTGCTATAGGCCACCATATTACAGCAATAATTCCTGCTGCCACTCCTGCGTTTACTGGGACATCTACAAGAACTTTATCGTCTTTTTTCACTCTAATTCTTGTAACATTGCCTTTTTCTATAGTTTCTTTTAACCAATCTTTAAATTGCTCTACTGTTGTATCCACTGGAGATGGTTCACTGTTTTTCTTTTCTTCAAGATATATAATAGCTTCAACCACATCGCCATCACAAATTTGTAATGCTTCTTTGGCTTCTCCATAGGATACTCCTATCCTTTCTTTGATTAGATCTAGCTTTTCTAAGGTAACTTCACTCATTTAAACATCCTCCTCAAATATATTTAAAATTTCTAGGCTTTTAGGTTTTCTTGCATAGTTATTTTCTATGATAAGATTTATTATTTTTCTAAGCTCCATTCTAGTATTTTTATTTGGATTTAATCTACAAACTTTTTCAAAAGTTGTATTATTCAAAAATCTTAGGGTACTAAAGGTACCTTTAGATACAGGTATTCCATTAATTTTGTTACATCCACCACATACCCCCCCTAGATAAGGTAAGTTTATATAGTTGCATTCCTTTAAAGGTTCTCTACAAAAAACGCAATTGTTTAGCTCTATACCATATCCAGTTAACTTTAGCATTTTTAATTCAAATACCATAGCTATAAGTTCATCATCCAATCCTTTAGAATCCATAAAGTACAGTGCTGACACAAAGCTTTTAAATAATTCTCTATTGGTTTCTTCCTCTATTNNCAAAGATAAGTGGCATATGTAAGCTTCTCTAAATCATCCAACATTCCTTGGAATGAATTTATAGTTCTGCCTTCATTGATGGTATAAAGACTTCTTCCTTTATACAAAATAAACTCTCCAAAAGAAAAGGGAAGGGAAGATGTAAAAAGCTTATTTTTATTTCTTTTGGCTCCCTTTGCAATAGCTGTTATCTTCCCTAGATTTTCTGTAAATATCCAAAGGAGCTTATCATTTTCCTTATAATCTTGAGCTTTAATTATAACTCCATTAGTTTTAAATTGCCCCAGAAAATCATCCCCTTATTTCTTAGTTTTATAACCTAATTCTTTTAAGAATAGCGGGTTGTCTCTCCACTCTTTTCTTACTTTAACCCATATTCTAAGATTTACCTTTGCTTTTAAAAGTTTTTCTATATCTTCACGGGCATATTGTCCTATTTTCTTTAAGGTTTGACCATTTTTCCCTATAATTATTCCTTTATGGGAGTCTTTTTCACAAAGCATATCTACTTCTATGTTGTACTTGCCTTTGTCATCCACTTTCATTTGGATTATATCTACTGCTATACCATGAGGAACCTCATCGGATAATAATTTTAATGCCTTTTCTCTAATTATTTCACTAACTATAAATCTTTCCTGAACATCTGTAATCATATCCTCTGGATAATATTTAGGCCCTTCAGGTATTTCTTTTTTCATTAAATCTAAAAGTAAGTCTACATTTTTACCATTCATAGCACTGATAGGTATTATCTCCTTAAAGCTAAATTTATCACCATAGGCCTTTAAAGTTTCAGCTACCCTTTCCTTTGAGTTTTCGTCTATTTTATTTAATACTAAAAACATAGGTATATCTATACCCTGTAGTTGTTCAAGTATTATTTCATCTCCTTTATGAATTGTTCCCTCTGGAGTAGTGATAAATATAATTAGGTCAACTTCTCTTAAAGATTCCTTAGCTACCTTGACCATATATTCTCCTAACTTATGTCTTGGTTTGTGAAGACCTGGAGTGTCAATAAAAATCATTTGACAGTCTTCCTTAGTATATATGGTTTGTATATTGTTTCTAGTGGTTTGTGGTCTTGGAGAAACAATGGATAGTTTCTCCCCTATGATATTGTTCATAAGGGTAGATTTTCCCACATTAGGTCTTCCAATTATAGTTACAAATCCTGATTTAAACATATTTCCTCCTATGCCCTATCCAAATCCTTCTTAGTAAAACTTCCCGGAAGAATCTCTTCTAAGGTTTTTATAAAATATTCTTCTTTATTTTTTATGATTATCACTGGAATTTTTTCATCTTTGGCAAATTCCACTATTACTTGCCTACATATACCACAAGGGTAAGTGAAGGACTTAGGATCTCCGATTACAGCTATAGCTTTTATGACCTTATGGCCTTCAGATACAGCCTTAAATATGGCAGTTCTTTCTGCACAATTAGTTGCTCCAAAGGAAGCATTTTCTATATTGCATCCTGAATATATGGTATCATCTTCTGTAAGCACTGCTGCTCCTACCTTAAAGTTAGAATAAGGAGTGTAAGCAAACTGTCTTGCCTCTATTGCTTTGTCTATTAGCACATCATATTCCATGAAAATTCCCTCCAATTTGTCCTGTTGTATTTAAATTATAACATTATTTATATGTATTTCAATAATGTTCTATACAATGGAAAGAAATTTGAATATAGCAATGGTTAAAACAGTTCCAAATATGGCTCCAGCTATAACTTCTAGGACAGAATGCACTTCTGAATCCACCCTGCTCTGAGCTACTATCAACGCTAATAGATAACTTAGCATTATGCTGATGGGCTCTTCTGTAACTAATGCAATTATTGTTGCTACTGAGAAAGCTATAGCACTATGACCACTTGGCATTCCACCCTTTAATGGGGTTCCTTCCCCAAAAATAGCTTTTACAATAAGGGTGGCAACGGATACAAATACCACCACTAAAAATATAAGATATGGGTCTGAATGTTTTATTTTATCAATGGTAGAGAAGGTTATCTCGCTGAGCCTATCCCAAAATATAATATATCCCACTATTGCAGCGTTCATAGCAGTAACTAGCACTGCTCCAGCAGCCACATTCTTAGCTATTTTAGCTAAAGGATGATAGTAATTTGTGGTGGCATCAATGGCAGCTTCAATAGCAGTATTGATAAGTTCTGCTCCTATTACCATGCTAATTGTTATGGTAATAATTAATAGCTCTATCTTGCTTAAATCATAAAAAAAACAAGCCGCTAAAACTAGCAAAGTAGCTACCATATGAATTTTCATATTTCTCTGAGTTCTAATTGCATATATGATTCCCTCTATAGCATAATTAAAACTATCTACTAATCCTCTTATTTTCATTATCACACCACCCTGACACAAATATTATTAAAGGAAAAGAGAGTGCTGGCAAAACAATTTACAATTATTTTGATACACCCCCTTAGTTCTATAACTCTCTTTTTATATGGAACTTCTCTAGTATGTATTCTTCCTTTTCCCTCATCCTTTTTTTATCCTCCTCTTCCATATGGTCGTAACCTAAAAGATGAAGTATAGAATGAACTGCTAAATAGCAAGCCTCCCTAGTATAAGAATGACCAAAATCTTCACTTTGTTCCTTTGCTTTTTCTAAACTTAAAACCACATCTCCTAAAACTAAAAATTCACCATCTAAGTCTTCAATTTTAAAATGATAATTTGTGTAAGCCTCATTAAAAACCTTATTTTTAGGATAGTTTAGCATAGGAAAAGAAAGTACATCCGTAACCTTATCTATATTTCTTTGCTCTTTATTTATCTCTTTTATTGAATTATTATCTACAAACATAATACTTACTTCATAAGGAATATTTACTCCTTCTTCTTTCAATGTAAAATCAACTATATTTTTAAGTTTATCTCGAAAGGTATCATCTGCATCTATGATATTTTGTTCATTTTCTATAAAAATCATTTTTTTCTCCTTACTATTTTAATTGTGCTGTATGGTCTGTAGGATACTCTATCCTTTGATGATATATTCCATTTAAGGATTTTAAGAATGCCTTTCTTATTTTGTCCAAATCCTTTAATGTTAAATCGCAATCATCCAGCTGACCATCATTTAGTTTATCCTTTATTATGTTGTTTACCATTTCTTCGATTTTCCCCTGGGTAGGTTCTGGTATGGACCTTACAGCTGCTTCTACTCCATCTGCTAGCATTATTATCCCTGCTTCTTTAAACTGGGGTATAGGGCCTGGATATCTAAAGTCCTCTTCTTTAATTTCTTCAGCATTTTCAGTAGAATTTTTTAAAGTATAATAAAAATACTTCACTAAAGTATCTCCATGATGCTGTTGAATTACATCTTGAATAACTTTAGGCAGATTGTACTCCTTAGCCATTTCAACCCCATCTTTAACATGAGAAGTTATTATCAGTGTGCTTAGGTTAGGACTTATTTTATCATGAGGATTTTCTTTTCCTCTTTGATTTTCCTTGAAAAAATATGGTCTTTTAGTCTTACCAACATCATGATAATAAGCCGCTATTCTTGCAAGAACAGGGTTGCCTCCTACTGCCTCTGTAGCTACCTCCGCTAAATTGGCTACTAATATACTGTGATGATAAGTTCCTGGAGCCTCCATTAGTATTTTCTTCAACAATGGATTATTAGGATTTGAAAGTTCTAATAATTTTATTACTGTAACTATGTCAAAAATGCTTTCAAATAGTGGCAAAAATCCTATAGTTAAAATTGCTGATAGTACACTTCCAACTCCTACAAAGGCAGTCTTTTTAGCTATGTCCAATATATTATTAGATATCAATGTGCCCATAGAAAATGTAATTATCATATTAAATATAGCCACGTACAATGAAGAATATAATATGTCATTTCTTTGCTGCATCTTTTTTAATATAGTAGAGCCTAAAACCGCACTAACAATAGCTAATACAGTGATTTCTACATTAAAGTCCACCACAGGACTTATAAGTATTATATTAAGGGCACTAACTGCAAGAGATACCCTATAATCCAATAGCAGTGTCAATATCATAGGAGCAAAAGCTAAAGGTATCAGAAATGGAGAAACAAAATTCATAGCTCTTGCTATGACAATAGCTGAAACATTAACTACACTTATTAGCATAAGCTTTTTGTTACTATCAAAGATTTCTTCTTTATGATATTTATAAATATAGTACCACTGAAGATATAAGCTCATACCTACAACCATAGCTATAACTAGATATATATACCAAGAAGTTCCTGCAGAGTCATTTAATATTCCTAAATCTTTCAAAACTTGTATCTGCTCTGCCGTAGCTGGTTCTCCCTCTTTAACTATTATTTGATTTTTTTGTATCATCTCTGGAGCTACATTTTTAACAGCTTGTTTCTTTGCTTCTTCTGTTTTCTCTTTATCATATAATAAGTTAGGTTTTATTTGAGTTACCCCTATAGTCAAAGCTTTTTCCTTAAGCCCTGGACTAAGACTAGATGAACTTACTTTATTTATAAGAATTTCTTGAGCTTTTTTAATATCATCCTTATTATCATCCTTTATGCTATCCTCATAAACCCCATTTAATGCATTAACAATCTCTTTTTCTAAGTTTGCAACTTCATCCTTTGTAAGCTTTAATAAATACTGAAAATCTTCATCTTTCAAAGTTACATTGCTTTCTTCGTGGAGTCTTGATAACTTTTCCTTTTCATCCACAGCAGTATCTCTGTATATATTTATTTTAGCAAACAAGGTCCTAACATTTTCTATGGCCGTTGTTTTAACCTCTGGCTTTTCAGTATATTTATTAGGCACATTCTTTTCTGCTAAGTTTAATTTAGCATCTGTTGCTAAATTATTTATCACTTCTCTATTGGCCTTTATATTATATTTTGCTATATCTCCAACAGATAAACTTACTTTTTTAGTTATCTGAGAAGTCATAAGTAATACATAGCATAGTATAAAGGTTATTATAAATATTAAGTATTTTTTATATTTATAGAAAAATCCATTTTCTCTGTTTCTCACATTTATCACCCACTTGTTATTTTAATATATCTCTACTTATCTCCTTGTCTTTCTGCTATATCTTGTTCCACCGTAAAGACTACTCTTATATTTAGCTTATTACCTACTATTTCTTTGTTAATTATTTTATCTACTATCTTTGAGGTTTTATATAAATTCTTACTTAACTGTTCTTCCATTATTTTAATCTCTTTATTTGCTACCCCCTCTGCATCTAAGTCAAAGGACTCCTCTTTAGTTTCATAATATATATCTTTATTAAAAATTCTTCCACTCTCTTCTATTTTATCATATTTTGAATATTTAACATCATATTTTTTTAAATATAATTTTTTCCCAAATATGCTTATATATATACTATAATCTTCATTTCCTGTCTTAACTTTTCTTGTTCCATTAACATCAGCAGATTTATAGTCTTCATAAAAAGTTTTAGCAATAACGGTTCCCTCTGCGGGGGTTTCATAGGTAAACCCTTCTTTACCCTGAATACCCTTTATAACTACATCCCCGCACTTCACTATATCCCCTTTTTTTACTGCTGCACTTCCTGAGGTTGTATATATTCTTACTATCTCTCCATCCATCTTAGCAACCATATCCCCAATAGGTTTTTCCGAATTTATAACAGGTGGATTTTGTTTTTCTTCTATCTTTACCTTTAAAGTTCCACCCTCCATTCTAATTCTTATCCACATTATTCTGCTCTCGTTATTTATTAATTTTTTTTCTAAATCATATACATCTATAGAGGATTTTTTTATTCCTGGTTTTATTCCATAAGCTAAAAGTTCCTTTCTTACTTCATATGATGAAAGATATTTTGATGTAGTTATATCTATGTTCCATATATAAAGAGATAAGTAGTATATTAAAAATATGAATATAAATATCCCACCAACTAAAGTTCCACCTTTTTTTAGTTTCATCTGCCAGTAAAGGATGCCCTTAGCTTTAGATATCTTAAGGGTACATTTATTTTCTTTAGCAAGATCTTTCACATAGGTTAAGTTTTTTATATTTACGTCTAATGTTAAGGTAGTTATATTTACTTTGGTTAAATTCTTTATATCTATTTTCTTGGTCCACAAAATATTTACAAGTTTTTCTGGGTGTATACCTTGGATTTCTATGTTCACGGTTCCATTTTTAAACCTATCTAACACTTCAAAATTCCTCATATCCTATGGATTTAAGTATTCCGCCTATAGTTAAGGTATTTCCTCCAATAAATAGCACCTGAAATTTCTCACCCATAATTATTATAGAACCAAGTTTTGAATTGACCTTAATATACTTTTCATCAAAAGCTGCTAATCCCTTATGATTCTCAATAGTTATCTTTTGATTGCCTTCTATTATAATCTTAGGTATATCCAATGCAATTTCCAAAGGAATGCCTAATGTATCTGCCACACTTCCTTTAACTCTGTTTAACTTTTCTTCCATACCTTCACCTCATAAAATACAATATAGTAAAAATCTCTTCACACTACTTTATGAGAGAATTTTTATATAAATGCTTACTATTTAACAAAAATTAAAAGGGGCTGTATCAAAATTATTTTGATACAGCTATAGAAAAAGGACGAATTCATAAATGAATTCATCCTTTTTGCATACACTATGATTATGAAAAAAACAACATGTATACATCAAATAGTATTGCCAATAAATTTAGAAATTATAATATCAGAGGATGATTCAGTGAGATTGCTATATGAAGTTACGGAGGGATTAAATTATAAAAGGTTATACAAAGCTTACTCTGCAATAGGCAGAAATCCAGCAATCAAACCGAAAACTCTATTTAGAATACTGGTATACGGATATATGGAAGGAATATATTCAAGCAGAAAATTAGAGAAAGCTTGCAAGCGAGATATTAATTTCAAATGGCT
>DINW01000086.1 GCA_002423705.1 Clostridium sp. UBA5530
AGACTTTTTTTCACAGTCTCTATCAATGGAATCTATTTTTATATAATATATGTTTTTATTAATATTATTGGATTCCTTAGACTTTTTTAATTTTAAATCATAAAAACCGTCTAATATTTCTTTTATTTTATTGTCATCCTTTATCCGTATTTCTTTATTAGATGAAGTTTCTAAAATATTAATATATGTTACAGGATTAACACCAATAGAATCAGTTATAATATCTTTCATACTATAACTGGATTCTAATTTATAAACAATTAAAAATATAAATACCCCTATTAATATTATTGATGAGAATATAAGTTTTCTTTTCAAAATAAACTCTCCTCGTGTAAAATCAATTATATTCCATATTATATAATAAATGAAAAAAAGTCAACACAATATTATTAAATTATTTCAAAAGCAGATTTGATTATCATAATAATTTTTCATTATGGTTAAATCAAGGTAAAAAATCTAATACATATATTTATATATAAAGAAATAAATGGTAAAATATAATAGAAGATTTATTTAATAATATGTTAGAGGAGTGGTGATATGAGAAAAGGTAGAGAAAAAGTACTGAGTTTTCTTATTGCTTTTTCTTTTTTCATTACCTCAATGGGATTAAATGCTATAGCAGTTTATGCTTCAGATATTAATCCTAATGGAGAAGGTAATGGGAATATTAAGGTGATTTTAGAGGAAGGATTCACAGGAGAGAGAAAGAATGTGAAACCTAAAGGGGAAGGATGGAGTATCATAAGNNCATAAGAAACGGCACGGCAGCCACAGCCTTAGACGGATATGATACCACTGGGAATTATGGAAAAGAGAAGCCGTCTTTAGGTTTTGGAAGACTATCCGGAAGTACAGAAGAAATATTAGAAAGTCCAAACTTTGTACTAAATGAACAAGGTACTTTGAGCTTCTGGTATAAAGGTCAAGGATCTTCTGGACAGCCATATACATCAACCTTAAAGATAGAAATATACACAAAGGATAAATGGACTGAAGTTCAAGGGCCGGATATATCTAAGGAAGGAACTTTTAAGGCTACCATACCAAAGGAAGGTACAAAGGTTAGGTTCCAATTTAATAAAAATGGAGGAAACCTAGCTATAGATGATATAGTTATAAGCTATGAAGAAGGAACCGATCCACCAATAGAAAAACCTATACCAATTTCTGAGGCAAGAAAAGTAGAGAAAGGTGAAGCAGCTATAGTTAAGGGAGTAGTATCTTTCAATGACAGAAATCAGACTCTTCATATACAAGATGACACAGGGGCTATAGCTATATCTAATTATAATAGCAAAATAGATTTATCTTCATTTACAAAGGGGTCTGTAGTTCAAGCTAAGGGAACCTTAGATAATTTAAATGGATTAATACAGATTCAAAGCAGTGAAGTAATTCTTGGCTCAGAGCAGGGATCCTTACAACCTAAGAGCCTTACTATAAAAGAATTGAAAGGAAACAACTATGATTCTCAGTATGTAGAAATAAAAAATGCAGTTATAGATACCACTAGTAAAACCTTAACTCAAGGAAGGGATGTTTTACCCATATATTATATTCCGGCTAACATAAATGTGAAAACTGGAGATATGGTAAATACAGTTGGGACCATGGGGCGATATAAAGATACAGTTCAAATCTATGGTTCATCTTGTACATTTACTAAAATTGAACCAGAAGATACAGAGGCACCAGTTATAGATCACAGTAGCGTAACAAAAGCATCTATAAATAAAGATTTGGAGATAAAAGCAAAGGTTAAGGACAATAAAAAAGTAGATAAAGTAATATTAAATTATAGAACCAAAGGCCAAGTGACCTATAAAAACTTAGCAATGAAAGGTGATAACAATAACTTTGAAGAATACTCCACCTTAATATCTAGTAAAGAATTAAGCAAGGATGGACTAGAATACTATATAGAGGCATCTGATGGGGCAAATACATCTAGGGTTCCTAAGGATGAGGCGTACTTTGTGAAAGTTGTAGATGAGGATATAACTGGACCTGAAATCTATGATTTGGTGCCAGGAGATGGAGCAAATATAGGTAATGTAGATAAAATTACAATAAGGGCTTCATTAAGGGATGAATCAGGAATAGATAAATCTAGTATAAAAGTTTTCTTTAATGGACAAGAAGTAACAGCTAAGTCTAGCATTACAGAAAATTCTGTTTCTTACAATGTAGAGGATTCATTAAAGGATGGGGTTTATAAAGTAAAGATAGAGGCAAAAGATATTGCCCAAAATGTAAGTTCTAAAGAATGGTCCTTTAGAAAAGGAATATTAAACCACTATTTTGGTCAGCTTCACTCCCATACAAATATATCTGACGGAGCAGGAACACTAGATGAGGCTTATAACTGGGCAAAATCTCACGGTGCAGATTATTTTGCTGTAACAGATCATTCTAACTGGTTTGATAATGATGTAAAGGCTAATATATCTGATGGAAGGGCTAGCAAAGCATGGACTAATGCCTTAAGTACTGCAGATAAATATAATAATCCAGGGAACTTCACATCTATTTATGGTTATGAAATGACTTGGTCAGGATCTACAGGAGGATGGGGGCATATAAACACCTTTAATACTCCGGGTTTTGAAACAAGAAGCAATAATAAGATGGATTTGAAAAACTATTATAATACTTTAACAACGGAGCCTCAATCTATATCACAGCTAAACCATCCAGGAAAAACCTTTGGAGATTTTGCTGATTTTGGTTTTTATAGTGATGGCGCTGATAAGGTAGTAAATTTAGTGGAAGTAGGAAATGGAGAAGGTCCAATAAGAGGATCTGGATATTTTCCAAGCTATGAATATTATACTAGAGCTTTAGATAAGGGATGGCATCTAGCTCCAACTAATAATCAAGATAACCATAAAGGAAATTGGTTCACCANNGCTAGAACGGTGATAATATCAGAAGGCAATACCAGAGAAGCCTTATATAATGCAATGAGAAATAAACAAGTTTATGCCTCAGAGGATTCTAATATGACCATAGATTATACGGTTAATGGACAGTTAATGGGGAGTTTTTTAGGAGAGGTGGATAAGCTTAATTTCAAGATAAATATGAAAGATGATGACAGTATTAAAAAGGTATCTATAATAGGCAATGGAGGAGTTGAAGTTATATCTAAGGAGTTTAATTCTAATTCTGTAAATTGGGAATTTGAACTAAAGCCAGAATATACTTACTATTATGTGAAGGTTGTAGAGGTAGATAAAGATATAGCAGTAACAGCACCAGTTTGGGTAGGAGAAAATCTAAATGCAGGACTTACAGAAATTAAGGTAGATAAAGAATTGTCATTACCAGGAGAAGAAATAAGAGCAACTGTTGGAATATATAACAATGGAGATAAGGCTATAAACAATGGAAAAGTTGAATTTTTCTTAAATGAAATAAATCAAGAAGCTAAGGTAGGAGAAATAGTAATACCCCTAATAGATTCTCAGAAAACAGAGAATGTAACATTGCCAATGAAGTTAAAGGACAGGGGAGAATACACCATATATGCCAAGGCATCAATAAATGTTGCAGGTAAGGAAAGGATTTTCACTAAGAGTATAAAAGTCAAGGTAATAAATCCTGAAGATACTTATAAGGTAGTGGTAGATGGAGCTCATTACAATCAGTATGTTACAGGAGATTATCCAGGAAAATTAAATAAATTACAGCAGTTATTTAAAGAAAGAGGGGCAATATGTGAGATAAACAACAAGGCAATAACAGAAGAAACCTTAAAAGGAGTTAAACTTTTAATTTTAACGGATCCTCATAGTGTAGATAAGACGGATTACAAACTTTATAAAAGTAAGTTTGATGTGAAGGAAATAGAAGCCATTAAAAAGTTTGTAAGTAATGGAGGCAATATCATAGTTACATCTAAGGCAGATTATAAAGATGGAACAGGGGAATACAGCAACGGCAATCAAATGAATCCAATACTAAAGGCTATAGGAACAGAGTTAAGAGTCAATGATGATGAAGTAGTTGATTCAGAAAAGAATGGAGGACAAGAATTTAGATTATATCTAAATAAGTATTCATCCCCTAAGTACAATTTAACAGAAGGTATAAATAGCAATAGCGATAGCTTCAGCTTTTATAGTGGATGTTCTTTAATTCTTGCCAATGGTTCAGAGGGGAAAAAGGTTGATTTCTTGGTAAAAGGTCATGATTCAACTAAAACTATAGACTCGGATAACCAAGGAGACAGCATTGCAGTAGAAAAGGGAAATGTGTATGTTACTGCTGCTGAAGAGCTTTCCAATGGTGCTAGAGTTGTGGTTTCAGGCAATACCTTCTTTTCAGATTTTGAAATAGATGGTGCTAACGGGGAACAATATTGCAACATTAAACTTACAGAAAACATCTTGAATTGGATGTTGCCTAAAAAGGAAGTTCCTATTGCATCTATTGGAGATATTAGAAAAGATGATGACAAGAATGGAATCCCAGACTTGCTAGGAAAGAAATTTACAGTAGAAGGAAGGGTAACATCTCAATCGGAAGCTATATTACCTAAAAATGCTTTTTTTGAAGTGATATATATAGAAGATTCCACAGGAGGAATTTGTGTATTTGGAGTTTCTAAGACCCCTATAAAGGTAGGTCAAAAGGTCAGGGTTACTGGAACTGTAGATCAGTATCAGGGAGAGTTTGAGCTTCAAGTATCTGACGAAGATAGTGAAGTAAAGGTCATAGATGAAAGCATCAATGAAATAAAGCCTAGAAAATTAACTACTAAGGATAGTATGGATGCTATAAATGGTGGGAGATTTATAGAAGTCCAAGGAAAGGTGACAAAAATAGAACGTACAAACCTATATATTGATGATGGCTCAGGTGAGGCTAGAATATTTGTAGAGGGATATATATGGGACCGAAAAAATGAAGAAACTAAAGGAAAGTGGGATTCCACAATAAATATAGGGGACAAGGTATCTGCTTATGGCATTGGTTCAGTAGATCCAGAGGGTCCTAGATTAAGAGTTAGGAATACTGGAGAGATTAAACTGGTTAAAAGTGAGGATAATGAAAAACCAACTAAACCAACCAATCCTGAAAATCCAATTGAAAATAATAATTCTATTGGAAATGCTACAAACAAACTTCCACAAACAGGTGGCTTTGATTATAGAATAATCATATTTATGGCGGTATTGGCAATAGTTGTTGGAATTTACTTTGTTAAAGATGAGAAAAGAAAGAATTTAGATCAATAGTAAACCTTTGAGATGGGGCCTTAGCCCCATCTTATGAAAATGGGGGATATTTATGAAAATAAAGAAATATAGAAATGATATTATATCTATTGCAGTAACTTTGTTGTTTACAGTAGCAATTATAATTGGGTGGAAAATTTTATATAAAGATAATATTAAGGATAATGTTAATAAGGGCATGGAATATTATGAGGCTATTGTAACAGATATAAAAAAGGAAAATTTGAAAAATGATGAATACATAGAAAACATTGAACTGGGGTACCAAGATATAACATTAAAGTTTCTTGAAGGTCCATATAAAGACAAGGAATATGAAGTGAAGAACAACGTGAGCAGAGTTTATAATTTTAAGGTCCACAAGGGCAGTAAGGTAGTAGCTTNNATAAGTTAAATGGAATCTCTGTATACAGTTATAAAAGGACAACTCCCCTATTAATTTTGGCTATACTATTTCTTGTTGTAGTTATAGGAATAGGAGGAGTTAAGGGGATAAAAACTATTATGACTGTTATATTCACCATTGTGTGTATATTGTTTTTGATGCTGCCATTGATTATCAAAGGGGTAAGCCCTATCTTAGCATCTGTAATTATAGTTATTTTAAGCATAACTATGACTTTTATATTAGTATCAGGACTCAATAAAAAAAGTTTATCTGCAATAATTGGATCATTTATTGCAGTAACTATAGCTGGAATAATTGCTTACGGATTTGGAAAGTGGGCTCATCTTTCAGGAGTTACCATGGAAAATGCAGAAAGTATAATGTATATATCAGAAACTTCTGGATTAAAGATAAATGGACTGCTATTTGCAGCAATTTTAGTATCTTCTTTAGGAGCAATAATGGATACAACCATGTCTATAGCATCATCTATGTTTGAAATAGTGCAAGTTAATAAAGATATAGAAAAAAAAGAACTATTTAATAGAGCAATGAATATAGGGAGAGATATAATGGGTACCATGACTAATACCTTAATCCTTGCTTTTGTAGGTGGAGCCATAAATTTAATGATAATGCTATATGTAGCAAATATGTGGACTATACAGTTAATGAATTTAGATATTATAGGAACTGAAATCATTCAGGGATTATCAGGAACCATAGCAATGATATTAGCTATACCAATAACTGCCATAGTAAGTATTTATTTTTGCAAAATTCAACATTAAATTTATTAAATATTCTTGAAAGGAAATATATGTTATGTTATAGTTGATATGTAATTTAATAGATAGCAGAGTAGGCTTGTAAGCGTCAAGTGTTTGGTAGACGGGGAGTTGTTGCCAAAACGAAAAGTTCTAAACTTACGATTTATTAGCCGCATCCCGCTGTGACATTATTTATGAGGGTTACCTCTGAATTTGTACAGCAAATTATGGAAAAGGAGGTAACTGCTATGAATATACTATGTAAAAAATTTCAAGATTCCAGAAAGGAATTTAAAAGTGTAAGGTCTCTTGTGGGAGCATCCTTATTTTTAGCACTAGATATAGTGCTGGTATTTGTAAGGTTAGATATAAGTCCAAGCCTTCAAATAGGTTTTTCTTTTATAGCTGTAGCATTGATGGGAATGATGTACGGTCCTGTTGTAGCAGGGCTAGGTGCAGGCTTGGGAGACATTATTAAATTTGCTTTAAAACCTGCAGGGCCATATTTCTTTGGATTTACTTTAAATGCTATTTTAGGTGGAGTTATATATGGGATATTTCTATATAAGAATAAAGAGAAACTTTTAAATATAGCTGCTGCCAAAACCAGTGTAAATATATTAATAAACTTGGTTTTAAATACTTATTGGCTGTCTATACTATATGGAAAAGCCTTTACAGTAATGCTTATACCTAGAGTTGCAAAAAATATATTAGCATTGCCTATAGAGATTTTCATATTGTACACTTTCATAAAGATAGTTAATAAAACTAGAAAAGTTTAATATTAAGTGAAACTTAATTTCATGTGGAGTTTGGACTCCACATGAATGTTAATTGAACTTATCTAGGTTCGTAGCCGTTGTTATCTCCAACCTAAAGAAGGTGGAGTGTTACAGCAGGTAGACATAAGATAACATCAATAAAAAATGGATTTCTCATATATGAGAAATCCATTTTTTTCATCAATTTAAATCTTAAATTGGTTTACAATATGGTTTAAGGCTGTTGAAATCTCAGCAAGTTTCTTAGTAGTTTCACCTATGTTCATCATAGAAGAAGCTTGTTCTTCCATAGAAGCGGATACCTCTTCTGTAGCAGCGGCTGATTCTTGAGAAACTGCAGATATTCCTTCTATAGCAGATAAAACTTGATCTTTATCTGAATCAACTTTTTCAATATTTTCAACCAGTATATTTACGGAAGCTATTATCTCATGAATAGAATTGGCAATGGTATCAAAGGACTCCTTAGATAAAGAAATAGATGTATTTACTTCTTTAGATACATTGCTAGATATATCCATGTTGTTCTTAGCTGTAGTTATCTCTATTTGAACCTCAGAAATCATAGTAGAAATTTCTTTGGTAGATAAGGAGGTCTGTTCAGCAAGTTTTTTAATTTCCTCAGCTACAACTGCAAATCCACGTCCAGCCTCACCAGCTCTAGCAGCCTCAATAGCAGCATTTAATGCAAGGAGATTTGTTTGTTCAGCTATGGATTGGATAGAAGCGACTATCTCATCTATAGAACTAGATTTATTATATAGCACATCTATATTTTTGCCTAAGTTTTCAGTGATTTCTGAGTTCTCTTTAAACTTCTCTAAGGTTGATAACATGGAGGCTATTCCATCTTCACTTACCTTTTGGGTTTCAAGAGAGTGATTCTTCACTATGGCCACGTTATCGTTGGTAACCTTGATTTTTTCAACTAAGCTCATTAATTTTTCCGACCCATTTTGTGCATCTGTTGCTTGATCTACAGAGCCCTTAGCTAATTCATCTATGGTTTTAGAGATAGCATCTATAGAATAAACTGTTTCTTCAGTTTCCTTATTTATTGATTGAGAAGACAGCTGCACATTATTGGAAGAATTTTTTAACTGTTCTATTATCTTTCTAAGTTCTTCTCTTAATTTAACTACGGAAGACCCTATAACTCCTATTTCATCTTTGTAATTAAGTATAAAATCATAATCTTTATTATCAGTTAAATCTAAATCTTTAGTCTGATTAACCATTTCTGATATCTTTAGAATAGGATTAGATAATTTTTTACCAAAGATTAAAGCAAACAATGTTGAAATTAGTAAACAAATACATGCTATAGATATAAAGGCTATTATTATTACATTTAAAGGTTTTTTAAATTCAGCCATAGGAACAGAGAATCCAACAGACCAATTTGTAGCGGGAATTATGGTTCTTGTAAACATCTTCTTTTCTTTATCATAATCCTCTAGAATTAAAGAGTTCTTACTTTTAGAATCCAATGAAGCTAAAGACTTTAATTTTCCATCTAAAACTTGTTCCAAGTTAAAGACTTTGTCTCCATTAGGAAGAAAATCTTTATTAGCATGAACCATAAAATTATTGTCTTTATCTAATAAAAAGCCTGTGCTGTTTTCTATTGGAGTAGCACTGTTAATTAAGGTAGTTATACTATCTAAATTTATATCAGCACCAACAACACCAATGATTTCATTATTCTTTTTTATAGGTTTACTTATAGTAATGACCATTTTTTTAGTTATAAAATCAGTATAAGGAGAAGAGTAAGTTAAATCATTGTTAGCCACTGTGTTTTTGAACCAGTCTCTTGTAGTGCAATCATAATTAGAAAAATCTGATGAAGGATCACTAGAAATCATTGTTTTATCCTTAAGTCCAAGAAAAAGTGTCATTACATCTTCATTTTTTTTCACAGAAGTTTCAAGGTAACTCTCAATGTAGGCTGGGGAAAAATTATCATTATACTCAATAGAAAATCCAAGAGGATCTATAAAGGATACTTGAGATGAAAGCCAACCGTTTATAATCTCAGCATACTTTTCAGAGGCCATGTTAATTTTGTTAGTAGCTTCTTCTGTTATAGTTCTATATGAAAAATAGTATCCGATGGAAGAGCATAATAGTATGCTTATAAGGCAGATTACGGATATACTGAGGACCAATTTTGATTTTATACTTTTCATAAAATTACCTCCTAATAAAAAAACTTATATTTCATATAATATCGTCGAAATATCAAGAATATTAATACTTAAATAAGAAAAATAATAAAAAAAGTCAATTAACATCGACAAAAATAATGAATACTAGACAAAAAAGGTGTAAATGAGGTAGTATATCAAGTGAAACTTAATTTCATATGGACCATTACATAAGATTAAGTGAAATACAAAAGAAAATTGAATATATAGGGAGGAAACAAATGACAGAAATATTTAACGCTATAAATAGTTTTTTTGATTTTATAGTTCCAATAGCTGATTTTTTATGGGAGTTTCCTACTAATATTAAGTGGTATGCTAATATACCTATACTAGGTGGTTTTTCCTTGGCTATACTTTTATTGGTTGGAACTGGGCTTTACTTTACATTTAAAACAGCATTTGTACAGTGTAAAAAATTTAAAACTGGAATAAATATATTAATGAAAAAGAATCAAGGAAAGGTAGGGGTGAGTCCATTAGCTTCATTTCTATTAAGCTCAGCTATGAGAATAGGGCCTGGAAACATAGTTGGAGTAACGGGAGCTATAAGTGTTGGAGGGCCAGGAACTTTGTTTTGGATGTGGCTTTCTGCATTTTTTGGTATGGCAACTGCTTTTGCTGAAGCTGTTTTAGCTCAGATCTTTAAAGAAAGGAAAGATGATGGGTTTGTAGGAGGATTACCTTTCTATGGGAAAAGAATATTGGGAAATAGGAGAAGCATAGGGATAGGGCTATCTATCATATTTATAATTTATGCATTATTTTGCATTCCAAGTCAAACTTTCAATATAATAACCAGCTTAGGATCTATAGCTGAAACCATTTCAGGGCGGACAATAGAAAGACAATCTATTATCTATTATATAATAGTTATAATTCTTATTATAACAGTGGCTGTTACAGTTTTTGGAGGAATAAAGAGAGTAACGAAAGTAACTGACAGATTAGTGCCGATAATGGCTATAATTTATGCCAGTATAACTTTAATAATAATAGCATTTAACTTAGATAAAATACCTTATTTTTTCAAAGCTGTATTTCAAGGAGCATTTAGGCCAGATGCCATATTTGGAGGAGCTTTTGGAGTAGCTTTAGCCCAAGGGATAAAGCGAGGACTTATGTCTAATGAGGCTGGCCAAGGAACTATAACTATGGCAGCTGCTGTAGCAAATAATAACCACCCAGTAGAACAAGGATTTGTTCAGGCCATAGGAGTATTTCTTGATACCATGATTATATGTACTATGACGGGATTTGTTGTAGTTATGGCAAGTCTATGGACTGGAAATGGAGGAGTGCAATGGGAGGTAATAAGTGGTGCTAAGCTTACAGTGTATCTAAAGTCACTGCAGTATTTAATGCCAGGAGTAGCCTTTGATTCTACAATCACTATAATAATATCCTTATGCTATACTCTGTTTGCATTCACTACACTTATTGGAATGATATTATTTGCAGAAATATCAGGAAATTTTATATCCAGAAGTAAGAAGTTTATAACTTTTATTAGGTCCATAGGGGCTTTGATCTTTGTACCTTTTGGATGTCTTACAGTGCTAGCAGGATTAGAATTAGGGAATCTATGGTATATATCAGATTTAGTAAATATAATAGTGGTTTATGCTAACGTGCCCATATTGCTTTTAGGAAGTAATTTAGTATTCAAAGCATTAGATAACTATAATAAAACCAATGGAGGCAAATTTTGTTCATTAGATATAGGAATAGAAACTGAATATTGGAAATAGAGGTATTAAAGAAGACTGTGTAGTATTAAAAATACTATGCAGTCTTCTTTTCATATGTAAGAAATTAAAGAGAGAACGTTTTGATTAATTGCGTATATAGGGGTGAAATGAAAATTGGGGAGGGAAGAACTTGATAATTAGTGAAGATAACTTCATAGAAGAATTGAGAAATCGCAATGAAAGGGCACTAGATTATTTAATAGATAGATATGGCAATTTGCTACTAAAAGTTTCTTACTCTGTTTTAAATAATAGAGAGAGCAGCATGGAATGTGTAAATGATACACTAATGAAAATATGGAATAATATTAACTATTTTAATGGGGAAAAGAGTAAGTTTACTACCTGGATTATAGTAATAGCTAAAAGAACGGCTATAGATAGACTTAGAAGAGAAAAGAACATAAAAAATCATACAAACATAGAACACATGGTTTTTAAGGAAGATAACGATTTAGAACTACATGTTGAAAATAAAGAACTAAGAGAAAAGATATTAAGATGTATAGACTCTTTGGATTGCATAACTAAGGAGATAATGTTAAGGAGATTTTTTATGGACGAATCTGTGAGCTCTATAAGTGAGAATCTTAAAATCTCACCATCGGCAGTGTCCAATAGAATATTCAAAGCAAAGAAAAAACTTAGTTTTATTTTTCAAAGGGAGGCCATGTGATATGAGTGAAGAGGAGATAATGAATTTAACCAAGGAACTTAATATAAATGAGGAAGAGTTTGAAAACATTGAAGTAGAAAATTTTAGTCAGCTGGAAATAAAGAAAATGAAAAAAAGGATTAGAAAAAATATCAACATTAATCCACTAAGAAAAAAAGTCATGGTTGCAGCTGTTATTAGTATTATAGTTGTTGGTTCAACTTTGTTTTTATATAAACCTGCTTTGGCAGAGAATATAGGAGTTTTTCAGACCTTATATGAGAAATTAGGATATTACAAAGAATATAAAGATTATTCTCAATTTATAGGAGAAAGAATAGAAAATAAAGGCTATGAATTTGTTATAGATAATCTCTTAATCACTAAAAATAAGGCTTTAGTGGCTATAAAAATATCATCTCCAAAATCTTTTAATAGAGAAAACAAAGAGAAATCTTTAGTGGAAACCATTAATTGTACCATGAAGTTTGAAAATGAAAGTGGAAGGTCAGGGGCTATAGATAAAGAGATATACTATATTGATAATAATAATGTTATTGTAATTTTAAAATATGATATAGATGGAGAAGGTTTTAAGCCCGTTGGTAATCTCAATATAAATATATTTTCTACAGCTGAGGATTGTTTAGACATAGGAGCAGATTTCAATTGTAAAATAAATTTTCGTGAGGCTTTTAAGAAAAACTTAATTATAAATGTAAATAAAAAAATAAAAGTAGAAGATGAAGAGATTAAAATAGGCAAGATAGAGGCATCCCCATTAGGCACAAGAATAATCTTTGGACCAAGTGAAAAAGTGGATTATGATAATATTAAAATACAGGTAGATGATAAAATATATAGATCATATCACAGCTCTAGAGACTATGATAAAAATACGGTTTTCATTGAAAGTTTAACTTATGAAGAATTGAAGAATGCCAAAATCATAAAAATAATTTCAATATGTAAGGAAAATATGGAAAAAGAAAATGATGATAATGTTTCACAAGAAAATAAAGATATGGTGTTGTCCAATAGAACAGTATTACCCATAAAAACTGAATTTTTAAGTGGAGTTCCAGGAGAAATTTATAAATTTGATGAAAAGGACGGAAAGATAAGAGCTTACTATGATTGTGGAAAAAATACATTAGCAGAACTAAGTGAAATGAGTATAAAAGGAAAAAATCATATTGATTTCATGGAACCTATCATGGGAAAGGATGAAAACAGAGAAAATGGATATTATATAGAAATGAAATCCGATGGTAGTAAAGAATATACCTTAGGCAGATATAGAACACAATGTAAGTACAAAGTGGAGTCCATGGTAATTATTAGATAGTTTAAATAAAACAAGGTGCTGAATAGCTCCCAAAGGAGCTTTTTCAACACCTTGTTTAGTATTTATTGAATAGAAGAAATAGACTCATTCAATATGTTGGTAGCCTTTGTGGCAGGGATGTCTTTTACTAATCTTATCTCGTCGATTAAAAAAGATTTGGTGTTATTCAACATCTGTTTTTCACTGGAATTTAAACTATGTTCCTTGTTGATTTCTGTAAGATTGCAAAGAACTTCAATATAATCCTTTAAAGTGCCTGAATTAAATTTAACTGAATTTTTAACCATTCTTTCCTTTAAAGAGCATCCATATAGGTCATTCAAATCCCCGGCAAATTCATGAATATTTTCTAAAACATCATCTAGGGTTGAAGAATCACTTAATAATCTTATATTTGCAGATTCTAAACGGCTACTAGGAAGCATAATTTCTAGACTGTTATCTATAAATTTTATTTTATAATAAGTCTGCAATTCACCACAGAACTCTTGTTTCTCCATGGAATCAATGATGCCTATACCTTGTCTTGGATAGACAACTTTATCGCCAATACTAAACAAATAAATCACCTCCGTAAATACTTACACTATAAGTATAACACTAAAATGAGAAATAGTAAAATTTTTATTCTATCACAATAATAAAACGCTGTCAAGAATATAATGTAGCAATATTTAATACAATATTTTATCATGGTTTTTTCACTACATTTCATCTAGTGGTATAATTTACATATAGCAAATAAAAAGGAGATTAGATATGGACTTTTTAAAAAAATACATAAAAAAATATTGGATTCCCTTCATTATAGCTATAGTATTTCTTATCATTGAGGCTGCTTGTGATCTTTTACAACCTGCTATATTGGCTGACATGGTTGATAACGGGGTGGCTAATAGAGACTTAGATTATGTTCTCAAGATGGGAATTGTTATGGTGGCAATAGTTATTCTAGGAGCCATATGTGCTATAGGCAGAAACATAATATCAGGCAATGTTTCTCAAAGTTTTGGTTCAGATTTAAGGCTAGATTTGTATAAAAAAATACAGAATTTTTCCTTTGAAAATATAAATGACTTTGACAGGTCATCATTAATAACAAGGCTTACTAATGATGTAACACAACTTCAAAATTTTATTAATGGATTAATGAGAATCTTTGTAAAAGCACCTATACTTTGTATAGGCAGTATAGTCATGGCGGCAAGACTTAACATGAAAATGGCATGGATTCTTATTATAATAGTTCCAATAGTATTCTTTATAATATACATAAACATGACAGTAGGGTTCCCTTTATTTAGGAAGGTACAAGACGCTATGGATAAGGTAAATGGAATGATGAGAGAATATCTTGCAGGAGTAAGGGTTGTAAAAGCCTTTAATAGATTTAAATACGAAAAAGATAAATTTGAAAAAGGTAACAAAGAATTAGAGCAAGTATCAATAAAAACCAATNNATATTTAGTCCTGGAATGTCCATACTAATAAATTTAGGTATTGTAGGGGTATTGTGGATAGGAGCAATAGGTACAACTGAGGGTACTGTGACAGTGGGAGAAATAATGGCATTCATAAATTATATGACTCAAATACTATTTTCCTTAACTAGAATATCCTTTATTTTCACTACCTTTGTAAGAGCTAGAGTATCCTTTAATCGTGTGTCAGAGGTTTTTAATAAAGAGGATACCATAGAAGAGAAAACTTTCAAAAGACAGGAAAAAATTCAGGGAAAGATAGAGTTTAAAAATGTGAATTTTTCATATAAAAAATCGGGAGATATAGTATTAAGGAATATAAGCTTTACCTGTAATTCTGGAGAAACCTTAGGAATTATTGGTTCTACAGGTTGTGGTAAAACCACCTTAGCAAATCTAATCCCTCGATTTTATGATGTAAGTGAAGGAAAAATTAAAATAGATCAGGTTGATATCAGAAAATTTGATATTAAATTTTTAAGAGATAATATAGCAATAGTACCACAAAAAAATATATTGTTTACAGGAACCATATTAGAAAATATAACATGGGGAAGGGAAGATGCAACTCTAGAGGACATTGAAAGAGCAGCTAATATAGCTAAAGCTCATGACTTTATACTAAATTGTTCTAAGGGCTATAACACTATCCTTGGAAGGGGAGGAGTGAATCTATCTGGAGGACAGAAACAAAGGATATCTATTGCTAGAGCCATTATTAAAAATCCATCTATACTTATATTAGATGATTGTACCAGTGCTATAGATGTAGTTACGGAAGAACATATAAGAAAAAATATAAAGGAATATTATAAAAATATTACAACTATAATAATAGCTCAAAGGATAACCTCCGTTGTTGATTGTGATAATATAATAGTTTTAGATGAAGGAACCATAGTTGGCATAGGAACCCATAAACAGCTTTTAAAAAATTGTGGTGTTTATATAGATATAGTAAAATCTCAGCTTGGCAAGGAGATGATATCACATGAATAAGAAAAACACCTATGAAAGCTACAATTTAAACAGAGGAGTAAATCCTCGCAAAAGGGTTCAAAAAGTTATAAAACCTAAAGATTTTAAAGGCACCATGAGAAGGCTTTATGGGTATTTTAAGAAAGAAAAAAAATTATTATTTTTAATACTAGTTTTTGTATTAATAGATAGCTTAATAGTAATGAGCATACCTTACATCATAGGTTCATGTGTAAATATCATAGCTGATTCACAAGGAAAGCTTCAACTGTCAATGCTTATAAAATTAACAATGATTTTAGGAGGGGCCTATATAGCTGATGGAATAATAAGCTTTATACAATCATGGGTTATGGCAGGAGTATCCCAAAGAATAGTAAAGAATATGAGAAGTTGTTTATTTCAGAAGTTACATGCATTGCCTATTTCTTTTTTTGATACCCATAGTAATGGAGATATAATGAGTAGGCTTTCTAATGATATAGATAATATAAGTGGAGTTATAGCTCAATCTACAGTACAACTTTTTAGTGGATTCATTTCCATTATTGGAACTCTTGTTATGATGCTAATTTTGAATCCCATATTGACTTTAGTAAGCCTTATAACAGTTCCATTAGTATTTGCTCTTACAAAAACTATTGCTAAAAAAACAAAAAAGCTCTTTAAGGAACAACAAGAATATTTAGGTGCTTTAAATGGACATATCGAGGAATCTATATCAGGATTAGAGGTAGTAAAAGCTTTCAATCATGAGGAAACTCTAATTGAAGATTTTAAGAAAGTTAATGATAACCTTTGTAAGGTGGGAATAAAAGCTCAAATTTGGTCAGGTTTTTTAATGCCTATAATGAACGTTATAAACAATATGGGATTTATTGCTATTGCTTGGATAGGAGGCATTCTTGCGGTAAAAGAGGTTATAAATGTGGGACTTATAACTAGCTTCATAAGTTACTCAAAGCAATTTACAAGACCTTTAAATGATTTGGGAAATATATTTAATAACCTTCAATCAGCAGTGGCTGGAGCAGAGCGGGTCTTTGAAATACTAGATGAGAAGGAGGAGGAAAGAGACATAGATAAAGCTGTATATCTTGAGGATGCCAAGGGAGAAGTGTTCTTCGAAAATGTAACCTTTGGATATAACAAAGAACAAGCTATATTAAAGGATGTTTCATTTAAAGTAAAGCCAGGACAATCTGTGGCCCTAGTTGGACCCACAGGAGCAGGAAAGACAACTATAGTAAATCTTTTAACCAGGTTTTACGATGTTGATAAAGGAAATATATATATAGATGGTATAAATTCTAAGGACTATACCAGAGATAGCTTAAGAAAGGTTTTTGGTATAGTCCTTCAAGATACCTATTTGTTTTCAGGTACTGTGAAGGAAAATATAAGATATGGGAGACCAGATGCCCTAGAAGAGGAAGTCATTAGGGCCGCTAAACTAGCTAATGCTCATGGGTTTATAACAAGACTTCCTAAGGGGTATGAAACTATTCTAGAGGAAAGTGGGGGAAATTTAAGCCAAGGAGAAAAGCAGCTTTTAACCATAGCAAGAGCTATCCTAGCAAAGCCATCTATACTCATATTAGATGAAGCAACTAGTAATGTAGATACTAGAACTGAGCTTAAAATACAGAAAGCCATGGCTGAGGTTATGAAAAATCGTACTACCTTTATAATAGCCCATAGGTTAAGTACTATAAGAGATGCTGATAGAATAATGGTGGTTGAAGATGGTGCTATAGTTGAAGAGGGAAGTCACAAAGAACTTATGGATATAAAGGGAAGGTATTATGATATGTATAATAAACAACTCCGGAAAGAACAATGAAGAGAGGCTGTAGATTTTGTACTACAGCCTCTAATATATTATTTATCTGTGTAACACTCCATCCTCTCTATGCTGGATATAACAGCAGCCACGACCTAGATAAATTCAACTGATATTTGGTGGAGTTTGGACTCCGCAAAATTAAGTTCCACTTAATATTTAGGAGATTTTTTCAATAGAACAAATCCAGAACAAGTGATTAGCAAACTGAAGAATATTAAAGTATTGAATCCTATTGGACCTCCAGTTTGAGGCAAAGTTGTGGTAGAGGAATTGTTGTTGCTACCATTGTTACTATTGTTGTTGCCGTTATTATTTCCAGGGTTTGATGGATCAGGGTTAGGGGTAGGAGGTGTCACTTCCTCTGGTCCTCTAATTACCTTTACAATGTATGATTTAGACTCACCATCAAGATTTGTAACTTTCACCTCTATCTCATTATTTCCAACTACCAAAGCTATAGGAGCAGAGTAGGTACCACTTTCGGTTATTTTCCCATTTACTTTAATAGTTGAGGACATATCCTCAGCAGTAGGCAGTACAGAAATAGAAGATACAGAATTTTTCACATTAACCTCATAAGCAAACTTATTAGAGTTAAATTCAGGGGCTAATGTACCAGTACTAACAGCAAGGTTATTCAAATATAAGGATTTTTCATTAATTTTCCAAAGCTGACAACCATAATAAGGGTTAGCAGTTCCTAAATATAACCCATCTTTTGAGGGAAGCAATGTTCTTACACCATAATTGAACTTGTCATTAAATCCGTTATCGCTAATCTTATTAAAGTTCTTTCCATCTTCAGTAACAAATAGATCAAAACCTTTTTTAGAAGAATCTATAATATTTCTTATGGCCATCATTTTTTTCACGTTGTCTATAATAGCTTTAATAGTGGTTTTAAGCTTCTCACATTTATCTGGTTTAGCATAATCCATGGAGAGCTTTATTAAGTCTTCAGAGGTGATTTGGGATATATCTTTATCTTTTAGATAAAGTTCAAGTTTCCCCTTTAACTCATCAATGTTTTCTTCATTTATATATGACCTAATGAAAGAAAGTATTGAATCTGCAGAAAAACTAAGGGGATTTGAAGACTTCATTTGATTCATAAAGAGATTTACCATACTAGGGTCAATATATTGACTAAGGGTAGGCATCATTTCTTGAAGGGTGGCTAAGGATTTAGGATCACAACTTAGCTTAGGAGGAATTACATAGTCATATAAGGAGGCAGCATCAAAAGTTCCTAGGAAAAGTTTACCATTGTAAGAAGCCATCTTCCAAACATACTGATTAGTAGAAGCATTTATATTGGTGTCCTTAGGATCTAGGAATCCACCATTTAAATTGCCAACTTTATCTTTAAATATACCATCTTTTGATGGATTACCAACTACTAGCTCCCATTGGTCATTTTCATTGAACCTATACAGTTGAGTTGGTGCCATTAATTGCTCATACATGGTGTTATAATTTAGCAATAATGAATTAATTAAAGCATTTATAGGATATGAGAATGTTCCTACATAAACATATTCCTTACCTTCAGGAGTAGTGTATTTATATGGAGTAGCAGCAGAATATACAGGATTTCCTAGACCAGCAGGGTATTTACCTTCCTTTCCTACTACCATATTCCACTTCCAACCAGCGGCATTGGCTCCTTTCTGCCCTTCTCCTATATATTTACCCTTGAATACCATAAAACCTTCATTTTCGTTTTTGGGAGTATTACCGGAACCTAAGAAGGCATATAGGTAACCATTATAGCTAACCAAATCCCAAACACCGCCCATAGCAACAGAATTACCATCTATTGCAGGTAGATTTTGAAAATCTTTTAGGGTAGCGATAACTTTCCAGTTGTCTTTAGAAGGATTGTCACTTTCAAGAATTCTTAAGTCTTTATCAACTATTAGAGAACCGATATAAAGTTTATTTTCATGAAGGGCCATAGAACGAATACTAGCTTTCCCACTATCAGCAGAAAAAACCACTTCTGGTTTATCTTTAGTTGAATCAAAGGAGTCTTTAAACTTTAGGACTCTAGTATTTGTAGCACATACAGTTCCAAAATATGCGCTAGGTTTTTCATCACCTTTAGCTGTAAAAGTAATAGCATTTCTATAACCAGTATCAATAGGGTTACCTTTACAATCTAATTCTGAGGTGTAGGCTAAATCCATTTTGCCAGTAGTCTTATTATAAGTCATAATATTAGCTCTAGTATCCTTAGAATCTGTTGGAACATCTCCCTTTGAGATTATGGCCATAAGAACTTTGGCAAGATTAACATCTTTCACTATACCTACCACTGACATGAATAATAGGCTCCTGTTAGATCCAATAAAAACCTTATCATTTATTTCAGTCATGGACCAAGCATAGCTATTATTTCTGTCGCCCTCAGCAGGATATAATCCATCAGCCTTACCTTCACCCCTGTCAGGATGACTTATTTTTGATATTCTGTACTTGCCTACATCTAAGTTTATTTTGTTGGAGGCATTGGCATTTGTAGATCCTTGTTTACTGAGAAGTAAAACAGTTGTCATAAGTATAACTAAGGAATAGCACACAAATTTTTTTAAGCTTTTCTTGATTTTAATCATTCCCCCTTTGAGATGGATCAGATAAGTTCAACTAATATTTGGTGGAGTGTGTACTCATCCAAATATTAGTTGAACTTGATACCCATTGTTAAATATAATGAAATATATTATAGTATATTCTTAAAAAAATAAAAATTTACAAATAAAGGAAGAGGATACACTATAAATTTTTATCTATGATAGATGATATTTTTATCTCATGTCTATCTGTTGTAACACTCCACCCTATTTAGATTGAATTGAAATTCAATTTAAACCTAAGTTTCATTTCATCAGGAAAAAGTTCTTAAAGTCTTCTAAGATTAACTATACTTTATTTTTAATATATATAAACCAATTAAATTTAGTATTACTAAATATTAAAACAATTAATATAAACAAATTGATATAAACCTATATAAGGGTATAAGTTAGAAAAGTTACTTTTTATAAAAATATATAAGAAATTTTTATAAAAACTATTGATTTATTTCAAAAAAAGCTATAAAATATCATTGTTTGTTTAGTAAATATAAACCTATAGTTTAGATATAATACACAAAATTGGAGGTGGAAACATGGAAATAGGTGAGAAAATAAGAAGACTTAGAATTGAAAAGCAACTAACTCAAGAGGAGGTTGCTAATAGATGCGAATTGTCTAAGGGATTTATCTCTCAGATAGAAAATGATTTAACATCTCCATCTATAGCCACCCTTGTGGATATATTAGAAGTTTTAGGCAGTAATTTAAATGAATTTTTTAGTGAAGAAACTAAGGAAAAAGTCAAGTTCACTGAGGATGATATGTTTGAAACTGAGGATGAAGAATTAAAATATAAATTGAAATGGTTAGTACCAAATGCTCAAAAAAACCAAATGGAACCAATAATGCTTTTACTGGCGCCCTATGGAAGATATAAAGAAGAGGAACCTCATGAGGGAGAAGAATTTGGATATGTGTTATCTGGGACCATACATCTTCATTTGGGAGAGAAGGTTTACAAGATAAAGAAGGGTGAAAGCTTTTATTTTCAACCAAGAGATAACCATTATATTTCTAATGAAGGAAAGACGGAGGCAAAGGTTATTTGGATAAGCACTCCACCGTCATTTTAAGAGAAAGAGGTGTTACTTTCATGGCGAATATAATAGAAATTAAGAATATATCAAAGCAATTTGAGGATTTAAAGGTATTAGATAATATAAGTTTAAACATAAAGACCAACGAGTTTGTAACATTACTTGGACCAAGTGGATGTGGAAAGACTACTACATTGAAAATTCTAGCAGGATTTGAAAACTGTGATGAGGGTGAAGTGATTTTTGAGGATAAGGTGATAAATAATATACCACCCTTTGAAAGACAGATAAACACTGTATTTCAAAAATATGCATTATTTCCTCATATGAATGTATATGAAAACATAGCTTTTGGTCTTAGGATAAAAAAGCTTTCAAAGGATATAATAGATAAAAAGGTAAAAGATGTATTGAAATTAGTTGCCTTAGAGGGATTTGAAAATAGAAAGATAGATTCTTTAAGTGGTGGACAGCAGCAAAGAATTGCCATAGCTAGAGCCATTGTAAATGAACCTAAGGTTTTACTTTTAGATGAGCCACTAGGTGCATTAGACTTAAAGCTTAGAAAAGAGATGCAAATAGAACTTAAAAATATTCAAAAGCATCTAGGAATAACTTTTATTTTTGTAACCCACGATCAAGAAGAAGCTCTTACTATGTCAGATACCGTAGTAGTAATGAATAAAGGGGTTATACAACAGATGGGAACTCCAGAAGATATATATAATGAGCCTAAGAATAGATTTGTAGCAGATTTTATAGGAGAAAGTAATATATTTTCAGGAATAATGATAGAGGACTACAAAATACAAGTTTGTGACAATATATTTACCTGTGTAGATAAAGGCTTTGAAAAGAAAGAGGATGTAGATGTAGTAATAAGGCCTGAGGATGTAAAAATTGTAAATGCTGAAAATAGTAAATTAAAGGGAGTTGTAAAATCTTCAGTTTTTAAAGGGGTTCACTATGAGATTGAAGTAGAAGAGGGAGAAAGAACTTGGATATTGCATAATATTAAAACTGCAGAACCAGGGGAAATCATAGGAATGGAGCTATATCCAGAAGATTTTCATATTATGAAAAAAATGGGTGAGCAATAATGAAAAAGAAAAATTATTTGTCATATCCATATATAATATGGAGCTCTATGTTTATAATAGTGCCTCTTATTCTTATAATATTTTTTAGCTTTACAACTAAATCTTCATCAGGGTTTGAATTTTCCTTAGATAACTTTGAAAAATTATTAAATCCTCTTTATATTAAAGTTTTTGGGCGTTCTTTATGGTTGGCACTTTTATCAACCATATTATGTTTGATTTTAGGATATCCTATAGCATATATAATTTCTAAAAAGGTGGAAAACAAAAGGAATATACTTATATTACTATTTATTCTTCCTATGTGGATGAACTTTCTTTTAAGGACTTATGCATGGATGGCTATATTAGGGAAAAACGGCCTTTTAAATACTTTGCTTACTTCAATAGGACTAAATCCAATAAATTTACTTTATACAAATGGAGCAGTGGTCTTGGGAATGGTATATAACTTCTTACCTTTTATGGTATTGCCAATATATACTTCACTGCTTAAAATGGATCAGGATTTAATAAATGCTGCCTACGACTTAGGGGCAGGGAAAGTAAAAGCTTTTATAAAAATAGTATTTCCACTTAGTATACCTGGGGTTATATCAGGAGTAACCATGGTATTCANNCTTTTGTTATCTCAAGGTTATTAGGAGGCGGACAATATATGCTTCTTGGTAACTTAATAGAGCAACAATTTACTTCTGTAGGAGATTGGAACTTTGGATCTGCCATATCCATAGTTATGATGATATTGATATTAATATCTATGGGGCTTATGGCTAAGTTTTCAGATGATGACACTAAAGGAAAGGGTGGTGGAATGTTATGGTAAAAAAGATAACTTCTAATATATATTTAACCATAGTATTCATATTTTTGTATGCACCTATATTTGCATTAGTGTTATTCTCATTCAATGATTCTAAATCAATGGCTAGATGGGAAGGCTTTACCTTTAAGTGGTATAAGGAACTATTAAACAATAATGCCATATTATCAGCATTAAAGACAACCATATTGGTAGCAGTAGTGGCAGCAATAATAGCTACCATAGTTGGAACCATCAGTGCCATAGGAATAAACAAAATGACAGGAGCAAAGAAAGCAGTTCTTCTTAATATAAATTATCTTCCAGTGTTAAACCCAGATATAGTAACGGCAATAGGTCTTATGACATTATTTATATTCTTTCAGTTAAAGCTGGGGTTACTAACTATGATATTGGCTCATATAACTTTTGATATACCATATGTTGTATTGTCAGTATTACCCAAGCTAAGACAGCTCCCAGATAACATAGAGGAAGCCGCTATGGATTTAGGCGCAACCCCTATGTATACACTAAGAAAGATAATACTCCCTCAGATAAAGCCAGGGATAATTTCAGGCTTTTTAATGGCATTCACTATGTCCATAGATGATTTTGTAATTAGTTTCTTTAATACGGGAAGTGGTGTTTCAAATCTTTCCATAGAGGTTTATTCTATGGCAAGAAGAGGCATTAAGCCAGAGATAAATGCCCTTTCAACTATAATGTTTATAGCGGTTTTAATATTATTATTTTTAGCTAATAGAAAACCAGCTGCAAATCAATAGAATTTAATCTGTGAGGTGAAGATATGAAAAAAATAAGAAAAATAATCGCCATAGTCTTAATAGGAGTTTTCTCCGTTGCAGCCTTTAGTGGATGTGGATCTAAGGACTCTAGCAAGGTACTGAATATATACAATGTAGGTGACTATATTGATGAAGATTTACTAAGTAAATTTGAAAAGGAATCAGGAATTAAAATAGTATATGAAAAATATGATACTAATGAAATAATGTATCAGAAGATAAAAAGTGGAGGATCTAAGTATGACTTAGTTTTCCCATCAGATTACATGATTGAAAAGATGATAAAGGAAAATTTATTACAAAAATTGGACTATAATAATATACCTAACTATAAAAACATAGATGAGAAGTTTAAGAAGCAACCATATGATCCTAAGGATCAGTATTCAGTTCCTTATTTTTGGGGAACCTTTGGAATACTATATAACAAAGAAATGGTAAAGGATCCTGTAGATAGCTGGGATATCCTTTGGAATGAAAAATATAAGGGACAAATTTTTATGTTAGACTCAGTAAGAGATACCATGGGAATAGCTCTTATGAAGCTAGGCTACTCTCAAAATAGTACAAATGAAAATGAACTTAAGAAGGCTAAAGATGAACTTATAAAGCAAAGACCATTAGTTCTAGCCTATGGCAATGATGATATTAAGGATAGATTGCTTGGTGGAGAAGGGGCAATGGGGATAGTTTACTCTGGAGATGCAATAACTCTAATGGAGAAGGATAAAAACTTGGCCTATGCTATCCCTAAGACTGGAACTAACAAGTGGATAGATGCTATGTGTGTACCTGTTGGAGCTGAAAATCAGAAGGAGGCGGAACAATTTATAAACTTTATGCTGGATCCAGAAAATGCAAAGAAGAACATAGATTATATAAATTACTCTACTCCAAATAAGGAAGCTCTTGAACTACTGGAGGATGAAGTGAAAAAGAATCCAGTGGCATATCCATCAGATGATATAATAAATAAAAGCGAATTTTTCAAGGATTTGGGAGACAAGATAAAACTATATGATGATATGTGGTTAGAGATAAAATCTAAATAGATGAAAAAAGTTCCATATGCATTGGCATAGGGAACTTTTTTTAATCTTCAAACCAGTCTTTATTTCAGCCTATGGGCTTTATACAGTATTTTAGTTCACGTTGAGTAGTATCAACCCTCATATTTTATTTGCTGTGGAGGAAGCAACCAATATAATAAAGATATTACCATAAAATTCAATTTTTCTATAGTGATCTTCTTCAATTTAGCAAATTGAATTTGACAAATTAAGAATTAAAGCATATTATAATAATGTAAATTAAATATACCTCGGTAGGTGAGGTTACTACAAGGATACGGGTTGCTACCGTGAAAGAGTGGAAACATTCTGAACTGGTCAGCAGGTTTAGCCGAACAAAGAAGGCTTAACCTAGTGCAGCTTCATTGCCTTGCAGAGCTAAAACTTGAACGAGAAAGTATTAGGTAGATACCTTCGTCATGTTCAAGAATTGGCGAGGGATTTTTTATTTTAATATATTTTAATTTTAGGAGGTGAAAAAGAATGGACGCTGGCAGTAGTACGGGCAGTGGAGGAAAAAATGTATATTATAACGATCTTTTTATGGAAAACTCTATTCTTTTTCACCATGGATTAGCTATCAATTAATATACATTTCTTAAATCATATCTAAGACTTCACTGTGTCCAAGAAATTTCATTAAAGTTCAGTGTCAATTTAATTTTCTATAGAATATTTAAAAGTCTATAGAAAAAAATAACTAAAGTGGTTGAATAGGTTGGGTAAAAATTAAAAGTTAGTACCCTTAGTTTTCTATTACCATTTTTAAAATCTAACATCTTGGAGGTGTAAATTATGTTAAAAAGAAATGATATTATATTAGATATTAAAGAAAAGGAAATTAAAAATAAACTTTTAAACTTTAGTCTTATGAAGATAGAAGATATTTATGATACTTTAGGTACTACTGAAGATGGAATAGATGAAAAGAAGGCGGAGGAAAGACTAGAGAAAGATGGAGAAAATGTAGTTAGTCATGATAGACCACTTCCATGGTATATTCAGCTTATTAAGGCTTTTATGAATCCATTTATTTTAGTTTTAGTAACTATAGGTATAGTGTCGTTAATTACTGATGTAATCATTGCTTCACCAGAAGAAAAAAGCTATGTAACAGTTATTATTATAGGCACCATGGTGACCTTAAGTGGTCTTTTAAAATTTATTGAAGAGTTTAAATCCAATAAAGCTGCAGAGGAACTAAAATCCATGGTTAAAACCACTGCTGCTGTAAAAAGAAAGAATAGGAGCATTACAGAGAGGAATATAAAAGAAATAGTTAAAGGAGATATAATTCATCTTGCTGCTGGGGATATGATTCCAGCAGATGTTAGGATAATACAAAATAAGGATTTGTTTATATCCCAATCTGCCCTTACTGGAGAATCAGAGCCTGTAGAAAAATATTCAGCACTTAAGGAAAAAAAGAAAAATTTAACTATCACTGATATTGATAATATCTGTCTTTTAGGAACAACGGTGGTCAGTGGCAGTGCTAAAGCAATTGTGTTAGCTACAGGTAATGATACTTATTTTGGAGCTATGGCAAAAACTCTTGTGGAACCAAGGGAAGTTACAACTTTTGAAAAGGGAGTAAACAGTATAAGCCATTTACTAATAAAATTTATGGTAGCTATGGTGCCTATAGTATTTTTGATTAATGGATTTACTAAAGGTGATTGGATAGAGGCTCTATTGTTTGCTATATCTATTGCAGTGGGACTTACACCAGAAATGTTACCAATGATAGTAACCACTAATTTAGCTAAAGGTGCAGTTAAGATGTCTAAGGGAAAAACAGTAGTGAAAAAATTAGATGCCATACAAAATTTTGGTGCTATGGATGTTCTATGTACCGATAAGACAGGAACTTTAACCTTAGATAAAATTGTTGTAGAAAAGTACCTTAATATACATGGAGAAGAAGATAAAAGGGTGCTGAAGCATGCTTATTTAAATAGCTTTCATCAAACCGGATTAAGAAATTTAATGGATGAAGCCATTTTGGACCATGGAGATGAATTGGGCTTTAAAGAATTTGAAGAAAATTATACTAAGATAGATGAAATTCCTTTTGACTTTCAAAGACGAAGAATGTCTGTTGTAGTAAGAGATAAGGAAGGAAAGAAGCAATTAGTTACTAAAGGTGCAGTAGAGGAGATACTATCTGTATGTGATATGGCAGAATATCATGGACAAATTGTGAAGATAACTCCAGCCATAAGAGAAAAGGTAATGAAGATGGTTCATGTTTTAAATAAGGAAGGCATGAGAGTTATTGCAGTAGCTCAAAAAAATCATATACCAAATGAAGGTGAATTCACAGTAAAAGATGAAAAACACATGGTACTAATGGGGTATATAGGATTCTTAGATCCACCTAAGGACAGTGCAAGAGAAGCTATTGAGGCATTAAATGCCCATGGGGTTGAAGTTAAGGTACTCACTGGAGACAATGAAGAGGTAACTAAGAAAATATGTCATGAGGTAGGAATAGAATCAGAGGAAATACTTTTAGGTTCCCATATAGAAAATATAAGTGAAGATGAACTTTCAACTAGGATAGAGAATGTAAAAATCTTTGCCAAACTTTCTCCAACACAAAAGTCTAAAATAGTAAAGGCATTACAAAATAATGGGCATGTTGTAGGCTTTATGGGTGATGGAATAAATGATGCTTTAGCTTTAAAGAACTCTGATGTAGGTATATCAGTGGATACCGCAGTGGATATAGCCAAGGAGTCAGCAGATATAATTCTTCTTGAAAAAAGTCTTATGGTTCTTGAAAATGGAGTCATTGAGGGTAGAAAGGTTTTTGGAAATATAATAAAATATATAAAAATGACAGCAAGCTCAAACTTCGGTAATGTGTTCAGTGTGTTAGTAGCTAGCATATTTTTACCTTTCCTCCCAATGATGCCAATACAACTTTTGATACAAAATTTACTTTATGATATATCACAAATATCAATTCCATGGGATAACATGGATGAAGAATATTTAAAGGAACCTAAAAAATGGAATGCAGATGATATAGGAAAGTTTATGTTATGGATAGGACCAATAAGTTCTATATTTGATATAGCAACATTTTTAGTTATGTGGTTTGTATTTAGGGCTAATACGGACTTCATCCAAGGAATGTTTCAAGGAGGGTGGTTTATAGAGGGGTTACTATCACAAACTTTAGTGGTGCATATGATAAGAACTAAAAAGATGCCATTCATTCAAAGTAGGGCAGCAAAGCCAGTATTAGCATTAACCTCAGTGGTTATGATATTAGGAATTGCAATACCTTTTACTAGTTTTGGAGCATCGATAGGTTTTCAGCCATTGCCTTTAGCATATTTTCCATGGCTTTTAGGAATTTTGTTAGCATATTGCATTTTAACCCAGGTGGTAAAAAGGATATATATAAAGAAGTTTAATAACTGGCTATAAAAGTATTGAGAATTTTCTAAAATAAATGTATAATTATATAAGAAACTTTGAAAGGAGCTGATTTAAATGATGGATAAGGTGATTAAAAGCTAAAACTTAATAAAGAAAATACAATTCCTAAAGATATTTAGAGAATTATATTTTCACCATTTCAGCAACCTTTCTAAAATAACTGCTTTAAGAATATATCCGTAGTAGGCAGCCATTAAAGGTTATCAGCTACGGATTTTTTATGCCCATTTTTAAAGAAGAGAGTTATCAAAGGTCTGCTAAAAAATAAGAACAATGGTTTAAAAAATATTTTAAAAGGAGAGATGTGTTATGGAAAATATCAGTATTAACTTAAATATAGTAAAAACAAATATGGAGGTAATGAATGAGTATAATAGAGGGATATGGATACAGTGAATTTTTTAGAAATCAAGAAGATCAATTAAAGAGTTTATATAAAGATGAACTAATCATAGGCAGAGTTACAGAGGTTCATAAGGAGCAATATAAAATAATTAAAGACAAGGGAGAAGGCTTTGCTAAACTTAAGGGTAGCTTAATATATAAGGCTGAAGAAAATAATTTCTATCCTACAGTGGGAGATTTTGTCCTTGTAAAGGATAACCCTTGTGGAGAAGACATTATATATGAGGTTTTTGAAAGAAAAAGCAAATTTTCTAGATTTGACACTTGCAATAAAATAGAACAACTAGTGGCAGCTAATTTTGATTATGTTTTTATAATGACTTCTTTAAACCACGATTTCAACTTAAGAAGAGTAGAACGATATCTTACAGCTACATGGCAGAGTGGGGGAACTCCGGTGATAGTTCTTACTAAGAGAGACATGTGTGATGATTATCTTAGTAAAGAGGAAGAAATGAGAAAGATAGCTAAAAATGTAGATATAGTCTCTATAAGCTCATATACAGGGGATGGAATAGATGAACTTGAAAGGTATATAATAGAAGGAAAAACCATAGTATTTTTAGGATCATCAGGGGTTGGGAAATCCTCTTTAGTAAATGTGCTTATGGGATCACAACGTATGGAAGTAAAAGATATAAGGGAAGATGATAGTAAAGGAAGGCATACTACAACCCATAGAGAACTTATGAAAATCAAGGGTGGTGCCATGATAATAGATACTCCAGGAATGAGAGAACTGTCTACTTGGGAAGGCTCCCAAGGACTAGAAAGTGCATTTAAGGATATAGAGGACTTAAGTGAAAAGTGCAGGTTTAGAGATTGTACCCACAACATGGAACCGGGATGTGCTGTGAAGTTAGCTCTAGAAACAGGGGAATTATCCGAAGATAGATGGATTAGCTACTTAAAATTAAAAAAAGAAATAAAATTTATAGAGAAAAAATATGCTTCTGAAAGGATAAAAGATAAAAGAAAAAATCGAAGAAAAAAATAGCTATATAAGAAAGGTAAAGAGTCTGTTATTAATTTAATAACAGACTCTTTATTTTTTAGGGTATTGATATAACATGTGAAAATATATTATAATTAAATCAACAATATATATCAAAATTATTCATAAAAATCCATGTCATAACATTAATTGATATAATATGACAGAACGGTTTATCACATTGTATAGGAGTGTGAAGCTATGTATAGGAAGGCTATAAAAGAAAATAAAAAAAAATTAGCTATAATCTTTATAGTAGTGATTGGGATTCTTGTGCTAATGTCTAATATATATTTGCGATATACAAAGAATCTACTAATGCAAGAAACAGAAGATCATCTTATGGAAGTTACTATGCAAAGCGCCAATGTAATAGCTAATAAAATCAATGGTGATTTAAATATCCTAAGAGGAGTAGCCATAGGACTTAGCAATACGGAAGTGTTATCTGAAGAAGAAAGCGATAAAATATTAAATATAATTAAGGAAAATGACCAGTATTTACGACTAGCCAATGTGGACCTTTTAGGTAATAAAATCCATGGTGATGAGGACTATCCCAATGTGTTTGACGAAATTGCCTTTAAGGATACTATAAGAGGTATAGATAAGATATCAGATCCGTTCAAGGATAAAATAAATGGAGTAGAAATAATAACTTATTCAACACCCATAGTAAAAAACAATAATGTTGAAAGTGTATTAATGGGTAGCAAGCAGGTTATGGAACTAGAAGAAGCTCTCTCTATATCTCTTTTTAATAATAAAGGAAATTCATATATAGTAAAAAATAACGGAGATGTAATATTAAACTCCAATAAATCAGAAAAATATAAAGATTTCAATAATATATTCTATGCTCTTCATAATGAAAATAGTGAAAAAAGTCTAGATGAAATGAAAAAACAGATGAAAAATTTTGAAAAAGGCGTTAAGGGACTTTATTATGATGGAGAATATGAATATGTAGGCTATTCTCCGATTAGAGGAATTAATGATTGGTACGTAATATCTGTAATTCCTTATAATGTAGTTTCTAAAAAGGCAAATGAAATAATGACAGCTACCGCTGGCTTAAGCTTTTTAATGGTATGTATTATTGGATATATTATGCTAATAAAAATAAAAAATGAGATGAAAATTAAGGAATTAGCATTTACAGATAAGCTTACGGGTATAAGAAATATAAATTCTTTTAAAAGAGATGCAGAGGAAGCTTTAAAAAATAGTAGAAGAAATTTAGCTGTAATTCAAGTAGATATAGATAAATTTAAATTAATAAATGATAGCTTAGGATATGAAAAAGGTGATAGTCTATTAAAATATGTGGCAGACACTCTTCAAAGGTGTATACCTAATGATATATTTTGTAGAGTATCTAATGATAACTTTGCAGTTTTATTAGAGTATGATGATATAGCATATATAATATCTAAAATGAAAGAAATAAACAATGAAATTCAAAATTTTTACCTTATAAAAAGTATTAAATATAATATAGTGATATCATCTGGAGTTTACTTGATAGGAGATAGAAAAGAGGAAATAGAAACAATTTTAGATAAGGCAAATTTAGCTAAGGATACTGTGAAAGGTAATCATAAGAGTGATTATAGCTTTTATGATGAAGCTTTAAGGGATACTCTTTTAGAAGAAAAGTATATAGAGAATAATATGTATGGAGCTTTGGAAAAACAAGAGTTTCAGGTGTATTTACAGCCTAAATACACATTAGAGGATAAAAATATAGGAGGAGCAGAGGCATTAGTTAGATGGAAACATGAGGGCAGTATGATATATCCCAATAAATTTATCCCCCTCTTCGAGAAAAATGGGTTTATAATACATCTAGATATGTATGTATTTGAACAGGTATGCTATACAATTAAAAGATGGCTAGATAATGGGATAAACCCCATTCCTATATCTGTAAATGTATCTAGAGTTCACTTGAATAATCCTAATTTTATAGATAAATTTAAAAAGATAGTTGAAAAATATCAAGTGCCAGCCAGCCTTATAGAATTAGAGCTCACTGAGAACACTGTACTAGATAATGTGGATATGCTTATTAATATAATGAATAAGTTAAAGACTATAGGATTTAAGCTTTCCATGGATGACTTTGGTTCAGGTTATTCATCCTTAAATCTTCTTAAAGAAATTCCTATAGATGTTTTAAAAATAGATAAGGAATTCTTTAACTCAAAGGAAGTAGAAAGAACAGAGATTGTTATAAATAATGTGATAAAGATGGCTCGGGAATTAAATATATTAGTAGTAGCCGAGGGCGTAGAGAAAGAAGAGCAAGTTGAGACTTTAACACATATGAAATGCAACATGGCCCAGGGATTTTTCTTTGCTAAGCCAATGCCAATAGAAGAATTTGAAAAGCTTATTAAAGGATAGAGGATGAAAACCTCTATCCTTTAGTTTACTTTGAGGGAAAGACTTTAAGCAAGATTTTTATCAAAGCATAAAGTAAAAGTATTACAATAAATATACCACCCATGCCCTTTAGCATTAGAGGAAATGTGGTACTTAAACTTTCTAAATTCATATGTGTAACCTCCTAACCTACTAGCATAAGAATCAATCCACCAGCTAGAACTGAAGCAATTTGCCCTGCTACATTAGCCCCAACGGCGAACATCAATATAAAGTTCTGATTGTCCTCTTTCTGAGCCATTTTTTGAATAACTCTGGCTGACATAGGAAAAGCAGATATACCAGCGGCACCTATCATAGGATTTATTTTTTGTTTTCTAAATAAATTTATGACTTTGGCAAATAAAACACCACCAATTGTATCGAAGATAAAAGCTATAAGTCCCATGGCTATTATCATGCCGGTCTTTGCGTTCAAAAATTTATCTGCCTGCATTGTGGTAGCAATTGTTATTCCTAAAAGAATAGTTATGATGTTAACCAGTTCATTTTGAGCTGTATTAGATAATCTATCTAATACTCCACATTCTCTTATAAGATTACCAAACATTAGAAAACCTATCAAAGGAACAGCATTTGGAGCAATTAAACCAGTGACTATAGTTATAGCTATAGGAAAAACTATTCTAGTAGTTTTTGAAACTCCTTCGGCTCTATAAGGCATTCTTATTTTTCTTTCTTCCTTTGTAGTAACTAATTTTATGGCGAAAGGTTGTATTACTGGAACTAATGCCATATAAGAGTAGGCTGCAATGGAAATTGGACCCAGCAAATCTTTTGCAAATTTATTGGCAACATAAATAGAGGTTGGGCCATCAGCAGCTCCTATTATACCTATGGCAGCAGCTTCATTTATAGAAAAGCCTAATAGTCCTGCTAAACATATGGTGAAAAATATACCAAATTGAGCTGCAGCACCAAAAAATAACATAAATGGATTTTGAAGAATAGGTCCAAAATCAATCATAGCTCCTATTCCTATGAATATTAGTAGTGGAAATAACTCTGTAGCGATTCCCGCATTAAATAGTATGTCCAGAATACCTTCCACAGGTGTTCCATTAGTAATTTGAGTTATAGCTCCTGACAATGGAAGGTTTACAATAATAGCCCCAAAACCCATTGGTAAAAGTAAAGCAGGTTCAAAGTCCTTAGCAATAGCTAAATAGATAAGAACTCCACCTATTATCCACATTACTATATTACCAAAAGTAATAGAGGATATTCCTTCAATTAGTGCACTCATAAAGATTCCTCCTTAAAATATGTAAAATATATCAATAAAGACCTTTAGCATAGCAGGGCTATGCTAAAGGTCTCACTATTTAAGAATACGCCAGATTCATAGAATCGTGTGTTGACTTATTCCCATGAAAACATGGTAGTTACTCCCCTTTAACATTTAAGAAAATAATTTTATTCCATGTGTATCTGCTGTGATACTCCAGCATCTTTAGGCTAGAAATAACAGTAGATATGACACTAGATAAATTAAACCAATATTTAGTTGGAATTCAAATTCAACCTAAAACTAAGTTTAACTTAGAAACATTTGTACAAATATAGTGGTTACGGTAAAATTTTAAACCAAAAGGTAAAAAAATGCAAGAAAAAAATCAAAAAATAAAAATTATTATAATAATTTATGCATAATATTATGGGACTTTATGAATTATGCCATGCAATATAGTCCTTGCTTCTTCATACTCATAGGAGCAGGTTGATAGGGTCAAAATTTTGTCACTATTGTTAGGTTCTATAGGACTTTGGAAGAAAGATTTATCTTTAATATATTTTATAAAATTACTCTTCTTAGTATCATCAAAGGATAAGGTATATGCCTCACTGGAATCCTTATCTACATATATGGATACTATGTCAACCTTATAGCAACTTCCAGGTAAGTAGATGATTAAATAGGGGTTTTCTTTAAAAAAGTCTTCTTCTTTATATTTATTAACATCAGCAAACATAGAGCCGTCCTTCATATTATGACCATATAGTATAGTATTAAAGTTGGAAAAATCCTCTTTCAATCTATAATCCATAAAAATAGCTCCACCCTTATTTTCGGACTTTTCAAAGTTGTGATTAAGATAGTATTCATTATCGTCGTTTTTAACAATTGGATAATTAATGTTGGTATTAGGAATAGTAATCCATCCAACGCAATGACTATTTATTTTTTCAAGGGAGGGAAAATTTACATTATTTTCAATAGAAATTTCAGAGTTTTCTTCGTTTATGGGCTCACTAGAAATAGTTGGGCCATAATCATGGCAAAGGTCATTATAAGACTTTCTGTTAGTAAAATAGTCTTTAACAGAAAAAATAAGTAATATTAAAGAAATTACAAATACAGCTATGGCAACATAATAAATAATATTTATAAATTTTTTTTTCATAAAGCACCATCCATTTAAATAAAAAAATTTTAATTATGTAACATTTGAAACGGAGTTTTTGGCTTTATTGTAATATAATGATGTAAATAATTCAAGAGGAGTGAGGGATATGATAAGACAAATAATAAAAATAGATGAAGAAAAGTGTAATGGATGTGGATTGTGTGCTGAGGCCTGCCATGAAGGTGCTATAGGCATTGTAAATGGTAAAGCTAGGCTATTACGAGACGATTACTGTGATGGATTAGGTGATTGCCTACCAGTTTGTCCAACAGATGCACTATCCTTTGAAACTCGTGAAGCTGCAGCTTATGATGATGAGGCTGTAAAGGCAAAAATGAATAGTAAGAATCATATTTCATTACCTTGTGGTTGTCCAGGAACTGAAAGTAAATTTATTCATAATGGTTCAGAGCAAACTGAAGAAAAAGGAGAAAATAAATTAGAGATAAAATCAGAACTTGTCCAATGGCCAGTACAAATAAAACTAGTTCCTNNATGCTCCTTATTTTGATAATAAGGATCTATTGATTGCGGCTGATTGCACAGCTTATGCTTATGGAAATTTCCATAATGAATTTATGAAAAATAAGGTAACTATAATTGGATGCCCTAAATTAGATGAGGTAGATTATTCTAAAAAATTGGCTGACATTTTAATAAATAATGATATAAAATCCCTAACTGTTGTAAAGATGGAGGTTCCATGTTGTGGTGGAATATTGAAGGCGGTTATGGAAGCTTTAAAAATAAGTGGTAAAATAATTCCTTGGTCTATAAAAACCATAACTACAGATGGGAAAATACTAGACAATCATTAGAAAAGAAGTATTTTGAAAAAAACCATGAAAAATGTAGAATTTTATATTATAAATCAGGTATATAGTGATATAATTATTATAAGATAAAGCTACTAAAGAGAGGATATGAAAATAAAGATGTATACCTGTATAAATTATTCAGAAGAAGTGGTAAAAAATATACTAAACAACTTATTAGTTCAATATAAAAATATTTGTAAATGTGATAGATGCTTAGCAGATATGACAGCTTTGGCGCTAAATAAGGTTAAGCCAAGGTATGTGGTGACAGAAGAAGGAATGATTTATGCTAAATCTTTGTTAGAGGTAGACAGGCAGGAGAAAATAAGCATTATGGCTATTGTAATCAATGCCATTGAAGAAGTATCCCAAAATCCAAAACACTGAAGTATTAAAGAAATTAATAAAAAATTCAGAATAATATTGAATTGTTAAAGAAAATAAGGTATACTAACAATAGTTAAATAGTATTTAATTACTGTTTTGTTAATCTAGATGCTACAAAGCATTAACGAGAGCAAAGCCCAGTAAATGAGGTTCATTTGCTGGGCTTTTTTCAGGATATAACAAAGAATATATTTAGGAAGTGATTGATTTGAATTTAGACAGTAAAGTGGCTGAATTAAAAAATGAACTAATATCAAGTGTGCAAGATATAGTGAAAATTAAAAGTGTTGAAGAAGAAGGTAATGAGAAGTACCCTTTTGGACAAGGAGTACAAAAAACACTAGAATATTCCTTAAACTTAGCTAATAATCTGGGATTTAAAACTAAAAATGTAGATAACATGATAGGATATGCTGAGTATGGACAAGGAGAAGAACTTATAGCTGTTTTAGGACATCTAGATGTGGTTCCGGAAGGAGACGGATGGACTTATCCTCCATATGGTGGGGAGATACATGATGGAAAAATATATGGAAGAGGAACTACCGATGATAAGGGGCCTACAATGGCAGCTTTATATGCATTAAAGGCAATTAAAGATTTAAATCTTCCATTGAAAAGAAGAGTTAGAATAATTTTTGGATTAAATGAGGAAACAGGAAGCAACTGTGTAAAGCATTACATAAAAGCTGGAGAAGATTTACCTATAGCAGGGTTTACTCCAGATGCAGAATATCCAATAATAAACGGGGAGAAAGGTATTGTTACATGTAGATACAAGAAAACCTTAAAGGATCATGAAATTTCATTTATAAAGAGCATAAAGGGTGGAATAGCACCAAATGTAGTGCCAGACTATGCAGAGGCAGTTCTTGTTATACCCGAAGACCTTAAAAATCAAGTGAAAAAATTAGCAGAGAAAGAAGAAAAAATAACTATAGAATTTCATGAAAATGAAGTTATAATTAGAGCCTTGGGGATATCTGCCCATGGTAGTACTCCAGAAAAAGGAGAAAATGCCATAGGAAATATATTTAGATTTTTATCAAAATTAGGAGTTACAGGTTCTAGCAAGGAACTTATAGACTTTATAAATCAATATATAGCCATGGATACAACAGGAAAACTTTTAGGAATAGATTTAAGTGATGAGGTTTCTGGAGATTTTACTCTTAATTTAGGTGTTATAAATGGTGATAAGGATGAAGTCTATATAGATATTAATATGAGATATCCTGTGACTAAAACCTATGAGGATTTTATAGATATATTTGAGGAAAAGATGAAGTTAGGAGGCTTTGAAGAAGTTCATACAAAACATAAAAATAGCCTTTATGTATCGCCAGATACTGACTTTATTAAAAAGCTTCAGAAGGTTTATGAAGAAAAGGTTGGAGACAAAGCAGAGTTAATTTCAATAGGCGGGGGAACTTATGCAAAGGCTATGAAAAATATAGTTGCTTTTGGACCTATATTTAAAGGTGAACCTATGGTAGAGCATAAACCAGATGAGTATATATCTATAGATTCATTGATGAAAAATACAGAAATAATAGCTGCGGCTATATATGAGTTGGCTAAATAGCTACTTATATGGAATCTCTTATATTAAAATAATATTCCATGGGGTGGTTTTATGTATGATAACAATACTGTTTATATAGTGGGAGAAGCAAGAACTAATATAGATAATGCTATAACTAATATGTTTAATTCCTTTTTTATCGGATTTGTTGTGGATGTAAATACTGACGAAATAATAGATGTATCATGCACCTCTACTATAAGAACTACAGAAGACTTTATAAAATGTATCTTTACAGGAAAAAGTTTTAGCGATTATAGATTTAAGCTAGAAGATGAAATAAAGAAACGATATCATGGCTCATCTCAAAGAGCTATTATAGTAGCTTATAAAGATGCCATAAAAAAATATGTTGAAGTAAAACAAAAATATTATTAATATTACTGCTTTATTTACAGGATTTAGACACACATCTAAATTAAAATAAATAAAACCCAGTAAAGATTATAACAATTGTTATAATCTTTACTGGGTTTTTGTTTTTCTATCAATAATTAGGAGGAAAGAGTAATGAAAATAACAGACATAAAAATAGGTACAATATCTGTTCCATTGAAAACACCCTTTAAAACTGCGTTAAGAACAGTAAATAGTGTTGAAGATATAATAGTGGAGATTCACACAGATACAGGAAATGTAGGATTTGGAGAAGCTCCTCCAACAGCAGTGATAACAGGAGATACTAAAGGATCTATAATAGGATCCATAAGAGATCATTTAGCACCAACATTGATAGGATTGGATATAGAGAATTTAGAGGAAATTTTAAATAAATTAAATAACTGCATAATAAAAAATTCTAGCGGAAAAGCAGCTGTAGATATGGCCATTTATGATTTATACGGGCAGCTATATAAGGCTCCATTATATAAGTTGTTGGGAGGCTATAGAAAGGAGCTGACAACAGATATCACCATAAGTGTCAATGATCCAGAGGAGATGGTTAAAGACAGCATAGAAGCTATAAAATCTGGATATAAAACATTAAAAATAAAAGTAGGAAAGGATTATAAAAAGGATATCGAAAGGATGAAATGTATAAGAAAGGGAGTAGGATATGAGGTAGCCCTTAGGATAGATGCAAATCAAGGTTGGACACCTAAAGAGGCTATTAATGCCTTAAGAAACATGGAAGATGAAAATTTGCAAATTGAATTTGTGGAACAACCAGTACCAGCTTGGGACATAGAGGGAATGAAACTAGTAAAGGACAATATATCAATACCTGTATTAGCGGATGAAAGTGTATTTTCACCCAAAGAAGCATTAAATATATTAGAGAAAAGAGCTGCAGACCTTATAAACATTAAGCTTATGAAAACAGGTGGAATTTATAATGCGCTTAAAATATGTTCTTTAGCGGAAATATATGGAGTTCAGTGTATGATAGGATGTATGTTAGAAGCCAAAGTTAGTGTTACAGCAGCAGTACATTTGGCTTGTGCAAAGAGTATAATAACTAAAATAGATTTAGATGGACCAATATTGTGCAAAGAAGATCCAGTTATAGGAGGGGCAGACTTTGAAGAATATAGCATAAAATTGAAGGATAATGAAGCTGGATTGGGAATAAAAGAAATTAAAAATATTTCTTATATTTAAAAACACAAAGGATTATTTGTAATATTCATACTTGTATCAAGTGAAACTTAGTTTGGCGAAGTTGAATATTAGTTGAACTTATCCAGGTTGGTAGATGCTGTTATATCTAGCACAAAGAGAGTGCAGTGTTACAGCAGGTAGATATGATACAAAATTATACGTATCTGTACAACAAATTCTAGTTTTAGATGCAGCCAAAACTTTATTTTAAATTAGAATTTTGTTTATATAAAAAATTAAAGGGGGAATTTTCATGTTATTTGGAATGTCACCATTAGTTGCATTACTTCCATTAATACTTTATATTGTTTTAGCTTTTAAGGACATAAATCCCATATTGAATGTGTTGGTTTGTGTAATATTAACTGCAATTTTAACTAATCAACCATTGCTTAGTATGGGATCTATAATTGGGGAATCATTGGGTTCTTTCTTAGGTTTGGTTGGATTTATCATTATGCTTGGTTCAGCATTAGGTGCTGTTCTTAGAAAAACAGGCGTAGCTGAGAACATAGTTATCACTGTAATGAAAAAAATAGGTATTAACACGGAGACAAAGGCAATTATTGCAACTATGATAACATCTATGATCCTTTGTGCTCTTTTAGGGACACTAGCTGGTGCTAATGCAATCATAGCACCAATTGTTATTCCATTAGTAGCAGCTATAGGGTTAACGCCTTCTTCTTTATCTGCAATATTTATGGGAGCTGGACTTACAGGATTATTTATAGGACCTTTCTCACCTCAGGTTGTTACCATAATGGAGTTAACTAAATTAAGCTATAGTGAATATTTATTAGCAGCAGGGATACCTGTAACACTGGTATGCTTAGTTGTAACATATTTCATGACAAAAAGAATTCAAAAAAACACTAAAGGAGTTTATTCCTATGACAAAGTAGAGAGTGTAGATATAAATAAGAAACCTAAAAAGGAAGTTAAGAGGGCAACGGTAGCATTTTTAGTAACTATATTAGCACTTGTTATCTATGGAATATATATAAAGAGTGGAGCTGCTTATGCTGTAGCTGTTATGTTTACGGGAGCAATTGTAACAGGAGTTGTAGCTAAATTATCTTTAAATGATTTATTTGAAACTCTAGTAGAAGGTGCCTCTAAAATGGTATGGCTATTTATCATGTTTGTATTGTTTAACCCATTTATAACTTTTATAGAACAGTCAGGAGCCTTTGGAGCATTGGTTGATTTACTAAATCCATTATTATCATCAGGGAATAAAGTAGTATTTTCATTGGTATCAACTTTAACTGGAATATTTGGCATAGGAGGAGCAGCTGTAGCTCAATCTGTAGTAATGGACAAGATGTTTAGTGGATTTGTAACGGGATTAGGAGTTTCTTCAGGTTTATGGGCCATGATACTCCTTATAGGGTCTCAAATAACATCCTTTGCATATCCAGAGGCTGATATGTTAGGACAAATGGGGTTAGCAAGATCTAAGGATTTAAAGAACATGGTTAAATTGGGGGTAGTTGTAGTAGTAGCTAATTTGATTCTAGTTTTGATTAGGTCATTTATAGGATAGGGGGAATAAAAAATGAGACTAAAAGAAAGTTTAGAGGAAATATTAAGTGAACATCAAGGACAAGTAGCTATATTTGTGAAAAAGCTAGGCAGTAATGAAACTATAAGAATAAATGAAACAATGGTGTTTCCATCAGCTAGTACCATAAAATTAGTTATAATGGCAACCGCAATGAAGGAGGTAAAGGAAGGAAAGAGAAATTTGGATGATTTAATTGAATTAAAAAACTATAACAAGTGTGGTGGTGATGGGATATTAAAGGAATTAAACTTCAAACATAAATTTCAATTAAAAGAAATTATAACCTTAATGATAATATTAAGTGATAATACTGCAACCAACATATTAATAGATATGTTAGGAATGGATAATATAAATAGTGTTGCAGAAAGCCTAGGGTTAAAATTTACTAGATTAAGAAGAAAAATGATGGATTCAGAGGCAGTAAAACAAGGAAAAGAAAATACTACAAATGCAGAAGAATTAAGTCGAATTTTAGAAATGATTTATGAAGGAAGGCTGGTAGATAGCCAATATAGCTTTATTATGTTAGACATATTGAAGAGGCAACAGGTTGGGGGAAGACTTAATCTATACTTACCAGAGGATGTAGTTATAGCTCATAAGACAGGAGACTTAGATAATCTTGAGCATGATGTTGGAATAGTGTATCATCCAGAGGGAGACTATATAATTTCTGTACTAACTAAGGAAGTTGCTACAAACAAGGATGGAAAGGAAATTATAGGTTTAGTTTCTAAGGAAGTGTTCAACAGCATAAAAATGTTTTAAAGAGCAGAGTGAATTTAAGGGCATTATTGAAGCAACTGCTTCAATAATGCGTTTTAAAGTTAGGGTATGTTTTAGAATAATGTTGATAATATAAAGACTATTAAGGAAAATCCTGATGAGTATATCTATCGTTAACCCTTATACCCCATAGCACCCCTATATCATCTCTACCATCAAGGAGATGAATATTTTTTGTTTCTCAAATAACAGTAATTGTCCCAACAGAAAATTTGGTATCAAAAGTCATAAAGAATGCTCAATTAATTATATCAAACTCTTCTGTTGGAGTCTCCTTTAATAAAATCCCTCCAAAGCAGTTCTCAATCTTTTCTAATTTGAGTATCTATTTCACCTTAACAAGCAATAAATATAATATTAAAGTAATATAAAGTATAATATTAACGAATTAAAGTTTGTTATTTAAAATCAATGAACTTTAAAATGTATTTAATCTATTTAGTATCTAAGATAAGAGAAAATAAAAACACTTAATATTGAAAATTGTAAGATAACTAAAGAAAAAAGTAGCAAATAAAAGGAAATAACATTTAATTTCAATGTAAAGGTAAAAACTATTATAAACAACTTTGTTCAAATAATGAATATATGATATTATGATATTGTTCAAAATATGAACGATAAAGGAGGATAATTTATGAATAAAGTATATGTAGCAATGAGTGCAGACATAATTCATCATGGACATCTAAATATATTGAATAAGGCAAGAGAATTAGGTGAAGTTATTGTAGGGTTACATACCGATGAGGTTATAACTGAATATTGGAGAAAACCTATATTAAAATATAATGAGAGGAAAACCATAGTAGAAAATATAAAAGGAGTATCTCAAGTAGTACCACAAGATACCTTAGATCAAATTCCTAATCTATTGAGGTATAAGCCCCAATATGTAGTTCATGGGGATGATTGGAAGAAAGGTATACAGAGAAATTTAAGAGAAAGGGTTATAGAGACACTTAAGGAGTGGGATGGACAACTTATTGAGATACCATATACAGAAGGAGTATCTATATCAAAGTTGGAGGATACGTTAAATTCTATAGGAACAACCCCTGAAGAAAGACTAAAAAGATTAAAAAATGATATATATGAAAAACCAGTAGTAAGAGTCTTAGAGGCTCATAATGGGTTAACAGGATTAATTGCAGAGAAGACCAAGGTAGAACAGGATGGGAAAATAAAAGAATTTGATGCAATGTGGGTAAGCTCTCTTTGTGATTCAACAGCTAAGGGAAAACCCGATATTGAACTTGTAGACTTAACATCAAGACTAAATACCATAAATGACATATTGGAAGTAACAACTAAACCTATAATAGTGGATGGAGATACAGGCGGACTCACAGAACATTTTGTATTTACAGTAAAAACATTAGAAAGACTAGGGGTATCAGCCATAATAATTGAAGACAAGGTTGGACTTAAGAAAAATTCATTATTTGGTACTGACGTAGCACAAAGCCAAGATTCCATAGAGCATTTTTGTGAAAAGATATCTCAAGGAAAGCAAGCTAGAGTAACCGATGACTTTATGATAATAGCAAGAATAGAAAGCTTAATTCTTAAGGCAGGTATGGATGATGCTATAAATAGAGCTAAGGCTTATATTGAAGCTGGAGCAGATGGAATTATGATTCATAGCAAAGAGAAGGATGGAAGTGAGATAAAAGAATTCTGTAGAATATATAATGAATTAGAAAATAGAGTTCCCTTAGTAGTTGTACCAACTACCTATGGACATATAAAAGAAAGAGAATTCTACGACATGGGTGTAAACGTAGTTATATATGCAAACCATCTAATAAGAAGTGCATATCCAGCAATGAGAAAAACCGCAGAAACTATTTTAAGCAATGAAAGATGCTTAGAAGCTAATGAAATTTGTATGCCAATAAAGGAAATACTAACTTTAATACCAGGAGGAAATTAAGATGGTAGAGGTAGAAAAATTTTGTAGTGGACTAAAGGAAAAAGGAATAGAATTTTTTACAGGGGTACCAGACTCATTGTTAAAGGATTTTTGTGCTTATATAAAAGATACTGTAGATAGCAAAAGTAATATCATAACAGCAAATGAAGGAAATGCTTTAGCTTTAGCCTCAGGTTACCATTTAGCTACAGGAAAGCCCGCTTTAGTATATATGCAAAATTCGGGAATAGGCAATGCTATAAATCCACTAGCTTCATTAACTGATGAATTAGTATATAGCATACCAGCTTTACTTTTAATAGGCTGGAGAGGAGAGCCAGGTAAAAAGGATGAGCCTCAGCATAAAAAGCAGGGACTTATAACCACAGAGCTTCTAGATGTATTAAGTATTAATTACAAAGTTATAGATAAAGAAACAACTATAGAGGAAGCCTTAGAATATGTAAAGATTGCTATAGATTATATGAATGAAAACAAGAAACCTTATGCTATAGTAATTAAGAAAGAAGCTTTTACAAAGTATGAATTAAAAATTAAGCCAGAGTCCTCCTATGATATGAATAGAGAAAGGGCCATAGAGATTATTGTAAAGAATTTAGATGAAAAGGATATAGTAGTAAGTACTACAGGAATGGCTTCAAGGGAGCTTTTTGAAATAAGAGAGAGAAATGGACAAGGTCACGAAAAGGATTTTCTAACAGTAGGTTCTATGGGCCATGCATCTCATATAGGATTGGGAATAGCTTTGGAAAAGAAGGATAGAAATGTATATGTAATTGATGGAGATGGAGCCTTCATAATGCATATGGGAGGAGCTGCAATTATAGGGTCTGAAAAGCCAGGAAACTTCAAGCATATAGTTATAAATAATGGGGCTCATGATTCTGTTGGAGGACAAGAAACCTGTGGACATAACATAAATATGCCTCAAATAGCTTTAGCTTGTGGTTATAAATGGGCTAAGACAGTAGATAGTGAGGAGGGACTAGCTGATACTATAGAAGAATTTAAGACCATAAGTGGACCAGGATTCTTAGAAATTAGAGTAAAAAAAGGAGCTAGAAAGGACTTAGGAAGGCCTACAGTAGCTCCAATAGAAAACAAAGAGAACTTTATGAAATTTTTACAATAGGGGGGATATTATGAGTATAAAAAGGAATGTATTACTGAATCCAGGACCTGCAACTACAACAGACTCTGTGAAGTTAGCTCAAGTAGTTCCAGACATATGCCCAAGGGAAAAAGAGTTTGGACAAGTTATGGAATTTGTTTCTAAGGAACTTACAAATATAGTAGCAAATGAAGAGGAGTATACAACTATATTAATAGGTGGATCAGGAACAGCTGGAGTTGAATCTATGATTTCATCAGTAGTTGCACAGGGACATCTTTTAATAATAAATAATGGGGCCTATGGAAAGAGAATGGTTGAAATAGCAAAGGCATACAATATTAACTATATAGAGTTTATTTCTTCACCAATAGAACCTATAGATTTAGAAAAATTAGAAGAGATAATAGTAGCAAATAAAGATAAGTTAACCCATGTTGCTATGATACACCACGAAACCACTACTGGACTTTTGAATCCCATAGGAATGGTAGGAGCATTATGCAAGAAATATAAATTAGAACTTTTAGTTGATGCCATGAGTTCCTTTGGTGGCATACCAATAGATATGAAGGCAATGAACATAAGTTTTATGGTTTCTAGTTCCAATAAATGTATACAAGGTATGGCAGGACTTGTTTTTGTAATATGCAATAGGAAAAGTTTAGAGAATATAAAGAGCAATAAGAGAAGAAATCTATATTTAAGTTTATATGACCAATATGAATATTTCAAGAAAAATTACCAGATGAGATTTACTCCTCCAGTGCAGACACTATATGCCTTAAAGCAAGCAATAATAGAATTTAAAGAAGAAGGAATGGAAAATAGATATAACAGGTATAGTGATTGTTGGAAAACTTTAATAGATGGATTAGAAAGGCTTGGATTACAATATTTGGTTGAAAGAGAAAACCAGTCTAGGCTTATAACCACTATAATAGATCCCAATTATGATAAATATGACTTTGATCATATGCATGATTACTTATATGAAAAAGGATTCACTATA
>DINW01000063.1 GCA_002423705.1 Clostridium sp. UBA5530
CAAAACGCTATGGTCAAAGCACCATACAAAAAACAGATAAATTTGATTGGCCCGCAAGGAAAAATACAAAGGGCGAATACAATATCAAAGGCAACAAAATTCTTCCAACCTGTTTTGCAACTGACTTTTTTCTACCCGAGGCGGATGAATGGCGTAAAGAGATTTGGGCAATTATCAAGGAAAGAACGGATATTGATTTTTTGATTTTGACAAAGCGAANNTATCCTATCCGATAAAGCGGCGTTTTATTGCCTGTGCCCCACTTTTAGAAGCGATAGATTTAACACCGTATCTTCATAGAGTACACCATGTTACTGTTGGCGGTGAAACAGGACGAGAAGCTCGGGCATGTGATTATGATTGGGTGCTTAATATTCGTGAACAATGCGTAAAAGCAGATGTAACATTTTGGTTCAAAAATACAGGCTCGTTTTTTAAATGTGACGGCGTAGTGAAAAAAATAAATCCATTTAAGCAAACAGGTATAGCGAAAGAGCTTGGTATCGATATTTTAGATGAAAAAAGGTTATTTTGATAAAACGACATAGTGTAAAACATTATTTCCTATTTTACTTCATGAATGTTCTGAACGAACCAAATGAGCATAAGTGTGTCTACGTGTAAGTTTAAATCCCCTATAAAAACAGCTTCACATCTACAATTACCAGACTACTCAAAAAGACCTATCTTCCGCCAAGGGAAAGTTAGGTCTTTTTATGTTTAAAATTTTGATATAATAAGCTTAATATTATTCATATACTCTCTGCAGACTTGAAATATAGTCTGCTTTATTACTGCCGCAAATGTAAAGAAGTCTTGACATTTATTATCTGGAGTAGTATATTAACAAATGTAAAGTACTTTTAACATTCTCAAAGGGCGAAGGAGCATATTTATGAAAAAATTATTTAGTGAATTGGGCTTTCACAAAATGGACGAAATGGAGAAAACAATTGCATTAAGAGCACAGCGTATTGCACTGACTTATTCTTTAATAGTGCTTATATTGTGGTCATTATACGAGTCATATAAAGTATATATTTATCAAACAAATTTGAATGTATTTCCTTGTTTTTTACTTGATTCTACATGTTGGGTTTTGATAATATCTCAAGCTGTTTTAAAGAAACAAGCTATTAAGGATGATGAGGAATATCAAAAAGAAAATCCTACCTGGAAATTTGTTTTGGCTGTGATCCTCACTATAAGTATTATTATTGCTATCGGCTCTTTTGTTGTAAGGATATCTTTATGAAAAATATAATCAAAGAGTTACGGAAAAGCAAAAATTTAAGGCAAGAAGATTTAGCTCAAAATTTGGGAGTATCTCGTCAGACTATCATAGCAATAGAGAATGATAGGTATAATCCAACTTTAGAGTTAGCAATGAAATTAGCAAGAGAATTAAATACAACAGTTGAGGAACTGTTTGTTTTAGAATAACTATTCATTATGAGCACAACCTCCAGTAAGAGTTCAAATCTCCTATAAAAGTAGGCTCACATCTACAATTACCAACTCACTCAAAAAGACATAGTTCCCGCTAAGGGGAAGTTAGGTCTTTTTTTATGCCTTCTTTTGTACCATGATACAACTAAAGAGTATTTATATACCCTTTAGCAGAAAAATAGTCATTGTTAATTTGCGTTGCTTGTGGCAACGGGCAAATATCTATTATAATTAAGTGGCAAGCAAAGGAGGTATTTGCTATGTTAAACGAAAACATTAAAGCTATTAGAAAATCAAAAGGACTTTCACAAGAAGAACTTGCTATCAAGCTGAATGTGGTGCGACAAACCATCTCTAAATGGGAGCAAGGATTGTCAGTTCCTGATTCTGAAATGTTAATCTCCGTATCGGAAGTGTTTGAAACACCCGTAAGCACTTTGCTTGGAGATACTGTTATAGAGTCGAAGGTTGATAACTTGAAAGTGATTTCCAAAAAACTGGAGATTATAAACTTACAACTTGCACAAAGGAAGACCGCGAGAAGAAAAACACTTCACTGCCTACTTATCTTATTGTGTGCGATCTTAGTAACGATTTTGGTGGTTTTAATAGTATTAAATAGTCCTTACTTAGGTTGGGGTTATAATGACCCTGAAACTGCCGTTGTCGGAGTAGCTTTTCACGCGTTTGAATGGCTGTTTGTCAGATTAGCACCAATTGTCCTTATAGGGGCAATCGTCGGAATTTTCTTGACACGAAAGAAAGTATAAAACGGCTCTGATTTTTGGGTGCAGTTCATACTTCAAAATTCCAATTTGTCGTGGAGGTTATGAGCATAATCTCGCGTATTAGTTCAAGTCCCCCTATTAAAATAGGCTCACATCTACAACTACCAGACCACTCAAGACAACCTTATAAAATAAGGTTGTTTTTGTTTTTTTGAACAAAATTAAAAGCCGTGAAATTTAAAACAAATCACGGCTTTCATTTGATAAAATTAAGGTCTTAAACCACTTCCACCTTGAAGAGTTATAGTTTCTCCAGTAATATAAGAAGCATCTTCTGAAGCAAGGAATACACAAACCCTGCCTACATCATTTTGGGCATCTCCAAATCTTCCTAAAGGTATGGTCTTAATAGTATTTTTATATAGTTCAGGATATTCTTCACTCCAACTCTTAAGGGCAGGAGTAAATACTAAAGGGCAAACCACATTTACATTAATACCAAATTCACCCCATTCAGTGGCAGCAACTCTAGATAAACCGCGGATGCCTTCTTTAGCAGCAGCATAAGAAGATTGACCATTTCTACCTGCAATGCCTGCACCAGAAGCAAAGTTAATTACACTGCCATGACTTTCTTTCAAGTAAGGAAAAGCAGCTTTCATAAAGTAAAAGGTAGCATAAAGCCCTGAGTATATAGCTAAATCAAAATCTTCTTTGGAATGTTCTATAAGAAGTTTACCAGATTTAGAGGCCTGTGCATTATTTACAAGTACATCAATCTTACCAAAATGAGCAATGACTTTAGCAATAGCATTATTTACTGCCATTTCATCCCCGCCATCGGTAACTATGGGTAACACATCTACTTTATAATTACTTTCTAGAGTACGCTTTGCATCTAATAATGTATCTTCAGTACGGCCCGTTATAACTAAAGAAGCTCCTTCCTTAGCAAAGGCAGTAGCTATACCAAAACCTATACCTTTACCACCTCCAGTAATTATTACTACTTTATCTTTAAAATTCATCATAATATCAACCTCTCTTTTTATTAATATATTGTGTGACAAAAGACTTAAATATAATATGATAATATATATTAAATAATAATCATTATTAATATATATTATAATTTTAATATAAATCTAAAAACAAAAAATGTCAATAATATTTTCAAAATTATTTATAAGAAAATAAAAAGAGGAAATGGTACAAAATAAACAATAATATGGTATAATATGGATAAAACATTTAAAAGAAATCTTTATTTTAATGAATTTAAGTTTACATAACTTTTATATAAAAAGTTATAGAGTTATAATTTAAGTATAGATATCATTGTTCAAGATTTTAAAGAAGGTGTTTATATGTTAAAAGGTAAGCAAGTATTATTAAGAAGTGCAGAAAAAAGGGATGTTCATTTTTTTCATGACATGTGGAGTGATGAGGAGTTAAGAAAATATGATGGAACCTATCTCATACCTCCTTCAAAGGAATCGGTTTTAGAAAATTTTAACAAAATAATGAACATAAACAAAAAATATCTTTCTATAATAAACGAAAAGGAAGTACTAGTTGGGTATATAACTTACGAAGAGGCTAAAGACTTAGGTGGAAATTACATTTTAGGAATAACTATAGCTAAACGGTTCTGGAATAGGGGTTATGGCGAAGATGCTATACGAACTCTTTTAAAATTTTTATTTATGAGCAAAGGGGCTCATAGGATTGAGTTAGAAGTAGTGGATTTTAATGATAGAGCTATAAATTGCTATTTAAAGTGTGGATTTCAGAAAGAGGGAGTAAGAAGAAAAAGATATTTTTCAGAAGGGCAATACAGAGATATTATAATAATGGGAATACTTAAAGAAGAATACTTTAAACAGAATAATATACTAGCTGAATAGAAAATCAAAACACCTAATTTTAAAACTGAAAGGAGATGACATAGTGAGTATTAGATTTATATATGGAAGAGGAGGTAGCGGAAAAAGCTACTATTGCTTAAAGGATATAGACAATACTTTAAAAGGATCAGCAGACCATAAACTTATTCTTTTGGTTCCTGAACAATTTTCTTTTGAAGCAGAAAAAAATCTTTTAAGAGCTGTGGGGAATAAAGGAACTTTTAGAACAGAAGTTTTAAGTTTTAAAAGGATGTGCTATAAAGTATTTAATGAAGTCGGAGGACTTACTCATAAAAGGCTCAATAAGTCTGGAAGAGCTATGATACTTTATAGAATTTTAAAGGAAAGAGAAAAGGATTTAAAAATATTTTATAAATCAAGTTCAAAAGAAGGCTTCGTTGACATTGTATCAGAAATTATAACTGAATTTAAAAGGTACAATATAACTCCAGATAATATAAAAGAAATTATTGATAAAGTACCAGAAGAGGATTTAGAGCTTAAGTACAAAATAGAAGATTTATATGGCATATATGTAGATTTTGAGGAGGCTATACATAAAAGTTATGTAGATGATGAAGATGAATTAACCATGCTATATGAAAAACTAGACCAGTGTGAATTATTTAAGGATGCAGAAATATGGATAGATGAGTTTTCAACCTTTACTCCTCAGCAGTATTCAATAATAGGAAAGCTAATGAAGAAAGCAAAAACAGTAAGTGTAACACTTCCATTAGATGAAGAAAGCTTTACAAAAGGAGAAGGGGAAGAATTCTTCATAGTTCCTAGAAATACCGAAGAAAAACTCCTAAGAATAGCAGAAGAAAATAATGTAGCCTACGATAAGCCCATTGATTTAAATAAAGAATGTTGTATAAGGTTTAAAGAAAATTATGACTTAGGATATATGGAAAAGAATTTTTTTAAGTACCCCTTTGTAACATATAGAAACAAGCCAGATAATATAAGGATTTATAAAGCATTAAATAATTATGATGAAATTCAATGGATAGCTAGAGACATTATAAAAAAAGTTAGAGATACAGGATATAGATTTAGAGATGTAGCGGTAGTATGTAGAGATTTAGATAATTACGAAAAAATTGTTAGAGTAATATTTGATGAATATACCATTCCATATTTTTTAGATAAGAAAAGAGCAGTAACGGATAATCCAGTAGTGGTTTTAATATTGTCTGTACTAGAAATATTTAACAAAAACTGGTCCTATGAGTCTATGTTTAGATATCTAAAAACTGGACTTGTGGATTTAAGTGTTGGAGAAGAGGCTATAGGATTAACAACTGAACAGCAGATAGATATATTAGAAAATTATGTTCTTGCGTATGGAATAAAGGGAAGAAAGTGGCTTGAGTTTTGGGAATATGGACTAGAAGGCGCTAAGGACAGAGAAAAGTACACTGCAGAGGTATTAAATGTAGTTAATGATATAAAGGATGAGATAATAGCTCCACTTATGGAATTTGGAAGCAGCATAGCAAAGAAATGTACAGTTAGAGATATATGTACTCACATATACGATTTTTTATGTAATATAAAAGTCTTTGAAAAGGTAGATCAATGGATAGAATATCTTAATGAGTTAGGGGATACTGAAGCGGCGGATGAATATGAGCAAATTATAAATATAATATTGGCTGTTCTAGATCAATTGGTAGAAATAATGGGAGATGATGTAGTTCCTTTAAATAAATTTGTAGATATCCTTAGCATGGGGTTTTTAAATCAAGAAATAGGGCTAATTCCTGTAGCTTTGGATCAAGTTATAGTTGGGGATATAGCTAGAATAAAAAGTCATGAAATAAAAGCTTTATACATAATAGGAGTAAATGATGGAGTATTTCCTAGGGCAAATAGAGAGGAAGGTATTCTTTCAGATAATGACAGGGGGATATTAAAGGAAAGAGGAATAACCTTAGCTTCTGATACGGAGACTAAAATTCTTGAGGAGAATTTCTTAATATACACAACATTAACCATGGCAAGGGACAATTTAGTATTAACATATCCTATCTCAGATTTCGAAGGAAAGACTCAAAGGAGTTCTATATTAATATCTAGATTTAAAAAGTTATTTCCCATGTTAAAAGAAGAAAGCGATATAGTCAAGTCTAAAGAGGAAGAAGCCATAGACAGAGTAGTAGCTCCAGAGCCAACTTTTAATGAATTAATATCTACTATGAGAAATCATTATGATAAAAGTCAAGAGGTTAGTGAATTATGGAGTTGTGTGTATAAATGGTATATATCTAGGGATAAATGGAGAGAAAAGGCTGAGAGGATATTGCAGGGATTAAACTATAGTAATCAGGTTGACAACATAAATGAAGATAAGATAAAAGCTCTATATGATAGGCCATATGTATTTGATGTATCAAGGCTGGAAAGATATGCTCAGTGCCCCTTTGCATTTTATGTTCAGTATGGACTAAAGGCTAAAGACAGGAAAATATATGAATTTGGAAGTCCAGACTTTGGAACCTTTGTTCACGATATATTGGATCAATTCACCCATAAAGTTAAGGATGAAAAACTAAACTGGGGAGATTTAAATAAAAAGTGGTGTGAAGAAACCATATCCACCATGATTGACGATGTTATAAAGGACGATTCTATATTGAAGAGTTCAGGAAAATATAAATATCTGGTGTCTAAGATGAAGAGGATTCTAACAAAGTCGGTATCTGTAATCGGTGAGCATTTTAGGAGGGGAAGTTTTGAAACCTTAGATAGTGAAATAGTTTTTGGCAACGGACAGTATAAGCCTATAAAGCTTAATTTACCTAGCGGAGAATGTGTAAATCTAAGGGGGCGGGTAGATAGAGTTGATATTTTAGAGGATAATGGAGAGGTTTATATAAGGATAATAGATTATAAGTCAGGAAAGAAATCCTTTAATCTTAATGAGGTTTATTATGGGCTTCAGCTTCAACTTTTGGTGTATCTTGATGCTATATTAACCAATGAGGAAGAAATATTGAAAAAGGATATTGTACCAGGGGCCATTCTATATTTTACCATAGATGAACCTATGATATCATCAAGTGGACAGCTGTCTGATGAGCAACTAGAGGAAAGATTAATAAAAGAGTTGAAAATGAGCGGACTTTTATTAAAGGATCCTAAGATAATAACAGAAATGGATAAGGATATTAAAGGGTATTCAATTATAATTCCTGCTTATATGGGTAAAGATGGGATATCAGATTCAAACTCTTCTGTGGCAACCAGAGAGCAGTTTAAGATTATAAGGGAATATGTAAGACAAAAGGTTGTAGATTTATGTGAAGATATGTTAAAAGGAGACATAAGCATAAAGCCTATAAAAAATGGAAAGTACACATGTTGCTCTTATTGTAGGTTTAATGCCATATGCCAATTTGATTATTCTTTAAAGGATAATAAGTATTCTGTTCTTCAAAAAAAGGATAAAGAGGATATATGGAAGCTTATGGAATGCAAGGTTCTAGGGGAGGAGATTGACAATGGAGAATAAAAATATAGCAGGGCCAAAGTGGACGGAACAGCAACTAAAAGCTATTAAAACTCACAATAAAAATCTTCTTGTAGCAGCTGCAGCGGGTTCAGGTAAGACAGCAGTATTGGTGGAAAGAATAATAGCTATGGTAATAGATGATGAAAATCCTATAGACATAGATAAGCTTTTAGTTGTTACATTTACCAATGCAGCAGCCTCAGAAATGAGGGAGAGAATAGGAAGTGCTATAACAGAAAAGCTAGATAAAAATCCTGATAATAAGAGACTGCAAAAACAATTAACTCTTTTAAATAAAGCAAATATAACAACTATGCATTCCTTTTGTTTAGACGTTATAAGAAACAATTTTCACCATATAGACTTAGATCCTAACTTTAGAATAGGAGATCAGACAGAAGTAATACTCATGAAGCAGGATGTACTTCAAGAGATCTTTGAGGATAAATATGAGACCGTAAAAGATGAGGATGAATTCTTTAATGTGGTAGAAGCCTTTGGAGGAAATAAGGATGATAAGAGCCTCCAGGAGATGGTTGAAAAGCTGTTTAATTTTTCTATGAGTGGACCCTATCCAAAAAGGTGGTTAACCCATAGAGCTGAAGATTTTAATTTATCTTGTAAAGAAGATTTGTTCAACTCTAAATGGATAAAGGTTATACTTCAGGGAGTAGAAGATGATATAAACTCAATGATTTTGGAATTAGATAATATTATTACAGTGTTGAATGAAGAAAATTCATCTCCAAAGATTATTGATAATATAAACGAAACCATAAGCAGTCTTTATTTAGTTTCTCAAGGATTACAAAAAGGGTATGATGAATTTCAGGGAGCATTGCAAAAGGTTTCTTTTGGAACCTTAAGAATGGGTAAAGACATAGATGAAGATTTAAAGAATCATATAAAATCAGTAAGGGATAAAGTAAAGGATAAAATAAAGGAAATGCAAGGCAGTTTCTCTTTTTCTTTAGAGGATAGCTATAGGGCATTAAAAAAAATGTATCCTATAATGAAGGGATTAGTTAGTTTAGTTATAGAATTCATGGATAAATATAGTGAAAAGAAGAAAGAGAAGGGTATATTAGACTTTAATGACTTAGAGCACTATTGCCTTAGGATATTAAATGAAACCTATGAAGAGGGAATTATAACTCCATCTTCAGTAGCGTTAAACTTTAAGGAAAAGTTCTATGAGGTTTTGGTAGATGAATATCAAGATAGCAATAATGTGCAAGAGGCTATAATAGACTTAGTTTCCAGAAAAAATTCTACTGATCCCAATGTATTTATGGTTGGTGATGTTAAGCAGAGCATATATAGATTTAGGCAAGCAAAGCCAGAGTTATTTTTAGAAAAGTATAATACCTATGGAGAGGTTCTTGAAGATAATAACCATGAATTATGTGGCAAAATATTATTATATAAAAATTTTAGAAGTAGAAGTGAAATATTAAGTGGGGTAAATTACATTTTCAAAAAGACCATGTCAAAACTAGTAGGGGAAATGGAGTATACAGATAAAGAAAGGCTTAATCTAGGAGCAGCTTTCCCTGAGGAAGAAGAGGATGGAATAGTTGGAGGAGCTATAGAAGTAAATATAATAGATATAGCTGGTAGGGAAGATGAAGAAGACATAATAGAAGAAGATACTATGGATGAGGAAGAATTAGACAAAATCCAGGTAGAGGCTAGGCTTGTGGCAAGTAAAATCAAAAATCTTTTTAAGGCCAAGGATGGAAAGACTTTCATGGTTTTTGATAAGGATATTAAAGGATATAGACCTGTAAAATACAAGGATATAGTAATATTATTGAGAGCTACAGCACAGTGGGCAGATATATTTACAGAGGAACTATCCAAAGAGGATATACCGGCCTATGCTGACTCATCTTCAGGATATTTTCAAACTATAGAAATAAGAACTATTATGGCTCTATTACAAATCATAGACAATCCATTACAGGACATACCAATGTTGGCTGTGCTTAAATCACCAATTTTTGGATTCACCCCAGGGGAGCTGGTAGATTTAAGGATAATCAACAAAAATAAGTATTTTTATCAAGTACTTAATGATATTGCTAATGGGGAAGTTTATGAGGATGGAACTGGTGAGGGTTATAAATTAGAGGAGACCTTCATAAATAAAGCTAAACATGTTATAGAAGCTATAAGTAAATGGAGAAAAAAATCCATTCATATGCCTATAGATGAATTTATATGGTATCTGTATATGGACACATCTTATTATGGTTACGTTAGAGCTATGCCTAATGGGGTTCAAAGGCAGGCTAATCTAAGGATATTATTCCAAAGAGCTAGGCAATATGAAAATACTAGCTTTAAGGGGTTATTTAATTTTATAAATTTTATAAATAAGCTTAGAAATAGCAGTGGAGATATGGGTAGCGCTAAGACTTTAGGTGAAAATGAAGATGTGGTTAGGATAATGAGCATCCATAAAAGTAAAGGCTTAGAATTTCCCGTAGTGATATTAGCAGGTTGTGGTAAACAGTTTAATCAAAGAGATATATATGATACAGTTCTATTTCATGAGGAATTAGGGTTAGGACCAGACTTTATTGATTATGAAAAAAGATACAAATATCCAACTATAGCAAAGGAAGCAATAAAGAAAAAACTTAGAATTGAAAATCTATCTGAAGAAATGAGAGTACTTTATGTTGCACTTACAAGAGCTAAGGAAAAGCTTATATTAACAGGGAGTGTACCAAGCCTTGAGAAAGCTATTATTAGATGGGGCAATGGAGTAAAGGGTTCAAATAATGTAGTGCCACCTAGTGAAGTGTTCAAGAGCAAGACGTACTTGGATTGGATAGCAATGAGTCTTATGATGCATAAGGATGGAGAAATCCTACAAAAACAGTATAACGGATTTTTAGATAGAACTATAGAGGATGAAGGATCCTCTTGGAATGTTACACTATATACAAAGTCTGATATAGTTGGATCTATGGTAAAAGAAGAAGAGGAAACTAAAAATCAGTTGGATATGATTATAAGTGAAAAGATGTCTAACTATTACAAAGAAAAGGTAGAAGAAAGATTAGGCTGGACATATATCTACAAGGAGGCAGGAAATATTCCAACTAACTTGTCTGTATCGGAGTTAAAAAAAGCATCTATAATGGAAGAAGAAACTAGAACAAATAATCTTATAAAAGAGCCTTTAATAAGAAAGCCTAAATTCCTTCAAGAAAAAAAAGGATTGTCTCCTTCAGAAAAAGGAACTGCACTACATAGTGTAATGCAACACTTAGATTTAAATAAGGTAGGTAGTGTAAAGGAAATAGAAAATCAACTAACCTATTTGGTAGCCAAAGAGATATTAACAGAAGAGGAAGGACTTTCTGTTAATCCATATAAGATCAATAAGTTCTTTAAAGGGCCTTTAGGAAAAAAACTCATTCAGTGCAATGAAAGTAAAAATTTAAAACTATATAGAGAAATGCCTTTTTATATAGAAATACCAAGCACAGATATTATAGAAGCTTTACCTAAAGAAATATACAAAGAAGAGATGATAAGGGTTCAAGGGGTTATAGATTGTTTCATAGAAGAGGAAGATGGTATAGTTCTTATTGATTACAAAACTGATTACGTAACAGATGAAAATAAACTAGAAGTAATTAAGCGGTATGAAACACAAATTCATTATTATACACTGGCACTGGAAGCTATAATGGGAAAAAAGGTTAAAGAAAAGTATCTTTATTTATTTTTTAGTGAAGAGGCTATTAAGATGTAAATTAGATAAAAACTAATATTTATGCAAAAAGTTCTTTTAAATTGCATAAATTTCTATTGAATTTGCATAAAAACTATATTATAATGTATATTATTGCATAAATATTCAATTGAACTAACAAAGGAGAAAAAACATTGGAAATAAAAGTATCTAATTTAGAAGTAAATAAACTTTTCAAATTTATAATACCATCAATAATAGGGATAATACTTTTCATAATCCCAATACAAAACAGCAGTGGAGAAATAACAGTTACCGTGGCTATATTGTCTAATTATTTAACAAAGATATTGGGAAACAGCCTTCCATATATAATAACTACAATGATTTCTATATCTGCTATTGGCACCATATTAGCTAAGACTATTAAGCCAAATTTTATTAAGAATAGTGATTTTTTTAATAACTTATTTAATGTAAATATGATTTGGTCAATGATAAGAGTTATGGGAGCAGTATTTTGTATATTATCCTTAATGAAGATAGGTCCAGAGTTTATATGGTCAGAAACTACAGGAACATTTGTATTAAAGGATTTACTTACAATATTATTTTCCATATTCTTTTTTGCAGGATTACTATTGCCTTTGCTTTTAAATTTTGGACTGTTAGAATTTTGCGGTGTTTTATTAACTAAAATTATGAGACCTATATTTACCTTACCAGGACGTTCTTCCGTTGATTGCATAACCTCTTGGCTAGGAGATGGAACTTTAGGGGTCATGCTTACCAGTAAGCAATATGAAGAAGGATTTTATTCCAAAAGAGAAGCAGCGGTTATTGGTACAACATTTTCCGCGGTGTCTATAACATTTAGCTTAATTGTAATAAGCCAAGTAGGACTTAGTAATTTATTTGTTCCCTTTTATTTAACCGTATTATTAGCAGGAATAGTAACAGCAATAATAGTTCCCAGGATACCTCCTCTATCAAAGATACCAGATGATTACTATAACAATAAAAAGAATCAAGATAGAGAACATATCCCAGAAGGATATACAGCATTTTCCTGGGCCCTTCATAATGGATTAGAAAGAGCTGATAGAAATAGTGACATGGTTTCCTTTCTAAAAGAGGGGATAAAAAATGTTGTAGATATGTGGCTTGGAGTTCTGCCAGTGGTTATGGGGATGGCAACCTTAGCTTTAATAATTGCAGAGTATACATCTGTATTTCAAATATTAGGACTACCTTTTGTACCAATTTTACAGTTATTACAGGTGCCAGAAGCAGTAGCAGCTTCACAGACATTAATTGTAGGTTTTGCAGATATGCTTTTGCCATCAGTGTTAGCAGCAGGAACTATAACTAGCGAAATGACTAAGTTTATAGTAGCTTGTGTATCTGTAACTCAGCTTATATACATGTCTGAGGTAGGAGGAGTAATACTTGGGTCCAAAATACCAGTTTCACTAAAAAATTTATTGATAATATTCCTAGAAAGAACATTAATATCCCTGCCAATAATAGTTCTTATAGCTAATATAATATTTTAAAAGTAAAACCTAGGGTTATAATAGCCTTAGGTTTTTAATTTTAGGGGGAGTTTTTCATATGGAGCTTACAAGATAAATTTACTATATAATTAGGCACTAGTTTAAGTATGTAGTAAAATAACAGTAAAGTGCTTAGTAAAATTGGAGGAAAAATCATGGTATATACAGTTACTTTAAACCCTGCAATAGACTATGTTGTAAAAGTAAATAAGTTGGATTTAGGAGAGACAAATAGGGCATATGATACCAAAATAGTTGTAGGTGGCAAAGGAATCAACGTGTCTAAGGTGTTAAGGGAGTTAAAAATAGCTAATACAGCATTAGGTATTTTAGGAGGATTCACAGGTGATTATATAGAAGAGAATTTAAAAAATGAAGATATAAATTATAATTTTATAAGAATAAAAGATACCACTAGGATAAATGTGAAATTAAAAGAACACAAAGAGACAGAGATAAATGCTGTAGGACCTAAAGTATCAGTGGAGGAAAAACAAAAACTTTTAGAAACCTTCAAGGTGATAAAAGCCGAAGATGTAGTAGTAGTATCAGGCAGTACTCCACAATCCTTAGAAGATATCAATTTAGAAATACTTAAACTTTGCTATAATAAGGGTGCTAAGGTTGTTTTAGACGTAGCAAATAGAGATACATTGCATCTATTAAAATATAGACCTATACTATTCAAACCGAACTTAAGAGAGTTAGAAAAAATATTTAAAACTATTATTTCTTCTAAAGAACAATTAATAGGATATGGCGAAAAACTATTAGACTTAGGAGCACAAAATGTAATAATATCTTTAGGGGCCAAGGGGGCCATTTTATTATCTAAAAATCAATGCTTATATGGAAAGGTTCCCAAAATTCAAGTTAAAAATTCAGTAGGGGCTGGAGATTCCATGGTAGCAGGATTTTTAGCAGGGTATTTACAGAGAAGGGATATTAAAGAAAGTTTTGCATTATCATTAGCTTGTGGAGTAGCTACAGCAGCTAATGATACCTTAGCTCAAAGTTGCCATATTGAGAAGATTGTGAAAAATATTGAAATTGTAGATTTAAATTAACAACATCACATTGATTTACTTCAGTATTTTTGTTAAATAAAATATGCATTTGTAAAATGCGTTAACAATAAGAAGTAACAAGATTTATTATATTGATAACTAAGTGTTTTTAATATAGTGGAGTTTTTATAAATATATAAGTAGGCTAACATACAAAAAGACATTGGGTAAAGTAATTTAACTCAGTGTCTTTTATTTTAGTGATAAAAGTAAATGAAAAAATTTAATAAAGAAAATAGCCAAGAAGTATATTGACATCTAAATGGTAAAATGTTACAGTTGTATTAAATTAATGGTAAAAATAGGGAACAACTAGACCTTTGATATAGGGAATAAAACTTCTATTAGCATATCTATTTTATAAGTTTATCATCAATAGAAAATTAATATTATATTGTGCTGGAATATACTATTGATTCCTAGGTGCTATGAATTTATAACATTGATATGTTATCCAGCGGTGGAAGTTTAAATAATATATGAAAAGAGGTAAGAAAATGATAAACAAAAAGATTATTTCTTTAGCAGCCATATTTACAACCTTAACATTAGGGGGAATAGCTAAGCCAGTATTAGCTAGTACAACTCCACCAGTTCAAATAGAAGATGCGAAAAAATTGGTAGAGATTTATGGAACATCTAATTTGCAACAAATAAAGGACAACAGTGGTAAAACAAATCTTAATGAAAATTTGCAACAAAATAAAGCTGTAGCAAGGGTAGCTGGGAGCAGCAAATACAATAAAACAGGGTATAATGGACAGATAAATGGATATTATTGTGGGCCAGCAGCAGCTCAAAATATAATAGAGGGTTATTTAAGAGCTAAGGGCATAACTAATGAAACTACCCAAGAAACCTTAGCTAGGGAATTAGGAACTACAGTAAATGGCACAAACTTTGATGCACAAAAATGGAGCAATGTTTTAAATAAGTATACTGGTGGAGGAAATTATTATGAAGCTCTTTGGACCTCAAGTTGGGCACTACCACAAGCAAATTTATTAGCAAGCAAAATTCAAATGACCATAGATAAATCTAATAACTATAATGTTTTGCTAGATCTAAATATAGCAGCTAATCGTAATGATGTTATAACTTATTATAGAAATGGATCGGGATTATATCATTATATAGCTGCTTACGGCTATGATGATTCTAAAAGAACCATAGCTATAGTAGATTCAAATAAGGCAAGCTATGTGCCAAGATACTCCAATCAAACCTATGAATCAATAGTTATGTCAACTATGGGCATAGTATATTAATAGAACTTGATATAGAGTAGCTGTTCCATAGGGGTAGCTACTCTACCAACTAAGGGGAGGATATAGTGAGAAAAACATATATAAACCTAATTATTATATTAACAATAGTTATATGTATAAGTGCTTTATATGTTTATAAAACTCCAGTTAAGCTTAAGGATAGCAATAATGATATTAAAGTTGAGAAAATAAATATAGCCAGTGAAAGTTTTCAAGATAAAGAATATATAGTAGGAAAAAGAAATAAGGAGGAATATATAACAACTTCTGGGACGGAGTTGAATTTATTTAATAATAGGTCTAAAAGCAAAAATTTAATCTATAAATGTGAGGAGGGCAATAGGATATACATGCCTAAGGCAAATAGTGACTGGGCAGTATGGTGTGAGATTAATTTGAAGGAAGCCTCTAAGCCTATATATTGGGCTATAAAGGCAAAAAAATTAGATAGTGGACAAATTGTTATAATAGACAAAAATGCTATAAATGAAGACACTAAGTTGCCGGATATACAGACCTATGTGCCATATAGTATAGGAATATCTGAGGAAAATAAGGTAGCATATAATAAAAAATATTATAACAAAGACAATGACCTTGTGTCTGGAATTATAGTAAATAATTTAAATAATAATGAAAGTAATATTATCTATGAGGAAAAGGATATAAATAATAAGGGAATTGGACAGATATCCATATCTGGAGATAATGTGGTTTGGGAAAGGGTTAATGACTATGACAATACAGAGACCTTACCAGTAAAGTTCAAGGAAAGTGATCTGTTTTTATATAATTTAAGCTATGAATGTGGAGAGCAGATAACTGAAGGCAAATACTGCAGTTGGCCTATGATTTCTGGGGATAATATAGCATATACCTTATTTGATTTAAATTCTAATGTGGGAAATCAAAAACTCTTCATATACAATATCAAAAATAAAAGTAATAAAGAAATTGTAGGGGACAATGTGAATTTTAGGGACAAAGATTCTTGTTACATGGCTAATATGTACAATACAAGGTATCTTACATGGATATCTAATAGAGATAACCATTATATTTATGACAGTAAAGAAAATAAATTTTTAGATATATCTGAGATGCTACCCAAGGAATCCAGCGATGTTTTTATGCAAATATTTAGTGATGATTCAGGGTATGTGTCATATACAGATAATAAGGAATTAAAGAGAAATTCTATAGTCTTTGAAATCAAGTGAAGCTTGGTTTCATATGGAATCTAAACTCCAATTGAATATTACTTTTCTAGGGCTGTGGCTGCTGTTGTTTCTATACTAAAGGGCATAGTGCTACAGCAGGTAGATAGGAATAAATAAAAATAGGATAAATAAAGGATATATCATTAGATAATCAAAGATATATCCTTTTATTTTACAAAAATTGACTAAATAAAATCATGTATATAGGTATGAAAATCAAGCTTAAAAGAGTAGAAATAGTAAGCATTGATGCTGAATAATTGTAATCGCCGCCATAATTTTTACATACTATAGATATTTGAGTCATTACAGGCATAGCAGCTTCAATTATAAATACCTTTTTCATTAAAGGTGGAAAAGCTGTAAAAGAAAGCATAAATGCTATAAGCAAAGGTGCTACTATGAATCTACCTAAAATTATAACAATAGACTCCTTGTCCAATTTAAAATCTTTAAAGGATAAGTTAAATAAAACTATTCCAACAAAAAGACAAGATAAAGGAGTTGTTAAATTTCCTATGTACTTAGCACTTTCCATAATAAACTTAGGTGGCATTAAATCTAAGAGAATCAAACCCATGGATATGATAAAGGCTATTAAGGGTGGAGAGAATATTTTTTTAATACCCTCCTTGGTTATTATAGAACCTTCGATATACCCACCATCTTTTTTTATAAGATACACCCCAACTGTCCAAAAAGTTAAGGTATTCATTATATAATACATCATTACATAAGGGGTAGCTATATCTCCAAACAGAGATAAGCAAGCAGGAAGACCTATAAAAATAGTATTAGATAGAGCAAACATGGTAGTAAAGGTTCCTCTTTTAGTTTCTTTAACCTTTAAGATCTTAGCCAATAAGAAAGCTATTAAGTAACATAAAAGCATAGAAGAAAGGGCTAAAAGAAAGCCACTTATAGATGAAGAAAGATTTTCCTTAGTAAAGTTAGTCAATAAGTTAGAAAGCATAAATGCTGGTAAAGATACTTTATTAACTAACTTTGAAAATAGGCTTCCAATATCTTCATTAAACCATTTTATTTTAGTAAGATAGAAGCCAATAGCCACCATAATTAGAACCGTAAAAACGCTTTGCAAAGATTCCCAGATGATCATGATTATTACCTCGTAATTTATTAATAGGATTATTTGTAAAGTTTAAGTTTCATCTTATTTAAAAGGATAAGAACATACTTTACTATATATTATTATATAACACATAGTCTGTAGATTTAAGATGACTATTTAAATAATTTTGGATATAGATTTATTATGTGATGAAGTATTCAACATTGAAAATGGAGAAATAAAAAAATATTCTAATAAAGTAGTATATTAAAGTTTGAAGAACCTCTGATAAATCAAAGAAATGATTTACTAGAGGTTTTCATTTACTTAATAAAATTGTCCGTAACTATCTTGGCCAAGTCATTGTAGTTATTTAAGAGTGGATCTTTTAGCACTTTTTCTAAAAGAATGTTTAGTGTGATTCCTATAGATTTACCATGGGTAATACCTAATTCCTTCAAATTATCACCATTTATACATAGATCTTTTATACTTAAGGGCTCGTTATTATTTATAATCCGGTTACACATAACAATTGCATTATCTACATTTTTAAGTTGGGCAATCCTTAAAAGTTCTAGAAAATCAAATATGTCTTCTTTGCCTAATTCATATATAACTTTTTTTAGTACTACTTCATTGTTTAAATCTAGATTGTTTAGAAGGAAACCATAGGCCTTAGAAAAATTAATTATAGTAGCATTATCAAAGCGTAATTTTTTTAAAATACTTTTGCATAGATGTAAATCCTGTAGAGGTAAAAATATATAGCATAGCCTAAGGGGCAATTTATTTGGGATAAGGTTTATTTTACTAGTGTTCCTATAGGTCCAGCTACTTAAAAGTCTTTCATGAATATATGTGAAAGCTCTTGTTGAAATAAGATGGGTTAAGGCTAAAGAAGGATTTGGACCTATTACCATCTTAGAAAATTCATCTCTGATTCTTTCAGCGCTTATATTTTTTAAAAGATAGCTATTTTCTTCTATAGCTTTCAAGGTATCTTTATGAATTTTAAAATTTAGTTGAGAACTAAAACGGATAGCCCTAAGAATTCTTAAAGCGTCTTCCTGAAATCTATAAGAACTAATTCCAACACAACGGATACAACTATGATTCAAATCATCTATACCATTAAAGGGATCTATTATACCGCAGGAATCATTATAAGCCATAGCATTGATGGTAAAGTCTCTTCTACTTAAATCTTTAACTATATCCTCTACAAATATTACTTCAGAAGGTCTTCGACTATCCTTATATTCACCGTCTATTCTAAAGGTAGTTATTTCAAAGGGCTCCTTATCTATCAATATAGTAACAGTTCCATGAGCTATACCAGTAGGTATGGTTTTCGGAAACATATTAATTACATCTTCAGGTTTAGCATTGGTTGTTATATCATAATCTTTTGGTGTTAAACCAAGGAGGCTATCTCTGACGCAACCACCTACCATGTACCCTTCAAAGCCATTTAAGTTCAAAGTTTTAATTATATTACTAACCTTTTGTGGCATAAAAATATTCATAATATAAATTTAGTGAGAGAGCACAATGGCATTGTACAGCTTCACTAAATATTCACATCCTTTCAATGATAGTATTAACTATGGCCTTTATATATAATTATAATTCAGCAAAGAAAAGAAGGGTATAGATTTTATTTATGATAAAGGATAAAATAGAAATCATAGTTTAGTTTATAAACCTAGGTTATATAGTGTATAATAAGAATGAAACTTAGCTTGGTGGTAAAGGAATTAGAAGGTGATGAATATGGAAAATATAAGAATAAATCAATTTCAGCAAGGAATAAGAGTAGATGGTATTTATTTATTGAAATCAATGGACTACAAGACGACCAATTCTAATAATAAAAAGTATATGGATTTGTATTTATGTGATAAAACAGGAGAAATTAATGCTAAATTATGGGAAATAAGAGATGAGGAAAACCTTCAGGAAAACAGTTTAGCCCATGTAACGGGCACTGTATTACTTTGGCAGGGATCTTTACAATTAAAAATAGAGTCTATAAAGACTCTAGAAAATGTGGAAGATATAAATATAGAGGATTTTGTTCAATGTGCTCCTTATAATAGTGAGGATATGCTAAACAAGGTTCAAGAGTATATAAGCACAATGAATAACGAAGACTTAAAAAATATAACAACTTACTTTATAGAAGAAAACAAAGAAAAGTTGCTATATTATCCTGCAGCGAAAAAAAACCATCATGCTATAAGAGGTGGACTTCTATATCATATGACTACTATGTTAGATGGAGGAAAAGCTCTTAGCAATATATACTCCTTTCTAAATAAGGAATTACTGTATGCAGGAGTAATACTTCATGATATTTGCAAGATGGATGAAATGGATAGCAATTCCTTAGGCTTTGTTAAGGACTATACTATAGAAGGACAATTACTAGGTCATATATCTTTGGGAGTAGGTAAAATAGAATATGCAGGAGAATCCTTAGGCATTTCCAAGGAAATAATCATGATTCTAAAGCATATGGTTTTATCTCATCACTATGAACCTGACTATGGAAGTCCAATAAAACCAATGATTCCAGAAGCAGAAATGTTACATTACTTGGATATAATGGATGCTAGGATGTATGATATGGAAAAGGCCCTTAGGGATGTAAAATGTGGAGAATTCTCAGAGCGAATATGGTCCTTAGAGAATAGAAAGGTATATAAGCCTAGAATCAAGTAAAGCTTAGATTTATAATTAAAGGAGAGGGAATTATGGAGGAGACTAAGAAAATGAATTTTTTTCAAAAGCTCTATAGGAGTTTGTATGATTTCAAGAGCTATATCTATTTTTCAACATTAAGTATAGGAAAGGGAATAGTATATTTACTTTTAATATCGCTGATAACTGGGGCCGCAATGGCTACAAAACAGGCTGTACTTTCTAGTGGGTTTACCAAGGATTTTAAAACATCTTTTGAGGATAAAGTGAAGGATTTTAGCTTATCAGGTGGAATTATTACTGTAAATGGAGACAAATATACCGAGATTAAGAGTGATCATTTTTCTGTGATGTTTGATACAGGAAATGAGAAAAAACCTGAAGATATAAAAGCAGAAACAGCGATACTTTTACAAAAAGATCAAGTCTATGTTAAGCCTTATGGACAAGAAATTAGAAGTGTGAAATATTCTACCTTACCTGTAAAATCAATGTCGAGGGAAGATATTATATCCATAGCAAGTGATTATGGCAAGGTACTTTTATATGGCCCATTTATACTATATCCTATACAATTATTCTTTAGAGGAGCACTATATGCACTTATATTGACATTAGTAGGGTTAATAATAGCAAAGGTAGCATGCAAAGTAGACACTACTTTTGGAGAAACGTATAACTTAAGCTTATATGTGGTTACACCTATATTTTTGATAACTTTAGTTCTGTTTTTATTTGGGTGGTTCAGCAGCTTAATAATAGATGTAGCTATAGGAGCAGTATATTTATACATGGCATACAAGGAGATAGCACTAAGCCAAAAAGCTTTAAAATAAAGTGAAATTTAGTTTAGATTTGGCTAAAATATTAGTTGAACTTATCTAGGGTTCTAGCGGTGTCAACTGTAGCCTAAAAAGGACGCAGTAACATGAGCTAAACATAAGAAAATCTTAATTTAAAAAGGGAGGTTATATATATGAACGTAGTTGAAAGATTTTTAGGCTATGTAAAATTTGATACTAAATCCGATGAAAATTCGGGGGTGACTCCAAGCTCAAATGGACAATTAGTATTAGCAGATGCTTTAGCAAAAGAGTTAAAGGAATTAGGATTACACAATGTAGGGGTAGACGAAAATGGATATGTTATGGCAACATTGCCATATAACAGTAAGAAAGATATATGTCCTATAGGTTTTATAGCACATATGGATACATCTCCAGACTTCTCAGGAAAGGATATAAAGCCTCAAATAGTAGAAAACTACGATGGTGGTAATATCATTTTAAACAAAGAGGAAAATATAGTTTTAAGTCCTAAAGAATTTCCAGAGTTAAGGGATTATGTAGGGCAAAAACTTATAACAACTGATGGAACAACATTATTAGGGGCCGATGATAAAGCTGGAATAGCGGAGATAATAACAGCTGTGGAATATCTTATAAACCATCCAGAGGTAGAGCATGGGGAAATAAAAATAGCTTTTACTCCAGACGAAGAAATAGGTGAAGGTGCAGACCATTTCAATGTAGGAAAATTTGGTGCTAAGTATGCATATACTGTAGATGGAGGAAAACTAGGAGAACTTGAGTATGAAAACTTTAATGCTGCAGGGGCTAAGGTTCATTTCAAGGGAAGAATGGTTCACCCAGGTTCAGCTAAAAATAAGATGGTAAACTCTGCTCTTATTGCTAATGAGTTTATAGCAATGCTTCCAAAGGAAGAGACCCCAGAAAATACTGAAGAATATGAAGGATTCTATCTACTATCTTCAGTAAATGGAGGAGTAGAAGAGACTACTCTAAAGTATATAATAAGAGATTTCTTTAAGGATTCCTTCGAAAATAGAAAAGCTACTATGATTAAGTGTGTAGATGCCATTAATAAAAAATATGGTGAAGAAACTTGTGTTATAGAATTGAAGGATCAGTACTACAACATGAAGGAAAAAGTAGAGCCTGTAAAATTTATCGTTGATATAGCCTTCGAAGCTATGAAAAATGCTGATATTGAGCCACAGGTAGTGCCAATAAGAGGAGGTACAGATGGAGCTAGACTTTCATTTATGGGCCTTCCGACTCCAAACATGTTTACTGGGGGAGAAAATTTCCATGGAAGATTTGAGTTTATATCTATAAACTCAATGGAAAAGGCAGTACAGGTTATATTAAACATAATAAAATTATATGAAGAAAAAAATATAATGTAAAAAATAACAGCATAACCTTTTGGGGTTATGCTGTTATGTATTTTACACTTAATCTTCAGATCTACTCTTTCCTAAAAAGAATAGTGCAAGTGTATCAGGTCCGGAATGAGCACCTATAACAGGTCCTATATAATTTATCATTATGTCTTTAACTTTGTATTCTTTTCTTATCATATCTGCTAGGAACTCAGCATCCTGCTGGCAATCTCCATGACTTATAAAAATCACTTGATCTTCAGGATTTTCAACTCTTTCTTTAAAGGCATCAAAAAGATATTTTATAGATTTTTTTCTGCCTTTAGTTTTAGCAATAGGGATTAGATGACCTTCTTTATCCACGTGAAGCACAGGTTTTATGTCTAGGATAGTTCCAATAGTAGCAGCAGTTGCTGATACCCTTCCTCCACGCTTTAGGTGATTTAAATCATTTACTGTGAAGTAATGATTTGTTCTTAGCTTATTATCCTCTAAAAACTTAAGTACTTCATCCTTAGATGCACCGTTAGTTAATAGTTCATTAGCATAGTAGACCATAAGACCAACACCCATAGAAGCACATAAGGAATCAACTATAGATATATCCGCATCAGGAAATTCTTCTAATATTTGTTCTTTAGCTAAAAGGGAACTATTATATGTTCCGCTTAAACCTGAAGAGAATGCGAAATATATTATGGATTTTCCTTCTTTCACATATTTCTTGAAAGTCTCATAAAATCTATAAGTATTAATCTGAGCAGTTGATGCCATGCCACCATTTCTTAAGTCATCATAGAAGGTTTTATAATCTACAGTAGCACCAAAATCATCTATTGAGTCTTGTCCTTTGAAGTTCAAAACTATACCCATGACATCAATATTAGTGGACTTTATGTAATCCAATGATAAGTCACAGCTAGAGTCTGTTATTAGTACGGTATTCATGCTTTCACTCTCCTTAATTCTAAGTGGTCTTAGCTTCAGGAAACCTAGATAAAATAAATAATAATTCATATGAAGCCGAGAATATTTTCCTATGATATAATAGTAACATTATTCTATTACTAAAATCATAAATTAGAACTTTTAAAATTTAAAATGATATCTATATTATAAGCTATTTACTACGATTTAGAAAGACATTAATTCAATTAGTTACCATAGCTTTAAAAACATATAGAAATAGAGGAATTTAAAATGAACTAGAGAATTAACACAATATCAAGATAAAAGTTATCCACAATGGGCATAAAAAAATAAGGAAGGTTGTGAATAGTTTATGAGAATTATACACACATCTGATTGGCATTTGGGAAAGACTTTAGATTTAGCTAAAAACTCAAGATTAGAGGAACAAGAGGAGTTTCTAAGAGAACTTTGTGATATAGCAGATAATGAAGCCGTAGATATGATAATCATAGCTGGGGACATATATGATAACGGAAATCCACAGGCAAAAGCAGAAAAGCTTTTTTATAAATATATAAAAATATTGTCCCAAGGAGGTAATAGGCCAATACTTGTAATAGCAGGAAACCACGATAACCCAGAGCGTTTAATAGCTGCTGCACCGCTAGCAGAAGAGCAAGGGGTTATGATTATAGGAACTCCTAAAGATCAAGTACCTAAGGGACCCTATGGAATATGTCAGGTTGTGGACTCGGGAGAGGGATTTATTGAGATAGAGTTAAAAGGAGAGAGGGCAGTGATTGTAACCCTTCCTTATCCCAGCGAAAAAAGGCTAAATGAAGTCTTTGATACAACTCATGATGATGACAAAAGAAGAGAAAGTTATTCAGAGAAAATTGAAGATATATTAAGAGAACTTAGCCTGAAATATAGAGAAGATACTATAAATCTTATGATAAGTCACTTATATGTCAATGGAGGAGAGAAAAGTGATTCGGAAAGATCAATAGAACTAGGGGGAACTCTTGCAGTATTTCCTACAGCTCTTCCAGAAAAAGCTCAATACATAGCTTTGGGCCATTTACACAGACCACAAAGGATAGGAGGAGCTAAGACAAAAGTTTATTATTCAGGGTCTCCAATTCAATATAGTAAAAGTGAAATTGGATATTCAAAATCCATATATGAGGTTGAACTAAAACCCAAAATGGAACCACAGATTAAATCCATATACTTAAAAAATTATAAGCCTATAGAAGTATGGAAGTGTTCTTCTATAGAAGCTGCATTAGAAAAATGCAAGGAAAACAGTGAAAGAAATTGTTGGGTTTATATAGAAATAGAAACAGAGGAATTCATATCTCAAGAACATATTAAAGAGTTAAACAGCTATAAAAAAGATATTGTGGAAATAAGGCCTATAATAAAAGGTCAAGATGAAGAGTTAAATGAGGTAGAGGTATTAGAGGAAAAATCTATGGGAGAGCTTTTTAGGGAGTATTACAAAGCTCAACGAGGAGTAGATATATCAGAAGAATTAGAGAGTCTATTTTTGTCTATAGTTGAAGAAGATGAGGAGGGAGAGTTGGATGAAACCTAAGAAGCTTATAATTGAAGGTCTTAATAGTTTTATAGATAAGCAGGATATAGATTTTGAAACCCTTACTTCTAAGGGATTATTTGGCATCTTTGGGGCAACGGGCAGTGGAAAATCTACTATATTAGATGCTATAACTTTAGCATTATATGGAGAAATACCAAGGGATTCTAGAGAATTTATAAATACAAATTGTAAAGGCCTTACGGTATATTATGAATTTGAAATAGGGGTAGGCACAGAGAGAAAGAATTATTGTGTATATAGAGCTATAAATAAAGATTCCAAAGGGCTTTACAAATTAAAAACCTGCAGACTGTCAGAAATAGACAATGGAATTGAAAATGTAGTATCTGAAGGAGCTAGGGAGGTTAAAGATAAGGTTATTGAAATCATAGGCTTAACTTCTCAAGATTTTACTAGATCCGTAGTTTTACCCCAAGGAAAATTTAATGATTTTCTAAAGCTGTCAGGAAGCAATCGAAGGGATATGCTGGAGAGAATATTCGGACTGGAAAAATATGGACGCGCCCTAGGGGTGAAGGTAAAAAAAGCCAAAAGAAAGAATTTGGATATGCTTACTGAACTTCAAGGAAGAAATGCTTCTTATGAAGAACGAGGTATAAAAGAGGAACGGTATAAAGAGCTGAATCTTGCCTTAAAAGATATGATAAAAAAGGAAGAAAAGCTGAAAGTATATAAAGAAACTTTAGACAAAGAATATGACAATGAGAAAGCTATGTGGGATATACAAAAGGAACTTGTACAATGTGAGAAGGAATATGATGAAATTTTAAAGGATAAAGATAAAATAGAAGACCTTAGAACTAAGTATCAATGGGGTAAAAAGAGTTTCAATGTTAAATCTTTCATAGATATCCTAAAGGCCACGGAAAAAGAAGTGACTTTTATAGGTAATGAACTTTCTAAGAATAAATCAGAATTAAAAAAGCTTCAAGATGACTTAGAGATCAAGGAAAAAGAATATAAGGAACTTTATAATAAGAAAGAGATAGAACTACCTAATATAATAGAGAAAGAAGGACAGCTTAAAAGAGCTAAAGAGCTACTAGTAAACAAGAATAATTTGGAAAAAGATATAGGTATCCTTAGAGATAATTTCTCAATTTTAAGAAATTGTTTAAAGGAACAAGGAGAAAAACTAAAAGTATTAAAGGACACCATAATTGAAGAAGAAAAATCAAAGGAACATATGGATAAATTAATAGAAGAAAACAGCGTAAATCCAGAGTATAGAGCTAAAGTTTACCAAGGAGCATCAATGCAAAAGGATAAGACTAGATTAAAAAAGGAAAAAGAAGAGCTTTTAAAAGAGAAGATAGAACTGGAGGAAGATTTAGATAAGAGAATATTAAAAAGCCAAGAACTTAGCTGTAAATATGAAGAAGATGAAATGAAACTTTATCAGTTAAATGAGAGGTTATTAGAAATAAAAAATAATGAAATTCAATATAAAGAAGAAGTTTTGGTAAAACATTTGAATGATATAAATTTATTAAATACTAATATTGAACTAGTTAAAGAAAAGAGTAGAAAAATACAGGAGGATAATAAATCCTTAAACACATTAAAAGGTCATAGACAGGCTTTAGATAATGAAATACTTCAGAACACAAAGGAAATTGAAACATACAAAACACATATAGAGTCACTTAAGATAAATATAGATGAGCTAAGAAATAAGAATATGGCAGCTATGCTAAGATCCACCTTAAGAGAAGGGGAACCTTGTCCAGTATGTGGCTCAAGTCATCATATACTTTTGACAAAGGAACACATTGAAGACGTATCAGCTTTGGAAAGTTCACTTAAAGAAAGGGAACTTCACCTTAGTGGTCTAGAAGATAATTTAAGAGCTAAGGAACTTAAAAGACAGGGACTATTAAGTAATATAGACTTTTTAGACAATGAAATAAAAGATATAAATGCCACCATCAGCCATATAGGAGCTTTAGAAGACCTAGAAAAACAATTTAAATTGTTATCAAAGGATATAGAAATTTTTAAAACAGAGAAGATATCATTAGAAACACAACGACAGACTTTAGAAGCTGATATGGAAGAGATTAAGAATCATAAGAATTTAATAGATAAAGAGATTTCTTCTAATAATCAGATTATAAACATAGATAAAACTAGACAAAAAGATATATGCAATAAGGCTAAACTGGTGGAGGATGCCTTAGTAAAGTTGCATGAACAACTAGATAATATTAGTAAAGAACTATTAATATACGACTTCCCCAAAGAAGAAGATAGCATAAAAAATAAGGATGTGAATCTACAAAACCTTCTCAAGTCTTTGAAGGAAAAAGAAGAAGCATTAAAAAATATTAAAGCTAATAAGGAAAAGTTAGAAGAAACCCTTAAGGAAAAGGAAAAAGAAAAATCTAAAACAGAAGAAACAGGAGTTCAGCTATCTAAACAAATAAAAAGTATAAAAGAAGAAATAGAAAAATTAACTGAAGGCAGGGAATTGCAGCAGTATTTTGAGGAAATTACTTTGAAGAAGGAAAATCTTATTGAAAGAGAAGAGAAATCTAGAAAAAATTTAGAAGAAGAAAAGGAATCCTGTAGCAAATTTAAGGATAAGGTGGTGTCATTATCTGAGAGAAATGCTACATTAATAGAGGTAAGGGCAAAGCAACAAAAGGATCTGGAAAAAACTTTGAGTGAAAATAATTTCCAAAACAGTGGGTTGGCGGAAAGTTTATGGTTGCCTAAGGAACAGCTAGACATGATGGAGACAAAAATAGGAGCTTTTGATGATAAGGCAAAGGAATTAACTATAAGCATAACTGCTTTAAAAGAAAAATTACAGGGAACTAGGTTAGATGAAGAAAAGTGGAAGGAACTTTTGAACCAAAGGCAAGAATTGAAGGAACAATTAGAAGCTTTAGCTAAGGACATAGGAATCCATGAGGGAGAGGTAAATTCAATGAAAAAGGATTTAGAAGCTCTCAAAGAAATAAAGGCAAAACTAAAGGACTTAGCACATTTAAATAGTAACCTAGAAGACTTAGCAAAATTAATTGAAGGAAATAAATTTGTGGAATTTGTGGCTCAAAGACATTTAAAGTATATATGCTTAGAGGCATCTAGGAGATTAAAGGATATAACTAACGGGAGATATGCTCTAGAGATTGATGATGTAGGAACTTTTATAATGAGGGATGACTTTAATGGAGGAAGTAGAAGAGCCACTAGCACCCTATCGGGAGGAGAAACTTTTTTAACATCTCTATCCTTAGCGCTAGCTTTATCTTCACAAATTCAGCTTAAAGGAAGTGCACCTTTAGAGTTTTTCTTCTTAGACGAAGGCTTTGGAACTTTAGACAGTGAACTTTTAGATACGGTGATGGATTCTTTAGAAAAGCTACATTCTAAGAGACTATCCGTAGGGATTATAAGTCATGTAGAGGAGCTAAAAACTAGGGTGCCTATAAAATTAATTATAGAAGGAAATCCAAGAGATGGTAAGGGCTCTATGGTAAAAATAGACTTAAGTTAAAATAAGGAATATTTGTCGAATGAAAATTAGAATTTTTGAAGAATTAAGAAGGATTTAGTAAAAAAATATAGAATAATATAATTAAAACATAGAATAATATGTATAAAGATTACTTTTAAATCATCTAAAAACTAAAAAAATAGCATAAAATAGACCTATGGTGGATATAAACTCTCTCCTTTAAAATAATATCTGCTATAGGTCCTTTTTAAAACATTGAATCTATTGCACTGACAATTGATTTGTGATAATATTATTATGTTAATGAATATGGGGTGTTAGTTAAACGGATATAACATGCGGCTACGGACCGCACATTGTGGGTTCGATTCCTACACGCCCTGCCACATTTAAAGCTGAACTATTTTAGTTTGGCTTATTTTATTTTAGGGGTTCTTTAAGTATTCCATGATAAATTATATTAAGTATTACTAATAAATAAAAGGTGTTAACTGGTGAAAAAGTTAACGCCTTTATATTTTGGAATTTTAAATCAGTATGAAGTTAAATTTAGTCTCAAATAGATATAAGAGAAAAACATATTTATTTAGCTAAATGTAAGATCTCTATAAATTTATCCTTATCTAGAGGAATATAATGACCAACAGTAGAGGTATTATTGTTTGTAGCTCTAAGAGCCATAGCCTCAAAATGTTCCTCAGTAATGTTCAATTCTCCAAGGGTTGTTCTTAAATTAAGAGAAGAGAAAAACTCCTTTAATCTTTGAGAAAGTAGCAAGGCCATTTGTTTTTCTGTGTAGTCGTGATAATCGATGCCATACAATCTATTAGCTAATTGAGCTAACTTCTTTGGCTTGTTTAATGCCATATAGCGAGTCCAAGCAACTAGAACTACTGCCATTCCTTCACCATGAGTAAGACCATATTGGGCACTTAATTCGTGTTCTATTCTATGAGAGCCCCAATCACTTATTCTTCCAGTGTCTAAAAGATTATTATGGGCTATAGATGCTAACCATTGAACTTCAGCACGAGCATTATAGTCCTTTGGATTCTCCATAAGGCGACCAGCATTTAACATCAATGCTTTAATTGCACCTTCAAGTAAATAATCAGTAGTATCAACGTTATCTACATCTGTAAAGTAACGTTCTAATAAGTGAGAAAGGATGTCTGCTAGTCCACAAGATGTTTGATAAGGTGGAAGTCCCATTGTGAATCGAGGATTCATTATTGCAAATTTAGGAATTATTAAATCACTTTCAACCCCAACCTTTAAAATTCCATTGGATATGATTGAACAGTTTGAAGTTTCAGATCCGCTGGCAGGTAAGGTTGTAATAACCCCTATAGGAATAGCAGTTTCTATATTGCTTTTACCTTCAAAAAAGTCCCATACGTCCCCATCATAAGGAATTCCAATAGATACAGCTTTAGCAGTGTCTATTGAACTTCCGCCACCTACGGCTAATACAAAATCTACTGAATTTGACTTTCCTAAAGAAACTAAGTTTCTAACTAGCTCTATCTTAGGATTAGGAACTACATTTCCTTCCTCATAAAAAGATATATTCAATTTGTGGCAAGCACTGTGTACAGTATTCCAAATGCCAAGATCCTTAATAAAGTCTCCACTATAGACTAAAAGCAAAGACTTAACGTTGTATTCTTTTAAAAGAGTTTCTATTTCTTTTTCTGCACCATCACCGAAAATAACTTTTGCAGGGTTATTGTATTGAAAATTTATCATAATAAGCCTCCTATAATTGTGGTAATCTATGTGAAGGCAGACATTATATTAAATATAATCTAGTTTAATATTCAATGAGGAACACTTATCTTCCCAATCTGAACTTAACTTTTTATCTGTAACTATCACATCTATACTGCTTAAATCAGCAAATATAGAATTTGTTGTTTCTGAAAATTTTGTGTGGTCAACCATTAAAAAGTTCTTTCGAGATTGCTTTAACATACAAGATCTAACCATACCTTCATTGACATTGTTGTCTACAAGGCCATAATTTATATCTACGGAAGGACAACTTATAAAACTTTTATCAGCTACAAAGGACTGTAATGCTTCAGTAGTTCTATATCCAACAAAGGAACTATTTCTTGTAACTAAGGTACCTCCTAGACATATTACTTTAATGTTTGAAGAAGCTTCATTACATAGACTACAGATTTTTAATGAATTAGTTACAATAGTAACATTAATATTTGCTAATATTAATTCTTGAGCTAGTGTTAAGCATGTACTGCTAGAATCTAGCAATAAAAAATCATTTTCTTCTATATAAGAATTAATGATATGTTTTGACATCAATGTCTTTTCTTTTACAAAATAGATTTGTCTAAGTTGTAAAGGCACACCTTTTGTACACTTTTCAGGTAGGTATGCACCACCATGTATACGGATTAATTTGTGATTTTGTTCCATTTCTTTCAAATCACGCCTTATAGTTTCTTCACTACAACTCAATTGTTGACTTAATTCAGATATTAAAACACTACCATTAGAATTAAGCTGCTCTTGAATCTTACTTTGTCTATCAATTTTTAACATTACCAGGGTCTCCTTAATAAATAAAATTAATTGTTAAACGAATACACACATTATATAACATAAGTCAAATAAAAACAATATAAAAGACGGGATTGCCACTAAATAAACAACAAAACTAAAAAAAATATATCAAAAAGTCACAAAAACATGTTTACTTTTGAATGAATATGTTGTATATTGTTGGTATGACATAGAGAAAGGAGGAAGAAAAATGGAAGAAACCAAAAATGTACTCAATGCGGGAAAGAAGCTTTATAACCAAAAATTAGTGGCAGGAACCAGTGGAAACATAAGTATGAGAAAGATAAATAGCAATGATAATAGCTTTTTTATAACCCCAAGTAGTCTTCCTTATGACACAATGGTTGAAGAAGATATAGTGGAAGTCGATGGAAATGGAGTTCCTAAAAATCCAAAGCAAAAACCATCATCAGAATGGAAAATGCATTTGGCTATATATAAAAAATATCCTAATATCAATGCAATTGTCCACACACATTCACCCTTTGCAACTAGTTTTGCTGTAACTAGACAAGATATCCCTCTTATTTTAATAGAGATGAAACCGTTTTTGGGTGGAGATATCAAGGTAGCGCCTTTTAAACCAGCAGGCTCAGCAGAATTAGGAGAAGCTATACTTCCTTATTTGGAAGACAGAAATTCATGTCTTTTAGCAAATCACGGTACTATAAGCTGTGGCAAAAGTATGGATGAGGCATATATAGCAAGTGAATATGTAGAGGATGCAGCCAAAATATATTATTATGCTAAAACATCAGGGACTCCTGTTATACTTGAATAAATTTTAATAATTAATTGTTAAACGAATAAATGATTTTGTTGGCCAACAATTTTCCATGAAGTTCAACCTAGTTTCAGATGGTATTTAAATTCCATGTGAATCTTAGTTGAACTTATCTAGTAACTATTTGGAATTATAGCAAATTAAAAGCAGTTACTGGATTATGCCAGGAGGATATTATACAAAAAAATAAAACCAAACACGAAAGCAACCTTTATCAAGAATAAATGTATTAGTAATGACAACGTTTAAATTATTTAGTGTAAGAAATTTTAACGAAAATTTGACTTCAAGTTACTGACGTAAATCAATAAGTTTATTTATAAAGGGGAGATTAACAAATGGAACAAAATTCAAACAAAAAAGGGAATTTTTTAGGCCTTCTACCGCTGATAGTTTTTTTAGTGCTTTATATGAGCACAGGAATTTCCACAGGTAGCTTTGATAGTATGCCTCTTATGGTAGGAATCATGATAGCATCTGGTATAGGATTAGCATTAAAAAAACCAGGGGAAAAGAAACCAACTACTTTTGATGAAAGAGTATCCATGTACTGTAAGGGTGGTGGAGAAGAAACATTAATCTTAATGGTAATAATTTTCTTGTTAGCAGGAGCTTTTTACGGTGTAGCTAATGAAATGCATGCGGTGGAAGCTGTTACAAATCTAGGACTTTCAATATTACCTTCTAAATTGATATTACCAGGACTATTTCTAATAGGTTGTATACTAAGTTTCTCCATGGGAACCTCCATGGGAACAGTGGCAGCGTTAATGCCAATAGCTGTAGATATTGCGAGTAAAACTGGATTTAACATAGCTTTAGTTAGTGGAGTTGTTGTAGGTGGAGCAATGTTTGGAGACAATCTATCATTTATTTCAGATACTACAATAGCAGCTACTCGTACACAGGATGTACCTATGAAAGCAAAGTTTAAGGCTAATATACTTATGGTATTGCCAGCAGTAATCATAAATTGTATATTATTATCTATGCAAACATCGCCAACTCCTATAACTCAAGGGGTATATAATTTTGACTTTGTAAATCTTATTCCTTATATTGTAGTTATAGTACTTTCACTAGTTGGATTAAACGTTATAACAGTTATGACTCTTGGTGTTGCTTCAGGTATTGTAATAGGAATTATTCATGGAGACTTTACATTGATATCATCTTTAGGTATTATACATACAGGTATGACTTGGATGGAAGATATGGCATTAATAGCCATATTAGTAGGCGGTATGGTGGCCTTGATGAACTATTTAGGTGGAATAGATTGGCTTCTTGAAAAATTAACTAAGAAGACAAAGACAGCAAGGGGTGGAGAGCTAAGTATAGCTGCTTTAGTAAGCTTGCTAGATATAGCTACTACAAATAATACAATTTCAATAATTGCCACAGGTCCTATTGCTAGAGAGATAGCTGATAAATTCGGAATTGCTAGAGAAAGAGTTGCAAGTATCCTTGACTTGTTCTCAGCAGCCTTTAATGGATTGCTCCCATATGCAGGACAATTATTGGTAGCAGGAGGTATTGCACAAATCTCTCCTATGGCAATAATGCCATATGTATGGTATTGCATACTTATGCTTGTATTTGGTACTATATTCATACTTATTGGATGGCCTAAGTTCAAGAAAAAGGATTCAGTACAAGGAGATATTAGATAAAATAGATAAATTACTAGGAGGAGAATGAAATGGATAAATATTGTAAGCACTTTTTAATGGATGTAGAAGAAGCAAAAATTTATTCTAAAGACGTAGTAAAATATTTCGCTCCTGATGAAAAACTAGAAGCTAAAGAGATTGGAGATGGAAACATCAACTACGTATTTAAAATCTGGAATCCTGAAACAGGAAAATCTCTAATTATAAAGCAGGCAGACACGCTTTTAAGGTCTTCTGGAAGACCTCTAGATGTTAGACATAGCAGAATTGAAGCAGAAATTTTAAAAATACAGGGACAGTTAGCGCCATGCTATATACCTAAAGTTCATCATTATGATGAAACTATGTGTGCTATATCTATGGAGGATATATCAGAATATAAAAACTTAAGAAAAGAACTTATGGATGGAAACACATTTAACCATTTAGCAGAAAATTTATCTACTTTCTTAGCCGATACTCTTCTTCCAACAACAGACCTAGTAGTGGATAGAGGAGAAAAAAAGGACAGAGTTATAGAATTTACAAATAAAGAACTTTGTGATATTAGTGAAGATCTAGTTTTCACAGAACCTTATTATAACTACAAAAACAGAAACATAATTATAGAAGAAAATAAGGAATTTGTTGAAGAACACTTATATAAAAATGAAAAGTTAAAGGCTGAAGTGGGAATGTTAAGAAATAATTTTATGAATTATGCACAAGCCCTTGTCCATGGAGATCTTCATTCAGGCTCAATCTTTGCAAATGAAAAAGGTATTAAGGTAATAGACCCAGAATTCGCATTCTATGGCCCTATGGGATATGATATAGGTAATGTTATAGGAAATTTGGTATTTTCTTGGGCTAATAAATTCTATACTGATAATAAGAATGCAGATTTTTTAAATTGGATAGAAGAAACTATAAGAAAAACTATAGACTTACTTATAAGTAAGCTTTCACAAAAGTATGACTCAGTGGTTACATTTAACTTATATAATGAATATTTTAAAGAGCATTATCTTAAAGAAGTATTGGCTGACTCCATGGGTTATGCAGGAACTGAAATCATAAGAAGAGTGGTAGGAGATGCTAAGGTTATTGAAGTAACTAGCGTTGAGGACTTAACTCAAAGAGTTCCACTAGAAAGAGCTTTAATAAAAATGGGTATTAGCTTAATAACTGATAGGTATAAGTTTACAAAAGGAAGAGATTTAACTGAGGAGTTTAAATTAATATTAGCATAGGAATCACATATATAAGAGCGCTATGATAAAAATGGGAAAAGGTGATATATATGAAAAGAATGGATGAAGGATTGGCTTTTTTATTACAGTATGAAAATGTTGCTTGGTATGAAGACGGAAAAGTAAGAATTCTTGACAGGAGAATTTACCCAAGAGAAGTTCACTTTGTAACATGTACTACATACATGGAAGTGGCTTATGCTATTAGAGACATGGTGACTCAAAGTGCTGGTCCATATACAGCAGCAGGTATGGGAATGGCTTTAGCAGCCTACGAAGTGAAGGATAAGACAGAAGCAGAACAGATAAAGTTTCTTGAGAAGGCTTCCTATGATATATCTCATGCTAGACCAACCACTGCAAACCGTATGGGACTTATAACTAGCAACTGTTTAGATGCAGCTAAAAAAGCTTTGTCACAAGGCAAAAGTGCATCAGAAGCTATTTTTAACACCACTGTAGACTCATTAAACAGGCGTTATTCTACAATGGAGAAGGTTGGAGAATATCTTGCAGATATGTTCCCTAAAAATGGAACAGTTATGACTCAATGTTTTGGGGAGACTATCATAGGAATGATGCTTAGAGCAGCTAAAAAAAGAAACAACGATGTGAAAATTTATTGTGCAGAAACCAGACCTTATCTGCAAGGAGCTAGGTTAACTGCTAGTTGCTGTAGCCAAATGGGCTTTGATACAACAGTAATAACAGACAATATGGTAGCTTACACAATGCAGAACAAAAATGTAGATTTGTTTACCTCAGCAGCAGATACAATAGCTAGAGATGGACACATTGCAAACAAAATAGGAACTCTACAAATGGCAATATTGGCTAAACACTTTGGTATACCTTATTTTGTAACGGGGATACCTGATATAGGAAAGAAAAGTGGGGCAGATATAGTTATAGAAGAAAGAGATCCAAAGGAAGTTTTATGCTTTGGAGGAGTAAAAAACACTTTAGATACAGTGAAGGGAATATACCCATCCTTTGATATTACGCCACCACATTTAATAAGCGGTATCGTAACAGACAAAGGAATCTTTTCAAGCTATGACTTACCAAGGTATTTTGAGACAAAGGTTGAACAATTCTACTAAAATGAAAACATCCACAGAATTGACTTACATAGTTCTGTGGATGTTTTGTTAAAAATCTATTTTTTCTTGGTTATAAGTTTAAATGAAAAATCAAATAGGAAGGTACCTAATATAATTATTAATAGGTATATGAATATATTTCTTAACAAAAGCAAATATTGCTTGAATTTATATTTATTTATATAAGTATCTATCTGTGATTTTACATCATAATAATAATTATCCTCATATTTTTTATTGGTAATTTTAAAATAATCATCAACAAATCTCTCATAATCTTTGTATACCGAGGATTTAATTGAAGTCTCGCTTAATGTATTTAATGCTATCATTTCAATATTGGATATCTTATTATAATTAGTGTAGACCTCTGATAATGAATGGGATTGTTTAAACTCAAAATAATCAGAGTAGTCCTTCTTCAGTTCATCTACTATAGGATGTAAATATTGAAAAAACCTAAGGTTAGGCAATACAAATAGTAATATTATAAAAAATATATAACCTTTTGAAAAATAGTCTGACATTTTAAATCTTTCCATAATAGCTCTACCTCTTCCTAAAAGTAATATAATGTATATTATACCATTATATAGATTGGTATTCAATGTAAGGATATATAGTTATACATTTTAGAAAACAAGTTAATTTTATTGAATTAAATCAATACTAAAAGGGCTATACATTAGCAGCTAATAAATTGCTGATGTATAGCCCTGTTTTATTTGATATTATTTATTAATATATTCGCTTATTTTAACCACTTCACCATTTTTGAAGCCATCACCTTGAATTATTGAGGACACAATTTGTCCTACCTTTTCTTTAGTTAAGAGAACACCATTTTCTTTGTAGCCTTTAAAGGTATCAACCATAGCGAAATTCTCTTTGTTTAAGGATCTTATATCCTTCTGTAAATCAGTATCTACAACGCCAGGATATAAAACCATTATTTCTACACCATTGTCCTTTAAATCCTCTTCTACCTTTACTACTTTTGAGAAGGCATCTAGTGCACTTTTACTAGCACTGTATGGGCCCCAACCATAAATAGGGCTTACAGCGGCACCGGAAGAGATATTTAATATTCTCTTTACACCATTAAAGTTTTCAGTATGATGTATAAAGTTAGAGCATATCAACATGGGAGCTAAGGTATTCACATTAAAATGATGAGTAAGCTCCTCAGGAACTAGCTTTGTGGTAGGAACACTTGGTGCGATTATTCCTGCATTGTTAATTAGATAGATTTCATCGCCTTCTTTAAGGATAATCTTGGAAAAAATATTATTCATAAGAGAATCAATCTTATCAATATTGTTTAAATCAAAGGAAAAGAAGCTTAAATTGTTAAAAAGATCTTCGCTAAGAGTGGAGCTGTTACGAGCTATAGCAAAGATTTCTATGTTTTCATTTTTAAGACTTCTTATAATGCCTTCGCCAACTCCTCTTGAAGCTCCAGTAAGTATTAAGTATTTCATATGTAAGTACCCCCTTTTTAACATTAATTATACAACTTAATTCAAATTTATCAAAATATAAAGTTAATTTAGGTCTTTTACAATATTTAATATATTCACATTATATTTATATATGATGATATTTTTTAATAAAGTGTTGATAGAAGATAAAAATTAGATGTAAGTTTCACACTAAGAATAGGTAAAATTTAAAGATGTAGGCATGAGACAAAATAAATATAAAACAAGCCCCCTTAAAATTATAAGGGAGCTTGTTTACATGGTGGATCTACTTTTGCAAATTACATAATATATTATAATACTATGAGCAGTAAATTCAATGTTAAAATACAAAAAAATTAGTGAAATATTTTACCAATAGTTTCTCCCATTAAAACCTGGGTTTCAAAACCCAATGAACTTTGCTCTAAAATATCTTCATCAATGGAAACAGTATTATTTTTAAAGAATAGTATTGTAGTGGAGCCCCCAAACTTAAAATATCCTTTTTCATCTCCTTTAGATACCTGAGAATTTGGACAATAGGTTTGAACAATGGTGCCTACGCAAGTAGCTCCAACTTCCACATAAATTACATCTCCAAAGTTTTCAGATTTTAAGATACTCCATTGTCGCTTATTTTGGCAAAAAAGCTTAGGTACCTTTTCTAGAGCTATTGGGTTTACGGAATAATAGCTTCCATCAATATCCTTTGTTTCAGAACAGACCCCATTGTCTATGAAATGAAATCTATGGTAATCTGTAGGACAAAGTCTTAAAATTAGGCAAGTTCCACCCTCATATTTTTTTGCTAAAGCAGAGTCTCCTATAAGCTCCTCTAGAGAATAGGTTAAATTTTTTACTTGAACTAATTGCTTCATATCTATATTAGAAAAAGCTGTTAGCCTTCCATCTCCAGGAGAAATAAGAATTTCTTTATTATTATCTATAGGTCTAGCCTGGGCATTAAGTTTTCGTATAAAAAAATCATTAAAGGAAGAAAATTCTTCTTCTTTTTTTTGGCATAGTGACATATCTATATTAAAATCCTTTATAAAAGAAGATACTTTTTTAGTGCTTAGAGAACTATCGCAAAACCTTCCATATACTTTAGAAAAAAACTTTTTCTTTATTAAAAGCTCTAAGAACTTCATGCCAACAGGGGAAGAATAGCACCAATTTAGATATTTTTCGCCGGCAACTTGCTCAATAGAGTAGCTTTTAGTGTTTCTATCGTAAACTTTTATCATGTTTAGATTCTCCTTTTAAAATTTATTATAAAAATTCTCATAAAATTTGTAGGCTTTTAATATTATATAGGTTATACTAAAATTATAACAGTATTATTTTTATTTTTATATTTAAATTTTAGGGTAATTTGGTAAGATTCAATATAATTTTAAATAAATTTGGAGTGATTTATAATGAACAAAACCAAAAGAATTATTTTTGAATCAGCAATTCAAGTTTTCTCCAAAGCCGGATATAGCGGCGCAACAATGGATGACATTGCTTTAAATGCAGGAGTAGCTAAAGGAACTCTGTACTATCACTTTAAAAGCAAAGAAGAGATATTTAACTACATAATTTCTACAGGTTTTGATGTGATGAAAGAAGAGGTAGTGTCAGCAGTTAGCGCTGAGGAAGATGTCCTTTCTAAGATAAGGACCATGTGTAAATTTCAATTAAAATTAGTCTATGAAAATAAAGACTTTTTTAAAGTTATAATGAGTCAGATTTGGGGCCAAGAATTAAGGCAATTAGAATTAAGAAAATCCATAGAAGATTATCTAAAAACCATAGAAAGTTTTTTAATAGAAGCTATGAATCATGGGGTTATTAAAAAAGGTGATAGTAACTTTATGTCATACACCTTCTTTGGAACTTTATGTTCTGCTGCGGTGTATGAGCTAATTCATTCTGATGATATGGATATAGATAGGGCTATAGATAATCTAATGGACTATATTTTTAAAGGAATTCAAGCATAGAGAACCTTGGTTTAGAAGAACAGAGATATAATGAGGAAACGAGAGAAAGAAGAGGAAGTTTAGGACAAATAAGTCTTAAACTTCTTTTTTTACTATATTTAATAATATTGACAGAAAACAGGAAAAGGAGTATAAATAAACTGACCAGTCAGTATAAAGTGAAATGGGGTGGATCAATGAAGTGGTTAAATGTAGCACAAGAAGATGTTAAGGCCATGTTTAAAAATCCATTTATAAGAGTTTCTGTAGTAGCCATAATAGTCGTACCTTTACTTTATAGTTTATTATATCTAGCAGCCTTTTGGGATCCTTATAGTAGGCTAAGCTCTCTACCTGTAGCGGTAGTTAATGAGGATGAAGGTTATGAAGACAATGGCAAAATAGTGAATTATGGTAATGAATTGGTGGATAGATTAAAAGAAGATGATACTATTGGCTGGCAATTTGTAACTTTAGATGAAGGGGAAAAGGGGCTAAAAGATAAAGAGGGGTATTATGCAATGTTTGTAGTACCTAAAGATTTTTCTTCTAATGCAATAAGCGCTAAAGAAAGAAAGCCTGTAAAAGCACAAATTTTATACAGTTCAAACGAAAAGAAAAACTTTTTAGCTTCACAGATCAATGGGAGAGTTATGCTGGAGCTAAAGGAGCAAGTAACTAAAAACATAACAGAAAACTATACAAAAGTAGTCTTTGATAATATGGAAGAACTAAAGGATGGAATGAATAAAGCTAGAGATGGAAGCAAGGACATTGCAGATGGAAATAATAAATTAAAGGATAAAATGCCCCAGCTAGAAAATGGAGTAGGTGATCTTTATGATGGAAGTAAAGCTCTGGCTAATGGTATAGGAACTCTAGCCTTAAAAATACCTAGCCTATCCTCCGGTGTAGATAAATTAAGTTCAGGATCTAAGGAACTAGAAAATGGACTAGGAGATGCATCAATAGGAGCAGTAAAAGCGCACAAAGGAAGCTTAGAATTAAATAATGGGATAAGAGCTTTTAAAAGCCAGGGATTAATTCCAATAAATCAGGGGTTATTAGATTTGGGCAATGGATTTAAAACCAAGATAATACCTAATGTAGATAAGCTTTCCCAAGGAGCTACAGCCTTAAGCAATGGATTATCTTCAGCTAGTTCAAGTGTTTCTAAGTTGCAGCAAGGGTCAGATAAGCTAGATATAGCCTCTCAAAAACTTAACGGAGGGGCTTTAGCTATAGATGGTGGCGCAAAGAAGGTAGGACCTGCTATAGATACATTGACAGATGGATCAACAGCAGTTTCATTAGGTGTTAACGAAGCTGCAAAAGCTATGGAAAAATCACAAAGTCAATTGAAAAACTCTGTTGATACTCAATTAAAAGCATATTTACAAGCTAATCCAGAGGCCATGAAGGATCCTAATATGCAGGGATTTTTAAAAAGTTTAGCAGATATGGAGCAAGAGGCAAAGAATAATTTTGGAAAGATGGCAGCACTAAAAGAAGGTGCTGCAAATGAAGCTGCAGGATTAAATAAATTTAGAAGTGAAAGTGGAAGTTTAGTAAAAGGAATAAATGATTTTGCTATAGGATCCACAGAATTTTCTAATGGAGCAAAAGAATTTACCTTAGGTGCAACGGCTCTTAGTAAAGGTATGGCAGGAGCTATACAAGGGTCTAGGGATTTAAGCGATGGGCTAGTAGCTTTAGACCAAGGTTTAAAAAATCAAATAGTTCCCAGTATAGACAAACTACAGATGGGAACAGTAGCTTTGCAAGGAAAATGTGATGAACTTATAGCAGGGTCAGATAGACTAACCAACTCACTAGGAGGAACTACTTCATCAGACATGACCTTAGAACGAGCATTGCAAAAACTTTATGGAGGTTCTTCAACTTTAAGGATGGGGTTAGGCACATTAAATGAAAAAGTTCCAGAGTTAACAGCAGGGACAAGTAAACTAGAAAATGGTTCTCAGCAGTTGGCTATGGGAATGTCAGATTTAAAGGCTAATATTCCAGAACTAAAGGATGGGGTAACAAAACTTGCAGATGGATCAGGAGAGCTAAATAGCAAACTTGGTGAAGGTGCAGATAAAATAAATAATAACTTAGTTAATACAAGTAGTGATATGAGTGAATTTATATCAGAGCCAATAATAATGGATCAAAATCCTACAAATCCAGTAAAGGATTATGGAACAGGCTTTACTCCTTATTTCATACCATTATCATTATGGGTTGGTGCTATAATGATGTTCTTTGTAATAACAGACAAAGTGGATGATGATATGAATGTAAGTGCTTCAGCAGTGGTACTAGGTAAGTTTTTCTCCTATGGGTTTATAGGAATAATTCAGGCTCTCCTTGCAGGTGTAATAGTATTAACTTTAGGGTTAAAACCTGCAAATTTACCATTATATCTACTGTTCAATGTATTGCTATCCTTTGTATTTATAGCAATAATTCAGAGCTTAATATATCTTCTAGGTCAAGTAGGGCGACTACTATCCATAGTTTTATTAATACTACAATTGACATCTTGTGCAGGTACATTTCCATTACAGGTTGTACCAAAGTTCTTCAAGGTATTAAATCCATGGATGCCTTTCACCTATGCTGTATCAGGATTAAGAGAGGTTATATCAGGAGTAGATTATGTTGTCCTTAGAAAAGATGTTTTGATATTGTTGTTCATCATGATATTATTCTTATTTATATCCATAGTTATGAAGGATAGAGCAGACAAGTTACACTCAAAAATCCAGGAGAAGAAAGAAGAAGTCATGGCAACTAATTAATAGCTTACCAATTAACCTAAATATAGAGGCTATCTAATAGGATTATTCCTTTAGATAGCCTCATTTTTTATGTCATTCCTGATTTTATTATAGAAATTAGTAGCCAAAGTCCCATTACTGCAGATAATGCAAAGCCAGCAACTCCCATGAAAGATACTCCTCTTATCTGAGGGCCAGTATTAGAGGCTACAAGCCAAGCGGACCCTATTATCATAGCAGAGACCACCAATGCAAAAACTAATCTGTTTACCATCTTATTAAGTTGATTTAAAGGCCCTCCTAAGTTTTTATGTTCTATTTGAATTTTAGCTCTTCCATTTAATAAACTATCGCTTAATTCCACTACTTTACCTGGGGCTTTATATAGGTTACTAAATAGGCTATAGGTCTTAAGCAAAAGTTCATCTTTAGATAGTTTAGGAATAAATTCGTTATTACTTTTAACGTAAGGTATTGCAATATCCAGTATTTTTATTTCTGGAGCAAGGTTAGTAATAACTCCTTCTAGTATTACAAAACTCTTCATAACCAAAGTTAGCTCCTTAGGCAGCCTTATATGGTGTTTAGTAGTCAGGGTTATTATTTCCTCTAACATAAGGGCTAGATTTAAATGAGCCAAGGATGTATTCAAATAATTTTGAAATAAATACTCCATATCTTCATACAGTGCATTTCTATCTACATAACCATTTCTTATACCTATTGATAAAAATACCCCTATAAGCTTGTTTATGTCATGAAGGACAATAGCCGTGAGAGCATCGTTAAGAGCTTCCTTTAAAGGTAAATTTAAATCCCCAACTATGCCAAAATCAATAAAACAGATTTTGTTATCTCGAATAAGTATATTTCCAGGATGGGGGTCGCCATGGAAAAAGCCATCATTAAAAACCTGCTTTACGAAAGACAGAGCTAGCTTTGTGCTTATGTCAGATAAATCATAATAATTTTCTTTAAGGGCAGAAATATTATCTACCTTTAATCCATCTATAAGTTCAAGGGTAAGGACTTTTTCGCTACAAATAGATTCAACTACGTAAGGAACATATACGCAGGCTACATCTTGATTTAACTCTTTAAACTTTATAGTATTTGTCATTTCTAAGGTGAAATCTAGTTCTTTCTGGGTGGATGCCCAAATTTCTTGAAGGGCATCTGACGGATTTATGAAAGATACAGTAATTTTACCTTTAGCTAACTTCAATACCTTATCCAATAAGGATATATCTAAGGCCATTTTTTCTTTTATCTTTGGCCTTTGAATCTTTACGNNACCATCCTTTAATATAGCTTTATGTACTTGGGCTATAGAGGCAGAGGCCATAGGCACTTCATCGAAGTATTTGAATACTTCTTTAATGGGTTTATTAAATTCACTGAAAAACACCATTTCTATATCTTTAAAGCTTTCAGGCAAAGCTTCATCTTGAAGTTTTTTTAGCTCTAAAGTATATTCTTCAGGTAATAAATCCGTTCTAGTGCTTATGATTTGACCTATCTTTATGAAGGTAGGGCCTAGCTCCTCAAAGACTTTCCTTAAATTTTCAGGAGATGGCTCTTTCTTTTTAATTTTTGAATCTATAAAATATCCAAATCCGTACTTCACCAGAACCTTAACGATTTCTCTAAAGCGCTGGTTAGAATTTTTATACATAGCTACCTCCTAAGGTGAGGATATCTAAGGAGAACTTTAAAATGCTCCCCTTAGAGTAAATAGAATTTATAAATTAGTAGAATCAAGGGAATCTACTTTAGCTTCTAGCTTATTTACTTTCTCTTTTAATTCATTAAAGTCTGATAAAGTTATAAAATCCATCTCCTCTAATACAGATTTCAAATCTTCTTTTGTAAGAGGCATGATTTTATTTGAGATTTCATCAGATTTATCTTTAAAGTTTCGCTTTAATTCTTGAGAAAGTTCTTTTCCCTCATCTACAGTGAGTTTTCCCTTTTGAACTAATTCTTCTACAAAAGTAGATGATTTTTCATAGGTGTAAGCAATAGAGCCTAAACCTGCTAATAATATCTTTTTTAATTCATCCATAATAAATACCTCCTAAAGGTTTTACAACTAACATATAGTTTACACTCATTATACTTTAAGTAAAAAATTACTTAAAGATATATTTTAACTATAAAGAATATTTTACACAATATTTACTAAATATATTCTAAAATATAAGAGGAGTGAGGGGACATTTAAAATTAGTCCGCCACACTCCATTTAGATTATTTATATAACTTCTGATTTAACTTGTTCTCTCATTTGCTCATCAGAAGGAGCTTTTTTCTTGTTTTTAATAAAGTCCTCTGCTATTTGAGGGAATAATATATAGGATAGTACATCCTCATCTTTAGTGGTCAAATCTTTAATTTCTTCTTTAGTAGTGTTAAAGATTGGTTCTAGAGTATCGGCAAATCTTCCTGTTATTGGAGTTTCATCACCTAAAGCCTTAGTTATTACTTTAGGATTTATCTTTCCAGGAGCTTTTCCGTATTCACCTCTGCAATAAGCTTTAACTTCTTTTAATATCATCTTATATCTTTCACCTGTAAGAATGTTTACTGTGGCTTGTGTTCCTACCATTTGACTCATTGGGGTAACTAGTGGCGGATAACCTAGATCCTCTCTAACCCTTGGAACTTCAGCTAATACAGCATCTAATTTATCTATAGCATTCTGAGCTTTAAGCTGTGATATCATATTTGAAAGCATTCCACCAGGGATTTGATAGGTTAAGGCTTCTGGTTGAGGTGTTAAAACCTTAGGATCAAGAACTCCCTTAGCGATAAAGTCTGCTCTAATAGGTTTAAAGAAGTCATTTATTTCTTTTAAAGTAGGAGCGTTTAATCCAGTATCAAAACCACTAGCTTGCAATGCAAAGTGTAAGCTTTCTGTTGGTGGTTGAGCCGTTCCAGAAGAGAAGGCTGATATTGCACAATCTATACCATCAACGCCAGCCTCTGCAGCCTTTAAATAAGACATTTCAGCTAGTCCGTTAGTTGAATGTGAGTGCAAATAAACTGGAAGCTTAGTAGCAGATTTTATACTTTTTACTAGATCATAAGCGGTTTGAGGCATTATAAGACCTGCCATATCCTTTATACATATGGAGTCAGCTCCCATTTCCTCAAGCTCTTTAGCTAGGTTAGCATAGTTATCCATATCATGAATAGGACTTACAGTATAAACTATTGTGCCTTGGGCATGGGCTCCTTGCTTTTTAACTTCATCCATGGCTACTCTAATGTTTCTATAGTCATTTAAGGCATCAAAAACTCTAAATATATCCATACCGTGATAAGCAGACATCTTAACAAAGTTTCTAACTACATCATCAGGGTAATGCTTATATCCAAGGATATTTTGTCCTCTTAAAAGCATTTGTAAAGGAGTGTTTTTAGCCACCATTTTTATCTTTCTAAGTCTTTCCCATGGGTCTTCATTTAAATATCGGATGCAAGAATCGAAGGTTGCTCCTCCCCAGCATTCTAATGAATGATATCCTGCATTATCTAATTTATGTAGAATTGGAGCAAAATCATCAAAAGGAAGTCTAGTTGCTATCAAAGATTGATTAGCATCTCTAAGTACCGTTTCAGTTATATGAATTTTTTTCAAAAAAACCACCTCGCAGCGTTAATATTAAAGTTTCACTTATAATTAATTTTAACATAGACTTATGCAACAAATCTATTATTTTTCAGAAAAAACTATAAACACNNACACATGCAATTTCAAATTCTTGTGGAAAGCAAATAGCATATGAAAATTAATAAAACCTTCTTTTAAGGGTTTGACATGACAATATATTTGAGATAAAATAATATTGTTATTTGCTCTCATAGTTCAATGGATAGAACAGCCCCCTCCTAAGGGGCAGATGTAGGTTCGATTCCTACTGGGAGTACCATGATAGACCTCTTATACCTTTAACTTCAAAGGATAAGAGGTTTTTTATTTTATTAATGGTGCCTTTTGAATCTTACTTACTAAGAAGGCCCTGAAATTCCTATACTATAGTAAGGATTTTCAGAGCCCCCTTTAAATTTATCTGATGTTTATCTGCCCAAGCACCCCATCCTCTTGAACCTGGATATAACAGCAGCTACCACCCTAGATAAATTCAACTAAGATTCATTTTATATTAAATTTTCTATGGCATAGGATACTCCATGTTCATCATTGGAAAGGGTTATGGTGTCACAAATTTCTTTTATTTCTTCTTTTGCATTTCCCATGGCTATACTGCAACCAGCTCGAGTTAGCATAGGGATATCATTAGCAGAGTCCCCTATGGCTACTATTTCTGATTTGCTTATGCCGTAGTAACTCATAACATCATCAATAGCCTTTCCCTTATCTGTGTTTTCTGAAGTTATGTCTACGCTTATATCCATATACCTACTAAGACCTAGTCCTTTAACCTTATGAAGTTTTATAAGAAGGTTGTCTATATCTTTCTTTTCATAAGAATATACTAAAATTTTGATAATATCTTTAGCATTATGGATTATTTCATCCCAGGATAGGTTGATATAGGATTTTACCTTTAAATCATCTAAGGTCTTATCATTAAGGTTGTCATATAAAAATCTATCATCATAATTCCCTGTTGTATAAAATAGGTTTTTGCCTTTAAAGAAGCTGGTGCAATTAGAAGCCTTTATTATATCAATAGTTTCAATAAGGGTTTCAGGGTTTATATAATTTATAACCATATGTTTTCCCTTACTGTAGCAGGCACCATTAAAAGAAATAACCTCTACATCTTTATGAATTTGATGAGCTATATACTTTGCAAAACAATAAGGTCTTCCTGTAACTATAAAAACCTTATTTCCTTTATTAATTGCTTTTCTAATAGAGTTCTTATTAATATCACTTACTGTTGAATCACTTCTTAATAATGTTCCATCAAGGTCAATACAGAAGGCTTTCATTAAAAGGCTTCCTTTAATATTCCTTCTAAGTAGCTCCTTGAGCCAAATGGTAAGTGATCAAGAATAGGGGATTTTAATATTTTTTCAAAGTCATCCTCTTTAACACCTAAATCAGACAAACTCTTTCTTATTCCAATGGTTTCTAACAGCTCACATATATAATCATAAAGAAGGTTATCCTCATTGTCCAATTCTATACTTGGGTTAAACAACTGAGCTACCTTATTAAATTTCACCTTATTTTCTTCAAAGGATTGTTTTATATAAGGAGGAAAAACCACAGCCAAAGCTTCTCCATGAGAAATATGAGAAATTCCACCTATTATCTCTGATAAAGGATGAGGCACAGCAGCTCCTGAATTTGCCAGAGATCTTCCTGCTAAAGTATCAGCCATAGACATCTTTTCACGATATTCTAAGTGGTTTGGAGCTTTCATGACTTTAGGTAAATTTTCAATAATTAGCTCCATTGCTTTTAAGGAGTCCATTTCACTAAATAAAGAAGCCCTTTTATTTATAAAACTTTCAAAAGCATGAGTAAAGGCATCAAAACCTGTTGAGGCCGTGATTCTTGGAGGTAATGTTAGGGTTAACTCTGAATCAATGATACATTCTTTTGAAAATAAGTCTTGATGAAAGAATGTTATTTTTTCATCTCCCTTTGTTATTACTGCTGCTTGTGTTACCTGGGAACCAGTTCCTGATGTAGTTGGAACACTTATTAAAGGCAATACTTTGTCGGTATAGGAAGGGTAGTCTTCAAAGGGAGAACTAAACTTATTAAAAATATCATCCCAATCTATTTTCTCTAATCCATTTGTGAAAGCAATAGCCTTTGCCGTATCAATACTGCTGCCACCACCAACTGCTAGTACAAAATCTACTGGATTCTTTTTTAGCATATCAAATCCTTGTTGCACTATCTCTACCCTTGGATTTGGCTCTACTTTATCAAAATGAAAAACTTCAATATCAGCATTTTTTAAGATACTCTTTGTTCTATTATATAAACTTTGCAATGGGGCATCAGCTGTTGTAACCAAAAGGCATCTTTCACCGTATTTTTTGCAAATCTCTCCTAGTTCCTCTAATCTACCTCCACCAAAATGTATTTTGGTTGGTTGATAATAATTAAACATAATAAATCCTCCTTTTGATATTTATCTGATATCTTAAGTATAATAATAAATGTTCTGATACTCTACTTTACAAAGTATAAAATCAAAGCCATATTCATATGGCAATCTATAAACATAGGTATAGAAATTCAACTTATACTATGAGTAAAAGTTATATATTTACATATTGTTGTGGTAACAATCATATACAGAACCTTGTATACAATGATATTTTTAGGGGCATATAATATAGTTAAAAAATGAGGGAGGCTATTGTCTAATGATTTATATTATAGATACTGCTAATAAGGAAGAAATTGAAGACTCTTTATCCCTTGGGGTTAATGGAGTTACAGCCAATCCTTCCATGTACTTAAAGAACAATGAAAAGTTTTATAGCTTTTTAAAGGAATATTCCTCAAAACACCTTGTTTTTTTTAGCGGTGAAGTTATGAGTGATACCCTTGAAGGTATGGTTGAGGAAGTTAATAGAATTCAAGAAATCAGCAAAGATATTGTTATTAAAATAAACTTTTCCAAGGAAGGCTTGAAGCTTTGCAGATACCTTAAAGAAAAGGGTATTAAAAGTGCTATGACACTGATTTTTAATTCAGCTCAAGCCTTAGCAGCTATTAATGCAGGTGCTGATTACATATTTGTGTTTATAGGAAGAAATGATGATAACGGTCAGGATGGACTATCAATAATTAATTCGATTCAATGTGCTATTAAAGACAAAAATTACAATACAAAGGTTGTAGCTGCATCTATAAAAAACATATATCAATTGGAAAGATTATTTACAATGGGCATAGACTTTGCAGCTATTCCTTATGACTTGTATATGAAATCCCTTTATCACCCTTTAACAGAGGCAGGAAGCAAAACATTTAAAGATCATTGGGAATCTCTAGAGAGTCTTTAAATTTAAAAATAAAAAACTATGAAATCAAACTTAAAGTAAGATTTCATAGTTTTTTCATTTATTTTCTAAACCTATGGGTATTCTTGTATTTTATCAATCCATCTTCTGATAATGATGGCTCATTGCCTAGAATAAGAGGTCTTATATAGTCTATCATCTTTTCATTAACAGTTTGATTTTCACTATCAATCCAATCTAAAGGCACATATTTTACTTTATTGCAAACTTGGCTAACATCTACAAGGTCTGGTGTAGATTCATACTTGTCATTATCATTGATAGTTCTTTTTATAGACACCATAAATCCACTCATAGCTTTTAGTGCACTTATAACTCCATGTCTTCCTACCATCTCAGCTTCATCTAAATCCGTTTTAGATCCACAGTGCATTGCACACCTTTGAACTACCCCAGCTTCTTGTAATTTTACATTTTTGCTTACATATTCTTTAATAGTGTTCTGAAGATATTTACCTACGCCACCTAGCTGCTTGTGGCCAAAGGAATCAACTTCATAGCAATTATTATCTACATTGATATACTCTCCGTTACTTCCTTTAAGGCCCTCAGAAGTTACTATTAAAAGTTTGTTATTTTTATTCAGACTTTTCTTTACTTCTTTTACAAAGTTTTTCTCTTCAAAAGGTATTTCAGGAAGGTATATAAGCTGGTTTATATTAGGAACTAATTCCTTTAGTATTCCAGTGGAAGCTGCAATCCAACCAGTGTCTCTTCCCATTACTTCCAATACCATTATAGATTCTTTGTTGTAACAGTTTATATCAAACCACAATTCTAAGGCTATATTACAAAGATATTTTGCAGTGCTTGCAAAACCAGGAGTATGATCTGTATTTACAAGGTCATTATCTATGGTTTTAGGGATGCCAATTACTTTTATATCTAATCCTATTTTATTGACATAATCATTAATTTTGCTTACAGCGTCCATGGAATCATTTCCACCTATATAGAAAAAGTAACCTATGTCATACTTATTAAAGATGTGTATTAGTTTTTCATAGTCACTACTATCTTCAATAGTAGGAAGTTTATATCGGCATGAACCCAATGCAGATGAAGGCATATTTCTAAGTTCCTTAAGGGTCTCTTGGCTATGACAAGATAAATCAATTATTTTATCTTCAATAATACCCTCTATTCCGTATAATCCTCCATAAACCTTACCTTCTGGCTGCCTTAATAAAAATTCACTTATTACCCCATAAAGAGATGAATTTATAACAGCTGTTGGACCTCCTGATTGAGCTACTAAACAATTTTTTCTCAAGTTTATCCCTCCTAGTAATCATTAATTAAGTATAATGTTCAAAAAATTAGACTGTTAACTTCAGGGTTAACAATCTAATTTTGTTTTTTAAGTCTTAGGACTTATACAATTGCTGGTATGATAGTATAAGTTAAAAGTATACAGATAAATAATACTGATGCTAAGAGGAGCACAGAAGAATTTTGTCCCTCTATTTTTATGTTTTTAAATAAGTTTAGTATCTTTACATCTTTCCATTTAAAGTATTTTACCAAAGATAAGGTTAATAATGTTACTGTTACAAGATTAAACAAAATAACCTGTGCAATAACCATTATAATAAGCTTTAAACGGATGGTTTCTATATTTTTTGCTGATTTTATGTCTTCAATCATAGTATTTAACTCAAACCATATATATAGGTTTACTAAGCTGGCGATAAATCCAATTACATTAGTAGGTGCCTCTAGGAAGAGTCTTTGAACATCACCTTTATAGACATTAATCTGTAACACAAAATATATCAAGAAAATCAATGTAATGATCACAGACAAATTTTTTGCATAAATCAGTAACTTTAGATTTTTAGTATCCTTTAATCCATTAGACTTTGTTGAAATTTTACTATTCTTTTTCATAGCTTTAATCAAGTTGTAAAATATCTTTTATAGCAGTAGTAATGTTAACCACTCTAACGCCGTAAATTACCTGTATAGAATTTTTGCCATGTACAACTCCTAGAGATTCAAGATCGTTTTTCCAATGTTGATCTGTAACTACTAGGGTTTCATCTTTTATTGTTACACGAAGTCTAGTTGCACAACATGTTACTGTTTCAATATTGTCCGCACCACCAAGGGCTTCAATAATACGTACTTCTAAAGAGTCCTGAGAATTTGCACCTTCAGAGGATTCCTGACCATTTTTAATATCATTGTACTCTTTTTTACTCATTAGTTTTACTTCTGAATCAGTATCTCTACCTGGAGTTTTTAAGTTAAACTTGGTAATAGCAAACTTAAACACAAAATAGTATACTGCAAAGACTAATGGTAATAACCAGATTAATGACATAGCATGTACCTTTTGAGGTTGGAATAAGTTTGGTATCATGAAGAATAGAGCAGTACCATTAATTGATACTTGAGCTATTTCTGCTAATACATAACATAGTCCACATAAAGGAGCATACACTAGGAAGTAAAGCAATGGAGCTACAAATAAAAATGTATATTCAATAGGCTCTGAAATACCAACTAGTGAAAGGGTAAACACTGCAGGAACAAGTAAAGCTGCAACTTTCTTTCTTTTCTCTGGTCTAGCTGTACGATACATAGCCAAAGCTGCTGCTGGTAATCCAGCTAGTTGGAATAATAAACGTCCGTTTGTGAAGTTACGAGTGATGTACCCAGTTGCTGTTGCACTTGCTGCCTGTCCATTTATTATATTTCTAACACCTTCGTACATAACACCATCTATTACCATTGTTCCACCAACTTGAGAGTATTCAATTGGGAATGCTATTAAGTGGTGTATTCCAAATGGAAGTAACATCTTGTCTAATGTTCCAAATACAAAGGTTCCCAATAATCCTGTTGAGGATATGAAATGAGTTATTCCTTGTAAGCCGCTTGCAACATAAGGCCATACATAGTAGAAAATAACACCTAGTGGAATAGATGCTAGTGCCACCATAATAATTACGAACTTTGTTCCAGCAAAGAAACCAAACATAGCAGGAAGTTGAGTATCAACAAATCTGTTGTGTAAAAATGCTGCTACAAGACCTGTTATGATACCAGAGAATATTCCCATATTGTAAGTGAAGAAGCCTAAGGATGATTGCCATAATGAATTAAAATTCAAAGCCTCTTGCTCGCTATAACCGTTTTCAATTAAGGCTTTTACTGCTGTTGTTTCTGCATTCCATCCATTTAAGCTTGCAAACTGTTGAATGGTTGATATAAAACAAAAGAATAATATCAGTCCGGCAAATGCTCCCCATCCCTTTTCCTTTTTAGAAAGGGTAAAAGCTATGCCTACAGCAAACCATAGTTGAAGGTTGTTCATAAACATAAATCCCAGATTAGTGATCATGCTAAATATTTTATATAATATTGTTCCTTCTGATAGGATGTAATTTGTAAAGGCACTACCTATACCAACGAAGAAACCTACCAGTACCAAAAGAATTATTGGTACCATCATTGCACCTGCAAAAGTTTGCAATTTTGCTTGAATGTTTTTCATATGTTTTAGCCTCCTTTATAATACGTTTTTTTACAAGTTCATTCTATCATAGGATTTTTTTATATTCTATAAACCACTATATAGGTATAATTCATTAATATTGCGGTAATTTTTTGACATCGTTATCATAGTCTATTTGCAAGCTAATCTATATAAAGCTTCACAGTATATTTCTGTGGCCTTCATAAGAGAATCAATACTCATATTTTCATTAGGCATATGGGGCTTAGGGTCTTCCCCTTCGAAGGTAGCACCAAAAGCAACTCCATTGTTTAAAACTCTAGCATAGGAAGCTCCACCCTTGGTGATAGTTTGTGCTTCTTCATTCATAACTTCTTTATAAGCTTCCTTTAGAGCTGTTATAAGTTCGCTGTTGCTGGGAACATATAATAAATTTTTCTCTCTTTCAAAATTCACATTAAATTTATATTTGCTAGATAACTCATAAAGTTTATCTTTTATCTGTGAGGGCTCTATATTTTTAGGATAACGATAATCTAAAGTTAGCTCTCCCATTCCATTTCCCCATTTTATAGTCATTGGACATATTGAACTTTTACCCATTTCTTTATGGTCTCTGAATAATCCAATTTTTTCTCCATAAAAATCATCTAACAAACAATTCTTTATGAAAGTCATCATATTTATTATTCCATCTTCCTTAAAATCAAAGTCATAGAAGTCTTTTACAAATAGGAATATAGCATTTAATCCACGCTGTGGATTTCGTGATAAGGATGTTTTACCTTTGTATATTAAAGTAACTGTGTTATCCTTTAGTAAAACTTCATTTGCATTTTTTCCTAAAGAAACTATTTCTTCTACATTTTCTGTTTTAAAGACTACTTTAAGGTCGTCACAAAGATAATTTATTTTATTTCTGCTTTCAATAATACATATTTCTTCAGGCTTATCTTGGCTATTGAAGAAAAGTTTCATACCTAAAATACCTTTTTCTCCATTTACTATTGGAAAGTTTCCATCAGGGGAAAAGCCTAAAACTGGCTGGTTGTGGTTTTTGAAGTAATGATCCATGCATTCCCAAGTAGTTTCCTCGGCTCCGCCTACTATTATTCTAACTTTCCTCTTCCAATTAACATTCATATCATTTAGAATTTTTGCTGCATATAGTGAGGCTATTAGTGGTCCCTTATCATCATTAACCCCCCTGCCGAAAATTTTATTGTTTTTTATTGTCATAGAAAAGGGGTTTGTTTCCCAGTGGTCTATATTTTGAACATCCACAACATCTATATGAGCAAGAACCCCTACATACTCATGTCCCTGACCTATTTCTGCATGAACAGCATATCCCTGATCATTTTCACAGGTAAATCCAAGATTATTTGCGATTTCCAGAAATCGATGAAAAGCTACTGCAATATTTTCACCGAAAGGGGAATCTTGATTTTTTGTAGATAAATCTCTAATAGAAGGAACTTCAACCAGATAGGCAATGTCCTTTAATATGTCTTCCTTATATTCTTGTACTTTCTCAGTATACTTAATCATATAAATCCTCCTTTAAAATTCAATACCTTGACAAAATTTATCCCAAACTCTATAGTTTGACTTAAGAGGAGGAGATGATTTTGTCAAATAATAGAATCCTTAATATAGTTAATCTTTTGTTGCAAGCAGACAGTTATATTACCATTGATACTATTTCAAAAAAACTTAATGTATCAAACAAAACTATACGCAACGATCTAAAGTTAGCAGAAGAGTGGTTAAAAGAAAATGATTTAAAATTAATAAAAAAAACTGGGGTTGGTGTTACTATTGAGGGACAACACTCCTGTAAACTCCAAACTCTAAACTTAATTAAATTAAAAAATAAAAAGCTTATGGATTTTTCACCAGAAGCAAGGAAATTATATTTAGCAATGCGTCTAATAACAAGTACAGAAAATTGTAGGGTATATGAACTAGCAAATGAACTTTATGTAAGCAGAGCTACAATTCATAAAGACCTGTTATCCTTATCTCCTATTTTAGATAAACATAAAATCAAATTAAACAGGAAAAATAACAATGGAATTACTATTACTGGTAAAGAAAGAAATCTTCGTAATTTATTGTTTGAATTAATGTTAAATGATAATGGCTATGAAACCTTTGTAGACATTATAAAAAACCATGATTATAAATGTGATGGATCCTTTGTTTTTTTTGGCATAGACTACATAGACGATGAATATAAAGAGTTCATCAATTTAATACTGGATTCAGGAAATAAGTATATTAACTCCCTTTTATTTCAACCCTTAGTTATGGTTTTGCTTAATCTTTTTGTAGTTTTTATCCGAGTAGAAGATAATCATAATGTAAGCTTATCTGAAGAGTTTATAAATGAGCTTAAATATGAACCTTTCTATAATGAAGTAAAAGAGCTAACTGATTTATTGTCCAATAAGTATAATACTACTTTTAGCGAAATGGATATCCGTTATTTGCAGGTTTACTTTATTTCTTTACAAAACAATCGCGCCTTAAACCCAGAAAATGAAGAGGAGGCAAAAGCCCTTACAAGTGAAATAATAAGTTCTCTTAAAGCTAAATTTAACCTTCCTTTTGATGAGGATGACACATTTAAAAAGTCTCTTTATAACCATTTTTATTCCGCTATAACAAGGTTCCGTCATGGAATAAAGATTGAAAACCCTTTAATGACTGAAATTAAAACATTATACAAAAATACCTTTGACATAATGAAGAAAACGTCACATATAATTGAACAGCATTACAATTGTCATGTTAGTGATGATGAAATAGGATACTTAGCATTACATTTAGCTAATTCTCTAGAAAATATGAAAAAGCCATTAAAAACAATTGTTGTATGCCATGGTGGAATTGGTGCTAGCAATCTTTTAGTAAGAAAATTAAAAATTCAAATACCAGAAATCGAAATTGTTTCTCAAGAAACTTTCTTATCTATAAATGAAGCTGATTTAAATGGAATCGAGCTCATTATATCTACAATAGATTTAAAGTTTACAAAGGATATACCTATTTTAATAGTAAATAATCTTTTGTTTGATTATGATATTGCTCGAATAAAAGATATAATCAAATCCTACTATAAAAAGAAGAATGACCCTTTAAACAACATAGAAAGTAATATTAAAAAGTAAATTAGATATATGTAAGTTAGTTGGAATAGCTTACATATATCTAATAAGTATTTAAAATAAGGCTTAGTTTCCTACGAGGTGTTACAACAGGCAAGTACCACATAAAGAAGAAACCATGCTGTTCTTCTAAAGGCTATAATAAGCGCTGATATCTTCTCCACCCTTAACTTCTTTGCCAAATTCGCAAGAAAAATCTTTGTAGGATTCTTTGTTAGTGAAAATAATCATGGTAGTCAAATCATATCCCTTTTCTTCTAAATAGCTACGATCTATAGAAATGATTTCATCTCCAGGTTTAACCTTATCTCCAGCTTTCAAATTGCATTTAAAGCCTTTGCCTTCTTCTGCTACTGTATTAATTCCAATATGAACTAATATCTCCATTCCATCTTCTAAAGTTACTGCATAAGCATGCTTGCTAGGGAAAACCATGGATATGACACCTTGTCCAGGACTATAAAATGACATTCCTTTTGTTTTAATAGCAAAGCCATCCCCCATGATTTTTTCAGAGAAAACAGGGTCATTGACTTTTTCTAATTCCACCAAAACACCATCTGCACAAGCAACTAAAGGTTTTTCTTCCGTCTTTTTCTTTAGAAAATTAAACATTAGCTTACATCCCCTTATTAGATTTATTTTCATATTAATTATCATACTGTAAAGGACTTGTTATTACAACGAACCTATATTTTAGTGTTCCTCCTTTTATTTGTGGTAAAAATTAAAGTATTATTCAATGTTTATAAATTACCCTATTAATATGGATGTTTATCAGTTACCTAGGCTATTGATTATATTTTTTTGATATCTTAAAATTAAGGTGTAAAAAACAGAACTTCAAGAGGAGGTACATATAATGAAACATATAAAAATTGCAGCCGGATTAGCTCACGTAAATTATGGAAGAATAGCTGATGTAGTTAAAGAAGTTAGTGATGCAGGTGTTGATTATATTCATTCAGATGCAGCAGATATGCATGATCTTCAAAATATGAAATTAATGGGCGGACATCAAATTATTGCAGGTATACGTCCTGAAACTGAATGTCCAATAGAATGTCACATATATACAGTAAGCATGGACAAGATGTTTATTGAACAAATATACGATGCAGGTGCAAACATGCTTATTTTACCTGCAGAACACTTTATAGGAGCACAACTAGCTTATATAATTAACTGGTGTCGTGAAAGAAAAATAAAAGTTGGATTAACTCTTGGATGTTATACACCTTTATGTTTTGTAGAAGAATCTATTTATGATATAGACCGTCTTCACATAGTTACTCATGGAGTAGATGAGACAGATGGAAAAGACAATTGGGGATGGAGAAAGAGTGCTATAGATTTAGTTAAGAGAGCAAGAACGATGATAGATGAAAAGAATCCAAAGTGTGAATTAGCTATAGATGGTGGTCTTAGAGCCGACAATATGGAGAAATTAATAGAATGTAATCCTGATGTTATAGTTTTATCTTCTGCTATATTTAAAGATCCTGATGGAATTGTTGATGGCTATAAAAAATGTAGAGAAGCTATAGATAAGGCAGCAGAAAAATTTGGATTAGAATAAAGAACTCTCTTGTGAGAGTTTTTTTTGTGGAGGACAAATGAAGAACAAAGAACTAATAAAAGATTATTTATGGATTACTCTTTCAGCTTTTTTAACTGCTATGGCTGTAAATCTAGTTTTTAAATCAACAGGATTAGCTCCAGGTGGAATAACGGGATTATCAATTATATTGTCTACTATAACTGGAATTTCCATAGAATATATGACTTTAAGTATTTCAATTCCCCTTTTAATCCTTGCAGTGATTTTTCTTGGAAAGAGTTTTGGTATTAAAACATTATATATAACTTTAGCAACTCCTATTTGCATGAGAATAGTTCCAACTATGCATATAACAAAAGGATTAGGTAACATCAATAATATTTTAGAATTAATAGTGGCTGCTATTATTGGAGGGCTACTTGTAGGTACCGCAATTGGAATAGCATTAAAACATGATTGTGCAACAGGAGGAACAGATTTAATAGCACTGCTTATACAGCATTTTATCAAAATCTTTAAAGTTCCTGTAATACTACTATGCTTAGATGGATTTGTAGTAATAGCTTCAGGTGTTATTTCCCAAAATATAATGATTGCTATTTTTAGCTTTATATCTTTAATGGTAATCATTCAAACTATTAAAGCATTAACAGCATCTAAAGAAACTTAATGGCAGCTTTTCAGGCAATATATTAGTATAGTTAAAAGAAGTATATATTATATAAAGTTAAAAATAGACAAGTCCTATAATTAGGAGCTTGTCTATTTGTTTGCATATAATCTGTGAATAACCTATTGATAACAATGTGCAATTCATAATGTATAAATATTGTGAAGCAAATCAATTTGTGATTGTGGTGATTTTTGGGGGCTAACCATTAGAATAATGTATTAAATCAGGTTGAAAATTGTTTCGCTTGAATCCCTTTTATAAAAGCTTGCTAACCTTGAAACATTAGTGGTTAATATACATATTTCTTTCAAAACATCATTTATAAATAATCAATAGTTTGTACTTTGATAGGATTCCCGACAAATTTCATTATAAATACTTTGGATAAATTTGTATATAAATATACTAAAATCATACATATGTTGCCTTTATTGGAAAAAAATATATTATTGGAATTATAAGAAAAGTTTGCGATGAAATAGTGGTGTTGGATCAAGGATATATAGTGCAAAGGAGGAACGAATTATATGGTGTTCTTAACACGGGTATTGAAATACATTGGAGAAAAAAAGCCACATTCTTTCTTTTTTTATTTAGTGCTAGCGCCATTAGAAGCCTTATCTTCGGTTTTTTTTCTTATTTAATTAAACCGGTTACAGAAGCAGCGGGTAATCATGATGGACGTAAATTATTNNTTGGGATAGTGAATTGCTTGGTATCATATTTAGCAGCAATTACAAATATGAAACTAGTGAAAGAATATGAAAAAGATTTACGAAAAGATACATTTAAAAAAATAATGATGCAGAAAACTTCTGATTTTTTCAAATGCAATACCAATGAGTATCTTTCTACTTTAGATGTTGATGTTAAGATACTGAGCCAAAATCTTTTGGGGAATGTATTAGGTATTTATAGTGTGTTATGGAGTTTTATTTTTTCTGTAAGTGCAGTAAGTTATTTAGATTGGAAAGTGGCAATTTTTGTAATGATATTTTCTATGGTTTCAGTATCTATGCCAAAACTATTTGGTAATTCTTTAAATGAAAAAACAATGTTGTATTCCAGTTCCTTTAGTAAATTTCTGGAGAAGACTAAAGATTGTTTAGATGGATTTACCGTATTAAAATCTTTTCGTGTTGAGAGTCAGGCAATGAAAAATTTTTCTAAACAAAGTCATATTGTCACCCTACAAGATATTGAAAAAGAAAGAATATTTTATAGAATTGGATATTTATCAATGGGATTGAGTCAGATTACCTTTTTAGGCGTTGTCTTTTTGGGGTCTTTTATGGTGTTTAGTGGCAATATGGAGGTTGGATTTATTTTGGCATTATCACAGATGATTGGTGGAATTATTGCTCCCCTTGAAGGATTACCAAAACAAATTGCTGGGGTGAAGTCAACGGAAAAATTATATGAGAAACTTCAAGACATTACTATGGCTCCAGTGATGGGAAAAAATGCAATAAAGGTTAAGAAAAATAATAATTTTTTGTCTGTTCAGCAAGTATCTTTTTCTTACAACTCAGACAACGACTTATTTCAAGACCTAGATATCCAGTTTGATTCGTCAAAAAAATACGTGATTGTGGGAACAAATGGTTCTGGAAAATCAACACTGGTAAAATTGTTGATGAAATTTTACTCACCAATAAAGGGTAAAATATGTTGGAATGGTGAAGATATATCTACCATATCTGATGAAGAATATTATGGGGTAGTGGCCTATCAACAACAGGATATTTTTTTATTTGACGATACGTTAGAATATAACATTACCTTGGGCAGGGAATGTAGTAAAGAAAATCTTGAACAAATCATTAGTAGTTGTGGCTTAACCCATGTGGTAGCTAACCTAGAATTAGGACTTGATACAGTTGTTCATGAAAATGGAAATATTTTATCTGGAGGTGAACGCCAAAGGATTGGTATTGCCCGTTGTATGGTAGAAAAGCCAAAGATGATAATTTTGGACGAATCCTTTGCAAATTTAGATAATACAGTAGCACTCCAAATAGAAGATTTCATTATTGGAATGAAAGATTGCGGGTGTATTATAATTACTCATCACTTTCATCCAACAATTTTCAAAAAATGTGACTGTATTCTATGTATGGAAAAAGGTAAGGTTATAGAAAAAGGTAACTTTTATGATTTGAACCAGCCTGGGAAAGCATTTTACTCACTTATGGAGGAATCCTCATAAAATTGTTTTTTTAATAAGAGACTGATGTATATATATGTTGTATTTTATAATTATGTGTGAAGTTGTATAGGTGAAATAAGAATAGTTCAAATAAACTACATTACATGATATAATTACCATTAAGTGAGGAATATGTAAAATGTAGTTTGGGGGGATTATGATGAATCTACAAATAACAAAAATAAAAGCAGGGATTTTCACAATTTTAGCAGCTTTTTTTGAGGCAGCTTTTGGATTATACATAGGAAGAATTGTTGATGCAATCACCATGGGAGATAAAAACATTTTTTATGAAAGATTGCTTATAGCTTTAGGTCTTTTAGTAGGAGGACTTATTTTTTCCATGTTATCTCGTTCCAATATTTACAAAGATGTATGTAATAGGGTAGAGAGCTTAAAAAATAAAATATATGTGAGGGAATTAAATAAGGACAGACAGCAGACTATTGATATGGCTAATTTTACAAGCAAGATAGACCTTGTTTATAATGATGATTTCATAAATCGGTGGCTCATATTTGAAGCGGTTTTCACATGTGCCTTTTCATCTATAGCGGTAATTTCAATAAACTGGATAATGTTTCTTGTTGCAATAGCAACCTCTATTATACCTATGGCTATACCAGGTATGTTTACCAAGTATGTTCAAAATGCCGCTTCCGATTATTCTAAAGGAAGTACTAAATATACGGAAATGGTAAGTGATACATTAAGTGGAAGACTTGAAATAGTAAAGTATCAAGTTTTGGGAAAATTTATACAAAACCATGGAAATGAAAATAAGGATTTCGAAATGAAGCGATTTAAAAGTAAATTTGCAAATTATAATGTTTCATCTATAACAGGTATGGTTGCCTTTTCATCCTTTATTTTAGTGTTTTTTACAGGCGGACTTTTGGCATTTAATGAAATGGTGAGCATAGGAGGAGTTATAGGTGTAATTCAACTAATGAATAACATTGTAAATCCTATAGTGGGCATCGCATCTAAGAAGACCGCCATAAATTCATGTGTACCTGTGCTAGAAGAATTAAATAAGGAAGAAGAACTTGTTTGTACCAATGAAAGTAAATTAACAGATGAGGATATTAAAGAAGTAACATTATCATCTAATAATATTATTTATTCTTATGGAAATGATGAGGTTAACATCATTGAGGGCTTTTCTCATGATTTTTATAGTGGAAAAAAATATCTTATACAAGGGGAAAGTGGATCAGGCAAGACCACACTTGCAAAGATACTTTCAGGGGAATTACAACCTAAAAATGGACAAGTGACCATTAATGGAAAAACAATAAATAATATTGAAAAAACTCAGCTTTCACAGATAATAAGTTACGTAGATCAAAGTAGTTATGTATTTAAGGATACAATATACAATAATATAGATATGTATCGTGGGTTTCCTAAGGAGAATATTGATTACAATATGAAGAATCTTTACATAGACAATCTTCAGAGTGATAAGATAGTTGATGACTCTAATGGAATTTCAGGAGGCCAAAAATCAAGAATATGCCTTGCTAGAGCAATGATGCACTTACCTAAAGTCTTAATAGTAGATGAGCCAACAGCAGCCTTAGATGAAAAGAATACTGATAGGATAATGCGATACCTTTGTAGCCTTCCAGTAACGGTAATAGTAATAAGTCACCATTTAAATAAAGAACTTGTTGATTTATTTGATGATGTGGTTAATTTTACTGATGTATACCAGAGGTAAAAATTCATCTTATCTAGGGTGAATAAACAGATTCTATAGTTCAACTAATAATTAGAAATGAAAAAGCTCCATTTTATCTAAAATGGGGCTTTAAAAATTAAATTCAATAAAAATTTATTGATTAGTGGCTGTATAATATTGTGCTTGAGCATTCCACAATTCGTAATATTTTCCATATAAATCAGCTACCAAAGCTTTATGGTTGCCTTGTTGAACTACCTGCGCCTCATGGAATACAGCAATTTCGTCACAAAATCGGCAGGATGATAAACGATGAGAAATATATACGGCAGTTTTGTCTCCCACAATTTCATTAAATTTAGAGTAAATTTCATACTCAGCAACTGGATCCAGAGCAGCAGTGGGCTCATCAAGAATCATAAAGGGTGCATCTTTGTAAAGGGATCTAGCAATAGCGATTTTCTGGGCTTCTCCACCAGATACATCTACGCCAGTTTCATCAAAACTTTTATATAAGAAAGTATTCATACCCTTTGGCATATGCAATAATTTATCTTGAAAACCAGATTCTATGAGACTTTTTTCTGCTTTATTATTATCAACAATAAAGGAGGCTGCAACATTTTCACCAAGGGGAAAGGCAAACAATTTAAAATCCTGAAACACTACAGAGAATACAGACATATATTCGTCATAGTTATATTTTCTGATGTCAATTCCATTTAAAAGAATGTGACCTTGTGTTGGATCATAAAGGCGACATAGGAGTTTTATGAAAGTTGTTTTACCGCTTCCATTCTGACCTACCACAGCCAAGCGACTACCAATTTTAAATTTCATGGACACATGATGTAAAGCCCAAGTGTTAGAATTAGGGTACTTAAATGAAACATCTTTAAATTCAATCTCATATTTCCTATCATTACGTTTTTCTACTGTGAGTGAGCCTTGATACATATTATTAGGAATATCTAAAAATTCGAATACAACCTTCAAGAAAGCTGAATTATTTCTCATATCACCAAGAGTAGAAATAAAAGAGGAAACTCCATTGGAAAGAGAGGTAATAGCACTAATATACTGAGTTACAGAACCTGCACCGAAAGCGCCACCCCATGCTTTTAAACAAACAAACACATAAACAATGGCAGTAAAGATATAAGAAACAGCTGCAGATATCATATTTAATAATCCCATGGCACCACGGGCATATTTAGCAATATCTCCTTTAGGGCCAAAAGCATTATCATGAAGCAAGGAGTTTTTACATAAAATATCCTGCCTATATATACGTATATCCAAGGCACGGTTGTGATCAAAAGCCATAAACCCATAAAATCCAAACATACGATTGCTCATAGTAGCTTTATCAGCACATTTAGCCCAATAACTATTTGCCTTATTAGAAAGTCCAGGAGAAACTACTGTAACTATAAGCATAAGAACAACAATAATAAAGGCAAATATGGGACTATTGAGAATAATTAATGTACCTGATTTTTCTGGAACGCTTGATGTGAACAGAGATACTGTTAAGGTTATAGCACCACAAATTTGTATTATTGATGATAGAAGTTTCTCGTAATTATCAATAAGTCTTTTAAGGCCCCATCCAGACCAATTTTCATTTTGGTTAATTTGGCAAATCAAATCAGAGGTATATGGATCATCTACAGAAGAAAAGTCCATAGAAAGTAATTTATCTGAAAAGATTTTTTGCTCCTTATGATATAAACAAGAATGTTCACTATTTTTCCAATGCTGCAATATGGCTTTTGCTATTGATAATAGTGAGGTGGCAATCAAGGTTATGGCAACAAGGGTGGATAATATTTCGGCATCACGACCACCAGCCAATTCATTGATGATCTTAGCAGAAAGATAAATAGCTACAAAAGGTGTTAATGAACTAAAGAGAGCATAGATTGAAGAGGAAATAAATATTTTAGGATATTTACTCCACCAAATATGTAAAGCTCGTTTATTTAATTTGTAAGCTTCATTAACAGTAGTCTTAGCAGAACTAGTTGACATTCATAGCACCTCCCTCTTGGTAATAGCGACTCTGAATATGGAATAACTTAGAGTATTTACCACCTGTGCTAAGGAGCTCTTCGTGGGTACCCTCCTCAGCAATGATTCCATTTTCAATAAATAGAATTCTGTCACAAAAACCAGTGGATGCAAGGCGATGAGAAATATATATAGAGGTTTTCCCATTAGTTAAATCATTATATTTTATATAAATATCTCTTTCAGCGATTGGATCCAATGCAGCAGTTGGTTCATCCAAGATTATAATAGGTGCATCCTTATAAAGGGCTCTTGCAAGCATGAGACGCTGCATTTCGCCACCAGACAGCTCCGACGCATCTTTAAATACCTCTTTATTTAGGTTGGTATTATAACTTTTTGGCAAACTTTCAATTTTTTCAGTTAACCCAGCTTTGGCGATGGATTCTTTTACTTTACTCATATCTATACTGTCCTCACATTGTGCCACATTACCAGCAACGGTGGTGGCTAAAAGAGAAAACTGCTGAAATACCGCTGAAAATTGACGATAATAATCTCTACGGTTATATTTTTTTATATTTTCACCATTAAGTAGAACTTCACCTTCACATGGATCATAAAATCCGCAGATGAGTTTTATCAGGGTGGTTTTACCAGCACCATTTAATCCAACAATAGCAAGTTTTTCACCTGGTTTGATTCTAAGATTCATATTACTAATTGTATCTTTAGCGTCTCCTGGATAACGAAAGGTTACATTTCGTAGTTCAATTTCATAAGGATTTGCTGTACATGGATTTATGGACTCACCATCTTCAAATTTGAAAGGTTCTGCTGTATCTAGATATTCACGTATGGTAGAAATATCTAGACTTTGTCTATGTAGGGTAGAGAAACTAGAAAGAATACCGCTAACCCATGATGTAAAACCAGTTATAGCTGTAAAATACAATAAAAATTCAGAGGCTGTTAGACCCTGGGACAATGTTAGAGAGATTAAATATACATAGGCAATTCCATTTCTAAGCACAGATAATAGAATGTCCACAATATTTGACCAAATATATATCTTTTCTGCCTTAGTTAAGAAGCCTTGGTATAATCTTAGAGTACTTGCATAAATTTCTTCAAGCCAAGGTTTCATACCAAATATACGTATATCTTTTGCAAAGGTATGATCCTTAGATTTAGCATTAATATAGTTCATTTTATGAGAGTATTCAGCTTCTTCTTCGCGGTGTCGGTATCCCCAGCTATTAATATATTTGCTAATAAAATAACCTGCTATTGTAGTGGCTAAAGTAATCACTATGATAAATATATTCAAAGAAGAAAGTAATGTAAGATAGATAATAAAGCCAATAGTGTTTTCAAGAAGGTCTTTTAATGTATTCCAAATTGCTTCTGTTGCTTCACTATTGCCGCTTACAGCCATGCTTGACTTATCAAGAAGCTTTAGAAATTTTTGATCTAGAGTGTTTGGGTATGAGGTAATTGAGAGCTTGTCATGAATTTTTGACGCAAGACTGCTACGGACTGCAACACGTCCAAAAAGAGTATTGCATGATATATAGGCCTTTATAGAACCGATAATCATAAGACTTAGAACAAAAAATAGTATTATATGAAGTAATTGGGATAGTGGTACAGTGTTTTCTACATTACTTAAAATTGTTGGAGTAACATACAACTCCAATAAATTCAATGTAACTGCAAGAATAGCACTTAAAACACATAGCCATATAACACTTTTTTCAATGTGCCATGCTAGCTTAATCATATAAGCACAATTATTCCACATGCCATATGTAGACTTATATTTTTTTAGATTTCTATTTTTATCAAGTTTCATCTTTTTCACCCCCTAAGTACAACTATATCATATAAAATTTTAGTGAATTATTTTGGGGACGAATCATCTTATTTTAGGGACGGAAAGTACACTATTGAGGAAGTAAAATTTCTGTGGTAAAGGCACCATCTTCGCTGTTACAGTTTAGATAACCACCATAGCGATGAACAATATCATCAATATGAATCAAACCAAAACCGTGACCTTGTCCTTTGGATGTATGAAAAATTCTGTTTACCTTTTTCTTCTTAGGAGAAGCTGTGAAATTAGTAAAGGACATATATAATTGTGTGTTTTTCATATCCATATAAATTCGAATTAATCGATGTTCCTCCGGTAACTCAAGACTTGCATCTATTGCATTATCAAATAGATTTCCTATTATGATGCATAAGTCTAATTCAGCAGTAGTTAAGGCTATAGGAATATGGGCATCAACTGTAACATTAATTTTTTTAGAACGAGCTAGGGATATTTTACTATTAATAATAGCATCAGTCATCTTATTACCTGTTTTTATAATCATATCCACAGAGTTTAAATCAGTATCTAACTGATCTAAATAAGAACGTATGGCATCAATGTCTCCAGAGTATGCATAGCTTTTCATTGTTTGGATATGATTACGGTAATCATGCCGCCAACCTCCCATTTGATTATACATATTTTCTACTTCAGCATAGTGAGTTTCAAGCAATTCACTTTGATAAGCATTTATACGTTTATCCATGAGTTTAGATAAGAATTTCATAAAAATCTCCTTAAAAATAGTTGATAATTGCTTCGTTAATGGATTTATAGATTCCTCGTGGTAGAGGAATTGTTTCCCCATTTTTTAGATATATATCAGTCTTGGTAACCTTTTTTATAAATTTAAGATTTACTATATAAGAACGACCTGCTCTAAAGAAGCTGTCATCCAACTCCTTTTCAACTTCGCTCAGTGTTTTTTTTATGGTAATAAGTTCATTACTGTGGATGTTAACATAGTTTTTTTGTACATCTAAATACATAATTTCATATAAGGGCACACGAACAACTTGTCCTTGCAAACTTAATAATAAAGAACGTTCATTGCATCTTATTTTTTTTAATGCTCTAAGCAAAACATCATAGAGCTTATCTTCTTTCACAGGTTTCATCAAGTAATGTAAAGCTTCAACGTCGTATCCATCTGAAATGTATTCCATATACCCTGTTATGAAAACAATCTGAATCTCTTTATTGGATTTTCTAATATTTTTAGCCAATTCCACACCATTCATTTGTCTCATTTCAATATCAAGAAGAAGAATATGATATGATTTATCTTCTGTATAGTGAAATAAGAACTCTTCAGCAGAGAGAAAGGTATCGATGTTGATTAGAGTATGAGTATTACTTGACCACTTAGCAACTATTGAAGAAATATATGCAATATCTGCCCTATCATCATCACATATTGCCATCTTGTACACCATAATAATCCTCCGTATTTAAATATATTAACCATTATTTTAATTTGATTCCATGGTATTTTTTATATGATAATAATATATTATATCACTAGTAAAAAATATTTGTAAAAATTATAGGCCATGATGATTTTAATCATGGCCCTTTATTAATTGTCTAGGTTCTACTTTGTATAGCCTTCTTACCACATCTAAGGNNTAAAGCTATGGATATACCCAGCTCCCTTAATTTGTTTTTATTTATATATGTGACCATTCCTGAAACAAGAACCACAACAAGAGAAGAAAAATAATTTTCACAGAGCAACTAAACATAACAGAAATTGTATAGATATGTATTGTTTGGTTGGTGGTAAGTAATGCAATAATAAATTACAATAATAAGAAAATGATGAAATTTATGCTTATAGGAGGAATTATGAAAAAAATGATAAAATTTATTGCATTAATTTTGGCAGTATGTATAATAGTAGCTACAATTGGTATTTTAGTCTTTTTCTATAAAAATTTAAACTGGTATAAAGAAGTTGAGAAAAACTTAAAAACAGTAGGTGCTGTAGAAAAACAAGTTACTTTACCAAATGGAAATATCATTAATTATGGAGAAGTTGATGGACAAGGCCCAGCTTTGCTGTTAATACATGGACAAATGGGAGCATGGGAAGACTATGCATGTGTTCTTCCTGAACTTGCTAAGAACTGGCACATATATGCCATTGATGTTTATGGCCATGGAGAGTCATCTCATAATAAAGAACTATATTATATTGACAAAAATGGTGATGATTTAATCTGGTTTATTAACAATGTAATTGGTAAAGAAACAGTAGTTTGCGGACATTCAAATGGTGCATTAACTGCAGCCTATATAGCTGCTAATGGCGGAAAGTTAGTATCTGGTGCAGTCCTTGAAGATCCACCAGTGTTTACGACACAGGGGGAAGGCTGGGAAAATAGCTTTGCCTATCTAGACACATATAAAGTATTACATGATTATGATGAAGGCGATAAAAAGGAATGTTGGGAAGCATATTATCTCCGCAATTGTTATTGGGGAAAGCTATTTATGCCAAAAGCAATGAATGGAATTGCAAATTATGCTCAAAAATATAGTGAAAATCATCCTGGAGAGGAAGTCAAGATAGCTTTTTTACCAAAATCTATTACAGGTATCTTTCACTATGTTATAAATTATGATTTTAAGTATGGTGAGAATTTTTACGATTTATCATGGAATAATGGGATTAAGCAGGAGGATATTTTGTCGGCTATAAAGATTCCCTGCGTCTATATCCATGCAAAAGAAAGGATTTCAGATTCAGGAGTACCACTTTGCGCTGCTACAAGGGAACAAGCTGAGCGCACGGTAAAACTCATTGGGGATAATTGTAGTTTGGTTGAGACACCTACAAGTGATCATCTGATTCATGCAGTGCATAGTGGTATTTATATTGATGTTATCAACGGTTTTCTAGATAATGAGGTGAAACATAATGTTAAACAATAATTTAGCTGTATTACGAAATTTCAAAGGGATTTCACAAGAAGAAATTGCAGAAATTATAGGAGTTTCCAGACAGGCATATGCAAAATGGGAAAACGGCAAATCAGTTCCGGATATTGAGAAGTGTGATTTAATAGCTAAGTATTATGGAATTACAATTGATGATTTAATACATTTCCAATCACAACAGTGTGGAATGGTATTGCCACCTGGGCCAAAGGGAAAACATATTTGTGGTACTACAACAATAAATGAAAGAGGACAAATAGTCATTCCTAAAAATGCACGTGACTTAATGAATTTAAATAAGGGTGATAGTTTTATTGTATTGGTTGATGAATTAGAAGGTATAGCTTTAGTTAAAACTGATGTTTTTGAAAATAAACTTAAAGAAATACAACAAATGGCCCATACAATGAATGACTAGCTGTCATATAGATATAGCCTTTAGGCAAAAAATAAAAGGGAGATTCCACTAAGGAAATCTCCTTTAATCTATTGTTGCTTATTTCAATTAAAGCCATTTAATCACGCCCCTTTATTAATTCTGTAGGTTCCATTTTGTATATACTTCTAGCCGAGCCAATGGAAAACAATAGTATAAGCAAGAATGATCCTATGAGCATTGCTAAAATAATTTTATAGTTAAACAAGCCGAAAAACCCATCAGCCATACATGTATTAATAACAATGCCATCAGAGCCTTTAAAAATCAAAATGCTGACAAGAAAGCTTATTATATCAACTATGAATATTTCACCAAGGATAAATTTATAAATATAAGACTTGGTGCATCCCGTGGCTATTCTTATACCAAACTCTCTCTTTCTGGATTTTACAAGCATTATCATGGTTACAGAAACTCCAAACAGAGAAAAGATAAGTACGAATATACAAATGGGTAAATAGTTTCTAAATATAGTTAAATCATCTTGGTATTGTAGCTCTATTAATTCTTTTATATTACTTATATCAAAATAAATTTTATACTTTTTTCCCAGGTCTTCAAGGTTTTTAATAACTTTCTTATCATTAGAACTAATTTGCACAAAAACATTACCATAGGAGTTTGTTTGCTGCCCAATATTAAAGGTGGCAGGAACAATAAATGAGCTGTCTAAGCTGATAGTTTTTTCATTTAATATTTGACTCCCTAAAAAACTTTGATTTGGTTTTAATATACCTATGACCTGAAATTTTGTATCTTGAAAATTAGGACCTTCGGAAATAATAGTATCTCCAATTTTATATTGAGCTTTCATCTTATCTCCTATGAGTATAGGCACAATAGAATAGTCTGTTTCTTTATCTTTAAAATCTGAAGGCTCAAAATTTCGACCTTCACTTAACTTGGCATTTATAATTTTTAACATATCATAATTAATAGATAGCATCCCATAATTTAAGGCAGATTTAGTAGGTTCACTATAATCATAAGTTCCTATGGCTTTTATATTCTGTAAGGTTTTAGCCTCTTTAAAGAACTTAATATCTTCACCACTATATACTAGTTTTAGACGTTCATTTTTCAACACCAAAAAATAGGTTGACTTCACATCTATATATTTATTCACATTATCTACTTTACTATTCATGATTTTATAAGTAGAATAAGACCTCATAGTCATGAAATAACATATAATAAATTGGAGAGTTAGAAATATAAAAATTACTTTATGCTTTTAAAAATAGATTTTATAAAGGACATACAATCACCCCTATTCCTTCAAACATTGAGATATTTCTATTTTGATGCATCTTCTTACAGGAAATATGGAAGCTAAAAAAATCAATATGAAAGCTATTATAAATATAGTAATTAGATACAAAAGTGATACAGATAGATTAATTCTTAGTAGGGAGGACATAGGTTTCATAAAGGCCAGCTGTAACCCTAAGGATATTATTATAGAAAACAACATCAGTACAGTGAGCTCTTTATATATTAAAAGGATAATATTTTGCTCCTGAGCACCAAAGGCCTTTCTAATAGAAATTTCTTTCTTCCTATCTAAAATCCAAAAAGTAGAAGTGACTATAATGTTAAAAATAGCTATTAGTAAAACCACTAAGTTTAAACTAATTTTATTCTCTATTTGGAATACAGCGGCAGAAAAGGTGTTTTTTGGAGACGTACCAAAAAAGTTAAAGCAATCATCAACATTTGGGGTATTATGGAGAGCATCATAAATGAAAGCTCTATCTTTTTTTGTCATGGTGCCAGTATCTTTTATAACTTTTATAGTCATGTATTCTTTATTGAATCCACCATTTTTAATAAAATAATCTCTGATTATATCTTTTTTTACTAAGATAAGGGTTTGATACATATCATCGCAAACACCCTTGATGTTAAACTTATTTGCACCTATAGTGACCTCCGAAGGACATCCTAACTTTTTATAAATTTGTTGCCCCATAATTATTGAATTTGTATCACTAGAATGAAGAAAGTCACCTTTACTTAAGTGCAATTTTAAGGTGTCAGTCCTACCTGTAAGGACAACAGCTTGAACGGGAAATCCGTTAAGCCCATCTTCTATATTTCTGATAAAAGTTACTACGTATTTTTCATTAAGCTTTGCTAGAACTGGCTCTACATCTTCATAAGTTCCTTTTTCATCTAATTTAAATCCATAGGTTACCACTTGATTTTCATTGAACCCAAAATTTCTTCTCTCAATCATTTTGGTTTGATTATTTATCATAGAGGATATTATCCATAGGATAAAGGATGAAATAATAAAGCAGATGCACATAAAGGATGTAATCATTGGTTTCCTTTTAAATTGGACAAATAGACTTTTTATAAAAATCACTTCCATAAAGTTATATAATAAATCCCACAATTTAAAACTATTATACAATAAATATTTACAAAATAAACATAAATATCCTGAAACACCCGTATTCAGTCTTGAAAGCTTAAGAAACTAAAACTTATAATGGATTTTCATATTTAAAAAATAAAATTGAATAATAAGGAAGCATAATATAGAATTGTTATAGAATAGGTTATTTATAGTTAAATTACAAATAAATAGATTGGGGAGATAGTATGCAAGTAGGGGATAAAATATCATTTGGTGGTTACCAGTGGCAAGTGCTGGACATACAAAACCATAGGGCTTTGATTATAACCGAACATATTATAGAACAGCGTCCTTACAATGATGCCTATGTAGGTATAACATGGGCTGACTGCTCACTACGAAAATATTTGGGCGGTGAGTTCTATGATAAATTCAGTGTAGTGGATAAAGATAGAATAAGTCCTGTGATTAATAAAAATCCTGATAATCAATGGTTTGGTACAAAAGGTGGAAAAGATACTCTGGATAGTATATTTTTATTAAGTCTTGATGAAGTGTGCAGATATTTCGGCGATAGCACCTCAAATTTGTACAACCCTGGTAAAAATCAAAGATATTGGTTTGAGAGAAAAGATATAAACAACAGCAAACGATTAGCAAGACTTTTGGGCAAAGAAGGGTGTTGGTGGTGGTGGCTTCGGTCACCTGGTCGGGTAAATGTAAAAGCTGTGTACATCTGGGGAACCGATGGTACTATTGGTATCCAGGGCAACAACATATTGAAAGGCAACATTAGCGACGGCAAATGCACGGGTGGAGTCCGTCCCGCTTTGTGGTTGAAGATATAATATAGAACTATGATGATAAACAGCCTATTGGTTTTTGTACTTCAAGGAAACGGGTAAGGACATAGTATAAATTGCTGTAATATCATATTTGAAAAGGAATAAAAAAGGAGAGTTATTATGAGTCAAGTATTAGCAGTTATAGGTATAATGGGTGGAATATTGTGTGCAGTAGCTGATTGTCTATTAGATTTAAAAGGTGCAAATAATAAAAAACTTGGTAGTATGAAAATTATCGATAGCAAATGGGAAACAATGGCCCATTTTAGATTTGTTTGGTCAGATATATTGGTAATGTTTGCGGTTCCAATGTATACTTGTGGCTTTATAGCTTTGATGCTACAGCTTTATCAAACGCGTGAGAAATTTGCGATTGTATTATCAATTATATTTTTGTGTGGGGCCATGGGTGGATTTATGATACATACATTTTTGTGCATAAACCCAACAATATATAAATGTATAATGGAAAAAGAAGATTTTGAGTTAGCAGAAAAGGTAATACATACAATCTTCAATCAAATTACAGTTCCTTTTGCTATTTTATATACTATGTTAGTGATTATTCCAGCAATAATGGTGATGTTTCTTATTATAAATGGAACATTAGCACTCCCTATTTGGACCATTAGTTTAAATCCATTAGTTTTTCAACTAATAGGACTGCTATTAAGAGCAACAAAATGCAAGTTATTTATTGATGCTCCAAGTATCTGTGCAGCTAGTTTGGGACTTGCAATGTATGGAGTGTTGGCGTTAATGCTGGTATAGTGATAAAATTTGGTAGGTAGACAGCAATACTATGGTATTTTCATTATATGAGCATAATAGAAAATAAGTCTATTGATAATATATAACGTGCTCTAGCGGAATTAGAGCAATGGTGGTAATTGCTTTGAACTTTCATATAGGGAAATTGAGATGACACAGAACATAGCCTTTAGGCAAAAAAATAAAAGGGAGATTCCACTAAGGAAATCTCCTTTAACCTATTGTTGGGGTAATAGGTTTTCATCCTTCATATATCCATCCACTATACGAAGGGTTTTATCACATAAAGCTGCCACATTGCTGTCATGGGTTACCACTATTATGGTTTTGCCTTCCTCATTTAATTCTTTAAGAAGGCCCATGATTTCTTTTCCTCTTTCTTGGTCAAGAGCTCCAGTAGGCTCATCTGCTAAGATTATGTCTGTGCCTGTGACTAAGGTTCTTGCTATAGCTACCCTCTGTCTTTGTCCACCAGAAAGCTTACTAGCTTTTACATTGTATTTATCGTCTATATCCAGCCTTCTGAGAGTAGACATTATAAGGGCTTTTTTCTCTTTAGAGCTTATTTTTCTGTATAAAAGAGGAATCTCTACGTTGTCGTATACATTGTAATCCTCTAGAAGATTGTAGTCCTGAAAGATAAAGCTTACCATTTTGTTTCTATATCGAGCATATTCCTTAGCAGTGAACTTTTCAGTAGCCTTTCCATCAAGGATATACTTACCCCTAGAAGGTCTATCCATGAATCCTAGCACATTTAGAAGAGTGGACTTTCCAGAACCAGAAGGCCCCATGATTGCTAGCATATCGCCCTTGTCCACAGAAAGAGAAACATCCTTTAAGGCCTCTATATAGTTATTACCATCTTTGAAATATTTACCTATATTACTTATTTCAATTAAAGCCATTTAATCACGCCCCTTTATTAATTCTCTAGGTTCCATTTTGTACAGCCTTCTTACCACATCTAAGGAAAAAATCATTATTAAAGCTATAGATATACCTACCATAGTTCCTATTATCTTAAAAGTATACATTTGAAAAAAAGACATAGACATAGTGGACTTTATAATTGACTGATCATAAATCTTATATACTGATAAAGCTATGACAAACCCCAGTGCATCTATAGCCATCATTTCACCTAAAATAAATTTGTATAGATAACTCTTAGTACAGCCAGCAGCTAACCTTATACCAAATTCCCGTTTTCTTGATTCACAGAGCATTATCATAGTTAAAACTATGCCAAACAATGAAAATACAACCATAGATATATTTATTATCAAATAACCTTTGAAAAGTTTAAGCTCTGTCTTATACTGGGCTTCCACTAAGGTTTTAATATTAGATATACTTAATCTTATATTATTATGTTTCACAGACATGGTTTTGATGGCGCTTAGGACTTCTTCAGAATTAGAAGATGTTGTAAATAAAATTTTGTTATAGGAATTAACCTCTTGTACATAGTCAAAATCTGCAGGAAGAATTATAGAATCATCTAAATTTAAAAGCCCCTCACTTAAAATATCCTCCTTAAAAAACTCTTGATTTGGGTCTAAAACACCTATAACTTGGAATTGATATTTATCAGATTTGTCAGGATTAGTTTTAATAATATCCCCTACTTTGTAGATATTATTTAAATTAGAACCTATGATTATGGGAACTTTTTCACAGGTTTTTATATTACTAAAGTCAGCTTCATTGAAAGTTCTGCCAGAATGTATTTTTAATTTTAATAAATCCATCATATTATAGTTAATGGACAAAAGTTCTTTATTAAAAATAGAGTTACCAATATCGTTATATTTATATCGGCATAGGTTAGAGATACCATCTATTTTTTCCATATCACCTAAGAATTTTTGAAAGGATCCATTAAGTATAGAATCAGGTGCATCAAGGGATTGCAATATATATGAAGAGTTCACATCTAGATATTTATTTATTCTATCAACCTTGCTATTCATAATCTTATAGGTAGAATATGATTTCATGGTCATGAAATAGCATAAGACAAATTGCAAAGACAAAAATATAAGTATTGTCTTTTTCTTAAAAATGCTTTTAAAGATGCTCTTTAAAAAATTCAATGTATCACCCCTATTCTTTTAGGCACTGAGATATTTGCATTTTTAGTGATTTAGTAACAGGTATTATGGAACTTAGTATAGTTAATAAAAACATTATTATTATAATTGTCATTAGGTATAAAGGAGAAAAATGAAGTTGAAAATCAAGGAAATTAGATAAATATTTAGAAATAAATTTTTGCAGTATTAAAGATAGCACTAAAGAGAAACACATTATTATAAAAAGCTCCTTATATATTAAAGCAACTATATCCTTAGAATTACCACCAAAGGCTTTTCGTATGGAAATTTCTTTTTTTCTATCAAATATCCAAAAGGTGGAGGCTACTAAAATGTTGAATATGGCAATAAGTATTAGAAGAATATCCAATTTAACCAATGCCTTAGTCTCATATAGGGCAGCAGCAAAAGTACTTCGCTGGCTTCCCCAGAAGTTAGCACAGGAGGATAATCCATTGATATTCTTTAAGGTACTTAGTATATATTTTGCATCCTTATTTGAAATCTTACCTTGTGTTTTAATTACTCTAACGTAGCTAGAATGTTTAGGAAAATTTTTTTCAAATAGATTTCCTGCTGCCTGACGAGTTAATAAGACATTATTAATAAAAGCTTTATCGCATACCCCAGATACATTAAATTTTTTATCATCCAGGGATAGTTGGGAGGGCTCTTTTAAAGTTTTATACAGATTTTCACCAATTATCAAGGAGTTGGTATCTTTAGCATCTAAAAATTTTCCTTTAGAAAGATTCAACTTTAAAGCGTCTATATTATTGTTGAATACCACTGCTTGAACAGGGGTTCCACCTATACCTGTATCAAGGTCTCTATTGAAAATCACCAAGTAGTCTTTACTTAATTCATCTATATACTTTATAAAATTATCATAGGTGGCGTTGTCTCTAAAATCTAATGCATAGGTCATGGTTTGCTCTTCAGCAAAACCGAAATTTATAGACTTTATTTTTCCCTCTTGGCTAGATATCATTGAGGAAATTATTGCTACCATTAAAGAAGATACAAGGAAGCATACAATCATAAATGTAGTTAACAAGGGCTTACGTCTAAATTGAATGAATAAACTTTTTATAAAAATCACCTCCATAAAGTTATATAATAAATNNTATTATACAATAAATATTTACAAAATAAACATAAATATCCTAAAAGGTCCATATTCAGTCTTGAAAGCTTAAATGCAAAATAAAATTATATGTAATAAGTGGTATAATATGTATTGAAAAATATCAAATAAGACTTGTTTCAAGTTTTACTAAAATTATAGTTGAACTTATTTAGGGTGGTATCTGCTATTATCTCAAATTCAAGGAGATTGGACAGTTACAGTAGATAGGTATGAGATAAATAATAATAGGGATGGGGTAAAAACTATGAAAAATTTAGAAAATAATACTTATAGGGTAGAGGCTTTTGATATATTACAGCTTCTATTTGAGGAGTTTAATGATCATCAAATACATGGAATTATATATTTTAAAAATCATATCAATGAGGAAATATTTAAAAAAGCTCTTTGGATATCCGCAGAGATGTTCCCTTTGATAAAATGCAAATTTGTTCAGGGGAAAGGCTTTCCTTATTGGGAACAGACTCAATGCACCATAGATGATTTAGTGAAAGTTATACATTCAAAAAACTCTAGGGTAGATATAGATAAATTTGTATTACACAAAACTAACACCTATGATGGACCACAAATGGCAGTATATATTGTTAGAGATAATGAGAAAGACACTGTGGCAATAGTTATGAATCATATGTTATGTGATGGGGCAGGATTTAAAGAATATATGTATCTTATAAGCTCCGTTTATAATTCCTTGCAAGAAAACCAGGACTATAAGCCTGAGATTAAAAATATGGACAGAAGAGCAACTCAGACCCTAAGGGCTATGACCTTTAAAGAAAGGATACACATATCCCTAAATCCATACAAACTGTCGAAACAGAAGAGTAAAAAATATTTTTCATTACAAGGAGATGAAAGTAATCCATTTATTGAAAAGATAACCATGGATTTTAAACAGTTTAATAACATTAAAAAGTATGCAAAAGATAACGGAGCAACTATAAATGATGTGTTTTTAACAACTTTTTTTAGAGTATTGAATTTGTATAACCATATAGAAATAGCTACTATTCCTTGTGCTGTAGACATGAGAAAATATATACCTGATAGGAAATCTAAGGGTATCTGTAATTTAGTCAGCAATTTATTTTGTGAAATAGATTGGAATGAAGAAGAAAGCTTCCGCCATACATTAATGAAGGTTAAGTCATCTATGGATAAGGAGAAAGCTAGCAATCAATGTTTAGACTCTATAATATTGCTGGAAACTGCATTAAAGGTATTGCCTTATGAAAAAGCTACAAAACTAATAAAGAGTAANNTTTCTAATCCACCTATTGCTTTTACCAATATAGGTTTGATAAAGAAGGAGAAACTTTATTTTAACAATTCAGAGGTAGAAGATGCATTTATAACAGGGTCCATAAAATATGCCCCATACTTTCAACTAGCTACCACCACCTTTGATGATAAAGTTACCTTTACTATAGCATTTTACGGAACCAATATAGATAGAAAAAACATCAAGGATTTTTTACAGCAAATAGTAAGACACCTTCAAGATGTGATATAAGTAATAAGTCATAATATTAATTCATGGCTAGAAAACAAGCTAGGACACAGATTATTGTAGAAATCTGTGTTCTAGCTTATTTTTTACAACATAAGTCTTATTATCCACAGGACACTAATAATTATCATGAGAACAATGGAAAAAATCACGCCTGTTTTAGCATAGTTTTATACATTATTACAGTAATTTTACTTATGAACTGATGTGGGTACATAACTAAAAAATATTAAGTAAGTGTAAATCTTTATACAATCTTTATATCTAGGGATATAATCTTAATCCAACATTTATACAAAAGCTGATAACATATAGCCATAGACCACATTAGAGCAATTATGGAGGGAGTAATAGTATGAAGGATATAATTTTTGTATCAGTTATGATTGTATTTTTTATAGGTACAAAGTGGTTTGCGGAATGGTGTGCAACACAGATTGATAAAAAGCATTAATGGGAGGTAGTTTCACATGTGGATTCTTGTATTAGTAATTGTATTTTTAATTATATATCTATGTTATGCATTGTTTAATCCAGAGAAATTCTAGCACTAGGTTAAAAGGAGGTAAATAGTTATGGATTGGTTGCAGATAATAGTTAGTTTAATGCTATTCATGATAATAGTGGTTCCCTTAGGAAAATATNNAATATTTATACAAAGTTCTCTCAGGAGATAAGGCTTTCGGAGATAAATTTTTTAACAAAACTGATAATTTTATATATAAGATATGCGGCATAGACAAGGATGAAGAGATGACTTGGAAAGAATTTTTAATATCCTTGCTTGTGGTAAATGGGGTTATGGTACTTATAGGATATTTAATACTAAGAAGTCAAAGCTTTCACATCCTAAATCCTAATGGCATTGAAGGTATGGAAGAAAGTTTATCCTTTAACACAATAATAAGCTTTATGACCAACACAAATCTACAGGATTATGCTGGAGAATCAGGGCTTTCTTATTTCAGCCAAATGACTGTAATAATATTTATGATGTTTACATCTGCAGCTACAGGATTAGCAGCAGCGGCAGCATTTATAAAAGCTTTAATAGGCAAAAAGAAAACCATGGGAAGTTTTTATGTGGTTTTCATAAGGGTCATAACAAGAGTTTTAATACCTTTTTCTTTTATAATTGGAATAGCTTTAGTCTCTCAGGGGGTTCCTCAGACTTTAGCTGGTACAAAGACAGTGACAACAATAGAAGGAAAGATGCAGGATATAGCCTTAGGGCCTGTAGCATCCCTTGAAGCTATTAAACATTTAGGTACTAATGGAGGAGGATTCTTTGGGGCAAATTCATCACATCCCTTTGAAAATCCAACACCAATAACAAACTTAATAGAGCTTTTATCAATGATGATAATACCAGGGGCCTTGGTTTATGCCTTTGGACTTATGATAAAAAATAAAAAACAAGGTTGGAGCATATTTGCGGCTATGGCTATAATCTTTGTAATAGGATTGGGTATATGTTACACTTCTGAAAAAGCTGGAAATCCAATATTAGAACACATAGGATTAAACCAATCTATGGGCAATATGGAAGGGAAAGAAATTAGATTTGGAGTTCCTCAATCAGCTTTATTTACAGCTGTGACAACCTCCTTTACCACAGGCACTGTAAACAATATGCATGATTCATTGACCCCCCTTGGAGGAGGAGTAGCTCTTATGAATATGATGCTTAACGTAGTCTTTGGTGGAGAAGGCGTAGGACTTATGAATATGATAATGTATGCCATATTAACAGTATTTTTATGCGGATTAATGGTAGGAAGAACCCCTGAATTCTTGGGTAAGAAAATAGAAGGAAAGGAAATAAAACTTATATCTTTAGCTATAATACTTCACCCATTTTTAATATTGATGTTTTCTGCATTAGCAGTGTCAGTACCACAAGGCATAGCAGGAATATCTAATTCAGGGTTTCATGGATTATCCCAGGTTCTATACCAATTCACCTCTTCAGCAGCCAACAATGGATCAGGGTTTGAGGGTCTTGTAGATAACACAATGTTCTGGAATACTACTGCAGGAATTGTTATGTTTTTAGGAAGATATTTGTCTATGATTATATTGATTGCAGTAGCAGGATCTTTGGCAGCTAAAAAACCTGTAAATGCAAGTAGCGGAACCTTTAAAACCGATAATGTAACCTTTACTATAACCTTAGTATTCATAGTTCTAATAATAGGAGCTCTTACATTCTTACCAGCATTAGCATTAGGACCTATTGCAGAGCACCTTACATTATGGCATTAGTATGGGATATATTACGCAGGAAGGAGTGCAGATAAAATGGGAGATAAAAAAAGTAAAAGCAAATTTATAACAAAAGAAATATTAAAAGATTCAATAAAAGAATCTTTTAAGAAATTAAACCCAAAGTATATGATGAAAAATCCTGTTATGTTTGTAGTAGAGGTAGGATTTGTAATATCTTTAGTATTAACCATTGTACCAAGTCTTTTTGGAGATGAAGGTAACAATTTAAGAATATATAACCTTATAGTATCCGTGATTTTATTTATAACAGTACTTTTTGCAAATTTTGCAGAAGCAGTGGCAGAAGGAAGAGGAAAGGCTCAAGCAGAAACATTAAAGAAGACCCGCCGTGATACCATGGCAAAGCTTATTGGAGAAAATCAAGAAGTAAAGATAGTAAGCGCCAATGAACTTAAAAAAGGAGATATAGTATTAGTTGAAAATGGAGATATAATTCCCAATGATGGGGAAGTAATAGAAGGAATTGCTTCAGTGGATGAATCAGCTATAACAGGAGAATCAGCCCCTGTATTAAAAGAATCAGGAGGGGATTTTGCTTCTGTCACAGGGGGAACAAAAGTGGTAAGTGACTGGTTAAAGGTAAAAATTACCTCGACCCCAGGGGAGTCTTTTTTGGACAAAATGATAGCATTGGTTGAAGGTGCATCAAGGCAGAAAACCCCTAATGAAATAGCTCTTAACACCTTGCTAGTATGCTTAACTCTAATTTTTTTAATAGTGATTATAGCCTTATATCCAATGGCAAAATATTCAGGAGTCAATATAGAAATTTCTACCCTTGTAGCCCTTGCAGTGTGCTTGATACCTACCACCATAGGAGCTTTATTATCAGCTATAGGTATAGCAGGTATGGACAGAGTAACTAGATTTAATGTTATAGCTATGTCAGGTAAAGCAGTAGAGGCCTGTGGTGATGTAGATACTATGATATTGGACAAGACAGGAACTATAACCTATGGTAATAGATTAGCATCAGAATTTATAACTGTTGATGATGAAGATATAAAGGAATTAATAAGATATTCTGTTATATGCTCCTTAAAAGATGATACTCCAGAGGGAAAATCCATAGTTGAACTGGGAAAGAAATTAGGATCAAAGATAATCCCAGAGGACTACTCAAAGGATACATTTATCGAATTTACAGCTCAGACTAAGATGAGTGGAATAGATTTAGTAGATGGCACTGCCATAAGAAAGGGTGCTTATGAAGCTATAAAAACCAGAATAAAAGAAATGGGTGGAACTATACCAAAGGATTTAGAAGCCTCAGTGAACAAGGTGGCAAGGCTAGGTGGAACCCCCCTTGTGGTATGTGCCAACGATAAGATATATGGAGTCATATATCTAAAGGATACTGTGAAACCTGGATTAGTAGAAAGGTTCCATAGACTTAGAGAAATGGGTATAAAGACAGTGATGTGCACAGGAGATAATCCATTAACAGCAGCTACTATAGCAAAGGAAGCTGGAGTAGATGGTTTTATTGCAGAGTGTAAGCCGGAGGACAAGATAGAAGCAATAAAGAAAGAACAAGAAGAAGGCAAAATTGTAGCAATGACAGGGGATGGTACTAATGATGCCCCAGCTTTAGCCCAAGCAGATATTGGACTTGCTATGAACAGTGGAACCACATCAGCCAAAGAAGCTGCAAACATGGTAGATTTAGATTCAGATCCAACAAAGATATTAGAGGTTGTAGAAATAGGAAAGCAGCTTCTTATAACTAGAGGAGCGTTAACAACATTTAGTATAGCTAATGACGTGGCAAAGTATTTTGCTATAATACCAGCTATATTTACAATAGCTATACCACAAATGAATATATTAAATATTATGGCTCTTTCAACTCCATATAGCGCTATATTATCAGCGTTGATATTCAATGCTATAATAATACCATTACTAATACCTCTAGCCATGAGAGGAGTAAAGTATAGACCAATGAAATCAGAAACTTTACTATTAAGGAACATGTTAGTGTTTGGACTTGGAGGAATAATGGTTCCTTTTGCAGGAATAAAAATAATAGATTTAATAATAACTCCTTTAGTGAAGATTCTTAATCTAGGCTAAAAGAGGGAGGAGAAGCTATGAAAACATTAAAAAAGGCATTAATTTTAACTATAGTATTGTTAGTATTATGTGGTGTAATATATCCCCTTTCTTTAACTGCAGTAAGTCAATTAGCCTTTAACAAGGAGGCTAATGGAAGTATAATAGTAGTTGATGGAAAAGAGGTAGGTTCAGAATATATAGGACAAGACTTTAAAGATACTAGGTTCTTTAAGTCAAGAGTTTCAGCGATAAATTATAATACCTATTCAGAAGAGGATTTACAAAAGGATAATGATGGGAAATCAAAGTATTCTGGAGTCAGCTCTGGCTCTCAGAACTTAGCGCCATCCAATGAGGCATTAAAGGATAGAGTAGATAAAGATATAGAAGAATTTTTAAATAACCATCCAGGGGTTAAAAAAGAAGATATACCAACAGATCTTCTTACAAGCTCAGGTTCAGGACTAGATCCACACATAAGCCCAGAAGCAGCAAAGATTCAAATATCAGCAGTGTCAAAGGCTAGTGGAATAGCAGAAGAAAAACTACAACAAATTTTAGATAGGAATACTGAGGATAGAAGCCTAGGTGTATTTGGAGAACCTAGGGTAAATATATTAAAGGTTAACCTTGAAATATACTCTATAATTAAGGTAGATAAATAATTGGAAGGTTAAATTTTTAGATGTTAGGGGGAAAAGCATGGGAGATTATGAAAGGCCAAATCCATATTATCTTTTAAATCAGATAGAGAAAGAGGAGAATCATGATGTAAAGGGTAAACTGAAGATATTTTTTGGATATGCAGCAGGAGTAGGAAAGACATATACCATGCTAAGAGAGGCCCATGAACTTAAAGACACTGGTAAAGATGTGATAATCGGGTACATTGAGCCTCATACTCGCCCTGACACCATGGCATTATTAAAGGGGCTTCAGGGAATAGAACCAAAGTCCGTTGAGTACAAAGGTGTAAAATTAAAAGAATTTGACTTGGATGAAGCCCTTAAGCGAAAACCAGAGGTCATATTGGTGGATGAATTGGCTCATACAAATGTATATGGGCAAAGACATAAGAAAAGATGGCAGGACGTAGAAGAACTTTTAGATGCGGGAATAGATGTATACACCACCTTAAATGTACAACATATTGAAAGTCTTAACGATGTGGTTGAAAGTATAACTCATATACCAGTAAGAGAAACTATTCCTGATAAGATATTTGATGAAGCCGATAAGGTAGAGATTATAGATATAGAACCAACAGAGCTTTTAAATAGATTTAGTGTTGGTAAAATATATAGTTTAGATCAAACTAAAAGAGCCTTTAGAAATTTTTTTACTAAAAGCAACCTATTTGCTCTTAGAGAAATAGCTCTTCGTAGAACTGCAGATAGAGTAAGCAATGAAGTAGAAAGTGTAAGACTATCTAAGGGACAAATAACTGTAGTGCCTTCATCGGATCAGATATTGGCTTGTATAAGCTCTGCCCCTTCTTCTACTAGAATCATAAGGACCGCTGCGAGGATGGCAGAAGCCCATCATTGCAAATGGATAGTATTTTACGTAGAGGAAAAAGCATCAGCAAAGCTTAGCAAGGAAGAAAGGGAAGTATTGAACTCTCATTTTAATCTAGCACAACAGTTAGGAGCAGAAGTTGTCACAGCCTACGGAGACAATGTTATAGAACAAATAATAGATTATGCTAAGTTTAGAAACATAACTAAAATAATAATAGGTAAAAATCATAGGAAAACTACCAAATTATTGAGGTTTTATGCTAGAGATCTAGTAGATAAGCTTATGGATTCTAAAGTCTTTGTAGATGTATATGTGGTACCGAACTCATCCTCTGAAAAAAAGAAAAAGCAAGAGGTATTGAAGAAAACAGAAAAAGAACCTTTTAAAATATCTCCAACAGAGGTACTAAAGTCTGTTGGAATACTTATTATAGCAACTTGCATAGCTTTCTTATTTGACAAACTGGGATTCTCAGAAGCCAATATTATACTGGTATATATTTTGGAGGTAATATTAATATATATTGTAACTACAGGCCATGTCCTTGGAATATTATTTTCCTTTATAGCAGTAATGACCTTTAATTTCTTTTTTACTACTCCAAGATTTTCTCTTAGATTTGATGACAAAAGATATCTAGCTACCTTTCCTATAATGATGATAGTAGCATTTATTATAGGTATGCTCACTAATAAGATTCAAAGAGGAGCAAAGGAAGCAGAAAAAAGGGAAAAGACAACTCAAACTCTATATAGAGTAAGCAAAAAACTTTTAAGTGCTACAGGAACTACAGATGTAGTGTCCATAGGTATAAAATATATTTCTAGATTGATAAATAGAACTATAGTATGCTACGTAGCCAATGGAAGAAATCTATCAAGTCCCTTTATCTACTATTATAATAAAGAAGAAAAAAACACTATGCTTTTAGATAGGGAGGAGGAAGCTGTAGCTTATTGGACATATCTTAATGGTAAAGAATCTGGCACAGGAACAAGCACCTTTTATGGGGCAAAAGGTTATTATGTTCCTATAAAAGGTCATAATGATACTTTAGGCGTCATAGGAGTATCCTGTGAAGAAGGAATACTAGAGCCTGAACAGACATTCATATTTGAAACTGTATCTAGCCAAATAGCTATTGCTCTAGAAAGAGAAATTTTCTCTAGAAAGCAAGAGGATTCAAAGGTAGAAATCGAAAGGGAAAGACTTAGAAGTAACCTCTTAAGGGCTATATCTCATGATTTAAGAAGTCCACTGGCAGGAATTAAGGGTTCCATAAGTACCATATTGGAAAATGGAAAATCTATATCAAAGGACACAGAAACTTCATTGCTTCAAGGGGTCTTTGAAGATACAGAATGGCTCATAAGGTTAGTAGAAAATCTTCTTAGCATGACAAAAATGGATGAGGGAAAGATGCAGATAAATAAAAATGTAGAACTTGTAGAGGAAGTAGTAGGAGAGGCTGTTCAAAGAAGCTCTAAGTACTTTAAAAATAATCATATAAAGATAACAATACCAGAGGATATGATAATGGTTCCAATGGATGGAAACCTCATAGAACAGGTTCTCATAAATCTAATAGATAATGCAGCAAAATTTAGCCCAAGTGAATCAACTATTGAAGTGAAGGTCTTTGAAAAAAATGATAATATAATATTTGAGGTTATAGATAATGGAGTTGGAATATCAGAGGAAATCTTACCTTATATATTTGATAGATTCTTTACAGACGGTAGTAGAATAGCTGATTCAAGGAGAGGTGTTGGACTAGGTCTTGTAATTTGTAAGTCTATAGTAGAGGCTCATGGGGGCACTATTAAGGCCTTCAACAAAAAAGAAGGTGGAGCTATATTCAGGTTTAATATTCCTAAGGGGCCTATTAAGGAGGAAAAGTACCATGGATAATAGGGTTACTATTTTAGTTATTGAAGATGATAAACCTATAAGAAACTTTATAACAGCATCCTTGGCTATTAATAACTATAAATATATTGAAGCAGATAAAGGCAATGAAGGTATAATACTGGCCATGTCTCATAATCCAGATCTTATAATTTTAGATTTGGGATTGCCAGATATAGATGGAATAGAAGTAATATCTAAAATAAGAGACTATAGTAAGGTGCCTATAATCATAGTTTCAGCAAGAGAAAGTGAAAGTCAAAAAGTAGAGGCCTTGGATAAAGGAGCAGATGATTATCTTACTAAACCTTTTGGCATAGGGGAACTCCTAGCCAGAATTAGAGTTTCTTTAAGGCATAAGCTTAGTAAGGAAGGGGAAGAAAAGGTAAACACCACATTTGCCGTTAAGGAACTGCAGGTGGATTTTGAAAAGAGAAAAGTTACTATAGGGGGTGAAGAGATTCATTTGACTCCTATTGAATATAAACTCCTTGTACTACTTTGCAAATACCCGGGAAAGGTTTTAACCCATAATTTCCTAACTCATGAAATCTGGGGATCTTCCCTAGGCAGTGAAACCCAAACCTTAAGAGTATTCATGGCAAGCCTTAGAAGAAAAATAGAGAAAAATACAGCAAACCCTGAGTATATATATACTGAGGTGGGGGTTGGATATAGGCTGGTGGAGGAATAGAATGGGGTTGTATGAAAATAATAAGTTATTTTCATACAACCCCTTTAAGTTTAAATTATGAAATAGCTTTAAAAAACTTATTTTTACCTATCTGAACTATATCTTGTGATTTTAAATCAGTAGAAAAGTCACATACCTTTTCACCATTTATCTTTATGCCACCTTGTTTTATAAGACGTTTAGCTTCACTGTTGGAAGGTACAAACCCAGATTCAACCATGGCTACTACCAAGGAACTATTAGAGGATATACTTACTTCCTTTAAGTCTGTAGGCATAAGGTTTTTTTGGAATATATTTTTAAACTCTTCTTCGGCAAGCTTTGCGGCTTCAGCACTGTGATATAAAGTTACAAGCTCTTTAGCTAATCTCATTTTTACATCTCTAGGATTTACCTCACCATTGTGCAGGGAGTTTTCAATATCATTTATAACATCAGGATGAAGGTCTGTAGCTAAATTGAAGTATTTAATTATAAGATTATCAGGAACCTTCATTGTTTTTTCATACATAACATTGGGCTCTTCTGATATTCCAATGTAGTTTCCTAAACTTTTACTCATCTTCTCCACACCATCTAAGCCCTCTAGAATAGGCATAAATAGAGCAATTTGTGGATTTTGACTGTATTCTTTCTGAAGGGTTCTTCCCATAAGAACGTTAAATTTTTGGTCAGTTCCACCAAGCTCCACATCTGCATTTATAGATATGGAATCAAAACCCTGCATTAATGGGTAAAAGAACTCATGAATGCCTATAGGCATATGATTGTTCATTCTTTTTTCAAAGTCATCTCTTTCAAGCATCCTTGCTACGGTGTATTTAGAGGCTAGTTCTATAACATCTCTAAAATTAAGTTTTTCTAACCATTCACTATTAAAGCGAAGATCTGTTTTTTCTCTATCCAGTATTCTGAATATTTGGTTCTCATAGGTTTTAGCATTTTCTAGAACCTGCTCCTTAGTTAAGGGTTTTCTGCCCTTTGATTTTCCTGTAGGATCTCCTATCATACCAGTAAAATCCCCAATTATTATAACAGCCCTATGACCTAAGTCTTGCATTTGTTTTATTTTTCTTAGGACTACAGCATGACCTATATGGATATCAGGAGCACTAGGGTCGAGACCTAGCTTCACAGTAAGAGGTCTACCTTCCTTAAGTTTTTCTTTTAGTTCATCTATTGATATTAATTCATCTGCACCTTTACTTATAATTTTGATTTGCTCATCTACATTTAACATTTTCATTTTCCTCCTTGTTTTAAATTCAACAAGAGCTCTTGAAATTTTACTACCTAGGTTTTGCGTCAAGCGAAACTTATTTTGGGTTCCACTAAAATTTATTTAGGATGGTAAATGCTATTTATCTCCAACTTAAAGAGGTGGAGTTATAGCAATTAAATAGATCATGGCCTGTGATCTAGGTTTTTTAAACAATAAAAAAACTCTCATCCTTATAGAAAAGGACGAGAGTTGTATACTCACGTGGTACCACCTTAATTCACCAATATATTACTATATGGGTCTTATCAAGCACAATGAACTAAATTCCATGATGCTCTATCCTTTTAACGGCGGAAGAATACCGACAGCAGCCTACTTTCTTATCAACTGAAACTTAGTTGAACTTATCTGGGATCGTAGTTGATGTTATCTCCAAATTAAAGATCATGGAGCCTTACAACAGGTATACACCAGATAAAAGATTTTGGTGTGCAGCTCAGAGATGTATTCCTATATAGTTCTTTGCCCCTTTCACCAACCGGGTACTCTCTTTAAAAGAATTCTATAAAGTACTAATTCTCCTCAAAGCTTTGAGACATTTGATTTTGAAAAAATTATAGCATCATTGCATAGGGAAGTCAAGTTATTTAAGGGTTTTAAATTCATATCCTTTGTCTTTTAAAAATTTGATAACTTCAGGCAAGGCCTCTGCTGTGCTTTCCTTTCCAGCCTTGTCATGCATTAAGACTACTAATCTGTCGTTGCCTAAATAATATTTTTTTAAAACTTGAATTAGCTGTTCTTTATTTTTCTTTGGACCTTCTGCATCTTGAGTATAATCGTTCCAGTCTATATAAATATATTTATTTTCATCAAAAGCAGCATTAAGGCTGTCAATGCCCTTAGGCCAAGACATATGTCCTCCAGGCATTCTTACTATTCGGGAATGAAAATCGGGACCTAATACATTTTTTAAAATTTCATTAGTTTTATTAACCTCTGTCATGAAGTTGTTTGCATTTACTTTTCCACCTGGGTATAAATAGTCATAATTATGTGAATAGGTGTGATTGCCTATAGAATGACCTTGTTGTAGATCCTCTTTTAGTATTGCCTCTGTATCCTTATTCACTGCTTGTCCAACAACAAAGAATGTAGCATGTACATTATTTTCTTCTAATACCTTAAGAATTTTAGGGGTAACGGTAGTAGAAGGGCCATCATCAAAGGTTAAAAAAGCTATTTTTTTACCATCACTTTTTACTAATCTCTTATCTAAAAAATTACGTACTTCTTCAGCATCGAATTCATAGTCAGCCTTATTTGAAGATGCTGTAGGTTCATCAACTGAGGATTCACTGGTATCATTGTCCACTGATTCAACATCATCAATATTGGTTTCATCTATGGTAGTCATCAAGCTGCGGCTTTCCTTAGTTTTATCTGTAATTAAATATACTCCTACAAAACACATAATTAAAACAGCTACAAAAATAATTCGGCGTTTCACTACTCTAAACTTTTTTTATGTTTTTTAGATCCACTCATGTATGCTCCTCCTTGAAGTAAGGGTTATAAGCAAAAATATAACTCTATTTTATTTGATAAATATAACATTGATGACAATTAATTTTACATTTGTATTATTAAAGTCAACATAAAAAGCGTATCATGTTATATTCTATTTATCAACATTATTTACATTGTATTTTAATAAATGTATTTTAATATCAATATTTGTAAATTAGCCAAATAATGAACTTTAAAATATATGTAATAATATTGAATAATATATATATATTGTAATATACTTAAATGTGTGATAACCTATATATATGAAATGTTACAATGTTGGGTGGGGATTTATATAATTGATATCTTTATTTGTATGGATAGCTCAAACTACAGAAAAGAAGTAAGAAACTTGGTAGAAAGCATAATAAGAACAAAGGGATATCACATGAAGGTTTTGACAGATACCAATGATATAATGTGTACAAAAAAACAAATAGAGAAATCTAAAAATAGTGGAATATACTTTTTAGGGATCAAGGAAGAAACACAAACTGAAAAGATTGACTTGGCAACATATATAAGAAAAAAGGATAAAAGTGGGGTTATTATTTTCTTATCCAATAGCTACAATATGGCAGCTTCTATAATTAGTCATAGAATAGAAGCTATGACTTATATGGTTAAAGAAGAGCACAGCCAATGGAAAAACCAGATTGATAAATGCCTTTTACAAGCCAACGAAAAAATAGGTATCCGAGGATATAACAGTGATATTTTTATCATAGAGAAAAGTAGTGAAATAATACCTATAGGATATGATAATATAATATATTTTCAAGCTAGCTCAACACCACATAAAGTCCAGATTTGTACTAAAGATAAATCTATAGAGTTTTATGGGACCCTAAGTAAAATAGAGGGTCGATTAAATAAAAATTTATTTTATAGGTGCCACAAGTCCTTTGTTATAAATCTTACTCAAGTTGAAAAATTGGATAAGGACAAAAAAGTTGTAAGGATGAACAACGGCAGTGAATGCTTTATATCCGATAGAAGAATTGATGAGTTTATAGACAGGCTCTATAATCTAAATAATGTTAGGTAGAGTGATATTTTAATAAGTAAAAGAGGGGATAGATAATCCTCTCTTTTACATTTCAGAAGCTAAATTTTCTTCCTTCATATATCCATCTATTATGTGAAGAGTTTTATCACATAAAGCGGCTACGTTGCTGTCATGAGTTACAACTATTATGGTTTTACCTTCTTCATTTAACTCTTTAAGAAGTGCCATGATTTCTTTTCCTCTTTCTTGGTCAAGAGCTCCAGTAGGTTCATCTGCTAAGATTATATCTGTACCTGTGACTAAAGTTCTTGCTATAGCAACCCTCTGCCTTTGACCACCAGAAAGCTTACTGGCTTTTACGTTATATTTATCATCTATGTCTAGCCTCCTAAGAGTAGACATTATAAGGGATTTCTTTTCTTTTGAACTTATCTTTCTATATAAAAGAGGAATTTCTACATTATCATATACGTTATAGTCTTCTAAAAGGTTATAATCTTGAAATATAAAGCTTACCATTTTATTTCGATATCTAGCATATTCCTTGGCAGTGAATTTCTCGGTAGCCTTTCCATCAAGGATGTATTTACCTCTAGAAGGTCTATCCATGAAACCTAAAATATTTAAAAGCGTAGATTTACCAGAACCAGAAGGTCCCATGATAGCTAGCATATCCCCCTTTTCTACTGAAAGAGAAACATCCTTTAATGCTTCGATATAATTGTTACCATCTTTAAAATACTTTCCTATGTTGCTTATTTCAAGTAAAGCCATTTAATCACACCCCTTTATTAATTCTCTAGGTTCTAATTTATAAATTCGTCTTGCTGATTCTAAAGAAAATAAAAATATTAATATGAAAGATATAAGCAATATTATACATATGACTTTAAAATTGAATATTCCTATAAATCCTCCTGAAACAAAGAGATTAATAAGAGAGCCTTCAGATAATTTAAATAAGAACATGCCTATGACAAATCCCAAGATATTCATAGTGAATATTTCACCTAAAATTAGCCTATAAATATAAGATTTTGTGGAACCTCCAGCTAACCGGATGCCAAACTCTCTTTTTCTAGACTCCACAAACATTATCATAGTTACAGCAACTCCAAATAGAGAAAAAACAAGTAAAAATGTAGCTATTAGTAAGTAATTTTTAAATAAAACTAAATCTTGTTCATATTGATTTTCCGCTAGGCTTTTTACATTATCAATATTAAAAGATACGTTATATTGTTTGCCAAGAAGCTTTATATTTTTAGCTATAGATTTTTCATGAGGGTCTACTCTTATAAGTAGATTTGAATAAGAGTTCATAAATTCGGACATGTTGAAGTTAGCAGGAACTATAAAGGAATCATCTAAATTCACAAGTTTTTCATTTAATATGTTCATACCTAAAAACTTTTGATTATTTTTTAGAGTACCTATAACTTGAAAATTACATCCTTCAACCCCCAAGTCTTCAGATTTTATAGTGTCATTGACTTTATATTTAGACTTTAGATTATATCCTATAACTATAGGAACTGTTGAGTAATCTTTTTCAGAATTCTTAAAGTCTTCAGGGTTAAAGCAGCGACCATGATCAATTTGCAACTTTAGAAAATCTAACATGTGATAATTTATGCATATAATATTGCATGGTGAAGAGGTATTCTTAAGCTCCCTAACGCAGTAAGCACCAATAGATTTCACTCCACTTAGACTTTCAGCATTTTTCAAGAACTTAGGGAAGGATCCGTCAAGAAAAGCGGCGGGACCATCTTTTTGTTTCATAAGATATGTGGATTTAACATCAACATATTTATTTGCATTATCTACTTGACTATTCATGATTTTATAAGTGGAATAAGATCTCATAGATATAAAATAACATAAAGTAAATTGGAGAACTAAAAAAAACAGTATTACCTTATTTTTAAATATGCTTTTAAAAATAGTTTTCATAAAAGACATGAATATCACCTCATTCCTTTAAACAACTAGATATTTCCATATGAAGAGCTTTTCTTATAGGTACAAAAGAAGCTAAAAATACTAATATAAAAGCCACTATGAACACAGCAATTATATATAACCATGAAAAAGTTATATCAATTTTAAAAAGATAGGATAAAGCATCTACAAGGATAAATTGAAGTGCAAATGAAATCACAAGGGAAAATGCCATCATTGTACCAAGTTCCTTATATATGAGAATTTTTATGTTGCTATTTGTGGCACCAAAGGCTTTTCTTATAGCAATCTCTTTTCTCCTATCTTTTATCCAAAAGGTAGACACAACTATGATATTAAAGGCTGCAGCTATACATACTAAGGAGTTTAAATCAACTTTATTTTTCATTTCAAACATTGCTGCAGATAGGGTGCTTTTACCAGAAGAAGCAGAAAACTCATGGCACATAAGCAAGTTTGGAGTTCCTTGTAAAGTTGAAGATATAAAAGACTTATCCTCATCTGTTAACTTACTATCCTTTTTAATGACTTTTATTGTTAGATATTCTTTGTAAAAACTTTTGTTTTCACAAAAATAATCATTAAGGCCTAAATGAGTAAACATAATTAAATTTAAGTAAGACCTGTCTAAAACACCTTTAACTTTAAAAGTACGAGACCCTAAAGAGATAGTTTTAGGCCTTCCTAACTTATCATATAGATTTTTGCCTACAACCACTGAGGAGCTGTCATCAGGGGTCAAAAATTCTCCTTGGCATAGGTGAAGATTTAAACCATGGGTATTTTTGCTGAATATAACAGCTTGAGCAGATATATCATCGATGGTATCCTCAAGGTTTCGATTGAAAAGCACTGTATATTTGTCGTTGAGCTTAGATAAAACTTCAGTTACATCTTTATAGGAACCGTCAGTATACAATTTAAAAGCATAGGTCATAACTTGATTTTCATTAAATCCAAAATTACTATTTTCAATAATCTTTGCTCTATTGGCTACCATTGAGGAAATTATACACACCATAATGGAGGAAATGATAAAGCAAAGGCACATAAAGGTTGTAAGCAATGTTTTACGTTTAAATTGAATAATTAAACTTTTAATAAAATCACCCCACTTCTAATTATAATTATTATACATTAAAGGATAAAAAAGTAAATATAAAAGTCGTGAAACCCCGTTTTTTAGTCTTAAAAGAAAAATTTATTTAAAAAGTTACCAAACAGTAATGTATAGTATGGCTATATGTGGTAAATATTTATTAGGATGAATTTTAAAATTCTAGTCATAATAAAGTCCATAGATTATACTAAATTAGAAAATGGAGGAGGCTTAAGATGAATAGAATTCACAAATTCAAAGGCATTATACTAGATTTAGATGGGACAGTTCTAGATTCTATGGGGGCTTGGCATAATGTAGGTTCTGATTTCCTAAAGGATCATGGGATGAATCCTCCTGATGATTTAGAGGAAGTATTAAAGCCTATGAGTTTTTATGAAAGTGCTAAATATTTTATAGACAATTACAATATGACATATAGTCCAGAAGAAATAATGGCAAAGGTATATGATAAGGTAGCATATAAGTATAAAAATACCGTGAAATTGAAGGCTGGAGCAGCAAAATACTTAAAAATACAGCATGAAAATGGAATTGAAATGTGTATTGCTACAGCCACGGATAAAGAATTAGCTCAAAGGGCATTAGAAAGGGAAGGCATATATCAGTACTTTTCATTTATAATAACCTGTGATGAAGTTGGTAAGGGTAAAGAGGATCCATTAATATATATGAAAGCACTACAAAAGTTAAAAATGAATATAGAAGAGGTTTGTGTATTTGAGGATGCCCTCCATTGTGCTAATACAGCTAAAAAAGCAGGATTTTATGTGGTAGGGATTTATGATGAATATTCACATAAGGACATGAAGGAACTAAAAAATACTTGCGATAAATATATAATGAGCTATGATGAATTAATTTAGTGATGAAGGGTTGGTTTTATGAGGAAAAAGAGGAACAGTAACAAAAAAATTACTGCTAAAATTGTAGGCATAAATTTGGCATTTTTAATTTTGTCTCAAATCATAGTGGGAATATGTTTTTCTATACCTATGGTTTACTATGGACCATTTATAAGATTGAGAGAAATTTTAGTCACCTCAGCCATGACAACTATGAACCATCAGTATATAGTTGAGAAATTCATAAGTGCGGCAGAAATCAATAGAATAATGGAAAAATATAAATTTGATGATAACAAGAATTCAGACGAAGATAGTATTGAAGTTATGGCACCTGTAAAAAAGCTAGAAGAAGTGAATCTGGATCCAACCCATGGCATAAATATAGAAAATATACAAGGTCCCACATATAAGGGATTTGTAGTTACTATAGATGATCCTAAGAGAATAAAAGTAGGAACCACTAATAAATTAGGCTCAGAGGGCATAAAATTAGAGGAGCTAGTAAAAAATAGAGGTGCAATTTTAGGTATTAATGCAGGTGGATTCGTAGATCCAGAAGGCAAAGGAAATGGTGGACAACCTCTCGGATTAATTATAGAAGATGGAAAGGTCATCAATGGAAACAATAACGAAACATATTCTTTGATTGGATTTGATGAAAGTGGAGTTTTAGTATTAGGAAAGTATAATTTAGCTCAAATAAAGAAGAAAAATATAAAAGAGGCAGTGTCATTTTATCCTTTTTTAGTGGTAGATGGAGAACCTATGATTAAGCAAGGAGATGGAGGCTGGGGCATAGCTGCCAGAACTGCCATAGGGCAAAGGCGTGATGGAACCATAGTGATGATAATAATAAATGGTAGACAGGTTGATAGTCCTGGGGCTACCATAAAAGAAGTTCAAAAGATAATGGTAGAATATGATGTGTATAATGGGGCAAACTTAGATGGAGGATCATCTACCATGTTAGTTTTTGATAGTAAAATTTATAATAAACCAGCATCACCCTACGGCTTTAGACCACTACCTAGTGCTTTTATAGTAAAATGATTGAATATTTAAGAAAATGTTTTCAATTTAGGGCTATTATAGGAAAGAACTGACGTAATTTTGAGAAAATAAGAGCAAGGAATAGCCATTAGTAATATATATAGGGTAGGGACTTAATAGAGCTAAAAAACCTTTCAGTAGAACTCTAGGTGGACTAATAAAGGAATTTAAAATATGATATAATTACTATATCATTTTGCAGATTATTAAATACATTAGGAGTGTGGTATGTTTTGGGACCCGAAACGTGGCAAATAGTATTATTAATTACTTTATTATTGTTATCCTGCTTTTTTTCAGCTTCAGAAACGGCACTTATGTCTTTAAGTAAAATAAGAATAAAGCATATGGTTGAAGAGAGGATTAAAGGGGCAGATAAGATCGCAAAGCTTTTAGAGAACCCTAATAAGCTTTTAAGTAGTATACTAGTTGGTAATAACCTAGTAAACATAGGAGCATCTTCATTGGCTACATCTATTGCTATAGATATAGCAGGAAGCGAAGGAGTTGCTATAGCTACAGGAATTATGACTATGCTAGTATTAATTTTTGGAGAAATAACCCCAAAAACCTTAGCTGTGCAGAATTCAGAGAAGATTGCCTTGCTAGTGGCAAGTCCAATAACCTTTATAGTTATAATATTTAAACCAATAGTTATAATATTTAACTATATCTCAGCTCCAATAATAAAATTACTTGGAGGACAAGCAAATGGAAAGCAACCTTACATCACTCAAGAAGAACTAAAAACCATGGTAGATGTAAGTGAGGAAGAGGGAGTCTTAGAAGTAGAAGAGAAGGAAATGATCTACAACGTATTCGAATTCGGAGACTTACAGGTTAAAGATGTAATGGTTCAAAGAGTAGATATAGTTGCATTAGATGTTGACTCTACCTACCAAGAGGTTATGGAGGTTGTGAAGGAGGAGCAGTTTTCTAGAACTCCTATCTACAGAGAGACCATAGATGACATTGTAGGCATATTAAATGTAAAAGACCTGCTGCTTTTAGATAATGTAGATGACTTCTCTATAGAAAGAATCATGAGAGAGCCATATTATACCTATGAATTTAAAAAAATTATGGACTTATTTAGAGATATGCAGAGGGAAAGAGCATATATGGCAGTGGTACTAGATGAGTATGGTGGTACTGTAGGTATAGTCACTATGGAAGATTTAGTGGAAGAAATAGTTGGAGAAATTGAAGATGAATATGATGATGAAGAAGATAAGGATATAGAGGTAGTAAAGGAAGATGAGTATATAGTAACTGGAAGTATTAGAATAGATGACCTTAATGATCTTATAGGAACTTCCATGGAATCTGAGGAGTTTGACTCCATAGGAGGGTTTATAATAGGGCAAATAGGAACATTTCCTGATGTTGGCCAAGAGGTAACTTATGAAAACATTAGGTTTAAAATAGAGGAAGTAGATAAAAATAGAATTATGAAGGTGAGGATATTCACCTAGGATATATAAGGGGCTGTTGAAAAACAAAGCTCCTTTTTTCACATGAGGGGAGGTTCAATAGTTGTGTCTTATATGTTAGAAGCATTAAAAGAGGCAGAGAAGGCTTATAGCAAGGGGGAAGTCCCTGTGGGGGCAGTGGTGGTAAAGGATGGAGAAATAATAGGAAGAGGCCATAATCTAAGAGAAACTTTGAAATCACCATTAGCTCATGCAGAGATAATGGCTATAAAGGAAGCAGCAGAAAGTATAGGAGATTGGAGACTTACACATTGTTCCATATACGTAACCTTGGAACCTTGTCCTATGTGTACAGGGGCCTTACTACAAAGCAGGATAGAGGAAATAAATATAGGAACCTTTGACCCAACGGCGGGAGCTTGTGGAACTATAATAGACTTAGCACAGAACCCTTTGCTTAATTCTAAGGTAAGGGTTAATTGGCTATACGATGAAAAATGTAGGGATATTCTTAAAAAGTTTTTTAATGAAAGACGGAAAAGGGATTCTTAGAATTGTTAATAACTTAATATGGAGGCGTATCGAAGTGGTCATAACGAGCCTGACTCGAAATCAGGTTGCCGGGGAACTGGTACGTGAGTTCGAATCTCACCACCTCCGCCAAGAAAGTAAGTTTAAAATAGATTCATTATTGGATTTGTTTTAAACTTACTTTTTATGGTATAATTTTTACAAAGGTTATTTGTATAATTTGGCAAAATAGCAAACCTAAATTTAAAAAAAGAGGGAAGTAAAACTATATGAAAAACAAACTTATAGTCATTTATTCACCACTTTGTGAGGCAAACGGCTCCTTTGTTGAGAATATTTATGAATGGGTTAAGAGTTCTGACTCGGATGTTGACATAGAAGTTTATTCTTTTGATACCGCTCCTGAAATTTACCGTGAATTACAGCCTGTTCACGAAAATTGCTTTATCGATGTATTGCTTAACGGGAGAAGAATTGATACCGTACCATTACATAAAGAACGTATACTGAAAGCTTTGCATATTTCAGAAAAAATAACACTTATTAAAGATGAAGCTCCTTCCAACAGTGAAAAAGATTATTCAGAAGGAGATATTAGAGCAGAGTTATTTCATGGAAACATTCGATTTATTCCAATCACAGCGGAAAATTTCATGAAGGAGATGCAGATGTGCTTAAGGAACTATCCAAGGGGGAACCCACCAGTAGCTCATCATAATAAATGCATAGAAATAAAAAGACAAGTTTTCACAGAAATATGGGAATACGAAGCCATAGCTGGCATCTATGCAGAATTAAGGGGTGAAGTAATTGGATTGATTGAAGTATTGCCTCGTGAAATTGTGAAGAAGTATGGGTTTATGACTGGAACACAGGGCAACGATGACGAGGTTATGACCATTACATGTTATGAAGTTGCCAATAAGGTACCAAGAACATTTATGCTCGACGAACTCATGTACCATTTAGTAAAGATAAAAGGAAATTTTACAAGAAAAAGGCTTGAGGGTATAGGAGTTTTAGGATGTATAGATGGATTCAATCCATATTGGGTCTACGAAAAATATGGGTTTAAAAGAACAGAGAAATTGGGTGAGAATACATTTGTGTTGGAAACATCAGTATAAATTTAAACATGTCTTGGGATTTACAACTTCCAATTTACTGGGGAATTTATAAGGATAATCTCCCCTGCATTTATTTTGGCCTAATGAAACAAAATATTTGTTCAATATAGGGGTAGGATTTTTTTCTATACATTGAAGAACTATATAACGTACCCCGACGAGTAACTTTCCACATTGATCCATGGAGAAAAGGAAGCAGAATTCAACTGCTTCCTTTTCAGATATATATCAAACTTT
>DINW01000044.1:0-18098 GCA_002423705.1 Clostridium sp. UBA5530
TTACTCTAATGCTATGAAAAGTTGGTCTGCTCATTGAGATGTTATAAGTCCTATATTTTAGTTCTCTGCTGATGTACGTAAGGTTATTTATACCACTAATGCCATAGAAAGTTTGAACAGCACTTACCCTAGATTAAATCATGAACGTAGTGTATTTCCAAGTGATACTTCCCTTTTAAATGAACTATATTTGGCTACTTTTGAAGCTACAAAAAGTGGAAATTACCATTGAGAAACTGGGGCAAGGTTTATGGCCAGTTGTCAATAATGTATGAAGGTGGCCTTGAATAATGCCTTCGGCATATAGAAAAAAGACACCCCATTAAGGGTGTAGTTGACATATAAATTTTAGGTATTATAGTAAAACTAAGGTATGGAGGTAATAACATGATTTCCATACCTAGAAAAAATTTGTCATAGAGAGCTAGTTACAAAAAAAATCAGGCCCTGTAATAAATTTTGTGTAAACTGAATAAAATAGACTCCTTCTTGGCAATAATTGAGATAACAAAATATTCCAAGGAGGAGTTTTTATATGTCAACTTTGTCGAAAGATTTATTAAGGGAATACATCAAAGAGCAGAACTTTTCAAGTACAGATGATATTCTTAGAGGATTAAAAGAAATGTTCAGAGAGGTTTTGCAAGAAACTCTTGAAGCCGAAATGGATTCAGCTTTAGGCTACTCAAAATATGATGCTTCTGAAAAAATTATAGATAACAGCAGAAATGGGTACTCTAAAAAAACTGTTAAAACAGAACTAGGACCAGTTGAAATCAATATTCCAAGAGACAGAAATGGGGAATTTGAGCCCAAAATAATTGCTAAACATCAGAGAAGTGCCAATGGAATTGAAGATAAGATACTATCTCTTTATGCTACAGGCATGACTACCAGGGATATTGCAGAACAAGTAAAGGAATTATATGGAGTAGATATTAGCGCAGAAACAGTGTCAAATATCACAAATAGGATACTTCCTTTAGTATCAGATTGGCAGAATAGNNAACACCTATTCTTTTGTATTCATGGATGCTATTCATTATAAAGTTAGAGAAGATAAACAGATAGTTTGCAAAGCTGCATACGTAGTAGTTGGTGTTAATCTTGACGGTTATAAAGAAGTTCTTGGAATATGGATAGGTGCTAATGAAAGCAGTAAATTTTGGCTGTCTGTTCTTAATGATTTGAAGAACAGAGGCGTTCAGAATGTACTTATATTCTGCGTTGATGGGCTTAAGGGCTTCAAGGAAGCAATTAGTGCAGCATATCCATTTTCAAAAATTCAGAGATGCATAATTCATCAAATAAGATCAAGCATGAAGTATGTTCCATATAAGGATCGCAAAACCTTTACCTCTGACTTGAAGTCTGTTTATACATCTGTTAATGAAGAAGCTGGCATGGAAAATTTACTAAGTATAAAAGAGAAATGGAACAACAAGTATCCTAATGCAATTAAGAGTTGGGAAGATAATTGGGATTGCTTAAGCACTTTCTTTGCCTTTCCAGACAACATAAGGAAGATAATTTATACTACCAATGTTATAGAGAGTTTAAATAGTCAGTTTAGAAAAGTAACTAAAACAAAATTAATATTTCCTAATGACGACAGTCTTCTAAAAATGCTATACCTTGCGGTTGAAAGGATTTCTAAAAAATGGAGTAGAAATTATTCAGATTGGGACTTAACAATAAGCCAGCTAAATATAATTTTTGAAGATCAATTAGAAAAAAATTCATAAGAAAAAGAGCCTAAGGATAGATATCTCATAAGCTCTCTTACAAATTCTCTGGCATGTATATTATAACCATTTGTTGGTTATAATATACATGAAGGGAATAAAAAATTATTCTATAAAAATCTATATTTCTACAAAAATAAATAAGGTTATAAATATTTTGTTACTCAAAAATTTCAAGAAGAAATTTAGGAAACACAAAATATTTACAGGCTCAAAAATCACTCTCTTAAAAAATCTTTATTAATGCATAAAATCATTGTCTATGGTTATTATGCAGTTGTAATTTGGATATCTAGATTTAACTCTAGTACAAATATCTCTCTTTAATTCTTCGTCAGTGATTTTCACTTTCTTTCTATTGGAATCTACCACTACATCAAATATTAGGTTCTTTTTTTCACCTTCCCCAACTACCCTAAAATCATGCATAGATTTTACTAAAGGGTGGTTGTTTAAAATCTCTAATAGGGCATGCTGGGTTTCTATTATTTCATTATCGTTTACATTTATAGGATCCATATGAATTACTAAATACACATTTAGCTTTTCAGATATTTCTTTCTCTGCAGCATCTATGATTTCATGGATTTTAACAATAGACATATCTGATGGAACCTCAGCATGAATAGAACACATACATTTTCCTGGACCATAGTTATGAATTATTAAATCATGAACTCCAGTAATGTGCTCATAGTTTAATACCTCTTTTTGTATAGCTATAACTAAGTTAGGATCTGGAGCTTCTCCAAGAAGAGGATTTAGAGTTTCTTTGGTTAGCTTAAATCCAGAATAAAGAATCATTAAGGCTACAGCAACTCCTATATAACCATCTATAGGGAAAGAAGTCCAGTTAGAAGCTAAAAGAGAAAAGGCAACGGTGCTGGAGGTTACTACATCCCCTAAGGCATCCAAGCCAGCAGCCTTCAAGGCTGAAGAATTAATTTTTTTACCTACAAATTTGTTAAAACTAGAAAGCCAGATTTTAAATACTACAGATACTACAATCAAAATAAAAGGTATTATTTCAAATTGCACAGCAGAAGGATTTAAAATCCTTTCAACAGAAGATTTTATGAACTGTAACCCAACTATCATAACCATAAAAGATACTGCCAGTGCAGAAAGATACTCTATTCTTCCATGGCCAAAGGGATGCTCTTCATCAGCAGGCATATTTGATAATTTAAAGCCCAATATGGTTATAACTGAAGACCCTGCATCTGTAAGGTTATTAAAGGCATCTGCAGTAACAGCTATACTTTGAGATATGAACCCCACAGAAAGCTTTACTATAAAAAGCAAAATATTTACTATAATTCCTACTACTCCCGCTAAAAATCCATAGGAAGACCTTACCTTTTCCTTTTCTACATCTTCATAATTTTTAACAAAAGATTTTACTAATAGTTTAGATAGCATTCTGTCACATCCTTTTAGAAATATAAATATCCATATATTATAACATTAATTTCTTTATAATACTATGTGCTAAAGTCTATAATATTATAATTATATAAAATAAGTTTTAAAATTCAATAAATTTCGAAGTAAATGTTTACATTGTCTTAATAAAGGTTGACAAGAACACATAATGATAATACTATAAGTATATAAAATAAATAAGTTGTTTCGGCTAATGTAACCTTAGGGTAGAGGCGCTGTATCTATGAGTATCTTTAGGAAGTGGGCACACTAAGACCTAAAGAAAAAGGAGCTACGGCCGAAGGATTAATTTTGGCAAAGATTAATCCTGGGGTTTCACAGAATATGTGAGGCACTGCCACTGATTGTTTGGTGGAGAGCTACAAAGGTACACCAAATTCAGTCAGTTTCGTTCCGAAAGGCATGATACGTGACAAAGGTGTTCCTTTGTCACGTTTTTATTTTTTATTAGCCGAAGAAAGGAGATATCATGAGACTTTTTGGAACAATGGAAATCATAAACAACAATCTTCATATAGGAGGAGTAAACGCATTAGATTTAGCAAAAAACTATGGAACTCCCTTATATGTTATGGATGAAGGGTTAATTAGAAATAACTGTAGAAGATTTAGAGAACACTTTAATGTAGCAGGGGGAAGAAATAAAGTAATATATGCAGGTAAGGCATTCTTAACTATAGCTATGGCTCAAATAATTAAGGAAGAAGGTTTAGGGCTAGATGTAGTTTCAGGAGGAGAATTATATACTGCAAAAATAAGTGAATTTCCTATGAGCAAAATATATTTCCATGGAAATAATAAGACCAAAGAAGAAATTCATATGGGTTTAACTTATGGAGTAGGAACCTTTGTTGTGGATAATATAGATGAACTCAAAGAGATAAATAAAATAGCGGCATCATTAAATAGGCTTCAGCCTGTGATACTAAGGGTGACGCCAGGTGTTGAAGCTCACACCCATGAGTATATTAAGACTGGACAGATAGACTCTAAGTTTGGCTTTACTTTACTAAACAACAATCTATCCAATGTGCTGGATGAAATAAAGAAAATGGACAACATATATTTAAGAGGTCTTCATTGTCATATAGGATCTCAGATCTTCAATACAGAAGGATATAAAGAAGCCATAAATGTCATGTTAAACCTATTTAGGGATATAAGAGATACAAAGGGAATAGTTTTGGAGGAATTAAACCTAGGGGGTGGCTTAGGAATATATTATTCAGAGGGAGATACTCCTATGGTAATAGAAGAATATTGTGGAGATATAATATGTGAAGTCCGTAGAGTAGCTAAGACCTTAGGAATCAAGGAACCAGCCTTAGTTATAGAACCAGGCAGGTCAATTGTTGGAAATGCTGGAGTCACATTATACACAGTGGGGGGAGTAAAGGATATTCCTAATGTTAGAAGGTATGTCTCTGTAGATGGAGGAATGACAGACAACATAAGGCCTTCTTTATACAGTGCTAAGTACGAATGTATCCTTGCTAACAAGGCCAAAGACACATCCACTAATAATGTCACAATTTCTGGAAAATGTTGTGAAAGTGGTGATCTTCTTATAAGTCATATAAACATTCCTCAGGTGCAGGTGGGAGATATTTTAGCAATAATGTCTACAGGGGCATATTGTTATTCAATGAGTTCAAATTACAACAAGATACCTAAGGCACCAGTTGTTTTAGTCAGGGAAGGCTGTGAAAGGCTTATATGCAAAAGAGAAACCTATGAAGACATTATTAAAAATGAATTAGCCCTTGAAGCTATCTAAGGAAACTACAATAGTAAATTTCACAAAAATAGAAGGGATTTTCTGATAAACAGAAGGCTTCCTTCTATTTTTAATTAATGATACAATAAAGGTGTTAGGAAACTTTAACCTAATAAGATTTTTTTATTCTAAAGATCCTACTAAAATCTAAGGGGGTACAGAAAAATGGAAAATTTACAATTGGCCAATAATCTTATTGATTTTATTTATGATAGTCCAACAGCATTTCATGCAGTGGCTACCTTAAAAGACATGTTAAATAAAGAAGGTTTTAAGGAACTTAAAGAAGAAGAAAAATGGAACCTTGAAAAAGAAGGTAAGTATTATGTGTCAAAGAATGATTCAGCTTTAATAGCTTTTAAGATAGGAAAGGGTAAAATCCAAGATCATGGATTTAAATTAATCGGTGCGCACACAGACTCGCCAACCTTTAGAATAAAACCAAATCCAGAGATTATAAGTGAAAATGCTTATGTTAAATTGAATACAGAAGCTTATGGGGGAGCAATACTTAGCACTTGGTTTGATAGACCCCTAGCTATAGCTGGAAGAGTTGTTCTAAGAAGCAATAACCCATTAGAGCCTAAAATACAGTTAGTAAATATAAAGAAACCTATAGTTGTTATACCAAACTTAGCAATCCACATGAATAGAAATGTGAATTCAGGAGTAGAAATAAACAAACAAAAGGACACACTTCCTTTATTATCCTTAGTAAATGAAACTCTAGAGAAAGATAAGTATCTTTTAAATACTGTAGCAGGAGAGCTAAAGGTTAGACCAGAAGAAATAATAGACTTTGACTTATTCTTATATGAATATGAAAAAGGTACAGTAATGGGTCTTAACAATGAATTTATATCCTGTGGAAGGCTAGATGATCTTTCTATGGTTCATGGAGCAACAAAGGCATTAATAAGTAGTAAGGGTTCTATGGCAACTAACGTTATGGTAGCTTTTGACAACGAAGAAGTAGGAAGCTCTACAAAACAAGGAGCAGATTCAGATTTATTAGCTAATCTACTAGAGAGAATTGTAATATCCTTAGGTGGCGGTCGCGAAGAATTCTTTAGAGCTTTGGCTAAGTCATTTATAATATCAGCAGATTTAGCTCATGCAGTTCACCCTAATATGGGGGAACTGCATGACCCTGTAAATAGACCTGTTATAAATAAAGGACCAGTTATAAAAATAAATGCTAACCAAAAGTATACCTCTGATGGGGATTCAACTGCAGTATATGAAGAAGTTTGCAGAAGAGCTGGGGTACCAGTACAAAAATTTGTAAATAGATCTGATGCAGCAGGAGGATCAACCATAGGACCTATATCTTCAACTCATCTAAACATACGTTCAGTAGATATGGGAACCCCTATATTGGCTATGCACTCTATAAGGGAGCTAGGAGGAGTAATAGACCATGGATATGTGATAAAATCCTTTGAGGAGTTTTATAATATCTAAAAATTTACAACCTAAAAGAAATACATAAAACCATATTGTCATGGAAACAATATTTGTTGATAACCTTAAGAGAAAGGCAGTGGGATGTATGGTTTTAGTATTTATAGCTTTATTAGTATTGGCTATAGCCGTTAGTGCCTATTTTGTAGTTAAAAATAAACAGGATGATGAAGATTCATTAACTAAAATAAAGTTTAAGGAAATATCCTTAGGAACCTTTGAGGATAACAATAGAAGGTCAGCTAAAAAGAATATAAGCTATGATAGCCATAGGAGAAAACTCATAAAGGCATTAAAAAATAGCTATAAAAGTATAGTATAATTAAAAAAAGGATGGTTTCTAAAAATAGAAACCATCCCTTTTACTTGGTAGGAAGATATTTTTGGTTACACTATAGCAACCATTACGTCTTGAGAGTCATTACACTTTATCATTTTCTTCAGGTAGGTGAATATAGTCAAATTCTACGTTTGAAATATTGTTTACTACAATATTATCTGTTACTGGATTAGGAAGTTTAGAGTAGCTTTCACCATTAGGGGAATAAGAGCGAAGGCTACTAGGATTTGGTTTTAAAAACGTCCTATTATTGGGAGGATATTTTTTATTTCCAGTATTCAAATCAACCACCTTCCTTCAAGAGTATTGTATGCAGAAAGAAAAAAATTAACCTTAGAAGTTTATTTCACAATAGCATAAATAATCCAGATATAATAATTTAAAAAATTCATATTATATACAAGCATTTTGTAAATAAATATGGTAATATAGGTATATATTATAAATTATATAGGAGGGTTAGCTATGACAAAAATTAATGAGATCTATAAGTGTGATATATGTGGAAATATTGTGGAAGTAGTGAATCCTAAAGGTGGAACCTTAGTATGTTGCAATAAGCCTATGAGGTTATTGGAAGGCAATACTGTAGATGCAGCTGTGGAGAAACATGTGCCTGTAGTAGAATGTACTGAAGCAGGAATCCTTGTGAAGGTTGGACAAGCTCCTCATGTTATGACTCCAGAGCACTACATTCAATGGATAGAAGTCATAACTCCAACCAAGGTATATAGAAAATACTTAACACCAGAGGATAAACCTGAAGCAGTATTTAGTATTGATGAGGATATAGTTGGTGCAAGAGAATATTGCAATTTACATGGACTTTGGAAATCATAGAAATTTGTACTATAACACTTTAGTTTAAAGAAATCAGCATGTTATAGTAGATAAAAATAAAAAAGAAAGGACAATTACTGAGAAATTTTCCTCAATAATTGTCCTTTAATGTTAATCATCATTTTTACCTATATCAGATAAAACAAGATCTTTATTGTGATCTAGAGCCCAACCTATACCCCAATCTGTTTGGAATATTAGAAGGTTTCTATCCTTTAAATCTGTAACCTTCTTAGTGTCAGAGGTTAAACTTAAGGAATCCATATCTATATCTTTATTTTCAATCCATCTTATAAATTTAAATGGTAACCTATCTAGCTTTATATCAACACCATATTCATTCTTAAGCCTGTATTCTAGGACTTCGAACTGAAGAACCCCAACAACACCAACAATAATTTCTTCCATACCTATAAAGAGTTCTTTAAATACTTGAATGGCACCCTCTTGAGATATTTCAGTTACACCTTTGATAAACTGTTTTCTCTTCATAGAGTCAATAGGCCTTACTCTAGCAAAAAATTCTGGTGCGAAGGTAGGAATACCTTCAAATTTAAACTTGTCATTACTACTGCAAAGAGTATCTCCAATAGAATATATACCTGGGTCAAAAACACCGATAATATCTCCAGCATAAGCTTCTTCTACGATTTCTCTATCCTGAGCTAAAAATTGTTGAGGCTGTGCAAGTTTTACTTTGTTTTTACCCTGAATATGATTTACTTCCATACCCCTTTGAAATTTTCCTGAACAAATCCTCATAAAGGCTATTCTATCTCTATGGGCAGGATTCATATTAGCCTGAATTTTAAAAACAAAGGAAGAGAAAGGCTCTTCATATATATCTATAACACCTTTACTAGAATTTCTCGCTAAAGGTGCAGTGGTTAAGGATAAAAAGTGATTTAAAAATGGCTCTACTCCAAAGTTTGTTAATGCACTTCCAAAGAATACAGGAGTTAACTCACCTCGGCTAACCTTTTCTAAATCGAAGTCATCTCCAGCATAATCTAAAAGTTCAATGTCTTCCATAAGCTTATTATGAAGAGATTCTCCTAATAAATCTGTTAATGCAGGATCATCAACAGATGCTTCCACAGTAGATACTTCTTCTTGGCCGTGATTTCCTCCTTGGAAAATTTCAATGGTATTTTTTTCTCTTTCAAATACCCCTCTAAAATCTGCGCCGCTTCCAATAGGCCAATTCATAGGATAAGATTTTATTCCTAGTTCTTTTTCAATGTCTTCAAGAAGTTCAAAGGGATCCTTAGTTTCTCTATCCATCTTGTTGACAAAGGTGAAAATAGGAATTCCTCTTAGGGAGCAAACGTGAAATAACTTTCTTNNTTGCAGCATCTATAACCATTACCGCACTGTCCGCCGCCATTAAAGTTCTATATGTATCTTCACTAAAGTCCTGGTGTCCTGGAGTATCTAATATGTTTATACAATATCCCTCGTAATTAAATTGCATTACAGATGAAGTTACTGATATTCCTCTTTGTTTTTCTATTTCCATCCAGTCAGATACAGCATGCTTTGATGCCTTTCTAGCTTTTACAGAACCAGCTAGCCTTATGGCACCTCCGTATAACAAAAGCTTTTCTGTTAAAGTAGTTTTACCTGCATCGGGGTGAGAAATGATAGCAAAGGTTCTTCGTTTGCTTATTTCCTTTTGCAAATCGTTCATAAGTCTTCCTCCTAATTATACTGTAATAAAGTATGGATTATATATTAAGTGTTAAACAATTAAGTTCTCTTCCATAGTGAAGAGAACTGATAAAATCATAGTTAAAGATTTATCATATAAAATAATAACCTAAATTCAAGTTATTATTACTACTAAAGTCAAATATACAAGCTATTGTAGCAATATAATTAAACATGATGAAACCCTAAAGAATATTATATTTTTAGCAAGGCTATTATACCAGTTTAAAATAAAATTTTCAATGAAATTCGTGGAAAAATTCATTTTAGTGAACAAAATAGAGGATTTGACTGATACAAACGTTATCATAACAAGAATATATGAATAATCAAAGATTTAACAAGGTTGCTAAAAGTTTAACAAATGATATAATAAATAGTGAAAAGAGAAGCTCATAAAGCTAAGATATAAAATAACCCCCTAAAACTCACTATTCCCCATAGTGAGTTTTTACTTTGTAAATATACATAAGGATAGCTGCTAAATATAATATAAGCAGCTATCCTATATTTTTAGTAGGGAATAAATCCTATCTTCTTTTGCATTTTTCTAAGGGTTTTTCTAGATACATAGTTAGCTTTTTCTGCACCCTTTTTATATACTTCCTCTAAATAATTTTTGTTTTGAAGAAGCTCTTTTACTTTGTTTTGTATAGGGGTCAACTCTTCTATTATTGCCTCACCCACATCGGTCTTTAAATCAGCGTAGCCCTTATTTTTATAAGAGGCAACTATTTCCTCAGGACATATATTGTTTATAACAGATAATATATCAATTAAGTTTTTAACTCCTGGCTGATCCTCTGTATAATTTATAATACCTAAGCTATCTGTAACAGCTCTACTAACCTTTCTTCGTATTACTTCTGGAGGATCCATTATTAATATATATCCATTAGCATTGTCAGCAGATTTAGACATCTTCTTAGAGGGATCTTGTAAATCCATTATTTTAGCACCAGTTTTAGGGATATAAGGATCTGGTATAGTAAAAGTAGGACTATAGGTATTGTTAAATCTTTGTGCTATATCCCTAGAAAGCTCAAGATGCTGAAGCTGATCTTTACCAACAGGAACTAGGTCAGTATTATAAAGCAGGATATCTGAAGCCATTAAAACAGGATAAGTAAATAGACCTGTGGTTACGGATTCACCTGCTTTTTGAGATTTATCCTTAAATTGAGTCATCCTAGACAACTCTCCCATGTAGGTATAACAATTTAAAAGCCATGCAGCCTCAGCATGAGCAGGAACATGGGATTGTATGAAAAGGGTGTTTTTTTCAGGATCTATACCAGCAGCTATATATATGGCTAAGACTTCTAAAGTTCTAGCTCTTAAATCCTTTGGTTCTTGGCGCACTGTTATAGCATGAAGATCTACTACACAGAAGTAGCAGTCATATTGATCCTGAAGAGTTACCCAGTTTTTAATAGCTCCTAAATAGTTACCTATGGTTAAATTGCCAGAGGGCTGAATCCCACTAAATATAACTTTTTTCTTATCTTCCATAAAAATTCCTCCTAACAAATTGTTTTAAAAATAAAAAAGCCCTATGAGATAACTCATAGGGCGTAATAAACGCGGTACCACCTATATTTGAAAGCTAATTGGCTTTCCTTTATAAGATACTATCATATCTTTCCTTTGTAACGTAAGNNTTTTTTTATAATAAAAAAAACGTAAGGAAAACGACTAAGGCTACTTAAAAATTCACCTTGTATCTCAAAGATCCATTCAACTAAAGCATAATTGCTATAATTCCACCATCTATAGCTCTCTGAAAATTTGTTTTTTAGTTTACTAATTCTTATCATAGACGTAATTTTAATATATATTAACTTCTTTACTTTATAATATTGATTAATTTTCGATTTGTCAACATATTTTTCATATAAAATGTACCCATACATTTTATAAAATTTTATCATAGTAATATAATAATTATAATGATAAGTTAGGAGGGGGAACAATGGAAAAGAAATTAGCAGGTACATCTAAAAATCGAGAAAGGGTATTAGACATGGTAGAAACAGCTTTAATGGCGGCGCTGATACTAGTTGGAGCTTATGTAATACATATACCATCACCTAATAATGGAACAGTACATTTAGGTGACAGTCTAGTTTTATTGTCAGCGGTAGTTTTAGGAAAGAGAAATGCTGTATTGGCTTCAGCTATAGGAATGACTTTATTTGATGTAATAGGAGGTTATTACTATTGGGCACCTTTTACATTTATTATAAAAGCTATTATGGCCTATGTTGCGGCAACTATCATAGCAAAGGATAAATTTAATATAAAAAGACAAACCCTAGGATTCACTTTAGCATCATTATGGATGGTAATAGGATACTTTATAGCAGGAGCTTTCGTTGAAATTCTCCTAAGTGAAGGAGCTTTGACACTTTCACAAGGATTAATTATTTCAGCAGCAGCGGTAATGCCTAATGTAGTTCAAGGAATATCAGCTATTATAATTGCAATACCACTTATTATAGCCTTAAGAAAAAGTAGCTTTTTTAATAATCGTAACCAGAAGATAAGTTAAAGATGGATTTCATAATACGAAAACCACCATGTTATATAACATGGTGGTTTGTATAGAATATAGAATTATCTTCTATCTCTATTCATTTTTTCAGCTTTTCTAGCTTTTCTGCACTCAGGGCATCTTACAGGATCATTTTCAAATCCTTTTTCTTTAAAGAATTCTTGTTCTCCAGCAGTGAATACGAATTCTTTTCCACAATCTTTACATAGTATGTTCTTATCTTCCATTACAAAAAACCTCCTTGAATATATAGGGAAATTTTAGGAACAACTTTGCTTCCAACATCCAAGGAAGGAAAAGTATCTAAAAATTAACCTATACTTACTTTTACATTAATAATTATATCATATTTGTCATTAAAATCAATAAAATTGTACTAAATATTTATGATTTTTTATGAAAAAATTTCCATAAAATCAAAAAAATTTAATAAGAGCTTTATAGCCTAAACCCTTATAAATCAAGGGGTAAACTTGATAAAAAAAATCCAATTATAAAAGATAAGATTAAAAAAGGAGGAAATAAAACTGCACCTACTCCTCCTTAGTTTAGAAATAAATTTAACGCGATTTATTGAAAATATAAGTCTATTGGAATAGGAAAAAATATATATGAACCCTAGACTATAATTTAGTTAATACACATAAGCATTTAAGCATTCTGTATATAATATTATTGATAATAAAAGGGAAATGACATAAACTTATATTTAGGGGTTATTACAGGTGGAATTTATTTGAAACTTTATGTCAGGTATCCTAAAGGGGTTAGGAGAGAGAAAAAATGAAGGACTATAAATGCATATATGAGAAATTGAAAGATGAGTTTGAAACTTATCAAAACTTTGCAGAGGGTCAAATTCAACTTTTAAATGAACGTAATATAAATTTAGAAAAAAATTTAGATGCATTAGTGAATATAGTAGAAATAAGCAAGTATATAAACTCTTATGTAAGTGATGATAATCTTATACCTATGATAAATGACATGATAATAGGTATTTTAGGAGTTACTTACTCTTCTATATACTTAAAAGAAGATGATGATTTTAAAATAAAAGCAACTAATATAAAAAGCCAGCGATGGATTAAAGATGAGTATGAGTATTTAAATGAGATAGAAATGGGAAGCTCTTTTGTTTTAAACTCTAAGGACACTATATTTGGTGCGGACTTTAGTAAAGAAGAAATTCACTCTATAATAGGAGTTCCTATTAAACTTGGAGAAAAATTTATGGGGTATATTATAGTAGAGCATGCTCTTTGGAATTTCTTTAATTATGAACATGTGAAGTTTGTATCTTCTATAGCTAATCAAATAGCTATAGCAATAGAAAATAGTATATTATATAAAGAACTTCAAGAGTTAGCAAAACGAGATCCTCTTTTAAATATATATAATAGAAGATATTTTTTTGAGGTGTTAAAATCTAAATTTGAGGAGAGTAACAATAAAAGCGCTGTAGTTATGATAGACTTCGACAATTTCAAAAAGGCTAATGATAATTATGGACATCAATATGGAGATGAAGTTTTAATAGCTACGCTGAATCTTATAAAAGAAAATTTAAATTCTAAGGATATAATAGCTAGGTATGGCGGAGAAGAGATAGTTATCTATATCCATAGAGAAGATAAAGATGATCCTAGGGAGGTTCATGATAGGATAGATAAAATAAGGGAACTAGTTGAAAAAAATCAAGTTGGTCCATTAAAAGTTAAAATAACTGCTAGCTTTGGAATTTCTTATTACCCTGAAGATGGAACAAGCGTTGAAGGAATAGTAAATAAGTCTGATAGTTGTTTATATGTGGCTAAGGGAAATGGGAAAAATCAGGTGATATCAACTTTAAATGATTTGAATACAACTAATTTTGAGGTAAGCTAAAAAGAGCTTACCTCAAAATTATTTAATAGTAAATATGAAATAAATATTAAAAAGAAATTAATACATAAAAAGTAGTTGAATAAATATTCTGAATATTATATACTATTAATAATAGATTCACCTAAAAAAATATAAGGGGTGGTAAGAAATGATAAATGTATTTTGCAACAAAAGAGGTTCAGGAAAGACAAAGGCTTTGATACAGTTAGCAAATGAGAAAGTTCATGAAGCAAAAGGACATTTAGTGTATATTGATGACGACAGGAGACCTATGTATGACTTGGACAGAAGAATAAGATTTATCTCTACAGAAGATTTTGAATTAAAAGATTATCACGGATTTTATGGGTTTTTGTGCGGTATACTTTCTGAGAACTATGATGTAGATACTATATTTATTGATGGATTAAATAATATTGTATCTTGTTCTTTGGAAGATATGGCACATTTATTTTTTAAGTTAGAAAAAATTACCAAAGAGCATAGCGTAAATTTATATGTAAATATGAATTGCGATTCCGTTGGAGAAGAAATACCTGATTTTATAAAAAAATACTTATGTGCTGCATAGCTTAAAAACGAAAATAGTTTAATTTATATATAAAAGTCTGCCAATTTGGTAGGCTTTTCTTTAATTTTTCTATATATAATTTCAATTAATAATGTTGAATAAAATTTTGGTTATTTCAGCCCAGAATGCTACAATGGTTAGACACTGGATAAATGCTTATGATATAATGTTATATTAGTAATACTACATATATAGGAGGTATGACATGGCTAATGTATTTGATACCCTTATGGAGCGAGGATACATAAAACAATTAACTCATCCAGAGGAAATAAAGGAATTACTTGAAAAGGAAAAAGTAACTTTTTATATAGGTTTTGATCCAACAGCAGATAGTCTTCATGTAGGTCACTTTATAGCTATGATGTTTATGGCTCATATGCAAAGAGCAGGACATAGGCCTATCGCTTTAATAGGCGGTGGAACAGCAATGATTGGAGATCCTAGTGGAAGAACTGATATGAGACAGATGATGACCAAGGAAACCATAGAGCATAACGTGAGCTGTATAAAAAAGCAAATGGAGAAATTTATAGACTTTAATGATGATAAGGCTATTATGGCTAATAACGCAGATTGGCTTTTGGATTTGAATTATGTTGATTTTATAAGAGATATAGGTTCAGCCTTTTCTGTAAATAAGATGCTAACAGCGGAATGTTTTAAGCAAAGGTTAGAAAAAGGGTTATCCTTTTTAGAGTTTAACTATATGCTAATGCAAGGATATGACTTCCTTGAATTAAATAAGAAATATGGTTGCGTGATGCAACTAGGTGGAGATGACCAATGGTCAAATATGCTTGCAGGAGTAGATCTTATAAGAAGAAAAGAACAGAAACAAGCTTATGGAATGACTTGTACTTTGCTTACTACCAGTGAAGGTAAAAAGATGGGTAAAACTCAAAATGGAGCCTTATGGCTTGACCCAGAAAAGACATGTCCTTATGATTTTTATCAGTACTGGAGAAATGTTCAAGATGCAGATGTAGAAAAGTGTTTACGTCTTTTAACCTTTGTTCCAATGGATGAAGTAAGGAAATTATGTGCTGTAGAAGGTGCTGCTATAAATGACGCTAAAAGAGTATTGGCCTATGAAGTGACAAAGCTTATTCATGGAGAAGAGGAAGCTAAAAAATCCATGGAGGCTGCTGAAGCTTTGTTTTCAGGTGGTAATGATATGAGTAATGTGCCAACAGTAGAAGTATCAAGGGATAAAATAAATACTTCTTTACTAGAAGTATTAGTATCAGGGGGCATAATTCCATCTAAGGCTGAAGGAAAAAGATTAATTCAGCAAAATGGACTATCTATAAATGATGAAAAAGTAACTGAAATTTCTAGAACATTATTGGAAGAAGACTTTAAAGATGGTGTTGCTTTAGTTAAAAAGGGAAAGAAAAAATATCATAAGCTTCAATTAGTATAGAATATAGTGTTATAGAGGTTGTGAGACCATAATCCACAACCTCTATTTTGTATTATATGAAAAGTATAAGCTTAATTTTATATTAGCCTTTTACGATAAAGATAATATAGCAAGGAAGGGGGGAGAATATGCCTATTATTGATGTAAATAATATTCAAACCAATATTGATACAAGAAAAAAGCTAAAAACTAGCATATCCTTTAAAGAGGGAGAAGTGTTTAGTGCTAGAGTAGTAGATAAATTAAAAGATAATAAAGTAGTTTTAAGGCTACCAGATGGTTGGCAGTTTGAAGGAGAAATTGAAGAAGGAATAAACCTTTTAGATGAGGGAATTTTAAAATTTCAAGTAATAGGATCTGAAGGTGGGAAAATAAAAATTCGTATAATGCCCCAAGGATTAGGTGAAGACTTTAAAGACAATACAAGTTTAAAGGCCTTAATTGATGCTTTTGGACTAGAGGATGGAGATTTACCACTATTAAAGGAACTTTTAAAATACAATATTCCATTAGATAAAGAAAGTATAGAGAAGGCAAAGGCATTACTAGAGTTTAAAAATGCATTAGGTCATGATGAGAATTTTCAACAGGATTTTATTGAAAAATATATTGCTGCCAAAGGGATTATACTAAAAGAACAAGGAGATTTTATAGATAGCACATTAAAAAAATTCTTTAGTNAAATTAAAGGTCTTAAGGATGAGGATATATTTTTACTTATGGAAACTTTGGACAATATTGATGGTGAAACCATAGCGAGCTTTAAAAATTTATTTAAGGAAGATAAAGGACTTTATAATACAATAAAGTCATTAGATGAAAAAATTAAGACCCTAGGGGAGAATAATAAAGAGGTGCAAAGCTCCAAGGGTGAAAGTTCACATAGTGATATTGCTATTAGGGATAGGGAAATAATAGATGTATTGAAGGGTAATGGAACCAAAGAAGAGATGAAAAAAGAAATGTCTTCTTTAATAAAAGAAATAGGGAATATAGAAAACAAGGAATTAAAAGATATACTGCATAAAATAGATAATGGACTTATGAAAAATAATAATGAAGCAGTGGACACATTAAAAAAATTTTTGGCAGATTCAAAGGATAGCAATTTATTATTGGAAGGTTTAAAGGAAAAACTTATACCCAAAGAAGAAAACCTTGTAAAGGACATGATTAAGGTTATAGAAAGGCTTGATAAGAATTCAAAAGAAAATGTGAGTAATGACAAAGTATTGTCTCACACTGAAAAAGAGGAAATAGTTAGAAAAGTTTTATCAGCTCAATCTAAAGAAGATATAGCAGTAATTTTAAAAGGATTATCTAAAGAGCATAAAGAAGAAATTAAATTAGAAGTTACTAAAATTCTAGAAAAAAACTTATCTGATGGAACTAGTATAAAAGAAGAGCTGAAAAATAAGGGAGAAGAAATAAAGAACTTATTAAGGGCAATAATAGAGTCAGGGGAGAAGGCTATACCAAAAGAAATCATGAAGGATTTTAAACTTTACAACAAATTCAGTGGAGATTATTATTATATGGATATCCCTATGAATGTGGAGAATAATGAGTATGGCTTTAGGATAATAATTAAAGATAAAAGAAAAGAAGGCAAAGCCTTAGACTCTAAAAATATAAAGATGTTGGTAACTGTAGATACTAAAAATATGGATAAAATAGATGCATATATAAGCGTAATGGATAAGAACATGAATATAACCCTTAAGGCCAATGAAAAATGGGTAAATATATTAGACAAAAGCAAGAGATTATTAGGAGAAAGCTTGGACAATTTATGTTATAATTTATTCATATATGTAGAACCAAAGGTAGAAGAAGTTAGTATTTCCAGTTGTAGAAACTTTTTTAAAGAGGGAAATAAGTTTGGAATAGATGTGAGAATCTAGATAAGAGGTGAAGGCTTTGAAGGAGAGAAAGAAAGCGGCAGCATTACAATATAGCGAAGACCTATATGCGCCTAAAGTAGTAGCAAAAGGTATGGGACTTATTGCAGACAAAANNAAGAAGAGGTCCCTGTGGTGTATAATAAAGAAATGGCTGACCTTCTCAGCAATGTAGATGTTGGAGACTATATACCTTCAGAGCTGTATGAAGCCGTAGCTCATATAATTGCATATATTGTTGATGTTGATAAAGGAGTAAAATAAAGAAAGGTGAGAAAAACTATGGCATTATATGCTATTTCAGACCTTCATCTTGCATTAAATGGAGAAAAGCCAATGGATGTTTTTGGACAGCAGTGGTATAAGCATGATGAAAAAATAAGAGAAAACTGGATTAAGGTTATAAAAGAAGAAGATACTGTATTGATTGCAGGAGA
>DINW01000044.1:18142-89881 GCA_002423705.1 Clostridium sp. UBA5530
CGGCCTAAAAGATTTAGAATGGATACATACATTGCCAGGAAAGAAGATAATATGCAAAGGAAATCATGATTACTGGTGGACTAGTATATCTAAGTTAAATAATCTTTATGGGGATATAAGTTTTATACAAAATAACTATTTTACTTATGAAGATTGGGCCATATGTGGAACAAGAGGGTGGATATGTCCAGGATCTACAGGATTTAATACCCATGATCAGAAAATATATGATAGAGAAAGCATAAGATTAAATCTTTCTTTAAGTAAGGCGTATAAAGATGGATTTAAAAAGATAATAGTTATGATGCATTATCCTCCAATAGATGAGAAAAAAAATGAAACATTATACACTGAGGCTTTTAGGCAATACAAGGTGGAAAAAGTTGTATATGGACACGTTCATGGAGTAGCATTACAAAATGTGTTTTGTGGAATTCATAATGATGTTGAATATATTATGACATCTTGTGATTTCTTAGACTTCAAGCCCATAAAGATATTATAGTGCTGAACACATGTGAATTATAAAAAATCCCTGTTGGGATTTTTTTTGCGGTCAAATGAAGTTTATATATTTATTACTTTAAATGTAATAAATTACAGATTATAATAGATATATATTTAAATAAATGGGGTTGATTTTATGGAGGGGTTTAGTGTTGTATTAGCACTTATTGTGTATTTGGTTTTTATAATTGCAGGTGGAAAAATTGCTAAGAATAAAGGTCGCAGTATGATAATGGGGGGATTTATGGGAGCAATTATGGGTCCCATAGGACTTTTAATTTTATATGTAGATCAGGGAAATAAATAAAACAGAATATACCCGTTGGGGTATATTGACAATTATATTTATATATCGTAATATATAAATATAACAATATAGGAGTGGAACTATGGAAAACAATTTTAAAGAATTTCAAGAAAAAGCAGATCTTTTAAAGGTATTAGCCCATCCAGTAAGGTTGTGCATAGTTAAGGGGCTATTAGAAAAAAAAGATTGTAATGTGACTAATATGCAGGACTGTTTAGATATACCACAATCAACAATATCTCAACACCTTCAAAAGTTAAAGTCAGCAGGTATTATTGAAGGAGAGAGAAAGGGAGTAGAGATTTTTTACAGAGTTGTTGATAAAAGAGTAGAAACCTTAATAAAGGCATTGGAATAATTTAAATTTTTGAAAGGAGAATAAGTATGGGAAAAAAAGTTTTAATTGTAGGTGGAGTAGCTGGAGGAGCGTCTGCTGCTGCAAGGCTAAGAAGATTAGATGAATCTTTAGATATAATATTATTTGAAAGAGGACAGTATATATCTTTTGCCAATTGTGGATTACCTTATCATATAGGTGAAGTCATAAAGGAGAAAAGTAAACTTATAGTTCAAAGTCCAGAAGCTATGAAGGATAGATTCAATATTGATGTAAGAGTAAACAGCGAAGTAAAAGATGTAAATTTAGATAATAAAAGTATTAAGGTAGCATCTGAGGATAGGGGAGACTATGAAGAAAGCTACGATTATTTGATTTTATCCCCTGGGGTGCAACCAATAAAACCCAATATACCAGGTATAAATAGTGAAAAAATTCATACCTTAAGAAATATTCCAGATATGGATAAAATAAAAGAAAAAATAGATAAAGACAAGATAAAGAAAGCAATAGTAATAGGAGGCGGATTCATCGGAGTAGAAGTGGCTGAAAATTTAATTCATAGACAGGTGCAAACAATATTAGTAGAAGCTGCTCCACATATATTAGCACCTTTTGATGAAGAAATGGCCTCCATGCTAGAAAAGGAAATGGAGGATAATGGAGTTTCTTTAGTATTAAATGATGGAGTAAAGGAATTTAAAGAATTAGATAATGGAATACAGGTCACTTTAAACAGTAGTAAAATACTACAGGCAGATATGATTATATTAGCTATTGGAGTTGCTCCAGATGTGAATTTTATAAGAAATAGTGGTTTAAAGCTAGGTACTAAGGGACATATAATAGTAAATGATCACATGGAGACCAATTATGAAAATGTATATGCCGTTGGAGATGCTATTGAAGTTATAGATTTTGTTAATGGAAAAACCACTGCAATACCATTAGCAGGGCCAGCAAATAAACAAGGTAGAATAGCAGCGGATAATATATGTGGTATGAGGTCATCTTATAAGGGATCTTTAGGAAGTTCAATAATTAAAGTATTCAGTTTAAGTGGAGCTTCCACAGGTAATAATGAAAGAACATTAAATAGGATAGGTATGAAATATCATTCTATATATGTACATCCTATGTCCCATGCTTCTTACTATCCAGGAGCTACTCAACTTACCTTAAAATTGATTTTTGATGATGAAGGAAAAATATTAGGAGCTCAAGCCATAGGATATGAAGCAGTGGATAAAACTATAGATGTTATTGCAACAGCAATGAAGTTTAAGGGAAAGGTAGAGGATTTAGCTGAACTAGAATTGACCTATGCACCACCATTTAATTCTGCAAAATCTCCAGTGAATATGGCTGGATTTGTAGGTGAAAATGTTATCAATGGTATAGTAGAAGTAATCACAGAAAAGGACCTTCATAATTATGATGAAAATCACCATTTAATAGTGGATGTTAGAGAAGAGGTGGAGTGGAATAATGGTCATTTAGAAAATGCTATATTGATGCCAGTAAATACTTTAAGATCAAATCTTGATAAACTACCTAAGGATAAAGAGTTGTGGATATATTGTCAAGTTGGACTAAGAGGATATATCGCTTCTAGAATATTGATGCAAAATGGGTTTAAAGTAAAGAATCTTACAGGGGGTTTTAGAACTTTAAAAGGAGGGGCTTTTGTACCAAAACCTTTAAATATAGATAAAGACATTACTAATAATAAAATAAACCCAAAAAAATTAGATTCGGCTTCTTTAGAAATAGCATTTGATAAGGAATGTAATGCTTGTGGACTATGTTGTCCAGGTCCTTTAATGACAGTAAAGGGGACTATAGATGAGATGAAGGAAGGAGAAACCTTAAAGGTAACTGCTTCAGACCCGGGATTCTATGAAGATATAAAATCATGGTGTGATACTACAGGCAATAATCTTATAGATAGAAAGAAAAATTTAGGAGCAATAACTGCATATGTAACTAAAGGAAACCAAAAGCACAAGGAAGAGTCATTATGCGAAACAGCAATGGACAATAAAACTATGGTAGTATTTAGTGGTGACTTAGATAAGGCCATAGCATCATTTATAATAGCTAATGGAGCTGCCACCATGGGAAAGAAAGTAACTATGTTCTTTACCTTTTGGGGAATAAATATATTGAGAAAACCGGAAAAGGTAGATGTAAATAAAACCTTTATAGAAAAAATCTTTGGATTTATGATGCCAAGGGGAAGTAAAAAACTTAAACTTTCTAATATGAATATGGGAGGAATGGGACCTAAGATCATAAGAAAGATAATGGAGGATAAAAATGTTTCTTCCCTTGAAGAATTAATAAAGTCAGCCATAGATAGTGGAGTTGAGATAGTTGCATGTCAGATGTCTATGGAATTGTTGGGATTAAATAAAGAAGAACTTATAGAAGGTGTAAAAATAGGTGGTGTAGGATACTACCTAGGAGAAGCTGAAAAATCTAATGTAAATTTATTTATTTAAGCTAATGTAAAATTCCCTAATCCATATAAAGAATATGATGGATTAGGGAACTTTTTTATTGAATAAAGTGCTATTTATTAAGTTGAGAGGTAATATCTTCAATTACGCTCACTGTAGTTTCACTGGCAGCAGCTATTTCTTGAGAAAGAGCTGAGTTTTCTTCAGCAATTTTAGAAATAGCCTCTACTTTATTTACTATCATATTTTTCTTCTCAGAAGTAGTGCTTAGATTTAGTATACATGAATCTATTTCTTCCTTAGCTTCATCTATAGAAGATTTTATATTATTAAAAGCGCCTTGACTTTTCTCAATGGAGTTGCTTTGAGCAGTTAGAGCCACATTACCATTGTTTATAGCCTCTGAAGTGTTTAAGATATCTATCTTTATTTCTTCTAAAATTTTCGTTATATTTTGTACTGCAACCTTAGAATTTTCAGCCAACTTTCTAACTTCACCAGCTACTACAGAAAATCCTCGACCAGCTTCGCCAGCACGGGCAGCTTCTATGGCAGCGTTTAATGCTAAAAGATTGGTTTGGGTAGCTATCTGACTTATAGAGTCTGTTATAACATTTACAGATTCTAATTTTTCTACTAAGTCTGTAACGGTAGAGTTGGAAACACTAAAAGCTGATTGAAGCTCTGTTAAGGATTCATCCAGCTCTTTTATAGCACTTAATCCCTCCGAAGAAGTCTTTTCAGTGTCAAAAACTTTTATCTGAACATTTACTATATTGTTTGCTAAATCTTCCATATGATTATTGAAGTCTTTTAGCATTTCAGAAGCTGAGGATATATCTTCACTTTGCTCTGCATTTCTAGAAGATAACTCTACTATGGAAGAATTAATATCTGCGGAAGCACCGTCTAGGGATGATAAGCTATTTCTTATAGCATTTATATCAACAGTGTGTTTGTCATCTTCACTATTGGTATAGGACTCAAAGAGTGTATCCTGCTCTTTCTCTACTTCTAAAGGTTTAGAATCAGTATTTTCTGGTTTATCTTTTTTAAAAAACATACATATCCCCCTTATTTCAACTAAAGTGTAAGTAATTCGGTAATTAATTTTTAAATCATACTAATTATACCATAAAACTAATAGAACTTACAGAATTTCTGAAATTTATTGAATTAAAGCAAATAACAAATTTAAAAGGCGTTTAAAAATTTTTTAAACACCTTTTATTACATCCTTTTGGTCTCTGGCCAACTCTTTTATTTTAGGACTAACCCCTGGGGTAGTTACAACTTCTCCAAAGTATCTAAGGGCCTCTACATCATTTCCTAGTCTTCTATTAAGCTCTCCTAGTAAGTAAAGCATGGTATACTTGTCCATACCGTAGATAGGAAATTTTTCATGGAAATATGCATCGTCAAAGCCACGCAAAGCTTGATTTAAAAAGCCTAGTTCTTGATTGCTGTCTTCTTTTAATCGATACATCCATGCAATCTTTAAGCAAGTAAAAGCCTTAGAACTACTTTTGCCATCCATTGCTAGATAATTTAATAAAGCAATCTTATATCTTTCAATAGCTATGTCTTCATCATAAACATCTGGATACTTGTGGTTTTGCCATTTGGGTCTTATTGTTTTATTTATTTTGTCTCTTTGTAAATCTGAAATTTTGTTGAAATCTACTTTTAAAGTAGCATAACCACAGTTAGGACATAGCCATACATCATAAAAATATGGATTTACAACGGCGTACTCTATAAAAAAGTCGGATTGAGTTCTAACCTTCCTTGGTCCATTTACTTTAGTAGAAATAGCCTTAAAGGTAGTAGAACAAACTGGACATTGAATTTCTTTTTTATAAAGAAAATTTAAAGGATCATTTTTAGGTGCTTCCTTTATAGCTTGTTCTTCTTTTTTATCAGAATCACTATATAAATTCACCTTTTCAACGTCTTTAAACCCTAAATTCTCTAGTCCAGAAAAAATGTTGAAGCTATTACTTTCTGTCATATGAAAACACCTCTTTGTCGTAATGTTGATATATAAACCTATTATATCATAAAAAGATTTTTTATTAACACAATTATCTGATATAATTAATAAAGAAAATACTGAGAAGGTGATAACGTGGCTATAAAGGAATGGAAGGGTTTCTTAACCCCTTATGAACAAGCGGTGGAGGAACTTAAGGTTAAGTTTAGAGGTATAAGGAAAGAGTATAGAAGAAAGAATGAATACTCTCCAATTGAATTTATAACAGGAAGAGTTAAGGAAGTATCATCCATATTAGAAAAAGCTAATAAGTTTAATATTCCTTTAGATAGATTGCAATATGAAATGGAAGACATCGCAGGCCTTAGAATAATGTGTCAATTTGTAGATGATATTGAAAAGGTAGTAGAAATCATAAGAGGCCGAAAAGATATGCAAATAATGTATGAAAAAGATTACGTGACTAATGTTAAAGAAAGTGGTTATAGAAGTTATCACGTTATAATAAAATATCCAGTGAATATGGCAGAAGGAGAAACAGAGATTTTAGCAGAGTTTCAAATAAGGACTTTAGCCATGAATTTCTGGGCAACCATAGAGCACTCTTTAAATTATAAATATAAGCAGCAGATTCCTCCTGAAGTAAAGAAAAAGCTTAAAAGTGCAGCAGATGCAGCTTATAGATTAGATGAAGAGATGACAGAAATAAAAGATGAAATAAAAGATGCACAAAAGTTATTTGAGGTTAAGTCTGATATAATATCTAGTGTTATGAGCAATATTTTAGTATTAAGTTCTTTAGGAAAGATTACTGAATCTGCAAGATATGAAGCAAAACTTAACAAACTTATTGAAGATGGTGAGGTTTGGGAGCTTAATACCTTATCAGAAGCAGTAAAAAAAGATGTAGAAAAGTATAAAGATCTTTAGAATTTTAAAATTAACTAAGAAAGCTAGGTTATTTATGTAATAGCCTGGCTTTATTTAGTTGAACTCCATTTATTGTTAAGTGGATATGTTTTAATTAGGTTGCCTCTGTGCTATAATATAACATATTAAAAGATAATTATTATTAAAAGGAGATATTATGGATAATAAAGATCTAATCATTAAGAATATAAAGGAAAATCCTTTTTATATAAAAAATGTGAAGAACCCTGATGAGGAAGTGAATTTATTAGCAGTTAAGCTTAATGGAGGAGCGATACAGTATATAAAAAATCCAAATCATGAAATGAAAAAGGAAGCAGTTAAATCCAATGCAATGGCTATAGAATATATAGATAATCCTGAAGAAGATCTATGTATTTTGGCTGTTACATCCTCCTGGAATGCTTTGAAATATATAAAAAATCCATCTGAAGCTACCATGAAAAAGGCAATAGACATTAAGGGATGGGCTATACAATATATAAATGAACCCAGTGAAGAATTACAACTTATGGCAGTAAAAAAAGATTATGACTCTATAAGGTATATAAAAAATCCAACAAAGGATGTTCAAATAGAAGCAGTTAAACAATATTGGGCAGCTTTAAAATTTATAGAAAATCCCTGCATAGAAGCTCAGATAGAAGGGGTAAAACAAAATGAAGAGGCTATAACCTATGTTAATCTTTCAGGACAGAAAAATCTAAAGGCATTTATAAAAGCAAATATAAAAGTAATAAAATATATATATGATGATATAGAGCCCCAATGGATAAATGAAGTTCTTATAGAAGTGTTATCAAAGGAAAGTACGGATAAAAGATATATAATAGATTTTTTAAACCTAGATACAATATCTATGAATAAGATGAAATTAATAGATGAATACGGATGCAAAACAGTAAAAAAAAAAGTGGTAGATTATATTTTAGGCCTGTAGCAACAGCCGGAAAGGAAGAGAAAAGTGAATTTTAATGAAGCTTTAGTTACTGTGGAATTAGTTGTTGAAAGCAATGCAGTACCTTTATTAATAGGGGAAAGTGGAATTGGTAAAACTGCATTAGTAAATTATCTTTGTAATAAAGAAGGATATAATCTGGTAAATATAGATGCAAATTTACTAAAAGAAGGAGAAATAGGTGGACTACCTACCATAGAGGATTATGAAATATACGAAAATGGCATAAGGAAAAAGGGCAAAAGAACCCTTTATGCCATGCATACAAAACTATTAGACATAGAAGAACATTTAAAAAGAGAACCTAATAAAAGGGTTGTTTTATTTATTGATGAGATAAACAGATGTGATCATAATGTGCAGCAGGAATTGATGAACCTTATATTAAATAGGGAGATAAATGGATATAATCTTAAAGATCAGGTCTATGTAATGGCAGCTATGAATCCATCTAATAAGTATGATGATTTTGAAGACAGTGACTATGAGGTTGTGGATATGGACCCAGCCCAGGAAAATAGATTTGTTTGGATATCCATGGAGTCTGATTTTAAAGATTGGATAAGCTGGGGAGCTAGAGAAGGAAAAATTCACCCTCATGTTTTAGAGTTTATTTCAGTTTTTCCAGAATATTTGCATACACCACAATCCAAGGAAAGTATAAAGGCTACACCAAGAAGTTGGCAGAGAGTTTCTAAAATTTATGATATATATCTTAAAAACAAGAATAAATATGGAAAAGCTATTTTATATAATGCTATCAAAGGAAATGTAGGAGGAACAATAGCCCAGGACTTTATATCCTATATGGAAGATTATAAACCTTTGCCAATAAAACCAGAGGAGCTGTTTAAAAATGAAGTTTTTCCTGAAAACATAAAAGATATAATTTTAAAAGAGGGTCATTCTAGGCTTTATATAATGTCTAAAAACATCCTTATGTACCTAGAGAATTCAGAATATGATCCCAAAAACATAACTATATTTAGCAAGGTATTGGGTTGTTATCCTGTGGATTTAAGAATAGCTATTATGAAAGAGATAAAAAAAGATTATGGTGAAGGCTTATATGATAAATTTTTAGAGGATGAAGTATTCCTTAAAGCCTTTTTTGATAGTTATTAGGAGATTAGAAATGGGAGATTTCACATATTTTGAAGATGAAAGAAAAAGACTTCTAAAAGAGGCTATGACTTTTGAAACCTCTAAAGATATAAGCTCTAATTTTAGAGGGAAAATGTTTAAGTTAATAGAGCAATGCAATTTAGAAATGATAAAATCCAAGGATAATTTTTTTGGACTATTCATGGTTCAAGTTGAAAAAAATATAGCTATGAATTTAAGATGGCCTATAGAGACTACTAGAACTTTAAAGGGATATACTATGACCTTTGATTTAAAGGAAATATTAAATCTAGATAAGAAACAGATAGTTGCTCTTATAAAACATGAAATATACCATATAATGTATGGTCACCATGAAAGATTAATGGCTTTTTATGGGAAATATAGCGAAATGTCTATAAACCTAGCTATGGATGTATCAGTAAACCAATATATAAGTCACTTGCCTAGTTTTTGCTATACCTTAGAAAAGGTGAATTTTTTATATAACCTTTTTTTGAAAGAAAATCAATCCTTTGAAGCTTATGCATCTCAAATTGAAGGAGCCCTAAAAAAGTATAAAATTTCAGGGAAAAATCAAGATGATTTAGGTGCTATAAATATTCATGACAGCTGGAAAAATCCTTATATCCTCAGTGATGAAAATTCTAAGGATCTTAGAAAATCTATGGCATTAAAATCATTAAAAGATGATAATTTACCCCAAGGACTAGAGGATATATTTTTTTTAATGAACACTAAAGGTGAGATAAAGTGGTCTAACTATCTTAAAAGACTTATATCTACCATGCCTAAAGGATATAAAAAAACTATAACAAGAAAGGATAGAAGGCAGCCTCATAGATTAGAGCTTAGGGGTACTTTAAGGGATAGAATAGCAAATATATTTTTGGTTATAGACATAAGTGGATCCATAGGTGATGGTGAGATTAAGGATATTTTAAAGGAAGTTTTTGCTATAATAAAGGACAAAAAGGCTAATATAATTTTAGGAGAATGTGACAATAGAGTGAGAAGAGTTTATCCCGTTAAAACTTTAAAAGATATTAAACCTAGATTGGATAAAAGAGGTGGCACAGCATTTTCACCAGTATTTCAATATATGAGAGAAAAAAACATGAGAGATTATCTTTTGGTGTACTTTACTGATGGATTAGGAGAAGAAGAGCTACAGATTAAACCTATAAATTGTAAAACCTTGTGGGTACTAACAGGAAAGGACCAAGATCTTTCCCTAAAAAAATCCTATGGAAAAGTTCTACGATTAAAGAAAAAGGATGACTATTCTGATGAAGATAGAGTGGGGATTCATATAGCTAGAGATATGATTCACGATTTGCAGGGGAAGATAAGTGTACTAACCTTCGATTTATAGTATTAAGTGGAGTTTCATATTAAGGATATTATAGTGTTGTACGACACAGATAGAAGATAAATAAAAAGTTAGGATTGTAGAACTTTAGGTTCATAATCCTAACTTTTATTCTTTGACTAAATGCTGTAATATTTCTATCAAGTGAAATATAGTAGCCCATCGGTCTAAAAATTTTTATTTACATTCTAGTGACAGCCGCCTCCGCAAGAGGAGCATCCGCCACCTTCAGTTTTAACTATTGGTTCAAGAGATAAACCTCTGCCGTTCTCTGCTTCACAAGTGATTTCAAATCCTCCGAAATCAGAAACAACCCCTTTGTCTATAAGGAAATTTATGTCCTTAACTGTTTCAACTTCATCTGAGTCTTTTTGTTCATCCAGAACAAGGTTAAAAACGGGGCCACTTCAGCCCATACCAGCTAGATTTATTCTTACTGTGTTATTTTCTACATTATTGTCTTCAAGGAGTTTTTTAAAATCAACATAAGCTACATCGCTCATTCTTATTATACTCACAAATATCACTCACTTTCTTTTTAAAATTAAATAATTATTAGCATATTTATTATTTTACCACAGAGTACTATATATTATAATAATAAGTTTCTGGATATCTATTGATAAAACAAATAATTCTATAATTATTATATAATAATTATTGTTAATTGTCAAAGAATTTGTTATACTTTTTATCTGATGTCTACCTGCCGTAACACTCCATCTGAAACTAAGTTTCATAGAGAAGAAAACTATGAAAAATTTATTATCTATTAGAATTCGTAATAAGTAATTACAGTTTATCCTTTATATGATATAATAGTCCTACCAAGTATTTAACAAAAATATCCATTATTATATTTAAATAATAATGAAATCATGGAAAAGAGGTAATCTTATGAGTATAGTTAAAATGAGTCCTGAGGCTTACAAGGATTTTAAAGGTTTATTAGATGATAATAAAGTTGAAAATAATACTGTAAGGATTATTTTTGCAGGAATGGCTTGCAGTGGTCCAATGTTTAATCTCACCATTGATGAAAAAAAGGAAGATGATGAAGTCATTACCATTGAAGAAGCTACTATCCTTGTAGANNTAGATAAGCAATTAGTAAGTGAGTTTGGTGGTTTTACAGTAACTTGTGAAGCTGAAAATGGTATGGGACTATTTATAGAGCCAGTTATTAAGCCAGAAGGTGGCGGATGTGCTTCCTGTGGTGGTGGATGTCACTAAAATATAAGGAGCCAGTTCTTTTATGAACTGGCTCTATTTTTTTACTTTACAACTATATTTACAAGTCTTCCTTTTATAACTATAACTTTAACTATATTTTTTCCTTCAGTGGCATTAATTATATCTTCATTTTCTAAAGCAGCTTTTTTAATAGCTTCTTCATTTAAGTTAGATGGAATATTTATTCTAGACTTAATTTTTCCATTAACCTGTATGGCTATTTCTACTTCATCTTTTATCAAGGCATCAGGATCAAAAGTTGGCCATGAAGCATTGAACACTGAATAAGAATTATCACATACCTTAGAGTTGTCATTTATAGTGTTCCACCATTGTTCACCAAAATGAGGGGCAAATGGTGCTATAAGTTTAATAAAATCTATTAGAGTTTCCCTTAAGAACACAAGATTCTTAGTTTCTTGACTCATATACTTAGTTAATGCATTGGTAAACTCCATCATTCTAGCTATAGCAGTATTGAACTGAAGAATTTCAGCATCAGAGGTTACATTCTTAATAGCATTATGTCTCCAATAATTAAGCTCTTTTTCACCCTCATCCATGGTAGATTTATCATTAGTTTTGTTCTTAAGAGCTTCTTCAGCAGATATTAGAGTTCTCTCTATTCTATCAACGAACCTTGATACAGAACGAATTCCATCATCACTCCAAGCTCCACCTTCTGTAAAGCCAAAACCAAACATTAGATACATTCTAAATACATCGGATCCATATTGAGCAATATATTCATCAGAAGATATAGTGTTTCCTTTAGATTTACTCATCTTTTGACCATCAGGCCCTAAAATTAATCCTTGATGGGTTAAGGACTTAAATGGTTCATCAAAGTTCAAATATCCCATATCTCTTAAAGCTTTAGTTATGAATCTAGCGTATAGTAGGTGCATGCAAGCATGTTCAGGACCGCCTACATACTTATCTACAGGAAGCATCTTATTGATGATTTCTGAATCAAAGGCCATGTGACTATTAGTAGAGTCTGCATACCTTAAATAATACCAAGAAGAACAAACAAAGGTATCTAAGGTATCTGCCTCCCTTTTAGCTGGCTTTCCACAAATAGGACAAGTAGTGTTTATAAAATCATCGCATTTAGCAAGGGGACTTTTTCCATCAGGAGTAAATTCAATATCGTAAGGAAGCTGAACTGGTAGATCCTTTTCAGGTACAGGAACAATACCACAGTGATCACAATGAATCACAGGAATTGGAGCACCCCAGTATCTTTGCCTTGATACTAACCAGTCTCTTAGCCTATAGTTTACCTTCTCACGGCCTAAGTTCATTGATTCTAACTTTTTAGTAACAGCCTTTTTACCTTCATCTGTAGATAATCCATTAAATTCTCCAGAATTTATCATGATTCCATGTTCGCAATAAGGAAGGCAATTGCCACCTTCAATAACTCTATCTATTGGAAGGTTATACTTAGTTGCAAAGGCGAAGTCTCTTTCATCATGGGCAGGAACTGCCATAACTGCACCAGTACCATAGCTAGCCAGTACATAGTCTCCAACCCAAATAGGAACCTCTCTCCCATTTATTGGGTTTACAGCGTAAGCACCAGTAAAGACACCAGTCTTTTCTCTAGAGATAGACTGTCTTTCTATTTCAGATTGCTTTTTAGCATCTTCTTTGTATTTTTCAACTGCATCTTTATAGTCAACAGTAACTATTTCATCTACAAGAGGATTTTCAGGAGCTAGAACTACATAGGAAACTCCAAATAATGTGTCTACCCTTGTGGTGAATACGTCAAAGGATAAATTGGAGTCTTTAATTTTAAAGTTTACTTCAGAACCAGTAGATCTTCCAATCCAATGTTTTTGCATAGCTTTAGTTTTTTCAGGCCAATCTAGAGTATCTATTTTATCTAGTAATTCTTCAGCATAATCTGTGATTTTAAAGAACCATTGAGTTAAATCCTTTTTTGTAACCTCTGTATCACATCTTTCACAAACACCATCTACAACCTGTTCATTAGCAAGAACAGTATTACAGCTAGGGCACCAATTTACAGGGGCTTTTTTTCTATAAGCTAATCCTTTCTCATAAAGCTTTAGGAAAAGCCACTGAGTCCATTTGTAGTACTCAGGATCACAGGTTACTACTTCATTTTCCCAGTTAAACATAGCGCCCATAGTTTTAAGCTGAACTTCCATGGTCTTTATGTTTGCTAAAGTAGAGTCTTTAGGGTGGATTCCTGTTTTTATAGCATAGTTTTCAGCAGGAAGTCCAAAGGCATCGAAACCCATTGGTTGAAACACATTATATCCTTGCATTCTCTTAAGTCTAGCCCAGGAATCAACGCATCCATAGTTAAACCAATGGCCAGCATGAAGCTGAGCTCCTGAGGGATAAGAAAACATTTCTAAAACATATAACTTTTCACCTAATCTATTCTTATCAAACTTATAAAGACTTGTTTCTTCCCATTTTTTTTGCCACTTTTTATCTATGGCAGCAGAATATTTACTCATAACAATTCCTCCTTAAAAATATAAAAGCCTCCATCTCAAAAAGAGACGAAGGCATAATGTCATCGTGGTACCACTCTAATTAAACTAAAGATAAAAATCATCTTTAGAATCACTTAAAAAGATAACGGTTCTACCCGTACTTGCATTTCCTCAAGTAAGCTCCTAGGTGAGTTCATAAGAATCTGCTGTTACCTTTCACCAAAGGGTAACTCTCTGTGAGTCAGAATAACTTACTAATACTCCTAATCAAAGCCAAATAAAGTATTTGCTAAATATTATATTATAGATATAGTTGTTAGTCAACAGCCCATTTAAAAATTTTTCAATTGTTTATGATTCATTTATGATAATGTCTTAGTGTACAACAAATGATTATGTATTATTATACCTAAGATGATTATGTGCCAAATATGAAGTGAATATTATTTCAGGTAGGCTACCAACCTAGATAAAATTTGTAGAACCTAAATAAGAGGTTACTATAGCCCCTTTAACTTATCATCTCCACCTATAAGCTCATAAATTGTTTTAGAAGTGGTATCTTCCATGGTGTACCCTAAAAGCTCTATCACTTCCTTAAGTTCATCCTCCCTGGCGGTTTCAATTTCTATGTAAGGAAAAGGACAGAAGGAAGGGTCATTTATATCTATTTCAATCAAGGTATTTTTATAGCTATAGCTTTCTCTGGATTTTTTAATTGACTCTACTAACTCTAAACCTAAAGATTTGAATATATCCATAGCTACAGCACCATCACTTACTTCAACCTCATGCTCTTCCATAACCTTAAATTTGTCTTGGCTTAACATTTTTTTTGTGGTCATATAAAAATGGGTTTCATTTCTAAGAAGATCCTGTACCTCCCTTACCCTAGCATAACCTTTTTTATCAAGAAGTCTCCTATCTGGAAAATCAAATATATTATTTATTTGGTTTTCTCTTTTTACATTAGGACAACCTAAAGAAATAAAGATTTCTCTAACTTTTTCAACATCTATCTTTATTATTTTAGTTTCTAATTCCTTCAATGTTATCACCTGCCTCACAGTTATATTTTTATTTAATGCTAGCTTCACTTGATATTTTACCATAGATGGAGATAATTATATTAATATTAAGTTATATAGAAAGAAAAATCCATTAGATGTGAAATCTACTTTTGATTTATATGGTTAATAATAATTTCAAACATATGCTATAATATATCAGTAGAATTTACAATAAATAATTAAGTGACATTAGATTAAAATTACTAGTATAATATCAGGTTAAGAAGGTGGAAAAATGGAATACATAAAAGAGATAACCATAATGGAAGCTATAATACATATTTTAGATAGCAGTGGGGATGAACCTATTTTAAATGAATATACTTTAGAGTTAACAGAGGATACTCATAAGTTTTTATTAAAACATATAGATAGATGTCTAAAGGATGAAGAATTAAAATATGCTAGGTTTAATGAGGGAAGAAGCATAGTAAAGGAAATAAGTCAGGAATATTTAAATGGAGAGAATAACATTATAGATGTTTCTAAGGAGTTAGCAAGACAGCTCTTTAGTCAAATGAAAGCCAATGTAAACATACCTTCTTGTGATCTTATAACCATATCAATAGTGACGGAGTATGGACCTATGCTAGTGCTGTTAAAAATGGATTATGTAAAAAATTTTACTCATAAGATAGATTTTATTGAGGATAAAATAGGAATAGACATAGTGCCACAAAGTGCAGGATTACCAAGCAGCAGCCAAAGGATACAAAAGGGGGCCTTTATAAAACCAATAAGGGAAGGACAGGATTTTAATCTTATGGTGATTGATAAGCAAACTAAGGCTAAGGAACAAGAAGAATATGGTTCAAATTATTTTATAAATAATTATTTAGGATGTTCATTGATAGTTAATGAAAGGGATATGACAAAAAACTTTTTAAAGGCTGCAGAAACCTTTACTCGTAATCATGTACAAGAGGATGCGGATAAAGCAGAAATAATACGATCTACAATAAAAAAATCCTTAAAAGAAGGGGATGTTATAGACGTCAACGAAATTAGTGAAAATCTTTTTAAAGAGGAACCTGAAAAAAAGGCAAAATTTGTTGAATTTGTAGCAACTCAGGGGGTAGAGGATAAAGTAGCCGTTGATAAGCAGTGGGTAGAGAAAAAACTTAAAAGGGTAAGGTTAAAAATAGATAGGGATATAGATCTTTACATAAATGAAGAGGCTTATCATGACCATGATAGATTTGAAATTTTAAGAAACGGTGACGGAAGTATAAATATAACACTAAAACATATTATGAACTATATAGAAAAGTAACAAAAAAAGCTAAGATTAAACTTAGCTTTTTTGTTTAAATTGGAACTATTTCATACTATCTACAGATCCTAATACATCCTTAATCTTATAATCAACAACAGCTTGAACTTCTTTTCTTCCAGCTCCAAGGTACTTTCTTGGGTCGAACTCTTTTGGAGTTTCAGAGAATACCTTTCNNTTCCATGTTTATCTTACACACTGCCATAGCAGATGCTTTTCTTAACATTTCAACAGGAATTCCTTTGGCGTTAGCAATACTTCCACCGTATTTGTTGCATTGTGCTACAGTGTTTGGATCAACAGCAGAAGCTCCGTGAAGAACTATTGGGAATCCTGGTAATTTTTCTTGAATTTCTTCTAGAATATCAAATCTTAATTGAGGATCGAAATCTGGAGGGAACTTAAAAGCACCATGGCTTGTTCCAATAGCTATAGCAAGGGAGTCACATCCAGTTCTCTTAACAAATTCAACAGCTTGTTCAGGATCAGTATATATATGCTTATCTGATTTTACATCATCTTCTACTCCAGCTAAAACTCCTAATTCAGCTTCAACCACAACTCCACGACTGTGAGCATATTCAACGACTTCCTTTGTAACTCTTACATTTTCTTCAAAATCATAGTGAGAACCGTCTATCATTACGGAGGTAAAGCCAGCATCTATAGCTTCCTTTACTGAATTCATATCTGGACCGTGATCTAAGTGAAGAGCAATATCTATTCCAGTATCTTCAATTGCAGCATCTACCATAGCCTTTAGATATTTTGGACCAGCGTACTTCATTGCTCCTGTAGAACATTGAAGTATTACTGCAGAGTTGTTAGCCTTAGCAGCATTGACTACTCCTTGAATTATTTCCATGTTGTTAATGTTGAAAGCACCTATAGCATACTTACCTTCGTAAGCTTTTTTGAACATTTCCTTTGTAGTAACTAATGCCATAACATTGAACCACCTTTCATATTTAAATTTAACCCTAGTGGGACAAAAATGACACCACTGGGACTTATTTTTTATCTACAACTATATTATAAATGAAAAAAAGTATATTTTCCACTAATTTAAAAATTTAATAGCTAAAAAATGTTTTGTAAGTTAAATTCGTGGAGCTTTTTTATATTTTCTAGACTGAATTTGAGGGCATGAATACTAGCTAGAGATTGAGTTTTATCCTTCTCCTTTATAAACTGAGTTAGTTTGTAGACCTCCATCTCCATAATATCTACTTCTTCATGGTTTATGAAAACAGAAGTTAATTTGGACTCCTGTTGTATATGATCCAATAAGTCCATAACACTATTGTAACTCTCTTCCCAATTTTCTTCCACAACTAATTCTTCTAAAGAATCACTTTCTTTAGTGAAATCTTTGCAAAAATCATTTATGTAGCATAGAGAAATAATAGCTACTGCTATTAGTAAGGCAAACAATATAGAGGATATAAGGGAACTTTTCATTTATCACTATCTCCTTTCTTCTGAAAAAATAAGTTACCATCAGAATTTACAATGGCAAAATCTATATGTTTTTCTGTTAAATTGCTTTTTCTTAGTTCTTCGTGAACCCAAGATTTGCTTTTTTTATGATAAGCTAAATTATCCTCATAAAAAGTACCGTTGAAGAAAATTACCTTAGGAAGCACTTTATTGTTATATTCCTTATTAGGAATTACAGAAAGCTTTCCATTGGTTTCTAAAATACCATATTCAACTTCGCATAAATCCAAATAGCCAGCAACTCTTAGTTCTTCTAAGAGCTCATTTAAAGTAAGTTTTTGATTTTTAAGTTGAGTAAGGTTTACTACTCCTTTTCTTATAAGGACTGTTGCTTGGCCATCAACTATTTTTCTAAACTTTCTATGGCGGAATTGAAACTCGGATATTAAAATCTGCATAATTAATACAGTTACAATTGGAGTTATTCCGTTTATTAAAGGAAGTCTAATGTCTTGCATGGGAAGGGTTGCTAAATCAGATATCATAATGGCTATTACAAGCTCGTAGGGTTCCAGTTCGCCAACTTGCCTTTTCCCCATAAGTCTTATTATAAATACAACTAGAGAATATAAAATTGCTGTTCTAACTAAAAATATGAACATAAACCTATCACCTCCCTTATATAATGTGTATATATTTAGATTTTTATCCCATGACTATACTATATAGTTTCCATGAAGTTTAAACTATATCTAAGCCTTAGTTGAACTTCATAATTAACTCTTGACCCTAGATGTTAAATAATATAATTTATAATCATATAAGGAAAGATTTATTTAAGGCAATGAAAGTTAAAAAAAGTGGTATATTACTCAATGTTTAAAGGGGGCTTTAAAATGTCAACAGTGAAGTTAAATCTAAAAAATATAGGCACAATAGATATTAAAGAAGGCACTACAGCCTTTGAAATTGTAAAAGAATATTATAGCTATGTGGATATTCCAATAGTATTAGCCAAGGTAAACAATGACTATGTAGAACTTAGAGAACCTATTGAAAAAGAAGGAAACTTTGAACCTATTACCATTGAAGATACCATTGGAAATAGAACTTATTCTAGAACTGTACAATTTATTTTTATTAAGGCAGTGTATGATTTATTTAAAGACTGCAAAGTAGTTATAGAACATTCTCTAGATAAGGGGATATATGGAGAAATTCATAAAGAGAAGGCTTTAGACCAGGAGGATATAGAAGCAATAAATAGAAGGATGAAGGAAATCATAGATGCAGACATTATCATAGAAAAGTCTAGGGTAGATGTAGATAAAGCTATAGATATATTTGATGATTATGGACTGGAAGATAAAAAAAGGCTATTAAGAAATATAAATAAAAAGGATGTAACTCTATATAATATTCAGGGGAGATATGATTATTTCTTTGGGTTTCTTGCACATTCTACGGGATCAATAAAGAATTTTCAAGTTATATTTTATGATCCAGGATTCCTTATAAGATTTCCTAGGGAGGAAAACCCTAGAAATATACTGCCCTTTGTAGAACATAAAAAGTTAAATTCTATATTTAAAGAAACTGAAGAATGGTTAAATATACTGAACGTTGCAGATGTAGGAGCATTAAATGAAAAGATTTTAAATGGGGATGCCAATGAACTTATAATGGTAACAGAAGCACTCCATGAAAAGAAAATTGCAAATATAGCAGACATGATTAAGGAGAAAAATGAGGTAAAGGTAGTACTTATTGCAGGACCATCTTCTTCAGGAAAAACTACCTTCGCAAATAGATTAAGTATTCAGCTTAGGGTAAACGGATTGATACCTATAGCCATAAGTTTGGATGACTATTTTGTAGATAGAGATAAGTCCCCTAGAGATGAAAATGGAGAATTGGATTTCGAATCTATATATGCACTAGATTTGGAATTGTTCAATAAGGACCTTCTTATGCTTATGGAAGGGAAAGAAGTGGAGATACCTACTTATAACTTTAAATCTGGTACTAGGCAATGGCTAGGTCACAAGATAAAATTACCTCAAAATGGAGTGTTAGTTATAGAGGGGATACATGGATTAAACAATATGCTTACATCATCCATACAATCAAAAAATAAATTCAAGATATATATAAGTGCATTGACTCAACTAAATTTAGATAGTCATAATAGGATAGCTACCACAGATATAAGAAGAATAAGAAGAATAGTAAGGGACTTTTTGTCAAGGGGATATGGTGGAGAAACCACTTTAAACATGTGGCCTTCTGTAAAAAGAGGGGAAGAAAAAAATATATTTATATTTCAAGAAGAAGCTGATGTTATGTTTAATTCCACATTGGTTTATGAACTTTGCATATTAAAAAAGTATGCTTTAGAAGAATTAAGGAAGATATCACCTACAAGCAGTACTTATTATGAAGCAACCAGACTTATTAGTTTTTTAAACCTTTTTAAGGATATTGATAAAGAATTGGTGCCATCTAACTCCATATTAAGAGAATTTATAGGGGGAAGTATATTTTACAAATACTAAAATTAATATATAATATGACTGGGCTATAATTTAATCATCAATTTTAAAAGTATTAAAAGAAGTCCTTAGGAGAAAATATAAGAAACAACAGCATAAGGAGAAAATCATGAAAAGATACGGAGTATTTGATATTTTAGGACCTATAATGATAGGCCCCTCTAGTTCTCACACTGCAGGGGCAGCAAGGCTTGGAAGGTTAGCAAGGACCATAACTGATGGGGAGATAAAAAAAGTTACTTTTATGCTACATGGATCTTTTTCAAAAACCTATAGAGGCCATGGTACAGACAGAGCATTGGTAGCAGGAATTTTGGGAATGGCTCCTTGGGATGAAAGACTTAGAGATTCATTACAAATAGCTAAGGATCAAGGTGTAGACATAGAGTTTAAAGAAGCAGATTTGGGAGATGTACATCCTAATACAGTTAAGTTTGTTATATATAAAGAAGATGGCAGTATTACCACCATAATGGGATCCTCCATAGGTGGAGGAAATGTAGTTATAACGGAAGTAGAGGGAGAAAAAATACAATTTACAGGAGAATATCCAACTATAATAATTCATCATATTGATAAACCAGGCATGATCTCAAAAGTAACCTCTTTATTATATGAAAACAAAATAAATATAGCTTTTATGAAGGTATTTAGAAGCAGCAAAGGTGCCGTTGCTACCATGATATTTGAAACGGATCATGAGCTTCCTGAGAATATAGTTGAAACTATAGAAAAATTGCCCAATATAGAGAAGGTTAGAGTTATTAACCCTGTGGAGGAAGGAGAAGACTAAAGTGTATATAAGTAGCGGAAAACAACTTATCGAAGTATGCAATAAAAACAATATAACTATAGGAGAATTTGCTATAAGAAATGAAGTAGAGGAAACAGGTCTTCCTAGAGAAAAGGTTATTGAAAAAATGAAAAAAAATCTTAAGGTAATGAAAAACTCCGCCAGCTATGGATTAAATAATAAAGTTATATCCGTAAGTGGACTTATAGGAGGAGATGCTAAAAGATTAAATGAATATAGTGATACAGGACATGGATTAAGTGGAAATGTTATGGTGAAGGCCATGGCAAGAGCACTATCCTGCTCAGAAGTAAATGCTTCTATGGGTAAAATAGTGGCATGCCCTACAGCAGGATCTTGTGGTATAATCCCAGCGGTGATAACTACAGTAGGAGAGGCGTTAAACAAAAGTGATGATGAACTTGTGGAAGCTTTGTTTTGTTCTTCTGCCATAGGTATTGTTATAGCCCAGAATGCATGTATAGCAGGAGCCGAGGGTGGATGCCAAGCAGAGTGTGGTTCAGCAGCAGCTATGGCTTGTGGAGCCATAGTTGAACTTATGGGAGGTTCACCAGATATGTCCTTGAATGGGGCCGCAATAGTGATAAAAAATATTTTAGGATTGGTGTGTGATCCTATAGCAGGTTTGGTAGAAGTCCCTTGTGCAAAGAGAAATGCTGCAGGGGCTGTAAGCGCTATAACTACAGCAGATATGGTTATGGCGGGCATTGTTAGTAAAATACCCTTTGATGATGTAGTATCTGCCATGTATAAGGTTGGAAAAGCTTTGCCACCAGAACTTAGAGAAACTGCATTGGGTGGATTAGCAGCTACACCTACAGGGATAAAGTTAAAAGAAGAAATACTAGGCAATTAAAAATATAATTAAGAAACATAGGTGTTATATCTTATTGCAAGAAGATTTCATCTATGTTTTTTATTTGCAAATATTATTCCATAAATTGTAACCATTATTAAGGTTATGAATAATCTATATAGAGAAAGAACTTTAGGAGGAATTTAAATCTATGGATATAAAGGGCTCAAAAACAGAAAAAAATCTCTTGATGACCTTTGCAGGGGAAGCTAGAGCCAGAGATAAATATGATTTCTATGGAGAAAAGGCAAATCAAGAAGGCTTTCAGTATATAGGAGATGTGTTTAAGGAAACAGCTCTTAATGAATATGCTCATGCTAGAGAGGCATATGGAAGATTCCTAAAAAAAGTAAGGAATACAGAAATGAATTTATTAGATGCTGCTCAAGGGGAATCAGAGGAAAGTAATAATATATATAAAGAGTTTGAAAAAACAGCAAGAATGGAAGGCTTTGAAGAAGCAGCAAATTTCTTCAAAGAACTTGCAGAAGTAGAAGAAAATCATGAAAAGAGATTTATGGACATATATAATCAGCTAAAGGCTGGAACTTTATATAAGAAGGACAAACCTTCTATGTGGCAATGTACTAATTGTGGATATATATACGAAGGTACAGAAGTGCCAGCACAATGTCCTTTATGCAAATTCCCAAGGGGGTATTTTGCTCCTTATTGTGAAAAGCATTAGGAAGGAGGATAAAAAGTGATAATAGCATATCCTAAATATTTTATAATGCCAGTTATTATGGAGGATGATTTTGAATTAAACCATACTGGACGGACCATGTATAGAAATGAAGATATAGATAAAGTAAACCAAGGATATAAAGAAAAAACTATAAAGGATGAATTTAAGGAAATAGATTATGAATACATTAATGAAGAAATTAGACAAAGGCACTATAACTTCTAAATTAATTATTATAGCATTAATATTTAGTGGTACTATTATAAACACTAAATCTACCATAATTAATTTGCTTCTTGGTTCTGCTACCATGGTTATTTTAGCAATATATATTGGAAAATATACCAATATATATTCAGAATATGTTGGGGAGAAAAGGGGTGGTCTCTTATCAGCAACCTTAGGTAACTTGCCAGAACTTACAATGGGAATATGGTCTTTGAAATATGGCATGATATCTATGGTGAAATGGGCCTTAATAGGAGCTATTATAAGTAATATGCTATTAGTTCTTGGAGTATCAATTTTTTTAGGGGGGATAAAGTATAAGGAGCAAAGCTTTAATAAAAATATAGCTAGAACTAATTTTAATATGCTTATGCTGGCTTTATCTGCCATGATATTAATGGCTACAGTAAACTATTATAATCCTCTTAGTGAAGACTTATTAGTATCTATAAGTGTTAAAGTTGCAGTTGTGCTAATCTTTGTATATTTGTTAGGTTTAATTTTTTCTCTTGTAACCCATAGCAATCTATTTATAGTGTTAGAAGAAAAGGGGGAAAAAGAATCTAGTAATAAAAAAAATCAAGGTATTAACTTGGTAATAATACTTGCATTATCAGTAGCTCTATTCTTTGTAAGTGAAAATGTTATAAGAAATCTAAATATTATGGTTATAAATCATGGAGTATCAGAAAATCTTTTAGGAATATTAATAATTCCTTTAATAGGAAACATAGGAGAAAATCTTGCATCTATAATGGGAGCATTAAAAAACAAGGTAAACATGAGCATAGAAATAGCCATAGGATCTAGCATACAGATAGCATTATTTGTTACTCCGTTATTCATAATACTGGCTCATTTTATGGGAATACCAATAACATTTCTATTTGCTCCATTTCAAATTATAATGGCATTAGTTGCAATAGCTATGGCCTTTATGGTGTTTATGGATGGTAAAAGTTATTGGTTCGAGGGAGCCATACTATTGGCTATATATGTTATATGCATAATTTCTTATTACTATATGATTTAATCATAAAAATCCACCTAGGTTAATATAAATAATGTGAAATATTTAAAAGGTGGAGTAATATGTCTCATAGAAAAGTAATAGAATTTCACTATAATGACATATGCAATCTTCAAGATAGTTTAACCAAACTCACCAATTCCTATAGACTCTTAATAGGAGGTGCTAATGAAATAAATGGTATTGCCTTAGCAAAAAAAAGTGAGGTGAAGGGTGCATTAAAAAGAGCGGATGAACTTGGAAAGCTTATAGATGATCTTATATCTGCTTTAGAGCATTCCCAATGCAGATATTTAGATTATTGTGTCATGTATGCCAATGAGATTAAAACAACTATAAATCCCCAATGCATAATCACAGAAATAGAGAAGGAACTATATATAGATGAAACTGCGAATAAAAAATAAATAAATAAATAGGCCTAAAAATGAGAATTCTCACTTTTAGGCCTATTGCAATTTATACTTTTTTTAGTCTGAATTTACTAATCATTAAATAAGATAATGACACTACAAAAATAATTGGTAAAATAGGACTTAAGCTTCTTCTTGAAGTTATAAGAACAAAGGCTGCGATAAAAGATCCAGCAATTGTTATTGGTACTCCAGTAAATACACCATCAAAAGTAGATATGTTATATCTTGCTAATCTATATGCTCCACATATAGGGAATATAAGAACTAAAACATAACCCCAAAGACCAAAATTCATAAAATTATAAAGTCTGTATACCAATATGGATGGAGCAACTCCAAAAGAAACTAAATCAGCTAAGGAATCCAATTCTTTTCCAATCTCACTATCAACTTTAAGAAAACGAGCAACTCTTCCATCATATCTATCAGCTAAAGCAGCACACAATATGAAAATAGCTGCCAACTTGTGGTTTTCATGAAAAGTCATTAAAATAGATAATAACCCAAAAGCTAAGTTACCTAATGTAAAGGTATTGGGTATTGCACTTTTTTTCATTAATCAACTCACTCCTACCATAAAAAAATAATATGCTTATCTAATTATACATCAAAAACCTTTTTTATATAAGAGAACTATAAAAGATTTTTCATATTTAAGGTTAATATAAGATGGACATAATAATGATATATATATTGCCTTAGAAAAATATATATATCATTATAGCATATGGGGTCATCGACACTTTTATAATAAGATGATATAATTTTATAAAGTGAAATTTAGTTTTAGCTTCATTAAAATACTAGTTGAACTTATCTAGAGTCGTAGCTGGTGTTAACTCCCACCTAAAGAGGAGTGTTACAGCAGGTAGACATGAGATTAATTAATAATCAATATACCATAATACGTAAAATTAGGAGGGGTTTTAAATGAAGAAGGTCAAGTTTATATATAATCCTTTTTCAGGGGAGAATACTATATTAAATGACATAGATACGGTGATAAAGGTTCATGAAAAAGAGGGATATATAGTTGTGCCACATAGAATATCCTTTGATATAGAGTTGGAAAGAGCCTTTGATGATATAGATGAAACTTATGAGTACATAATAGTGGCAGGTGGTGATGGAACTGTAGATACAGTAGTGAATACCATGAAGGGCTTGGGCATTAATCTTCCCTTGGCAATACTTCCTACAGGCACTGCCAACGATTTTGCTAAGTTTATAGGAATGCCTTATGATGTGGAGAAAGCTTGCCAAAATATATTAAATTCTACACCTAAACCTGTGGACATTGCTAAAATAAATGAAAAATATTTCATAAATGTAGCCAGTACAGGCCTTTTTACAGATGTTTCTCAGAAGACAGATGTAAACTTAAAAAATACCATAGGAAAGCTTGCATATTACATTAAGGGTATAGAACAACTTCCTAATTTCAGAAGTCTAAAGATACAGGTTGACTCAGAAGAAATGAATTTTGATGGAGAAATGTATCTTATGCTAGTGTTTAATGGACAGACAGCAGGGAACTTTAAGTTAGCAACCCAGGCAGAAGTAGATGATGGAAAACTAGATGTTATAATTATTAAGGCAATTATGATAAGAGAGCTTATTCCATTATTTATAAGAATATTAAAGGGTGAACATCTAGATGACCCTAATGTTATATATTTTAAAGCAAGGAAAATTCATATAGAATGTCATGAGGACATAGTTACAGATATAGATGGGGAAAGAGGTCCTGATTTTCCACTAGATATAGAATGCATTGAAGGTGGTATAGAGATTTTAGGAATAAATTTAAAATAGCCATAATAAATATTAAGTAGCAATATTTAAGGAGTATTATATAGATGATAAACACGTATTTATATATAGGCTTATTGTTACTTATGATAATCTTGTGCATAAAGGCCTTTATTGAAGGAATAAAAACAGCACCTAGGAAGATAAAGGTGTATAACTCCATTTCTACCTTAGGCCTTACATTGAGATATATAACTTTGTTCATACTTTTTATAATTCAAGGGATGAATTATATTTATTTTACTAAATATTTAGTGTATATAAATTTTATGGCTATACCCTGTGTTATAGCACTATGTATGTATATATTTATGAGAGTGGATGGATTAAAATTTAATTATTTTTTCACTCTTATGATACTAGCCTTAGGTTTTTACACTATGATTATTGCATTGTTTCCTGTATCTATAGAACTTCATAATTTTTATGGATATATATTAAGATTTTTATCACAGGATAGTGTGTATTTACTTTATATAGTTATATTATCAATAGCTTTGATGATAACAGTAATTGGTTATGGAAAGAAAAATAGCTTAACCTTTGGGATTTTCATGATAATGCTAAGCATAATGGTAATGCTAGGAGAGATACTATTAAAGCTTATGGGTAACCCTATAGTGGTAAACACCTTATTAGGTGAAGGATTAATTTTAGTAACTTTGAATATGGGAATTAAAACATTTAAATAAAAAATTAAGGTTGTGGCTTTAAGCAACAACCTTAACTTTTTAAGATGACCTTTTTTTATTGTGATGTTGATGATTTTTTCTAGTTTTTGATCCTTTATTAAATTTAGGTTCTTTAGAAGGTATTAGACAATCTTTCCCCGAACCTATCAAATCCTCACGATGGGCTTTTAATAAAGCTTCCTTTACTAAACTATAATTTTCTGGAACAGCAAATTGTAGTAAAGCTCGTTGCATGGATTTTTCTTTAGGACTTTTAGGAACATATACCTTTTCCCCAGTTAACGGGTCAAAACCAGTATAATAAATAGTAGTGGATAGACTTCCAGGGGTAGGATAAAAGTCTTGAACTTGTTCTGGAATATATCCCATGGTTTTAATGTATTGTGCTAATTCAANNGGGTAAAAGTCTTGTACTTGTTCTGGAGTATAGCCCATTTTTTTTATATATTGAGCTAGTTCTATGGCAGCCTTTAAATCGCTACCAGGATGGCTAGACATTAAATAAGGAACTAAAAACTGCTTTTTATTTATCTTCTTATTGATGTCAAAATACTTCTTACTAAACCTATCATAGACATCTCTAGAGGGTTTACCCATAACATGAAGAACTTTGTCACATACATGTTCAGGGGCAACCTTTAGCTGTCCACTTATATGGTGTTTACATAAATCCTCAAAGAATTCATTATTTTTGTCATGAATTAGATAATCATACCTTATACCAGAACGGATGAACACCTTTTTTATTCCAGGTAAAGCTCTAACTTTTCTAAGCATGTTTAAATAATCCTTATGGTCTATAATTAGATTTTTACAAGGAGAGGGAAACATGCATTGTCTGTTTTTACATGCTCCAAGGGTATCCTGTTTTTTGCAGGCTTTATTTCTAAAGTTGGCAGTAGGGCCACCTATATCATGGATGTACCCTTTAAAGTCTTCAAGGGTGGTTAAAAGCTTAGCCTCTTCAATGATATTTTCTTCACTTCTATGCTGAATGATTCTTCCTTGGTGGAAGGTTAAAGCGCAAAATGAGCAGGAGCCAAAGCAGCCCCTATGACTTGTTATAGAAAACTTAACTTCCTTTATAGCTGGAATTCCTCCCTTATCTTCATACATAGGGTGGTAGGTTCTCATATAAGGAAGATTGTAGCTTATATCCATATCTTCTTCACTAAGGGGTTCTTGAGGAGGGTTTTCAATTAAATATCTATCTCCATAACTTTGAATTATACCCTTACCGTTTATAGGATCTTGCTCATAATATTCTATTTTATAGCTTTCGCCATAAGCCTTTGGATCACTTTCTATTTCTTCAAAGGAAGGTGTTACGACATAATCCTTTGGATTAGATGGTAAATCCTTAGACATATAGCAGGTACCTCTTATATTAGTGAGATTTTTAATATTCATTCCATAGTTAAGAAGGTCAGCTACTTGAACTATAGTTTTTTCCCCCATACCATATATTAAAAGGTCAGCTTTAGAATCTAAAAGAATGCTTCTCCTAATCTTGTCATCCCAATAGTCATAATGAGCAAATCTTCTTAGAGAAGCCTCTATACCACCTATTATTATAGGAACATCTTTAAAAGCTTGACGAATCCTATTGCAATAAACTATTACAGCCCTATCTGGTCTATGACCACCTTCTCCATCTGGGGAGTATAAATCATCTCTTCTTTTCTTTTTAGAAGCTGTATAGTGATTTACCATGGAGTCTATGTTACCAGAATTTACTAGAAAACCTAGTCGGGGACGACCCAAAATCTTAAAGTCATCGAGAGTTTTCCAATTAGGCTGAGAAATTATTCCTACAGTATAACCATTGTATTCCAAGGTTCTGCCTATGATGGCAGTACCAAAGGAGGGATGATCTACATAGGCATCACCAGTTACTATTATAAAATCTAACATATCTATAGATAAGGCTTTCATATCTTCTTTACTAATGGGTAAGAAACCATTTCCAAGTTTCATATAAATTTTCCTCATTTCTAAATTAAATTGTTTAAAGTATCACTTGATATATTAGCATAAGGAAAGAGGGTTGTAAAATTCATTAACACGCTGGAAATATGAAAAATAAATATCTATAATATAGTTAGTAATCTAATTATTAGATTACTAACTATATTATGGAATAAAATGAAACTTAGCTTAGGTTTCACCCCAATATTGGTTGTAACAATTTAAGAAGATAGGTGGGAGACAAAATGGTGAAATTATTGAGATATGTGAAAGGATGGGCTAAAATTTTTGCTGTAATAGCACCAATTTTCATGTGCTTGGAGGTATCAATGGATTTAATGCAGCCTAAGCTTATGGCAGACATTATTGATGTTGGAGTAGCCAGTGGCAACATTGACTATGTATTCGCTACTGGAGGCAAGATGATTGTGATAGCTATGATAGGAATTTTAGGGGGAGCTGGATGTTCTATCTTTGCTTCTATGGCGGCTATGAATATGGGACAAGAACTTAGAGAAGATATGTTTAGTAAGATTCAAAAACTTTCCTTTAAGGAAATAGATGAATTTAAAACCTCTTCTCTTATAACTAGACTTACTAATGATGTTAATCAATTTCAAACCATGTTTTTAATGGCCATGAGAATAGTAGTAAGAGCACCACTATTAGGTATAGGTGGTATTATTATGGCTGTGAATTTAAGTAAAGGATTATCAAGAATATTTTTAGTAATAATACCTATTATGGTTATAGGAGTATTGCTAATAATGAAAAAATCTTTTGTATTATTTTCAAAAGTTCAAAAGAAAATAGATAAGGTAAATATAGTTATGCGGGAAAATATATTAGGTGTAAGAGTTATCAAAGCATTTTCCATGGAAAAAAAACAGGAAGAAAAATTCTACAAGGTAAATGATGAATTAATGGATGCTAATATAAAAGCCCAAAATATGAATATAATATTATGGCCTGTAGTTACTTTAATAATGAATTTTAGTGTGGTTGCCATATTATGGTTCGGAGGTCATTTAGTACAGACAGGGGATATAGAAATAGGAAGAATAATGGCTTTCATAAACTACTTGATACAAATCATGAACTCTCTTTTGATGGTAATAATGATAGCTTTAAATTTCTCCAGAGCAAAGGCATCAGCAGATAGAATAAATGAAGTACTGGATGCTAAATCCTCCTTAGAAGAATCTAAAAATCCTAAAGAACCTAATGGATATGATATAGAATTTAAAAACGTATTTTTTAGATATAATAATGAAGGAGACTATGTTTTAAAGAATATAAATTTCAAAGTCCAAGGTGGAGAAAAAATAGGTATAATAGGAACAACTGGTGCTGGAAAAAGTTCTTTAATATCACTTATACCAAGGCTTTATGATGTGTGTGCTGGGGAGATCCTTTTAGGCGGAGTAGATATAAGGGATATTCCCATAAAAAAACTTAGAAAACATATGGGAGTTGTTCTTCAGGAAAGTATATTGTTTTCAGGCACCATTGAAGAGAATCTTAAGTTTGGAAAAGAAGATATAACTAATGATGAATTAGAGAATGGGGCAAAGGATTCTCAGTGTTATGAATTTATAATGAATAAGGATGGAGCCTTTAATGGAGAAGTAGAGCAAAGAGGTAAAAATCTTTCTGGAGGGCAAAAACAACGTTTGTCTATAGGAAGAACCATAATAAAAAATCCAAAGATACTTATCATGGACGATTCCACCAGTGCATTAGATATGGCTACAGAAGCTAAAGTGCAAAGGTCAGTGAAGAATAGGATGAAGGATAGCACTATGATTATAATAGCTCAAAGGATATCAGCCATTATGGATCTAGACAAGATAATAGTATTAGATAATGGAGAAATATCTGATTTAGGAACTCATAAGGAGCTTTTGCAAAGAAATGATATATATAGAAGCATAGCTATATCTCAATTAGGAGAGGAGGTCCTTTTCAATGAGTAATAATAAACCTACTATGGGAAGACCAGGGGCAGGACCAGGCTCACGATTTAATAAGAAAAAGGAAAAATTAAAAAATCCTAGGGGAACTATAAAGAGATTGATAGGTTACTTAGGGGATAAGAAACTTTTATTGNNTTATAGTATTTTTTATTGCATTGATTACTACACTGATTACAATAACAGGCACAAGGCTAAATGGATATACAATAGATAATTTCATAGAAACTGGTGATATGAATGGACTAGCAACAATATGCTTGTTTTTATTAGGAATATATCTAGTAAGCGGTAGTGCTGCATATATTCAGAACAGAATAATGATATCCATAGCCCAAAGAACTTCTGCTACCATTAGAAAAGATTTATTTAACTCATTGTCATCATTGCCATTGAAATATTTTGATACCCATTCCAGCGGAGATCTTATGAGCAGACTTACAAATGATGTAGACAATATAAATATGACCTTATCTCAAAGTGTTACTCAGTTTTTTTCAGGGATAATAACTATAATAGGTATGCTTATAGCCATGGTTATTTTAAGCCCTAAGTTAACTGCTATAGGATTGATTACCATACCCATAATGTTTATAGTAACTAGGATTTTGGTTAAATGTACTCAACCATTTTTTATAAGGCAACAAAAAGAATTAGGGGAATTAAATGGTTACATAGAGGAGCATATATCCGGTGAAAAGGTGGTCCTTCTTTTCTCTCAAGAAGAGAAAGTTATGAAGGAGTTTTCGGAAATAAATAGGAGATTAACTAAAAGTTCTATCTTTGCCCAGGGGCTATCTGGAATCATGGGACCAGTTAATAACTTCATAAATAATTTATCTTACCTTATAGTTGCAGTAAGTGGAGGATACTTTGTCATAAATGGAAATCAGTTAACTGTTGGAATAGTATTTACATTTATACTTTATATGAGAAATTTCACTAGACCCATAAATGAAATATTAAATATATTCAATACCATACAATCTGCTTTAGCTGGGGCAGAAAGAGTATTCGAGATTATGGATGAAGAACCAGAAAAGGACAGTTGCATAGCAGAAGATGTAGATAAAATAAATGGAGATGTGGTACTAGATAAAGTGAATTTCTCATACTTGAAAGATAAACCTATTTTAAAAAATGCAGATATAAATGTTCAAAAAGGACAAACAGTAGCCATTGTAGGACCTACTGGAGCAGGAAAAACAACTATAATAAACCTTATCACAAAATTTTATGATATAGATAGTGGAAATATACTAATAGATGGCAGAAATATAGAAGAGATAACAAGGGCTTCCCTAAGAAAAAATATATCTATGGTTCTTCAAGACACTTTTTTGTTTGAAGATATNNTATAAGGTATGGAAAAATAACCGCCAGCGATGAAGAAGTGAAAAGGGCAGCAAAACTAGCCAATGCTCATGGATTTATAAAACAATTACCTCATGGTTATGATACAATCTTAGCTGATAATGGAAGCAACTTGTCTCATGGTCAAAGACAGCTCCTTGCCATAGCTAGATCTGTGCTATCAGAAGCCGCCATATTGATATTGGACGAGGCTACATCATCTATAGATACAAGGACAGAGGTTGAAATACAAAAGGCTATGTTAAGACTTATGAAAGGAAAAACAACCTTTGTTATAGCTCATAGATTAAGTACTATAAAAAATGCGGATATTATTTTAGTAGTAAATGATGGACGAATTACAGAAAAAGGAAATCACAATGAACTTATAGAAAAGGACGGATTTTATGCAGAACTTTATCGCATGTCTACTTGCTGTAACACTACAGTGTCTTTAGGCTAGAGATAAAAGTGAATTTAGAAAATTGAAGGAGGATAAATAATTATGAATGTATCATCAACAAATGGAGAAATAAAGTTGACCTTGAATCAGGAGGATTTCACTCTAAGTGTAAAGGGCCATGTATGGAGTTGGAGAGAAGACTATAGACCCTATATAGATACAGCATCAGGAAAAATTTACTTTTCGGAGGCTCTAAACATATGTCATGAACCTTGGCAAACAGGAGTAGGTTGTGGAATACGTAGTATATATAAGGAATTCAAAATTCATGGTAAGGTGATACCCTTTGCTTTTGAAACCGTAGTATGGATTGAAGAAAGTACTAATGATGTATTCTTTGAATTTATTCCAATTTGTGAAGAGGGCATAGAGATAAAGGCAGTATATTGGCCAGGGCCTATGGAATTTTCAGACATAAGAAAAGATTGGTATACATTGATTAACTTAAGGCAAGGGCTTATGATTCCTAATGATTGGCCAAATGAAATATCAAAGGTAACCTTAGATGGTCAGATGTGTAGTGCTGCTTCTTCTATGCCATGGTGGGGGCAAGTGAGGCCTGATTCAGGTTACATAGCTATATGTAAAGATCCTTGGGATGCCGCTTATAAGATTAATAAAGCCATTGATTGTCCTACGGAAATAGGTATAAAGTGGCTACCCAGTCTTGGTACTATAAGATATAAGAGACAAATAAGATATACATTTTTAGAAAAGTGCGACTATAATGACCTTTGTAAAGTTTATAGGAAATATGCTAAGGAAGTTGGAAATTTTGTATCTTTGGCAGAAAAATCTGCAAAAAATCCCCTAGTAGATAAGTTAATAGGTTCAGCAGTGATACATAAAGGAATAAAGACCAATATAGTACAGGAATCTAGAATGTACAACAAAGAAGATATTTCTAAAAATAAAGTAATAACACCTTTTAAAGTTAGAACTGAAGAGATGAAGAAATTAAAGGCAACAGGGGTTGAAAAAGCATATTTACATCTTGATGGGTGGGGAGATCCTGGGTACGATAACAAACATCCTGACTATCTACCTCCATGTATAGAAGCTGGGGGCATAGAAGGACTACTTGAGCTTTCCAATACTATGTCCAATCTAGGATATATGTTTGGTATCCATGATCAGTACAGAGATTACTATTTTGATGCTCCTACGTTTGATAAAAATTTTGCTGTAACTAATGTTGATGGAACTATACCTGAAAATTATTTTTGGGCTGGAGGACATCAAACCTTTATATGCCCGTCTCAAAGTATTTATTACGTAAGAAGAAATTTTCAGCAACTATTTAAATATGGTGTCCATTTAGAAGCTGCTTATTTAGATGTTTTCACATGCAATGAGTTAGATGAATGTAATCATCCTTGGCACAAAGTTACCAGAAGGGAATGTGCAGAGCTTAGAAAAAGCTGCTTTGACTATTTGTTATCCCAAAACATACTTCCAAGTTCTGAGGAAGTGGTGGATTGGGCAATGCCTAGTTTAGTATTCTGCCACTATGCACCTTATGAATTCATGTTTGAGAAGGATGATTCAAAAGATAAGGGAATACCTGTACCTTTATTAAATTTAGTATATCATGACTGTATAATTATACCATGGATACTTAAAGCAGTGGATTTTCCAGCACCCTTAAGAAATGAAGATAAAACTATAGATTATAAACTTTATGCTATTTTAAATGGGGGAGGAGCATATTTAGATAGTGAAGCTGAAGAAAAGGAGTTAGAAAGAGAGATTGCTAGATATAGAGAAGTAGCAACCTTACAAGAGAAAGTGGCTAAATGTGAAATGGTAAAACATGATTTTCTTGATGAGGACTATAAAATTCAACGTACATTGTTTTCTGATGGAACGGAAGTAACTGTGGATTTCAATAAAGGGGACTATAGTATAAAAAGGTTATGAAATAGATGAATACAAATGTCCCATCCTGTTTAAATTTGACAGTAAATAAATATGGTGACAAAGGTTGCATTTTTGAAATTTTATAATATAATTATTGTAGGAGATTAATGTTAGGTGAGGCTCCTACAGGGATATATGCTGCTGCCCCGAAACATGGAGACATGCCAATGGGGTCAACAGGTACTATCGAATTAAGGTTTTACTTAATGTAGCTGGTCAAATAGACCAAAGCCCTGTAGTGCTAAAACTCAACGATAATTTATATTGTGATTATAGTTGATTTTAGAGAGCCTTAGTGGCTCTTTTTATTTTTTTAAGTTTAAGGTGGTGAGATTTAAAATGGAGGGTGTCCCTCAAGATATTAAACCAAAACTGAATAATGAGATCTTAGAGGAGTACTCCATTTATATATAGGCTATTCCTCTAATGGTCCCGCCAAAGGAGGAATAGCAATGAAGAAACTTAACGTAGTTTATTTTAGCAGCATTTTAAACAAGAAATTTGTAGACGAATTTAACGACTGTATTGGCAAATTAAAGGATATTTATGTTACTACAGAGGATGGATATCCCAAAGTCATTGGTTATAGCCTCAAAAGAGGTACTGAAATTTTCAGCTATGAATTTAGGAGCATTCAATTCATAGAGGAGGATGATGGAAAAGTTGCTATCCACGCTAGGGGAGGAGCAGAGATACTTCCAAGAACCTATTCTTACAAGTTGTCAAAAAACTTGCTTGGCAAAGAAATTGTAGATATCAACGGTAAAAAAGTAGTAAGGGTTAATGACTTAAGGCTAGCTTTCGTAGGAGGAGAGCTAAGGGTAGTAGCAGTAGATAATAGTTTTTTAGCTTTGGCTAGAAGATTGGGATTTGAATCTGTAGTTAAGGGAATGTATAAAATTATAGGAAAAACCGCTAAAGAATCCCTAATCATGTGGGAGGATGTAGAATCACTAGAAATGGTAGATAACAGCTTACAACTTCAAGTACCATTTCAAAAATTATCAACATTACATCCTGCAGATTTAGCTGATATATTAGAAGAAATGGATTCTAAATACAGAACCAAGGTATTTGAAAACTTAGATGAAAGTTTTGCAGCAGAGACCTTAGAGGAAATAGAACCAAAGGTTCAAGCAGATATTATGCAAAGTCTCAGTGAAAGTAAAGTTTCTGAGATATTATTAAATATGTCTAATGATGAAATAGTTGATCTTTTAGAAGAAGTAGATGAAGAAACTAGAGAAAAAATATTAACCCACTTAGAAGAAGAAGATTCTAGAGAAATCAAGGAACTTATGTCTTATCAAGATGAAACAGTAGGCTCTCTTATGACTAAGGACTTTATATCCTTTAATATAGACATTACAGTAGGTGAAACTGTGGATATATTAAAAGAGATGCAGCCTGACGAGGAAATGGCATATTATATTTTTATAGTAGATGATGATGAGAAAATTCAAGGTTTTGTATCCTTAAAGGATTTGCTTCTTCATGATGGAGATGTAAAACTATATGATATAATGGAAAAGGATGTTACAACTATAAATGTGGATGATGATATAGAAAATACCATAGAAATATCCACAAAGTATGATTTGTTATCTATTCCAGTTGTGGATAATGATGATAAATTATGTGGAATTGTAATACTTCATGATATAGTGGATGAGTTTTTATTGCCTATGTGGAAAAGAAAATTTAAGAAGGCTGTATAGTTTAATGAAATCATGTATGATAATTGGAAATTTAGAATTTTAAATTTTACATTCTAAATTAAGGGAATGTATCAAAATAATTTTGATACATCCCCATTTTTAGTTTCATTATATCTTACTCTTTTTGAAATAAGTGTTGATGGATATTAAAAAAATAAAACTTTTTTGTTTTTACTAGTTGACAAATTAAAACTTTAGAATATAATAAAATATAAATCATAGTATTTTAGTCGGAAATGCAGTGAAGAAGGAAAGTAGCATAAATCCAGGTTACAGAGAGGGAAGATAGGTGAGAGCTTTCCACCCATAACTTGTTGTAGATATTATCCTAAGTACTAGGGATCCCATAATGGATAATTTTAAAGATAAGTTGGTTTTATGTGAAGTGCCCTTTAGAGCAGGTGCCTGAAAAATTAGTAAGGTTCCCCGGGATAGCCCGTTACAGCTGTAGAGCATGGAAGTGCTCGAGAAAGAAGGATTCTATATCTAAGTAGAGTGGAACCACGGAGTATACGCTTCGTCTCTAATATAACAGAGACGGGGTTTTTTTATTTTTAAATTTAAGGAGGAATTTTTTATGATATTTAATTCAGCTATAGAGATGATTGGTAATACACCAATGATAAATATAAAAACAGAGGAAAATAGTGCAAAGGTATATTTAAAACTAGAAGGGTACAACCCAGCTGGAAGTATTAAGGATAGAGCAGCATTGGGGATGATTGAAAAAGCTGAGGCTGAAGGAAGATTGAAACCAGGTTCAACTATAATAGAGCCAACCAGTGGAAATACAGGAATTGCACTAGCAATGATAGGAAAACTTAAAGGCTATAAAGTAGTTATAGTTATGCCAGATACTATGTCTGTAGAAAGAAGAAACATGATAAAGGCTTATGGAGCAGAGCTTATATTAACAGATGGGGCTAAAGGCATGAAAGGAGCCATAAGTAAGGCTGAAGAAATATCAACCAGTAAGGAAGGATATTTCATGCCACAACAATTCTTAAATGAAGCTAACCCTAAAAAACATTATGAAACTACAGCTAAAGAAATTTTGCAGGATTTACCTAAAGTAGATGTATTTATAGCGGGAGTAGGCACAGGAGGAACTATTTCAGGAGTTGGAAAATATTTAAAAGAAAATTTGGATTATGTCATGGTATACGGAGTAGAGCCTGAAAAGTCACCAGTGATAAATGGAGGAAATCCAGGGCCACATAAAATTCAAGGTATTGGTGCAGGATTCATACCTGACATATATGATAAAAGCGTGGTAGACAAGGTCATCAAGGTAAAGGATGAAGAAGCTTTTTGTGGGGCTAGAAAAGTAGCTAGAGAAGATGGAATACTCATAGGAATATCTTCAGGAGCCAATGTTTATGCTGCTTTAGAGGTAGCTAAGACTTTAGATAAAGATAAAATCGTAGTCACTGTAGCACCAGACAGGGGAGAGAAGTATTTATCTATGGGTTTGTATGAATAAAATAAAGAAGGAGAGATCCAATTGAAAACACTAATATATGATGTAAAAAATGTACTAAGAAAAGATCCAGCAGCTAGAAATTTTATTGAAGTAATCCTACTTTATCCAGCTATTCATGCTTTAATTATATATAGAATTGCACATTTGTTTTATAATGCTAAGCTCTTTTTTATGGCAAGATTAACGTCTCAATTGGGGCGGTTTATAACCGGTATAGAAATACACCCAGGAGCTAAGATAGGCAAAGGCTTATTTATAGATCATGGCATGGGAGTTGTCATAGGAGAAACGGCAGAAATAGGGGATGATGTGACTATTTATCATGGTGTTACTCTAGGGGGAGTAGGTACCAATAAAGGAAAAAGACATCCCACCATTAAAGATAAGGTAATAATAGGAGCAGGAGCCAAAATATTAGGCCCCATAATAGTAGGAGTAGGGGCTAAAATTGGAGCTAATGCAGTGGTATTAAAAGATGTGCCGGATAAAGCCACAGCTGTAGGCATTCCAGCTGAAATTATAATAAAAGATAAAGCTACTATTATAGAAATAAAGGATTATAAGGGTATGAAAAAGGTAATATATAATGATATGATTATATAAAGGTTAGATTAGATAACCTAGGATGTAAGATATTAAGGTTAAATAGAGCTTTTAATAGAATTAATTGAGAGGTTTATACATGAATATCAAGGATGAAATATTAAGATATAGCAAAGAATTAGGATTAAATACAGTAGGTTTTGTAAAATGCAGAAGATTTGAGGAGTTAGAAGAAGAGCTCAAATATAGAAAGTCAGAGAAGATAGAAAATGAATTTGAAGAAAAGGATATAGACAAAAGAATAAATCCTTTTAGCTATATGGAAGATGGAAAGACTATTATCTCCATAGCTTTCCCTTACAGATGTGAGGATGAAGGTTATGGAGAGGTATATTTCTCTTCTTATACTAGAAGATTAGATTATCATAGGGTGGTTTTAAAATACTTGAATAGGATATGTGATTTTATAGAAAAAGAATTCAAAGGAAAAGCAATAGCTATGGTGGATAGCAATGGGTTACCTGAAAGGTATATAGCATGCTTAAGTAGAATAGGCTTTATAGGGAAAAATAATATGGTTATAACTAAAGAATATGGGTCCTATGTTTTTTTAGGGGAGATAATAACAGACCTAGCAATGGACCAATATGATGATGAATGGGCATCTAAGGCCCAAGATCCATGTGGCAACTGTGATATATGTTTAAAGAAATGTCCTACATCAGCTATAAACAAAATCAAAACCATGCCCAATAGGTGTATGTCCTATATAACTCAGCAAAAGGACATAGAAGAAAAATGGATAAAGATTATGGATGGAAGATTGTTTGGCTGTGATGATTGTCAAAGGTACTGTCCATACAACCTAAAAGCTAAGTTTACTAATCTAGAAGAATTTAAAACCTTAGATTTTATGAATAATCCTGATATAGATGAGCTTATATATATGGATAATAAATTATTTAAAGAAAGGTATAGCAATACATCCTGTGGTTGGAGAGGAAAGGCTCTTCTTCAGCGAAATGCTATAATAGCAAAAGCTGTTAAGAAAAATAATAGGGACATTGATAATAAAAGACTTACCTCTCCTAAGGTTATAAGCTGCTATGAGTTAATAAAGAATTTATAACCATATTGAAGATTATAGTATTTATAATATAATATACTTATAATAATATGAGGAATAAGGTTCGTTTAAGAGAGGTTGGTATTTATGAAAAAAGCTAAGGTTTTAGGAAGTGTATTAAAGGTACTGCCTAAAAGTACAGGAGATTCTCTTTGTAGAAAGATAGTAAAAAATTATTTAGATAAATATGCAGATATTGAAGTGGAGGGTATGGAAAATCTACAGGGGTTAAGGGGCCCAGTGGTGTTTATACCTAATCACCTTAGCAACTCAGATGGTCTTATTTTGAATAGAGTATTAAAGGAATTTGACCCAACTTTTGTAGCAGGAGTGAAATTAAAAGGTGATTCCTTTACTAATATTGGTATGAGAGTTATCAAAAGTATAAACATAAAACCTAATAGCGCAGATAAAGAAGCTTTATCAAAGACCATTAAGACTTTAAAGGATGGGGGCAACATAGTAATATTTCCTGAGGGCACACGCAGTAGAGTTGGATCTATGATAGAAGGGAAAAAAGGCATAGTTCTAATAGCTAAAATGTCTAAAGCTACAATAGTTCCAGTAGGTATTCATGGCAGTGAGAATCTTCTACCTATAAATAAAGAGGGCAATATGGGGCAGGAGAATTTCCAAAATGCTAAGGTATGGGTGAATATTGGTAAGCCTGTAGCTTTACCTGAAAAAATCAAAGAAGAAGAGAAACATGCTTATGAGGAAAGAGCTTTGAAAACCTTAATGGGATCAATAGCTGCTTTGTTGCCAGAGGAATATAGAGGAGTATATAAATAGAAAGAAAGGTAGAATAACTCATGAAGAAAGGATACCAAAAGGTTTTAGAACTGTTAAAAGAGCAATACCCCGATGCCAAGTGCGAATTGAATTACAAAACTCCATTTCAGCTTTTAGTAGCAACCATATTATCTGCTCAAACCACAGATAAAAAGGTAAATGAAGTCACAGAAGAGCTGTTTAAAGACTATCCAGATGTGGATTCCTTCTTAGCCTTAACTCAAGAGGAACTAGAAAATAAAATAAAAACCATTGGTCTATATAGAAATAAGTCGAAAAACCTCATCACTATGTGTAACCAACTAAAAGAAAACTTTAATGGACAGGTACCAAACACCATGGAAGGTATAACCTCCTTGGCGGGGGCTGGAAGAAAGACTGCAAATGTGGTACTGTCAAATGCTTTTGGAGTTCCAGCTATAGCAGTAGATACCCATGTGTTTAGGGTTTCCAACAGAATAGGATTAGCTTGTGCAAATAATGTAGAGGAAACAGAAAAACAACTACAAAAAAATATTCCCAAGGATCAGTGGTCCCTTGCCCACCATCTTATTATATTTCATGGGAGAAGATGTTGTTATGCAAGAAAACCTGATTGTGATCACTGCATAATTGCTCCTTATTGCAAATTTTTCATAGGAAAGCAATAAATATTAATAAAATTTTAAATATTATACTTCTAAAAATTAAAATCAAGTGATATAATAATAAGTGAGAATTAATACTTTAGTCAAAAATGAAAGTGAACCAATAAATTAAAATTAACTTTACGTTAAATAAAGACTTGTAGAAATACAAGTCTTTATTTAATTTTAAGATAAATATAATAATTTTGTAACTAAATTATATATATAAATTTTATAATTAATATATAATATTAATATATGATTAAATAGATATAGATTTTATCTGATGTCTACCTGCTGTAACACTCCACCCTCTTTAGGTTGGAGATAATTACATATTTTAGCTTATAGCCTAAGGGAAATAAGTAATAAGGGATAGGAAGGGGAAAATACATGAATACAAAAACAAACGCGTCTAAAGGTAATAGTAAAGGTAAGCTTATAGGTATAACAGGTGGTGCATTGGTAGTAATCCTTATAACTTCCATAGCCTTGTACTTTAACTACATGAAAAATGAAGTTGCTAAGTGGGCTGATGTAGTATATCCAGAGGTAGCTATTGAAAACATCAATTTGGGAGGAAAGACAAAGGAAGAAGCAAAAACTGCTATAGAGGAAGCCTATGGAAAAGCCATATTGAAAAAGTCTGTAGAAGTAAAAGTAGGAGATAAAAGTTATTCTATGGATTATTCCAAGCTTAATGCTAGATACAATATAGAAGAAACTGTTGAAAGAGCTTTTCAATTTAATAAAGATCTTAAAGTTAAAGATGGATACAAATTTATAAAAAATAGAACAGGAAAAACTTTTAACCTTGAATTTACAGCAGATCACGATTATATAAAGGAATTTGTAGCTAACATAGCTAAAGAAAATGATAAACAATCCAAGAGTGCCACAATAAAATTTGAAAATGGAAAAAAAGCTACAACACCAGAAGCAATTGGGTATAAATTAGACCAAGAAGCTTTAGAGAAAGAAATAATAGGAAGTATTAATGGAAATATTGAAGAAAAGAAAACCATAAATGCTAAAATAAATGAAGACAAGCCTAAAGTTACATTAAATGACTTGGACAAGATAAATGGGAAAATATCTACCTACTCAACAAATTTTTCAACTTCATCCAATGAAAGAGCATATAACATCGAACTTTCAACAAAGGCTGTAAATGGAACTCTACTTATGCCTGGAGATGTATTTAGTTACAATGAAGTAGTTGGAGAACGAACTAAAGCTAGAGGATATAAAGATGCTCCGGTAATTGTAGGAAACAAGGTGGAAGCTGGAACAGGTGGGGGAATATGTCAAACTTCAAGTACTTTATATCAAGCAGTCATAAGAAGTGGTATAAAATCTGTAGAAAGATATAATCACTCTTTGCCAGTTTCCTATCTACCTAAGGGCTTCGACGCTACAGTGTCCTGGGGAGGACCAGACTATAAATTTAAAAATACTTATGACTTTCCAATATATATAGAAGGCTTATGGGTTAATAGAAACATTGTATTTAATATATATGGAAATAACTCTGTTACAAATAAAACCTATGATTTGGAAAGTGAGGTATATGAAACTATACAACCAACAAGTAAAACTGTAGATGATCCAAACCTACCAGAAGGTCAAGTGGTAGTAGATTCAAATCCAGCTCAAGGGTACAAAGTTAAGACTTATCTTAAGACCTATGAAAATGGTAAACTTATTAATACAGAAACTATTTCTAATGACACATATCAGGTTGTACATGGAGTCACTAGAAAAGGAACCAAAAAGGCTCAATAGATGGTAAATAAAAATTTTAAGGGTGTAGGTTAAGGACATAATTTACCTACACCCTTTTCTTTTTATGGCAAATATGGTAAAATTAATTTAGAAAATTCTAACTATTGAAGGGGGAAATCATCTTGAATCAGCAGTATAAGGATAGGGAAGTTATAGATAATATAGTGAATAATGTAGGAAAAGTAGTTATAGGAAAAGAAAAAGAGATATATAACATATTAAAGGCCATTTTGTCAAAGGGTCATGTACTTATAGAAGATGTACCTGGAGTGGGCAAAACAACTTTAGTAAAAGCTTTAGCTAAATCTTTAGACTTGTCTTATAGTAGAATTCAATTTACTCCAGACTTATTACCATCAGATATAACTGGAATTTCCATATATAATCAAAAAGATATGTCCTTCGAGTTTAAAAAAGGACCTATATTTTCAAATATAGTATTAGCAGATGAAATAAATAGAACATCACCTAAAACTCAGTCAGCTTTATTAGAAGTTATGGAAGAAAACCAAATTTCAGAAGGAAATATAACATATAAATTAGAAAGACCATTTTTTGTACTAGCCACAGAAAATCCTATAGAACATCAAGGAACATTTTCTCTACCGGAGGCTCAATTGGATAGGTTTATAATTAAAATAAGCTTAGGATATCCATCAAAAGAGGCAGAAAATGAAATACTTAATGTATATAAAAATAATGAACCCTTAGAAGAGTTAGAAGCTGTAGCAACTAAGGAAGATATAGTTAATCTTCAGAATAAAGTTAGAGAAGTTAATGTTTCAGATGAATTAACTAGATTTATGGTTGATATCGCAGAAATAACAAGGAAAACTAAGTATTTAAGTCTAGGGGTTAGTACTAGGGGTGTTTTAGCTCTTCAGAAGGTATGTCAGGCTACAGCCTTTTTAAAGGGAAGAAGTTATGTTATCCCTGATGATGTAAAGGAAAATATAGAGATAGTCTTAAGCCATAGGGTGATATTAAGCCCATTGGGGAATTCTAGCGGCTATAGTAAAGAAGCGGTAATAACTGACTTAGTAAAAAGATTAGAGCCACCAAAGGTAAGATACAATGAATAAGGTTCATATCAATAAAAGACTTTTAACCTTTCTTATACTAGGGTTAATCTTTTCATACATTCAAGGTGGTTTTGTAATAAATGGTTTTACATTGTCAATATTACTGGTTTTTATATTGGTGATAGCTAGTCATATTATAAATTATTTTTCTCTAGAATGCACTGTACAGATAGACGAAAAAATTTATTTTAGCGGAGATGATATATTAGTAAATTTGAATTTAAGAAATAAAGGAGTATTATTGATACCTTATGTAACCATAAAAAGTTATGTTATAAAGGGATTAATAGATAACTATCAAGGGGAAGTAACAAGCTTATCTATAAATGATAATAAAGCTTTACCATATAAGATAAGGCTCAATACCAGGGGGATATATAATTTTACAGATTTTGAGTTCTTTATTACAGACATATTTTCTCTATTTACTATAAAGAAAACCATTAAGGCTCAAACTGATATGAAAGTATATCCAAGAATATATAAGTTAACACAAAAAGGATTCATGGGAGAAAATAGCTTTAATAAAATAAAAGAATGCAAAAATTTTACTGAAGATATGCATTCCGTGAAGGATATAAGAAAATATAGAGATGGAGATAGCTTAAAAAGGATAAATTGGAAAATTAGTGCCAAACAAGGGGAACTAATGGTGAAAACCTATGACAAAAAAGGTGGAGAAGATATGAACATCTTTTTAGATATGAATGAAAGCAATTATGAATTTGATTCAAAGGGCATAATAGAAGAAAAACTAGTAGACTTCACAGTTTCTCTTCTTAAAAATGGCTATGAGAATCAAATAGAGTATTGCCTTTATCTTAATAATGAAGAACAATTTATTATACCAAGGCCTACCTCAAGGGTTTTGGAAGAGGTAAGCAATTACTTTGTATATCATAAAAGCAATGGTAAAAGATCATTAAACCAGTTTATGAATTACATTATAGATGAGAGATTTTATGGTAAGGTAGTAATGCTTATAGTGGCGGAAATAGATGTTAATTTAATTGAAAGTATAACCAAGCTAAAAAAGATAACAGATCATATATATGTATATTACTTATTTTGCCCAAAAGGACTAGAAAAAAAGTTGAGAAATTTAGAAATTAATTATTTTAATATAGATTCACTAATTTTTGAAGAGAACCTTATTGAGCAAAAGGGGTGATAAAGATGGATTATTTCAAGAAGAACTGGAAATATATACTTCTTATTTATTTTAATTATATATTTATTTATTCCTTGTTTAGAAGTTGCTATAGCATAGTTGGTTCTCAATATGTATTTCTCACATTTTTATTTATAATTAGTGTTTTTGCATATTGGATAATAACAGATGTTATATTCTCTCCTAAGAAAAAATTTTATACCATATTAAGCACTATAATTATAATCATATTGTTTGGAATAATATTCAAAGACCAAGTCTATAGATTTTTTTCTAAAGATATAGTTTCTAATATGATTGAAGTAAATAATCTTGTGGCAAATAATATGATTACAGAGTTTGAAAAATATAAGGCATCAATGACCTTAGGGTTTCCTGTATTAATAATAATTTATATGATTCTAATGGATAAAAATCATCTGGATCTTATAGTATGGCTAAATCTAATTTTTGTTATGTTTTTCTACTTTATAGGTTATGAAGAAATTATAAAGTTTAAGGTATTTAGAATTATTCTTATAAATATTTTACTGTTGGCTTTTAATGGACATAAGGGAAGTCTGAAAAGATTTGAAATATATAATATAAAAAATAACCTTAAAGAGGATAGTCTTATATTTAAAGCTATGCTTTATGCTTTAGTTATTGCGGTATTTACCTCTTTATTTGCAGTGGATAAACAAGGAATTTTGGGAAATGAAATAGATTCCAAAATGACCTCTATATTGAGGAGTGATGGAGATGTAATATCTAGCTTTGCTACAAAGAAGCAGTTTAATTTATCGGAATCAGGTTATAATGATTCTCAAAAAATGTTAGGTGGAGCTATAAATATCAATAGAAACAGAGTGATGCTAGCTACTGGACAGTGTGAAAATCTATATCTTAAGGGCAACATAAAAGAGCGATACACAGGATATTCCTGGGAGAATATAGATAAGGACTACAGGGAATTAAAAGATAATAATAATAAAGAAAAGCTTGTTTATATGTCTATTAATCCTGTAGGAATTAAGTCAAGTACACTTTTTTCTCCAAGCAATACAAGAAGTATAAAAATTAAGAAAGGTAAGGTATATGCAAACAAAGAAGACAATGTGTTTATTGCAAAGGAAATTCAGGACACCACTTATGACATTAATTATGCAAAGGACGTTTTTTATGGAAATTTCATCAATGTAAAGGTTGATGATGAAGAGTTTAATAGAATATACTTACAGTTGCCAGAGACCGTAACCTATAGAACTAGGGAATTGGTGGAATCTATTATAAAGGACAAAAATTCAGCTTATGATAAAGTTTTAGCTTTAAAGGATTATTTGGGGAAAAACTATGTTTATGCAACAGATGTGAAATTACCACCTGAGGGACAAGATTTTGTAGATCAATTCCTTTTTGAAGACAAAAAAGGATATTGTGTTCATTTTGGCACAGCATTAACTGTAATGTGTAGGATGGCAGGGATACCTGCCAGATATGTGGAAGGCTTTAAGACTGGTGAAAAGAAAAAAGGCAGCGAAAACTTAGAGATTACAAATGAGGATGCCCATGCTTGGACGGAAATTCTTCAAAATAAAAATGAAGAAAAGTGGATGGTAGTAGACGCTACAGCCACCCCAGGAGAAAGAAGAAGAGCCCTTGGAGAAGAGCCCCAGGGTAGTAATAGCAATGCAGGGGACAATCAAGTTGACCCTAATAAAAAGGAAAATAACAAAAAAGTAGAAGAGCCTACAAAAGAAGATAATGAAAATCAAATGGTTAAAAGAAATTATTCAAGAAAATTTGTCCTAATATCTCTAGGGTCTGCATTGGTTTTATATATAATATTTAGATTCTTAAAGTCTAGACAGATAAGAAGAACCTTGAAGAAAAAATGTAGTGCCATAGAAATCTACTATTATAGTCTAAGAAGATTGAAGAATCTGGGAATAATGAAGGATAACAACGAAACAGATTTAGAATTTGCTAAAAGAATTGAGGAAGAAAAACTAAGAGATATCATGGTTTATATAGTAGAGAAAGCTTATGATGAGTACTATGGAGAAAATAGTAGCCAAATTGATGGAAAGAAAATAATAGAATTTTTAGATGGATATTTAAAGGCTAAATTAAAGAGGACGACCTATTTAAATGATAGATATTTCGGAAAGTAACATATGATATATGCCTTTAAATTTAGACTCTGTAGGTTATGATGATAAAATTGCAATAGATTTGCTAAGTTTTATCATTATAACCAATTGCAGAGTCTATTTATTTTTGCACTAACATGGAATTTTTTTATGAAAATAAAGGACAATATAATATAAATACTAGTTAACAGAATTTCAACAAGTCCTTCAAAGCATAAGGAATCTGTAAGGGAAATTGTATATTATTTATGAATTCACTATGAGAACTTTACTACAAGAAGGTTTTAGAGTAATATATTTATTATGCTTATGTTTGAATTTGCATAGTATTGATAGCATATGGAGGAGAGTAAATGAATTTAAACATAGTGTTATATCAACCAGAGATTCCTCAAAATACAGGGAATATTGCAAGGACCTGTGTCCTTACCAATTCAAAGCTTCATCTTATTAAACCCTTAGGTTTTAGTTTGGATGAAAAGCATCTAAAAAGAGCAGGCTTAGATTATTGGCAATATTTAGATTTAGAAATTCATGAAAGCTATGAAGATTTTAGAAATAAATATAAAGAGGCAAATATATATTTGTCTACCACTAAAAGAAGCAGAATATATTCTGATGTGACTTTTAAAGAGGGCGACTTTATAATGTTTGGAAGAGAGTCCAGTGGGGTGCCAGAACATATAAGAGAAGATATAAAGGATAATTGTATAAGGGTTCCTATGATAAACACTTCTACAAGGTCTCTTAATTTATCTAATTCTGTATCTATTGTAGCCTATGAAGCTTTAAGACAACTAGGATTTCCGAATATGAAATAAAGGGGAATTTATAACTATGGAAAAAATAAAGATTATAACGGATAGTACCGCGGATTTAAGCAAAGACATTGTAGAAAAGTACCATATAGAGGTAATTCCTCTTATGGTTCATTTTGGAGAAGAAGCTTATTATGATGGATTAGATATGGACTTCCATAACCTAATAAATAAGATGAAAGAAACAGATATATTTCCTACAACAACTCAGATTAATCCTCAAAGATTTTATGATTATTATAAAAAGTATATAAATGAAGGATATAAGATATTATCAATACATCTATCTTCTAAGATGAGTGGAACTTATCAGTCTGGGTGTATAGCAAAGGATATGCTAAACACTGATGATATTGTGGTTATAGATTCACAAAATGTTACATCAGGACTAGGGGTTCTAGTTATGTATGGAGCTAGACTAATTGAAAAAGGATATAGCCTTCATGAAGTAGAGAATGAAATAAAAAATTCATTATCTAAAGTAAAAAGCATGTTAGCCTTCAATTCTTTAGAACATTTGGTTAAGGGCGGAAGGTTATCTAAAACTGTCGGATTTATAGGAAACGTTTTGGGAATAAAGCCCATGCTTTGTGTAAAACATGGGGAGATGGCTGTTGTAGATAAAGTTAGAGGAAATAAAAAGGCCTTAAAGACAATCTTAGATTATTTAGACAATATGAATGTAAAAGAAGGAACCCCAGTTATTCTTTTAGAGGCGGAAGAAAAAGATATGAAAGAGGCTTTAAGAGAGAAACTGACAGAGAAAAAGGTAGAGGTTATAGAGCAAGAGGTTGGTTGCATTGTAGGAACTCACTCTGGTCCGGAGGCGTGTGGTATTTTCTTTATAGAACAGTAAGAACAAGAGAAAAAACAAGTTAATAAATGATAAAGGTTTTTGTCGAATAAGGTATAAAAAAAACTGATACCATGTATTAAAAAAACCAATGAACTTATGAAAAAAAATCGTAGCAAAAATTCATAACCTAGTATATAATGAATGTAAAGATGAATTTAATAAGTGTGGATGAAAGTCTCGGGAGATAATCTTTTAAAGATAGCCGAAGGTATAAGTGATGCTACCCATGCATCATGAAAGTCTCAGGCAAAAGTACCGAAACAGGACACAACTCTGGAAAGCGTATTCGCACCGACGGAGCAAAACTCTCAGGTATCAAGGACAGAGCTAAAAGGGAAGCCTTTAGCAACGTCCTTTTTTGATGCGAAAAATTGTTTTTGTTTTAACAAAGTCATTTTAAATGCAGTAGAGAATACATAGAATTTATGGAGGCATAGATACTATATGAGAGAGCCATGTATAATAATTACAAACAATCCTTTAAGTAAAAAAACCTTTGAGGAAAAATTCAAGGTGGAGTATTTAGATACAGATTTGATGGGGGTAATGGAAGATGTGAGAAACCGTATACATCAAGGGCACAGAATACTAACACATCCATTGATGAGCAGTGTGAAGCCCAATGAAACTCCATACAAGACTGTGGCTATATCAAAGGAAGTAGGTTCCTTAGATTTTGATTCTTTATCTGTAATTGAGGATTCTATAGCAACCACATTGAAGTTTATAAAGAATCAGCCAACTCCTAAATGGACACAATCTATATTAGAGGACTTTCAATTAATAGATATGGACTTGATAAAAAATGCTCTTAACCTTTAGAGCATTAAGGAAATAAAGAAAAAATAAAATTTGTGAATATAGAATAGGAGGATTAACATGTCAAAAATTTATGATACCATAATAATCGGTGGAGGCCCAGCTGGATTATCAGCAGCATTATATGCAGGAAGATCAAAGATGTCAACTTTGCTTCTTGAAAGAGGAAAGTTTGGTGGTCAAACATCAACTACAGATGAATTAGAAAACTATCCAGGATCAATAGAAGAATGTACAGGTCCATCTCTTATAGAGAGAATGAGAAAGCAAGCAGAAAGCTTTGGAACTGAGTTCGTAAAAGATGAAATTCTTAATGTTGAATTAGATGGAAAAATAAAGACTTTAAAAGGTAAAAATGCAGAATATCAAGGAAAGACAGTAATCATTGCTACAGGGGCATATCCAAGACTTGGCGGATTCAAAAATGAAAACGAATTAAGAGGTAAGGGAGTTTCTTACTGTGCTACATGTGATGCAGACTTCTTTACAGAGCTAGAAGTAGCAGTTATAGGAGGAGGAGACTCTGCTATAACAGAAGCTATATATCTAACAAAGTTTGCTGATAAGGTAACTGTAATTCATAGAAGAGACGAATTTAGAGCAGCTAAATCATTAGTTGAAAAGATGAAAAAGAATCCTAAGATAGACTTAATCTTAGACAGTGTTGTAGAAGAAGCTAAGGGAGACGAAATCTTAGAAGGATTAGTAATAAAGAATGTTAAGACTGGAGAAATATCAGAATTAAGAGTAGATGGATGCTTCGTATTCGTTGGATACTTACCAATATCTGATTTATTCAAAGGTAAGATAGAAATGAACCAAAGAGGAGATATCATCACAGATGTAGAGATGAGATGTAATGTGCCAGGAGTATTTGCAGCTGGAGACGTTAGAGAAAAGACTCTAAGACAAGTTATAACTGCAGCAGCAGATGGTGCTATAGCAGCAACTAACGCTGAGAAGTATGTAGAAGAAAACTTTGAGGAATAATATTAAAGAAAGCCTTTATATTGGATAGTTAGAAATAACTAGCTATCCAACTTAAATAAAAAAAATTTTAGGAGGGATTTCCATGTTAGAATTAAACAAGGAAAATTTTGAAGCTGAGGTATTACAAAGTGAAAAACCTGTATTTGTTGACTTCTGGGGAGACAAATGTGAAATATGTAAGGATCTAATGCCTGGAGTACATGGCTTAGAAGAAAAATATAGTGATAAGATAAAATTTGCATCTTTAAACATTGGAGCAGCAAGAAGACTTGCTATAGCTCAAAGAGTTTTAGGATTACCAACAATGATAATCTACAAAGGTGGAGAAAAAGTTGAAACAATAACTCCAGACAAAATTAGTGGCATTGAAGATGTAGAAAATTTCATAAAAACTTACTACGATTCTCTATAGTTTATAATTAGAATTAAATTCTAATTTATAATAAAAGTTTCAAATCACTTGGGAGGTGAAGGCTTTGCGTCTAGAATTAGGCAATATATTTATAAAAGACATGCAATTTGGAAATGAGACAAAAGTTGAAAATGGAACTCTTTATGTAAACAAAGAGGAGTTACTAGCTGCTGTTGGTGGAGACGAAAGAGTAAAGTCAATAGACTTTGATATCGTAAGACCAGGAGAAGAAGTTAGAATAATTCCAGTAAAAGACGTAATAGAACCTAGAGTAAAGGTTGAAGGAAAGGGAGGAATATTCCCTGGATTTATAAGCAAAGTTGATACTGTTGGTTCAGGAAGAACTCATGTTTTAAAAGGAGCTGCAGTAGTTACAACTGGTAAGGTTGTTGGATTCCAAGAAGGAATCATCGACATGACAGGAGAAGGAGCAAAATACACTCCATTTTCAAAGACTAATAACTTAGTTATTATAGTAGAGCCAAAGGATGGAATTAATCAACATGAGCATGAAGAAGCTTTAAGATTAATAGGATTTAGAGCTGCTACTTATCTTGGAGAGGCAGGAAGAAATGTAGAGCCAAATGAAGTTAAAACTTATGAAACTCTACCATTACTTGAGCAAGTTAAGCAATATCCAGATCTACCAAAGGTAGTATATGTATACATGCTTCAAACTCAAGGACTTTTACATGATACTTATGTATATGGAGTAGATGCTAAGAAGATAATACCTACTTTCATCTATCCAACAGAAGCATTTGATGGAGCTATAGTTTCAGGAAACTGCGTTTCTGCATGTGACAAGAACCCATCATATGTTCATATGAATCAACCAGTAATAACTGATTTATATGATAGACATGGAAAAGACTACAACTTCTTAGGTTGTATTATAACTAACGAAAATGTTTACCTTGCAGATAAAGAAAGAAGTTCTAACATGACTGCTAAATTAGTAGAATTCTTAGGAGCAGATGCAGTTATAATATCTGAAGAAGGGTTTGGTAATCCAGATGCTGACTTAGTTATGAACTGCAACAAGATTTCTGAAAAGGGAGTAAAGACTGTACTTATTACTGATGAGTATGCAGGACAAGATGGAAGTTCACAATCTTTAGCTGACTCAACTCCAAAGGGAGATGCAGTTGTTACTGGAGGAAATGCTAACGAAGTTATAACTTTACCTCCAATGAAGAAGGTAATAGGACATCCAGAAGCAGCTAACATAATAGCTGGAGGATACGTTGGAAGCTTAAGAGAAGACGGATCCATTAATGCAGAAATCCAAGTTATAACAGGAGCTACTTCTGAAGTTGGATTTAACTACTTAACTGCAAAAGGATACTAAGATTAAACTTACATTAGAAAATTATGGTTTAAGAAAGGAATGAAGGAAATGTTACAAGGAAAGAAAGTTATAGCTATTGGCGATAGAGATGGAATTCCAGGACCAGCTATCGAAGCATGTGTAAAGAGCGCTGGTGCTGAGGTATTATTTGCTTCTACAGAATGTTTTGTCTGAACTGCTGCAGGAGCTATGGATCTGGAGATCCAACAAAGAGTAAAAGACCTTACTGAAAAACATGGTGCAGAAAATGTAGTTGTTGTTTTAGGAGGAGCAGAAGCAGAAGCTTCAGGATTATCAGCAGAAACTGTTGTTCTTGGAGACCCAACTTTTGCAGGTCCTTTAGCAGGAGTGGCTTTAAACCTACCTGTTTACCATGTAGTTGAGCCAGAAATAAAGGATGAATGCGATGCTGCTGTATATGATGAACAATGCGGAATGATGGAAATGGTTCTTGATGTTGATTCAATAATATCAGAAGTTAAAGCAGTAAGAGATCAAAGTAACTAATAAATTTTAACTCCAAGAAAGGGGGCACACCATTTTGATTAGAGTAGTACATTACATCAATCAATTTTACGCTGGAATAGGCGGAGAAGAGAAAGCTGATATAAAACCAGAAGTTAGAGAAGGATTCGTGGGACCTGGAATGGGCTTAAACGGATTGCTAAAGAAGGAAGATATTGAAATAGTTGCTACAGTTATATGTGGAGACTCTTATTTCAATGAAAACATAGAAGAAGCTAAAGCTGAAGTAGTAGAAATGGTTAAAAAATATAACCCTGATTTATTTATAGCAGGACCAGCATTTAACGCAGGAAGATACGGTGTTGCTTGTGGAACTATAGCTAAGGAAGTTGAAGAAAAATTAAACATTCCTGTATTAACAGCTATGTATCCAGAAAATCCAGGAGCTGACATGTACAAGAAATACCTATACATTGTTGAAACAAGAAACAGTGCAGTTGGTATGAGACAAGCGCTTCCAGCAATAGCTAAGTTAGCTATAAAGTTAGCTAAGGGCGAAGAAATTCTTTTACCATCTGAAGATGGATACATCGAAAGAGGAATAAGAAAGAACTATTTTGCTGCTGATAGAGGCTCAAAGAGAGCTGTTGATATGCTTGTTAAGAAGATAAGTGGAGAAGAATATGTTACTGAGTTTAAAATGCCAGTATTTGATAGAGTTGATCCTCAACCAGCAGTTAAGGATATAACTAAGGCTAAGGTTGCTCTAGTAACATCTGGTGGAACTGTTCCTAAGGGAAATCCAGACCACATAGAATCTTCAAGTGCATCTAAGTATGGCGAATATTCTATAGAAGGAGTTTTCGATTTAACAGCTGAAACTTATGAGACAGCTCATGGTGGATATGATCCAACTTATGCAAATGATGACTCTGATAGAGTATTACCAGTAGATGTTTTAAGACAAATGGAAAAAGAAGGAAAGATAGGTTCCCTTCACAATACATTCTATACTACAGTTGGTAACGGTACAGCAGTTGCTTCATCAAAGAAGTTTGGTGCTGAAATAGCACAAAAACTTGTTGATGCTGGAGTAGAAGCAGTTATACTAACCTCTACATGAGGAACTTGTACTCGTTGCGGTGCAACTTTAGTAAAAGAAATAGAGAGAGTGTTACCAGTAGTTCATATGTGTACAGTAGTTCCAATATCTTTAACAGTTGGAGCAAACAGAATAGTACCAACAATTGCTATTCCTCACCCACTTGGAAACCCAAGTTTAGACAAGAAGGATGAGTATGAATTAAGATACAAATTAGTTGAAAAAGCTTTAAAAGCTCTTGAAACTGAAGTAGATACTCAAACTGTATTTGATAAATAATTTTTGAATATAAGGGGGCATCTCTGTCCCCTTATATTTAAAATAGATAAAAGTGAAATGTTAAGCATTAGCCTTTGACTTTTATCTATTTGATAATTATGCTTAATTAAAAATTAAGGAGGGTTAACTATGGATTTTCCAGTAATAAAAAAGGCAAGTTATATTTTAGTTAATACACCAGATATGGTTCTACATGATGGAACAACTCAAACAGTAGAATTAGAAGCTAATAGTGCTTCAGAATATTTAAAGGAACTTCCAAAACATATAAGAAGCTTTGAGGATGTTGTAGCTTATGCTCCAAACCAAGCTTATATTGGAAACATGACTCCAGAAGAGTTAAACGAAAGAAAGAGACCTTGGCATGGAGAAAATGTAGTAGATGCTAAGAGATTTGGTAAGTTTGGTGAAATAATGCCACAGGATGAATTCTATGGTGTTATGAAGCTAGCTGATGCTTTTGATTTAGTACTTCTTGAAGCTAGTTTTACAGAAAAGGTAAGAGAAGCTTTCAATAATCATCCAATATTAAAGGACAGAGTTTCAGAAGTAAAAGATGGTGTTGAAGTTGCAGAAATAAGCAAATTAGTAGATGCTCATACAGCTGTAGGTTTATATGAAAATGATGAACTTATAGGATGTGTTAAGAGAGCTCATGAATACGACAAGAACCTTTCAGCTCATGTACTTCTTGAAAACTTAGCAACTAAGGCTTCAGGAGTAGTAGCATTAATGAACTTGTTTAAGGATAAGGAAATAGATCCATCTTCTGTTGAATATATAATAGAATGTTCAGAAGAAGCAGTTGGAGATATGAACCAAAGAGGTGGCGGAAACTTAGCTAAATCTGTTGGGGAAATAGTAGGATTGAAGAATGCTACAGGAATAGATATGAGAGGATTCTGTGCAGGACCAACTCACTCATTAATAAATGCAGCATCTTTAGTTAAATCAGGAATATATAAGAATGTAGTAGTTGTAGCTGGCGGATGTACTGCAAAGCTTGGTATGAATGGAAAGAGCCACGTAGAAAAGAATTTACCAGTTCTTGAAGATTGTTTAGGTGGATTTGCACTTCTTGTTAGTGAAAACGACGGAGTAAATCCAATATTAAGAACTGATGTAATTGGAAGACATACTATAGGACATGGGGCATCACCACAAGCTGTTCTAGAAGCTTTAGTATCAGAGCCACTAGAGAATGCTGGATTGAAGATAACTGATATCAATAAGTTTGCTCCAGAAATGCAAACTCCAGATATTACAGAACCAGCAGGAGCTGGAGATGTACCAACTCAAAACTATAAAATGATAGGAGCCTTAGCAGTTAAGAAGGGACAACTAGATAGAAAAGAACTTCCAAACTTTGTTAAGGAACATGGATATCCAGGATTTGCACCAACTCAAGGACACATACCTTCAGGTGTACCAGTAATAGGACATGGAAGAGACCATATATTAAATGGACAATTAGATAACTTCATGGTAATAGGAAAAGGAAGTTTATTCCTTGGAAGAATGACAAATCTATTTGATGGAGTTTCTATAGTAGTAGAAAAGAATAGTGGAGTTACTGGAAGTGGAGAAGGAATCTCTAAAGAAGAAGTAAAGTCAATGGTTGCAGATGCAATGAAAGACTTTGCAGCTTACTTAATGAACAATTAAGGAGCGTGAGTTTAATGGCAGAAAATAATAATGTTAAAGAAATGATTGCTAATGTATTTAATGATATAGCAGATGGAATAAAATCTGGATCTTTTAAAGAAAAAGTAAAAATTGGTCTTACAATTTTAGGCTCTGAACATGGAGTAGATGAAATGGTAAGAGCAGCAGAAATGGCTAAAGATAAATATGGAGATTTTGATATAGTACTAATTGGTTCTAAAGTAAATAGTGATTTAGAGCAAGTAGTAGTAGAGACTCCAGAGGAAGGCCATAAGAAAATGGTTGAGCTTTTAGAAAATGGATACCTACAAGGATGTGTAACTCAACACTTTGATTTTCCAATAGGAGTATCAACAGTAGGAAAGGTTACAACTCCAGGAAAAGGCAGAGATATGATAATAGCTACAACTACAGGAACTACTTCAACTAACAGAGTTGAGGGAATGACTATAAATACAATTTCTGGTATTGCCACAGCTAAAGCTATGGGAATAAAGAATCCTAAGATAGGAATCTTAAATATAGAAGGTGCAAGAAAAGTTGAAAAGATACTAAAGGAGCTTAAGGAAGGCGGCTATGACATAGAGTTTAGCGAATCCTTAAGAGCAGACGGTGGAGCTGTAATGAGAGGTAATGACCTTTTAGCAGGAACTCCAGACGTTATGGTATGTGATTCATTAACAGGAAACCTTCTTGTAAAGGTATTTGCATCCTTTACTACAGGTGGAAACTATGAGACTGTTGGAGCAGGATATGGTCCAGGGGTTGGAGAAAACTACGATAAGCTAGTGAACATAGTTTCAAGAGCTTCAGGAGCTCCACTTATATGTGAGGCTTTAAGATATTGTGCTCAATGTGCAGGAAGCAATGTACTAAAAATAGCTAAAGATGAATTTACAAAGGCAAACAAAGCTGGACTAAAAGAAATAATAGCAAAGAACACAAAGGAAAGAAAGAGTGAAGCTAGTGAAGAAGAGATAAAGATGCCACCTAAAAAGGTAGTAACTTACTCAATAGCAGGAGTAGATATTCTAGAACTAGAAGATGCATGTAAGGCTCTATGGAAGGAAGGGGTATATTCCGAAAGTGGTATGGGATGTACAGGTCCTATCATACTAGTTCCAGAAGATGAAGGCTCAAAGGCTGAAGAAATTCTTGTTAAAGCTGGATTTAGATCTTAAAATATTCCTATAATTAAAAGTTAAGGATTCCTTCATGTCAAGGAGTTCTTAACTTTTTTTATATTTTATAAAAATACTATTCACAATTACAAAATTTATTGCTATAATCGTATATGCAACAATATGAAAAAAGGTTTACAATAATATTTTAAATATTCATGACTATTAAAAATTAATCATAAAATAATTATAAATGGATAAGTTTTTAATAATCATAGAATAATAAAATTAATTTACTTATTTAATTTTTAGGAGGTAGTCTTATGAAAAGAAAAAGACTTATTGCAGCTATAGCAGCTTTCTCTGTAACAGCAGCATTGTTTGCTGGTTGTGGAAGCGATAGCGGTTCATCAAGTGCAGGAGATAGCAAACCAAAGTTAAAAGTTGGTTTAGTTACTGACCAAGGAGGAGTTCATGACGGATCCTTTAATGAGGCTGCTAATAGAGGAATAGCAGAAGCAGTTAAGGAATTAGGCATAGAACAAATAACATCAGTAGAATCTAAGCAGCAAGATGCTTATCTACCAAATCTACAAACCATGTCAGGAGCAGCAGACTTAACTGTTGGTGCTGGTTTCATGATGGCAGAGTCAATGAAAAATGTAGCTACACAAAAAAATGACAAGAAGTTCCTAATGATCGATGCAGAAGTAAAATCAGATAACTTAATGTCAGTATTATTTAAAGAAAATGAAGGATCTTTCTTAGCTGGAGTTATAGCTGGTCAACTTACAAAGACTAATAAAGTAGGCTTTGTAGGAGGAATTGACGGGGATGTTATCCAAAGATTCGAAGCTGGATTTGTTGCAGGAGTTATGGCTGTTAATCCAGAAGCAGGAAAGCTTTTAATGCCTAAAGATGAAAAGACTACAGGATCAATGGTTAAATACGTAGCATCCTTTGATGATGCTGGAAAAGGCTATGAAGCTGCTAAAATGTTAATAAATGATGGTGCTGACATAGTTTATCATGCAGCTGGTGGAGCAGGACTTGGAGTATTTAAGGCTGCTAAGGAGCTTAATAAATATGCTATAGGAGTTGACTCCGACCAAGCTAAAACTGAAGGCGGAAAGCAATATGCAGATATCATATTATTCTCCATGGAAAAGAAAGTTGATGTAGCAGTTAAAAAGGCTATAAAGGATTTACAAGATGGAAACTTTAAGGGTGGAAAAACAGAAGTTTTAGGACTTAAGGATGGAGCAGTTGGAATATCTCCAACACGTCTTGCAGTAGTAACTGCAGATGTTATGAAACTTTCAGAGAAAGCAGAACAACAAATAAAAGATGGAACAATAAAGGTTCCAGGAACTCGTGCAGAGTTAGTAGGTTATAAAGCTCCAGCATTAAAGTAAAAGCATTGAAAATAGGCTAGATGGTTGCATCTAGCCTTATTTTAAACTATGGGAGGAGAAATCAATGGAAAAAGTTGTTGAGATGAAAGGCATAACTAAGATTTTCCCAGGAGTTGTTGCTAATGACAATGTAGACTTTGATTTAGAAAAAGGGGAAATTCATGTGCTTCTTGGTGAAAATGGAGCAGGTAAAACCACCCTTATGAATGTATTATATGGTCTTTATCAGCAAGAAAGTGGAGATATTTTTATAAATGGCCAAAAAGCAAGTATGAAAAGCCCTAAAGAAGCTATTAGTTTAGGCATAGGAATGGTACACCAGCATTTTATGCTTATTCATAATTTTACAGTGGCACAAAATATGATTTTAGGAAATGAGCCTAAAAGTGGAATTAAAATAGATATGAAAAGGGCTATAAAAGATACGGAAGAATTATCTAAAAAATATGGTTTTAATATAGACCCAAAAGCTATAATAGAAGATATGACAGTAGGACAACAACAAAAGGTAGAAATATTAAAGGCATTATATAGAGGAGCAGAAATATTAATATTAGATGAACCTACAGCAGTTTTAACTCCTCAAGAAATAATAGAGCTAGGAGTAATATTAAGAAACCTAGTAAAGGAAGGAAAATCCATAATCCTTATCACTCATAAGCTTAAAGAGGTTATGAGCATGAGTGATAGGGTAACCATTGTAAGACGTGGAAAAGTAATAGACACAATAAGAACTAAAGAAACTAATATAGATCAATTGGCAGAGATGATGGTAGGTAGAAAGGTAAACCTAGTGGTGGATAAGGCAGACAACACCATAGGGGAAACTGTGCTTAAGATAGAAAATCTTCATGTTTTAGACAATCGTAATCTTCCAGCTGTTAAAGGAATAAACCTTGAAGTTAAAAGAGGAGAAATTTTAGCAATAGCTGGAGTTGATGGCAATGGTCAGACAGAGCTAATAGAAGGTATAGCTGGTCTTAGAAAGCCTAAGGAAGGTTCCATAATATTGAATGGTCAAGAGATAGCAGGAAGGACTCCAAGAGAAGCTATAGAAGCTGGACTAGGTCATATAGCAGAGGACCGTCATAAAAGAGGACTTATACTAGGATTTTCGCTACTAGAAAATTCTATATTAGGAATTCATTATAAGAGCCCATTTTCTAAGGGCATGATGATGGATTACGGTGCTATTAGGCAACATGTTAACACTCTTATAAAGGATTATGATGTAAGAACGCCTAATGAAGATGTTAATGCAGTGGCTTTGTCAGGAGGTAACCAACAAAAAATGGTTATAGCTAGGGAAATTGAAAAAAATCCTGAACTTTTAATAGCAGCACAACCAACTAGAGGCCTAGATGTTGGTGCTATAGAGTATATTCATAAAAGACTTGTAGATGAAAGAAATAATGGAAGAGCAGTACTTCTTGTATCCCTAGAGCTTGATGAGGTATTAGCCTTAGCTGATAGAATAGCAGTAATATATGATGGAGAAATTGTTGATATTTTGTCAAGAAAAGAAGCTACGGAGCAGAAGCTTGGTATACTTATGGCTGGAGGAACCTTAAAAAAGGAAAACCAAGGAGGTAAAGAAAATGCTTAAAGTGAAAGATAAAAAATCCTCAGAGGTACTTGGAAAATTCATGATATCTTTGGTTTCCATATTGCTTGGATTGTTTATATCCATATTTTTTGTTATGTGGGGTAAAAACATAGGATTCTTTGCAGCTGCAGAGGTTTTATTTACCTCCATATGGAAGGGTAGTTTTGGCAGTAAGGCTCAGTTCGCAGAAGCTTTAGTATTTACTACACCACTTATATTCACAGGTCTTGCCCATGCCATAGCCTTTAAAACAGGGCTATTCAACATAGGTGTTGAGGGCCAATTTATAATAGGTATGCTAGTGGCCACTTTAATAGGCCTTATACCAGGAATACCAAAACCTATCCATATCTTAATCATAGCTTTAGGTGGTATGATTGGAGGAGGTCTTTGGGCAGCAATACCAGGATATTTAAAGGCAAAGCTTGGGACCAATGAAGTTGTAAACACCATAATGATGAACTTCATAGCCATGTATCTATCAAACTACTTTACTATGGGTATGTTCCATAAGGAAGGTACTGCTAGTACGGATACAATCCAATCCAGTGCACAACTTACAAGATTTTTAGGACCTGAATATAGATTGAATACAGCTATTTTTGTAGCTTTAATCTTTGTGGTTATTGTGTACATTCTTCTTTGGAAAACTAATGTAGGATATGAACTAAGAGCGGTAGGAACTAATCCTAGCGCAGCAGAATACGGTGGAATAAGCATAAAGAAGAATATAATTTTAGCTATGACAATATCAGGAGCCATAGCAGGTCTTGGAGGAGCCCTTCACGTGGCAGGAGTACAACACCTATCTATGCAACTATTTGGATTTACTAATCTAGGAATGGATGGTATAGCTGTAGCCTTAGTTGCAGGTAGCAATCCTTTTGGTGTTATATTGTCAGCATTATTATTTGGATCTTTAAATCTAAGTTCAGGTACCATGATGCTAAATGGAATTCCTAAGCAGATATCCTATATCATTCAAGGTATGGTTATCTTATTTATAGCAGGACAATATATATTTAAATTAGTAGGAGATAAAAGAAAGAAAAAGGGGGCAGTTATAAATGGATAGCTCATTATATATAACAATAATAGGAATTATTGCCGCTACCCTTAGATATTCGACTCCTCTTATATTCGGGGCATTAGGTGGAATTTTCTCAGAAAAATCAGGAGTTGTAAATATAGCATTAGAAGGTATTATGGTAGCAGGGGCCTTCTTTGCAGTATTAGGTTCCTATTTGACTGGAAACCCATGGATGGGGATATTATTTGCAGCAGTGGGTGGTATGATTTTTGCAGCAATTCATGGGTATCTAAGTATCCACCTTCAAGCAGAACAGGTTGTATCAGGTACTGGAATAAATGTTTTTGCTCCAGCTATTATCGGATATATTTTGTTTAAGGTTTTTGGAAATCCAACTCAATCTCCAGCAGTAGAAACATTGCCATATCCAAGGGAGTTGTTTTCTCAAATACCAGTTATAGGGTCTATAATCGGAGACCTAAATTGGTTTGTATGGATAGCAATTGCATTGGTAATAATAGCTACATTTATCTTTAATAAAACTTCCTTTGGATTAAGAATAAAGGCAGTAGGTGAGCACCCAAAGGCAGCAGATACCTTAGGAATCAATGTATATAAAATTCGTTATATTTCAGTATTGATTTCAGGAGCCTTAGCTGGTATTGGTGGAGCATCTTTATCTATAGGAGTGTTAGAATACTTTAGAGAGGGTATGATTAGTGGAAGAGGATTTATAGCTTTGGCAGCTATGATCTTTGGAAATTGGAAGCCTAAAAATGCCTTACTAGCATGTTTATTATTTGGATTTGCAGAAAGTCTTCAACTTGCAGCTCAAAGCTTTGGATGGAGCATACCACAAGAGTTCTATGCAGCATTCCCATATATCTTAACAATGCTAGTTTTAGCGGGATTTGTTGGAAAGACTCAGGCTCCAGAAGCTGATGGGATTCCTTATAGAAAAGGAGAAAGATAGAATTTAATTTGTTATGTAAGCCAAGGAATGGATAGTAATCCCTGCTTTGGTTTATGTAAAATGGATAAAGTCCTCTAGTTTTTAGATAAAGGAAAAGCTAGAGGACTTTTCTTTCACAATCTTTTGTGGTCATAAGTAGTTATAATTGATATAATATAGATATTAAAATTTTACGGAAAAAGCTTTTATTACAATATGTAATATTGAAATAATATATTTCAGAGGGTGAGACTTATGATTAAAATGGATTTCAACTTGAACTTAACTCAGGAACAAAAGCTCATAATGACTCAGCAGATGCAACTATCAGTTAAGTTGCTTCAGATGTCAGGTATAGAGCTGCAAGAATATATAGATAAAGAATTACAAGAAAATCCTGTGTTAGAAGCAAAGTATGATGAAGAGTCAAATAAAGATGAAAAAGATAAAATAGACTACAGAGAGTTAATAAAATTTCTTGAGTTTGATAGCTATGGCTCTCAAAGCTATGATACCTATGATAATGAGGAAATATCACCCTTTCAATTTATAGGAAATAAGAAAAGCCTTAGAGAACACTTAGAAGATCAAATACTTGAGTTAAATGAAGATGAATATATCAAGATTTTGTGCAAATATATAATAGATAATTTAGATGAAAAAGGATATTTAGGCATATCTATTGATGATATGGCAAGAGAACTGAAGGTTTCTGAGGACGATATAGAAAGAGCAGTATATCTAGTGCAAGCTCTTGAGCCTTATGGTATAGGAGCAAGAAATTTAAAGGAATGTTTAAAAATCCAGCTTAAAGCCAAGGGGATTTATGATGAAAATCTATTAAAAATTATAGATGACCATTTAGAAAATATAGCAGATAACAAATATGCACTTATAGCTAAGGAGCTTAAAATAACTCCTAAGGAAGCCCAGGACTATGGAGATATAATAAAAACTTTAGAGCCTAAGCCTACTAGAGGTTTTTACACTGGAGAGGAAACTAGATACATAGTCCCCGATGCTTATATTAAAGATATAGATGGAAAATATCATATAATAATGAATGATAGCTTAAGTCCTAAACTTTCTATAAATAATATATATAAAGAAATATTAAAAGAAAGTAAGGATAAGGAGGCCATGGACTATGTAAAAGATAAGATAGATAGTGCCATGTTCCTTGTAAAAAGCGTAGAAAATAGAAAGAGTACCATATACAGAGTTTTGGGAAAAATCGTAGAGAAGCAAGAAGAATTCTTAGACTATGGAGAAGAGTTTCTAAAACCTATGACTTTAAAGGAAATAGCCGAGGAGCTGTCCCTTCATGAATCTACAATAAGTAGAGCTATAAGAGATAAATATGTGTATACTGCTAAAGGAACTATAAAGATTAAGAATTTCTTTACTCAGGGAATAACATCAAGAACCCATGAGGATGTATCAACTTTAAACATAAAAAATACGATAAAGAAAATGATAGATGAAGAAGAAAAGAAGAAGCCCCTATCGGATCAATATATATGCGACAAGCTCAATGAAATGGATATGAATATTTCAAGACGAACTGTAGCAAAATATAGAGAAGAACTTGGAATAAAGTCATCTAGCAAGCGAAAAAGGATTTAAAGGTTATTGCATCACTAAACAACAAGGTTGGTAGTGCAATAACCTTTGTTTTGGAATGTTTCATAATTAAATTAACGGATTTTTATTGAAGGTAATGAAAAGGATATCATAAGATTTTAAAAAATTTTTGCAAAAATTTCTTAAAATACTATTTAAAAATCAGAAGAAGTAGACTATAATAAAGATGTGGGACAAAAACAAATAGCATGGGACACAAAACGACCAAAGGAGCGTGTGACGTGAACGAGATTTTAAAGCTTCAACAAAAGATAGTTCCAGAGCTGATAGAAGTTCTAGAAAAAAGATACAATATACTGAGAACTATTTATTACAATGAGCCTATTGGAAGAAGAATCCTTGCTAATGAATTAAACCTAGGAGAAAGAATCGTAAGAACAGAGATAAACTTTTTAAAGTCTCAGAACTTGATAAATATAAGTACTCCAGGTATGACAGTGACAGAGGAAGGAAAGGAAGTTTTAGAAAAGCTTAAAGAATGTATATATGACATAAAGGGTTTAAGCGATTTAGAAATTTCCATAAGACAACTTTTAGGGATAAAAAAAGTTATCATAGTTCCCGGCGATTTAGATGAAGATGACTCAGTGTTAAAGGAATTAGGAAAAGCGGCAGCAACCTACATAAAAACCGCTTTGAATAGCAAAAATGTTATTACTCTAACTGGTGGAAGCACCATAAGAGAAGTGGTGGACAATTTTTCAACCTGTAACTTATTTAAAGACATTTTAGTTTTGCCAGCAAGGGGTGGAATGGGAAGAAACATTGAAACTCAGGCCAATACCTTAGCAGGAAACCTAGCAAAGAAGCTGGGGGGAACTTATAAAATGCTTCATGTACCTGACAATTTGAGCCATAAGGCTATAGATACTATATTGCAGGAAGACTATATAGAAGACATGATAGAGAGCATAAAAAATGCCGACATGCTTATATATGGAATAGGAGAAGCAGAGACCATGTGCCTAAAGCGAGGAATGAATGAAGAAAAAATTCATGAAATCATGGCAAAGGGTGCAGTAGGAGAAGCCTTTGGATGTTACTTTTCTAAGGATGGTGAAGTAGTATATTCAATATCTTCCATAGGAGTAACAAAGGAAGACTCTAAAAACATAAAAGAGCTTATAGCAGTGGCAGGAGGAAGAAAAAAAGCAAATGCCATAATAGCTGCAGAATTAGATAATAGCTCAGGAGTTCTCATTACCGATGAGGGAGCTGCAAGAAAAATATTAGATAGTTTCAAATAATAGGTATAAAAACTGTCGATAACTTAAATATTAAATATATATATAAAATTTTAGGAGGTATTTTTAAATGGTTAAAGTTGCAATTAATGGATTTGGTAGAATAGGAAGATTAGCATTAAGACTAATGATCGACAACCCAGAGTTTCAAGTGGTGGCTATAAATGACTTAACAGATGCTAAGACATTAGCACATCTATTCAAGTATGATTCATCTCAAGGAAGATTCAATGGTGAAATAGAAGTAAAAGAAGGATCATTCTTAGTTAATGGAAAAGAAATAAAGGTTATAGCTGAAAAGAATCCAGAGAATTTACCATGGGGACAACTTGGAGTAGATATAGTTCTTGAATGTACAGGATTATTCACTTCTCAAGAAAAGGCTGAAGCTCATATAAAAGCAGGAGCTAAGAAGGTTGTAATTTCTGCACCAGCTACTGGATCAGTAAAAACTATAGTATTCAATGTTAATAACAATACATTAGATGGTTCTGAAACAGTTATTTCAGGAGCTTCCTGTACAACAAACTGTTTAGCACCAATGGCTAAAGTATTAAACGATAGTTTTGGAATAACAAAAGGATTCATGACAACAATTCACGCTTACACTAATGACCAAAACACATTAGATGCCCCACACAGAAAGGGAGACTTAAGAAGAGCTAGAGCAGCTGCAGCAAACATAACACCAAACTCTACTGGAGCAGCTAAAGCAATAGGCTTAGTTATCCCAGAATTAGCAGGGAAATTAGATGGAGGAGCTCAAAGAGTACCAGTTATAACAGGATCTTTAACAGAGTTAGTATGTACTTTAGGAAAGAACACAACTGTTGCTGAAATAAACGGAGCTATGAAAGCAGCAGCTAATGAATCTTTTGGATACACAGAAGATGAAATAGTTTCTTCCGATGTAATAGGAATGAACTTCGGATCATTATTCGATGGAACTCAAACAAAGGTTATGGAAGTAAACGGAGAGCAATTAGTAAAGGTTGCTGCATGGTATGACAATGAAATGTCTTATACTTCACAATTAATAAGAACATTAAAATACTTTGCAAACCTTACAAAATAATTAGCCAAAGTATAATTAGGTCTGGTTTTGTAGTGAATATGGCTATGAAGCCAGACTTTTAAAGCATTAGGCATATTTTTTTAAAGAGGTGAAGATCATGAATTTTAATAAAAAAACCATAGAGGACGTAAATGTCCAAGGTAAAAAAGTATTAGTAAGATGCGACTTTAATGTACCCCTAAAAGATGGAAAAATAACTGATGAAAATAGATTAGTAGGCGCAATGCCAACTATAAAATATTTAATGGAAAAAGGAGCCAAGGTTATTCTTTGTTCTCACTTAGGAAAAGCAAAGGGACCAGAAGCAGACAAGACTTTAAAGCCAGTGGCAGACAGATTATCAGAGATGTTAAACAAGAAGGTTATATTTGCAGCTGATGACATAGTAGTTGGAGACAATGCAAAGGCAGCTGTAGCAGCAATGAAGGATGGAGATGTAGTTCTTCTTGAAAATACAAGATTTAGAAAAGAAGAAGGAAAGAATGAAGAAAACTTCTCAAAGGAACTAGCATCCCTTGCAGATATATATGTAAATGATGCCTTTGGAACAGCTCATAGAGCACACTGCTCTACAGTTGGAGTTACTGAATTCGTAGATACTGCTGTATGTGGATATCTAATTCAAAAGGAACTAAAATTCCTAGGAGATGCAGTAGAAAATCCAGAGAGACCTTTTGTAGCAATTCTAGGAGGAGCTAAGGTTTCTGATAAGATAAATGTTATAAACAACTTATTAGAAAAGGTAGATACTTTAATAATAGGTGGAGGAATGGCATATACCTTCTTAAAGTCTCAAGGTTATGAAATAGGAACTTCTTTAGTAGAGGAAGATAAGGTAGATTATGCTAAAGAGATGATAGAAAAGGCTGAGGCAAAGGGAGTTAATTTATTGCTTCCAGTAGACAACGTTATAGCTGATAAATTCAGTGCAGATGCAGAACCAGTAGTAACAGTAGACCAAAACATAAAGTCAGGATATATGGGACTAGACATAGGACCTAACACAGGAAAATTATATGCTGATGCTATAAAAGATGCTAAAACTATAATTTGGAATGGGCCTATGGGAGTATTTGAATTTGAAAACTTTGCAAAGGGTACTGTAGAAGTAGCTAAGGCTATGGCTGATACTAATGCAACTACCATAATAGGTGGAGGAGATAGTGCAGCAGCAGTAAATATCCTAGGTTTTGGAGACAAGATGACTCATATCTCTACTGGAGGAGGAGCTTCCCTTGAATTCTTAGAAGGAAAAGATCTTCCAGGGATATCTGCATTAAACGATAAATAATGATATCAAGTGAAACTTAGTTTCAAGTGGAGTTTGGACTCCACCTGAAGGTTAGTTGAACTTATCTATGGTCGTAGCTGCTGTTATCTCCAACCTAAAGAGAGTGGAGTGTTACAGCAGGTAGACATGAGATAAAATATTAACTATTTAATCAAAAGTCATGCTATTGGTAAATATGCCATAGCATGACTTTATTTATCTTGAAATATACCATAAATACATAATATTAAAGGCAATGAAATGAAAAATGATGCAAATTAAAGAAAAATGTAGAAATAAATAGATTAAAATTCTAATTTATAATGAATTATTTTTTTATAAAGGGCAAGAATACTTGATGGAGGTGTTCATATGGACAAAAATACACAGGACAAATCATCTAAATTTTTTAAGAAGGAGGGTTTCTATGTAATATTATTTGTATGTTTATGCATAGTTGCTGTGGCAGCTGCTTTTGGAATAAGAAACTCAAGGGTAGCTAAAAAACCACCAGTTGCAGAAAGCACAAAGGTAGATACTACCAAGGAAACAGCTATAGATTTAAACACCAATACTAATCCTAGTGGTATTACCAATGCAACAGAAGCAAAAAATGACAAGACTACAACTAAAGGAAATTCTACTGCTGAAAAAGATATTAAATCTAGTACTACAGCACCTGTAGCTAATACAAATACAGGAAAATTTATAAATCCTGTAGAGGGTGTTATTGCAAAGCCATATTCTGAAGAAACTCAATATAGCGAAACTTTGGGAACTTGGAGAACTCACTTTGGAATAGATATAAAAGCAGATTTAGGCAAAGATGTGAAGGCAGTCCAAGAAGGAGTAGTAGTTAAGATTGAAAATGACAATACAGAATACGGTGAGTATATTGAGATAAAGCATCCTAATGGGTTGATAACTAGATATGGGAACCTTGATTCAAAGGTTTCACTTAAGGTTAATGATAAGGTTAAGCAGGGTGATGTAGTAGGCAAAGTGGGTAATACTGCAGGAAACTATTCTAGTGAAAAATATGGAAGTCATCTTCATTTCCAAGTAATAAAAAATGGAAAAGATGAAGATCCAGCTAAATATGTTTCCTATAAAACAGTAGAAGCTAAATAAACATATAAAAGAACTCTTCTATCTTTTAGATGGTGGAATTAATAAAATCAAACTTAGATTCAGAAAAACTGAAAATGAGTTTAACTAATTTAGAGCTTTATAATTGTTAACTGCTATGTGGAAGTAGTAGTCAACGATTAGTGATTACACACGTTTAAAGCTTACAGCAATTTGGTTTTCTCCAGAGAAGGGTCAATATAACTCTGGAGAAAACTATATCAAGTTAAACTTAGGTTTAGGTAAGATAAATCTTTATCTAAACCTTGGTTAAACTTATATAAATTTAGGATTCCAACTTTAAATATATTACAAACTTATAAAAGCACATTAATATATGTAAAAAATTACTAGATCTATTTCAAAATATAGAATTTGAAGGGAGGATGTTGCCAAAAGAAATGCATAAACTTTTGGTAACGTGTTGAATTGAAAGATTACATTGAAGAACGAGTATTAGAGGTTGCGTTATATATAATAGAATCTAAAGCAACTATAAGAAAAACTGCTAAAGTTTTTGGAGTAAGTAAAAGTACCATTCATAAAGATATGACAGAAAGATTACCTAAAATAAATCCAGTTATAGCTCAAGAAGCCAAGAATATACTAGATCTTAATAAGGCTGAACGTCATATTAGAGGTGGAAAAGCTACTAAATTAAAGTACAAGGCTATTGAAGGATAATTGTATTAAATGTATAATTATAGTGGAAATTTAAAAAGTAGGAGAGTTCATTAAATAAATTGGTAGTTTAGGAGTGAAATGAAATGTGCTTTTGGAGTATGGGAACAGATATGGGGATAGATTTAGGTACTGCAACAGTGTTAGTTTTTATAAAGGGAAAAGGCGTAGTACTTAATGAACCTTCAGTAGTAGCATTAGACAGAAATACTAATAGGGTTTTGGCTGTTGGCCAAGAAGCTAGACAGATGATAGGAAGGACTCCAGGAAACATCGTAGCTGTGAGACCTTTAAAGGATGGAGTTATTTCTGATTATGATACTACAGAAAAAATGCTTAAATATTTTATTAAAAAGGCCTGTGGAAAAAGAAAGATGTCAGCGCCTAAGGTTATGGTATGCGTACCAAGCAAAGCAACAGAAGTAGAAAAGAGAGCTGTAAAGGATGCAGCGATTCATGCAGGAGCTAAAAAGGTTTTCTTAATAGAGGAGCCTTTAGCAGCAGCTATCGGTGCTGGGATGGATATAACTATACCAAGTGGAAATATGGTTATAGACATTGGTGGAGGAACCACAGACGTGGCAGTAATATCCTTAGGAGGAATAGTAGTAAGGGATTCTTTGAAAGTAGCTGGAGATAAATTTGATGAAGCAATAATTAAATTTATAAGAAGAAAGTACAAACTTATGATAGGAGAAAGAACTGCTGAAAATTTAAAAATTCAAATAGGAGCAGCTTATAGAAGTGAAGAAGATCCTATAGAAACTATGGATATAAAAGGTAGGGATCTTGTAACGGGATTACCTAAAAATATAACAATATCATCAGATGAAATGGTTGAGGCTTTAGAAGAATCGGTTAACTATATAGCTGAATGTGCACACAATGTATTGGAAAAAACTCCACCAGAATTAGCAGCAGATATTGCGGAAAAAGGTATATTGATGACTGGAGGAGGAGCATTATTAAATGGACTAGATAGATTACTATCCCAAATAACTAATGTCCCAGTATACATAGCAGAATCATCTGTAGAGTGTGTAGCAGAAGGTACTGGTAAAGTATTAGAATACATGGATAAATTAGATGTTACTTTAAGTGATGAGGAAGTTGCATTAATAGATTAAAAATGGACATGCGTATCAAGTAAGACTTAAATTCAATTTGTATAATCCATATTTCAAAAAGGTGTGAGATATTTTATTTCACACCTTTAATTATTTAACATTGAAAATACTTATAGGCAATGAAAAAAATATTAAAGAGGAATAAAGAAATTAAATGCTTAGATTTTAGAAAGATAAATACAATAAAATAAAGAATCTACGATAACATTAGCCATGTCTATAATAAGAGAAAGTCGTATATTTCTGTTGGTAAATAGCTCGGAGTTATCACTAGAATCAACTATGCCTATGATAGAAGTGTCTCCAACATCAGGAAGAGTTTTCCCAACACCTTTTCCAGGATGTATAGCATAATCTCTACACTGTATCTCACCTAAGGATGTGCAATCTCCTAAGCAGGCATCTATGCCTATTATTTTGCTATTAGGGTGATTAGCCTTGATTTCGTTAATATTTTTTTCTAAGTTCAGAGCATGTATGGGGTCATGAATTGTGCCATAAACGTGAAGAGGAAAGTGCTTTTCTTTTAAAAGCATTCCAACTAAAGGTCCTAAGCAATCACCTATACATCTATCAGTTCCAATGCATACTATTACAGAATCTTTATGAATATAGTCCTTTAAAAATAGTGCAATTTCATAGTATGCTAAATTACTTTTATAGTTTACTTTGACCTTATTCAAGTAATAAACACCTCCTTGTATTAATTTATATGAATAATTTTTGAAGATTAGTAGTGAAGTGAATAAATTTTCCATAATGGTTAACTATTATAGAAGGAGGTGGCACTATGAATAAAAAGTTTTTAGCAGTGATATTACTAGCATCTTCTATAATTACAGCGTCAACGGTATTTTATGTACTATCGGATATTGGATATGAGGAAGACTCTTATGGAAAACCCTTAGAGGTGCAGCAAGAAAAGAGTAAGACAAATAAAAATAGTTCTGTAGCAAACAATAATAATAGTTCAGAAAAAGTTGAAACAACCAATGAAAGTAAGGAGACAACTAATAAATCTAATGAGACGAAAACCAAGGAAACAAACATGGATGAAAAAAACAGCAATGAGGTAAATGACGGAGGTGGAAAAACCTTAACAGAAGAAGCTAAAAAAGACAATCTAGAAAGTGCTAAGAGTAAGAAGCCTATTTTGAAAAATCAAGATAAAACTATTGATGAGACTATCAGTACAAAAGACAAGATAAAGTTATTAAGCATATACACAAAATTGTCCACTATAGATGAGGGAAGAATAAAGAATTATCTTACCTGTGAGGAACCTGAGCAGGGAGTTAGAGATGCATATAAATTATTGCAACAAAGGCTTGAAAAAGAAGATTTTGAAGAAGTAAAGGACATAATGAAAAATTATATAAATTTAGATGTAGTGGAAAATATCAAGTAGTCATGTAAAATAAGCTATAGTATATTGATAAAATGATAATTGAATTATAAATGAGGATACTAGAGATATTAAAAGTAACATAGGTTTAATCTATAATATGAGTAAAATACGGGATTTGAAATAATTCTAATAAGTTAGTATACTAATCTTCGTCAGTAAAACTACTGATATTTAAGAAAAGTATAATAAATGTGGAGGAGTTCCCGAGTGGCTAAAGGGGGCAGACTGTAAATCTGTTGTCAGTGACTTCGATGGTTCGAATCCGTCCTCCTCCACCAATTAAAATGGGCGCATAGCTCAGCTGGGAGAGCATCTGCCTTACAAGCAGAGGGTCACAGGTTCGAGCCCTGTTGTGCCCACCATTTTGATAAAATACAATAGAATATAATCACATATGCTGGCATGGCTCAACGGTAGAGCAGCTGACTTGTAATCAGCAGGTTGTAGGTTCGATTCCTATTGCCAGCTCCATATGTGGAGGAGTTCCCGAGTGGCCAAAGGGGGCAGACTGTAAATCTGCCGGCATCGACTTCGAAGGTTCGAATCCTTCCCCCACCACCCTCTCCAGCAG
>DINW01000054.1 GCA_002423705.1 Clostridium sp. UBA5530
AATTGTCTTTGGGTATCAGGTCAATTAAAAGGGAAGGGTTACTCCAATGTGCTTTTACAAGAGTGCATTATGGATAGTAAGAAGAAAGGTAAAAAAGGACTAGCCATACTTTCATCTAAAAAGAAAATGCCATACCTTTCTGATCCCAAATTTCTAAGGTATAAAGGATTTTTATTGGCAGATACAGCAGATCCTTATTACGAACTCATGTATTTACCCTTTGAAGAAAATTCACCAAAGCCAAAGTTTAAACAGTGTGTAAAGATTCCTCATATTGACCATGATGGGTTTGTTTTATATTATTCAAATCAATGCCCTTATACAGCTAAATATGTTCCTCTTATAGAAAATATAGCAAAGGAGAAAAATTTACCGTTCAAAAGCATATGTTTTAAAACCACTGAGGAAGCTCAGAATTCCTCTGCCCCTTTTACCTCCTATAGTCTTTTTTATAACAGGCAATTCATCACACACGAAATACTTTCTCCTAAAAGATNNATAAATAATAATGTAAACTTTTATTAAATATTTAGCATTACAAGGCTATAAATATTGATTTTATAATAAAATATTATTGTAGGATTAATGTTTGTAACCATTAAAAGTAAATATTAGCTTAAAAGGAGGTATAGGAGGATTATGCTTAAAATTTTATTACTATTTGGTGCAGTACTACTGATCTCTGTACTCTCAAGCAAATTATTGTACAAATATGGTATTCCAACTCTTTTAATTTTTTTAACCTTAGGAATGCTTTTAGGTTCTGATGGAATAGGTGGAATATATTTTGACAACTCAATTTTAACACAGCAAATATCAACTATTGGTCTAGTTTTCATCATGTTTTATGGAGGGTTCGGCTTCAATTGGAAGGTTGCCAAACCTGTAGCCATTCAATCCATCTTATTATCAACTCTAGGAGTTGCTCTTACCGCATTATTGGTTGGAATATTCTCATATTATATTTTAGATATTTCTTTTATTGAAGCCATGCTACTAGGTTCAATCGTATCATCCACAGATGCAGCTTCGGTGTTTTCCATTCTTAGATCTAAAAAATTAAATTTGAAAGATGGTTTAGCATCTATGCTAGAAATGGAAAGTGGAAGTAATGATCCTATGGCATATATGCTAACTATAGTCATGATTTCAATATTGACAAACAATAACCAGCAATCAATACCAATACTGCTTTTTAAACAAATTGTTTTTGGTTTAGCTATGGGCTTTATCATTGCTAGTATATCTGTATCAATTTTAAGAACCATTAAGTTTGAAATTGACGGATTATATCCAATATTCATTATATCTATTGTATTTCTTGGATACTCAATAAGCGAATACATAGGAGGAAATGGATTTCTCGCAGTATACATAATAGGGATAGTAATTGGTAATAATAAAATCCCTCATAAAAAAAGCATGGTACACTTCTTTGATGGTATATCATGGTTAATGCAGATTGTTCTCTTTTTTACGCTAGGCTTATTAGTCTTTCCATCTCAGTTACCTTCTGTTTTTATCAGTGGACTTCTCATTGCGATCTTCATGGTCATTGTAGCAAGACCCATTGCTGTTATGAGCATATTAAGTTGTTTTAAAACTCCATTAAAACATCAATTATTTGTTTCATGGGTTGGTCTTAGAGGAGCTGCTTCAATCGTTTTTGCTACCTATACCATGACAAACAAACTTCATGTCGCTGACGAAATATTTAATACCGTTTTTTTCATTTCCTTGTTCTCTGTTATAATTCAAGGCACTTTAATCCCAAAGGTAGCTAAAAAATTAGACTTAGTTGAAGAAGAAGCTTCTGTATATAAGACTTTTAGTGATTTTCAAGATGAAGTTCATACTCAACTAGTAGAATTTTATGTGAATATCAATTGCCCATGGGCGAATAATACCATAATGGAAGCCAGTATACCTGATGAAATTCTTGTGGTTATGATAAAAAGAGAAGAAGAAATAATAATACCTAATGGCTCGACTGACATTAAATCAGGGGATACTTTAGTTCTTACATCCAGCAATCCTGATGTATTTAACAGTATTCCTATCTAAAGAAATATAAAACTCAAATAAGATTCAGATAGCATTTGAGGCTATCTGAATCTTGCTTGAGTTTATCTATACTGAACCTTTCTACTTCCATCCATATTAAAAACTTTCCTTAAGTGTACTTCATTAGCAATAATCATAATAACAAAGCATACTAAAAGTATTATTTTTTCATAGTTATAACTAACTTTCCATTGGCTCAAAATAAATTGTAATGGAATAAAACTAATCCCTAAAATAATAAGAGTATTTGACACATATTTATGTGATTCTTTCCATGTATCTTTATTTTTCATTGATAACATAGTCCTATAACCAAATAGAGAGTTTATTTTCTTTGGTGGAAAAGCCTTAAATATTAATCCCATTATTACACATAATATTCCTAAAATAATTACCATATTTACCTCCTAATATTGCATTTAATTCATATAATTTCATCATATATCTATCTTTGTATATTTTCAATACTTATTCTTTTTTATCTGATGTCTACCTACTGTTATCTCCACCCTCTTTAGGTTGGAGATAACAGTAGCTACCACCATAGATAAGTTCAACTAACCTTCAGTTGGAGCCCAAACTCCACCTGAAACTAAGTTTCACTTGATGGAAGTATTAATTTTTTCTTTTATAACCTCATAAGTAGTATTCAGTGAACAGGCCAATTCTGCAAAAAGTATATTTTGGATATTAGTTAAAAGTCTTCTATCCTTTTCATGAAATTTTTTCCCGTTCCTTTCTGCATCAATCTTTTTTTCATTAGGGTTTTAGCTACCTTGGCAATCTCTTTGCGGTTTCCCCTTTTTACAATATTAGAATATACCTCACTTCTTTGGTTATCCAATTCTATCTATCCTATCCCTGCTTCCTTAAAACATTCCAATATTTCTTCTGCCTCAACGTTGCTAAGTAGCTCCAACATTATTACTTTACCACTATCTATAGGAATACTTATAGTTAGCTTTTCATCAGAAATAGGATGTAAGATATAATAACTTTTTGTAACGCCCGAAAATGTTTTTTCACATATATCATCTATACTACAAACACCATGGGTTGAATAAACAATCAAACCCCCTACCTTGAACATTTTATTTACCACCTCAATGTATATTTAATTTAAGCTTAGTATTTATTAATATAAGCTTTATTACTAAACACATATCAATTATGTATACGTTTTCATATCAATCTCTGCAAATATCTAAGTTATTATTAAAATGCATATTAACATCCTCATCCTATATTCCTTTGGATAAACTAAAATACTAAGCTCACTCTTAGTATTTTAGCATAAAAAAATTACTGAATGTAAGAAAAACTTTTTTAGATATTATTTTTAAGTTTTTTCTCTTATTTTTACATATTAGGATTTATCGAAATACTCCTTCTAAAACAATAGACTCCACATGAGATACCTTATTAAAAAAGCCTTTATCATAAATATTACTTATCATAGTAATCTGTATATCCTCATGGGGGAAAATAGTGTTACATGAAAAGAACCCCTGTACTTCTCCCCTATGCCATAGCTTTCTTTTAACCTGTCCATGTACCTCCACATCTTGTATATAAAGTCCATAGCCATAATAAGAATTTTTAGTTTTAACTTGCTTAGTAAACATTTCATTTAAGTAATNNCCTTTAGTCAATTTATTGTTCCAAATATGTAGATCTTCTACGGTGGAGTATAACCCTCCTGCCGCATATGGTATGCTCATATCTATAAAATCACAGTTTACAAGTTTTCTTTCTTCTCCCTGTAAATTATAGCCACTGGCTCTGTTCTTGATTATTTTTTTATAATCATCATAACCAGAATTATCCATTGTGAATTTCTTGAATATATTTTTATTTAGATACTTCTCATAGCTATCCTTTGTAACTTTTTCTATTATATAGCCTAATAATATATATCCCGAATTACAATATGCAAACTCTGATCCAGGTTTAAAATCATAGGGTCTATCCTTAAATCCATGAATTAGTTCTTCTACACTGTGCTTATTTCTCACATTTAGCATAAATTCCTTAACGTTTGTATGTTCAGGTATACCTGAAGAATGTGTCAACAACTGATGTATTGTCACATTCTTCCCATTAGGATAGGATGTGATATATTTATCTAGTGTATCATTTATATTTATTAGTCCCTTCTCACATAACTGCAATATAGTTGCCGCCGTGAATTGTTTTGTTATAGATCCAATACGAAACTTTGTTTCAGGTTTGTTTAAAACCCCTAGCTCATAATTAGCCATACCATAACCTTTACTTATGATTGTCTCTCCTTGAACTGAAACTAGTATAGCTCCACTAAATTTTTCATCTTCTAAAAATCCACTTAAATAACTATGGATTTTCATTGCAAGTTTGTCCATATCATTTTTAATCATAGGTTTCATCTTCCTTTTATAATAATATATGTTTCACCCAATTATTTCATTAAGGCATATATACATTCATTACAAAAACTATCATCTTTGTAAATAGCTTTTTTCATAACTCCTTCTAGGTGAAATCCATTTTTTTCTAAGACTCTTATAGATGCTATGTTGGGTTCATGTACCATCCCTGTGATGCGAATTATATCCAAACTACTAAATGCTAAATTGCAAATCTGATTTACTGCCTCTGTCATGATTCCCTTTGACCATTGGGATGTTAATAATAAATATCCTATTTCTGAATCCTTACAATATACATCATCCTTTTGCTCTACGCTAATATTTCCAACATATTCATTATTAACTACAATAGCTCGATAGACTCCTTTTTTTCCCTCCTGTTCTTTTACCATATTTAACCACCACTCCGCATCACCTTCTGTATAAGGATAAGGCAATCGGTTCCTCAAGTATTTCCTGTTAATTTGATTACAAATATTGGTTAATTGAATCTTGTCTTCTATTGTCCATTGTTTAAGCTTTACTTCCATAATATACCTCCTTGATTTTTTTCATATATATTTATTTTAAATTTGATGTCTACTTACGGTAACACTCCACCCTCTTTAGACTGGAGATAACAGCGGCTACGACCCTAGATAAGTCAGCTAAGGTTTTGGTGAAGCCAAACAAATTTCACTTTATAGTGCTTGTATAGTTGTCCAATCTTCTGTTATTATTTGTGAATCTTCCTTGCTAATTTTTAAATCAATAATTTTCAAAAGTTCATTCCAATCATTTACACATATAAATGGAACAGTAGTATCCATCTTATAATCAAAATCTATATAAGCTGGATACCATACTGGTGTCATTCCAGCTTCATATGAACCTTCAATATCACATACTAAGTTATCTCCACAAAACCAAACCTTATCAGGTGAAAGCTTAGCTTTTTTTAATGCTAATTCAAATATTCTTCTATGGGGTTTTCTATACATATAGTCACTAGATGCAATAACAAACTCAAAATGATTATTGGGAAGAAGTTCATTAAGTCTTCTTATTAAAGATTGTGTACTATTCATCATATTACTAACTACTGCTGTCCTTATACCTTTTTTATAAAGATACTCTAAGAAAACTTCAATATTTTTAGTTGGTTTACCAGGTGCAGCACTATTCCAAAATTGCCATTCTAATTCTTCATGATCAACAGAAAATTCAATATCTAAGTATTCATACAAATACCTATTAAATGCATAATGTGATATTTCCAACTTGTGATTATTTCTATCCTTAGCTCCAAATATTTCTCCAATATCATTGCTTAATTCTTGGGCAACTTCTTGTATCTTCTCCGCTGTAATAAACTCAGGTTTTTTTATTGCTAAATCTAATAAAGTTTGGTCTCCCTTAATAGCATTAAATTTCTCCTCTGCTATTAAAGTTTGTCCATAGTCAAATATAATCATTTCAGGTATACTATACATTATTTTCCCCCACTTCTATGCCCTCATCCTGGTTTTTTATTCCAATACGTTTCATAGCTCACGCCCCATAATATGAAAAAGCATATATTTAATACATAAAATTACATTATAATTAAATTATAGCATATTATCCCCCTATTTTTAAAATACCCATGAATAAAAAACAATTAAGAAAAACTAAAATATTTTTCTTAATTATTTTTAAATGTCATTATTAGACTGTATGAATCCTCTTTAATAGACTGATACTATTTCTTTTAATATATCAATATTTTCATTCATGTCTCCCCAAACCTCTAGACGATGTCCAACCCCATCTATTAATTTTAAATAGATGTTTTCCTTTAAACAACGTTCTTTAAGAAGGTCTGAATCCATTAGCTTATCTTGTGTGCCACTGACTACAGCTATAATATTTTTACCATTTTTAATGTAAGGTAATGTTTCTTTTATTGGAGTCAAGTATATTTGCCTTACTTCAATATCTAATTTTTCTTCAATCCATCCTGCAACTACTGTACCAATACTTTTGGAAACAAATACTACATCATCATATTCAGTTAAGTTAATACCTTGAAATTTTAATAGTACCTCATTTCTAACATATTCAATATGTTCAGCAAAACAGTTGCCTTTATTAATGGAATCCCCATAACTAATATCTAGTTTTTCATATCCACGGGTTTCAAACTTAAAACCTGCATAATATAGTAACGGGCTATCTACACTATAATTTTTACCAGGAAATATTACCACCATCTTCTTATTACTCATAATTTATCCCCCTATTAAACCATATTTGTCCTTGAAGTAGCTCTTCAATAACATTCAGTTAGATTATAAACTCCACCTGAAACTAATCTTCACTTCATGAAAATTTTATCGTATTCTAAAATACATTTCTGGTGTATCTTCTTCAATCACCTTAAAAATGTACCCCTGCTCTTTATAATAGTCTATTATTTTAGGAAGTGCTTCACAAGTGTTTTTATTCATATCTGTGCAATGCATCAACAAAATTACAGTTTGTAGTTTATCACTGCCTTTTATAGATTTCCTATATAATTGATATGGAGATAAATTAGGATTTAACCCATCTGAGTTGTCTATATTCCAATCGTAAACCCTAAGATTATTGTTGTGCAACTTTTGTAATAATCTATTGTTTAAATGCTTGTAACTTCCTCCTGGAAATCTAATTATGTTAGGGGAAACTCCTATTACTCTATTTATCTCTTCACTACAATCTATCCTTTCTTTGATAAAAGCATCATCATTACAATAAATACAATTAAACTTATGAGTAAAGGTATGTAGACCTATACTATGCCCTTCATCCTTAATTCTTTTCACTACTGCTTCTCTATCTCTAATTTCACTGCCGATAAGGAAAAATGTTGCTTTTACATCTTTTTCTTTTAGTATATCAAGAACCTTATCTGTAACATGATAACTTGGTCCATCATCAAAAGTTAGATATATAACCTTATCATCACTGTCTATGCTATTTTTCCCAAGGTCACTTTTATCTACAATTGCAGCTGTAGCAATAATTCCCTTGTTAAAGAAGAAAACTACAAGAAAGATGCTTAAAGAAAAAAAGAGAAGATTTTTTAATAATTGTTTCACTTTCTTTTCCTCCCTATCATTGCTATTTGTTTTATAATAAAACCATTACATCTTATTATTTGCTTTTTTCCATCTTTTATTTGTAGAAATTCTAAACAGTACTTGATTTTTTAGGATAAAAAATCAAGTGCTAAAGTTATCTATTACAGCTTTTGCGAAAATTCATTTTTAAAATATATTCTATAGTAACAAAAACTGAAACCAATATTATGCATTGAATTTCTAATAACAGTATACTTAAATAGTAAATAGAAGTTTTATTTAACAATAGCAATACTATAGTAAGTAATAACATTCCTATTCCTGTGACAATCCATATTGAACTACACTTTCTGTTAATCAAATTCGATTTATTCTTATTTTCAGAAAAATTCTCTGCTTCATCATGGGAAATCCCAACAAAAGTCGTTGCTAAAGGCATAATTAAATCTAAAGTGCTTTTTATTTTTTTATATGAATTATGTTTATATAGCCCTCCTATAAAAATCATTATTAAAGGAATACCTATATTGCAAGTCAATATTAATATATTCATTTTACCCCTCCTATAATTTATCTGATGTCTACCTGCTGTAATACTCCATCCCTTTTGGGCTGGAGATGACAGTAGCTACCACTCTAGATAAGTTCGTGCTATTTATATTTATTGTTATAATAACCCTTCATATATGCATGCTTGTCTATCTCCAGCTTTATATAAATCATTATATGACGGTAAGTCCACTATTTCTTTAAGCTTAAGTCCTGCCTTTTCACAAGTTTTTCTAGAAGGTATATTATTAGGATTACATGTTATTATAATCTTATCCATACCATGTGCAATTCCAACACTTTTGATGATTTTACAAGCCTTTGCTGCATAATTATTCCCTCTATAAGGTTCTTTAATGCTATATCCAATATGTCCTCCATAATATAAGTTCTCATTGTACCCTATTCGTATATCAATAGCACCTATATTATTATCTGATTTATGCAGTGTAATCATGTATCTATATGAAGGCACGTACCCTTTTTCTTCGTTAGCCGGTATTTTTTCCTCAATTTTTAAATCAATTTCACCATCAGTTAAATAATCAAAATCTTTAAATTCAAACATTTATATAGCCTCCCTTGGAATAATAACTCTTTTAAATTATTATATCAGCTATGGAAAGATAAACCAAGTATCATCCTACTATGGAAACCTTAATTTGCAATATAATAAAGTTGTTGACATAAAATTTTTATTCAATTACCCTTAAATTAAGAGCTGGCGCCAACTCTCAAAATACAAAATGGAGAGTGAAAATATATGTATCATGGAAGATTTAAAGGAACTCATTATGAAGCTGGTTATAAGTGGGGAAAGCTACTAAGAAAATTTGGAAAGAGTCTTGATTTTTGTCCAACCTTTCAGCTTACAAAAGACAAATATGACTTTGCCAAGGAATGTGTAGAACAATACTCGAAATATTTTCCTGAAATTTTAGAAGAAATTCAAGGTATTGCTGATGGAAACGAAACACCTGTAGAGACATTACACACTATTCTATTTTCTATGTATTGTTTTGAGTTTGACAATAAATGTACTTGCTTTGCTTTCAGCACAGAGGATGAAATCATTTTTGCAAGAAATAGCGACTTTCTAGTAAATCTTGAAAAACTCTATATGAATTGTATATACCATTTAGAAGGAAGTTATTCTTTTAATGGTAATACAACAGCTTTTGTTCAAATGGAGGACGGTGTAAATGAACATGGCTTAGCCCTTGGACTTACTTTTATATATCCCAAAATCAGAAAACCCGGTTTTAATGCTGGCATGCTCATAAGATATCTTTTAGAAAAATGTAAAACAACAAAAGAAGTTATCTCAGAGTTAAAGCGACTTCCTATAGCTTCAGCACAAACCATAACAATAGCAGATAAAAACGGGGAAATTGCCGTCGTTGAGTGCAACCCCAAAAATATAATAGCTATTAATCCTTGTCCTAATGAAAACTTTGTTGCCACAGCAAACAACTTCAATTCTCCTCAAATGCAATCTTATCGCAACCCTGACATTGATGATTGGCGTTCTACTGACCGTTATACAACAGCACTTAATGCTCTTAGAAAAAATAAAGATTCTTATTCAATTGCATTAGCTCAAGATATCTTAAGTGGCAAGCATGGATTCATGTGCCAGTATGACAGGAGGAAAAATGCAGACACTGTTTGGTCTGTTATTTATGATTTAAAAAGGAATCAAATATGGAGAGTTGAAGGAAACCCTTCTCGTAAAAAGTTTAAAGAAGATACTCGTATGAAGATTAATTAGTTAAATGTTGATAAAAAAGATATGGGACAGCCTTATTTCAATTAGCTGTCCTATATCTCATTATATATCTTTCCTAAATACAGTTTCTCCCTGTTTTATTGTTTCAAGGACTTGAATATCCCTAATATTCATTGGGTTTACTTTTAAAATATTTTTATCCAATATAACTAAATCAGCTAGCTTACCCTCTCTTAAAGTACCCTTTATATCTTCTTCAAAGTACTGATACGCCACATTTTTAGTTACTGCCTTTAAAGCTTCTAATGGACTTATTTTCTCAGCTTCTCCTAATACAATGCCATTTTTAGTAACTCTATTTACCGCACACCATATTGTTTCTAACATATTGGGTTGAATCACAGGAGAGTCTTGATGAAAAGTATAAATAATACCCTTGTCTTCTGATGATTTAGCTAAACTTATACAACTTGCTCTTTTATATCCAAGGTTTTTTATGTGTATATCCCCCCAATGATAAATATGGGCAATAAAAAAAGATGGTATCATTTTTAGCTCTTTTACCTTATTTAGCTGATCTCTTCCTAGTAGCTGGGCATGAATAATCACAGGTCTTATATCATTGTTAGACTTAATCCTCTCCTTGGCAATATTATATTGAGTAATATATTGTTCACATGCAGCATCCCCATTGCAATGAACTAATATCTGCATATTATCTTTTAATGCTAATTCTATTTTTTCTTCTAATTCCTCATCCTTTTGTGTACCATAACCATAATAATTTTCTTCTAATCCTAGGTAGGGTGTGCGCATCCATGCAGTACGTCCTTGAGGGGAACCATCCAAAAAGGTTTTATACCCTCCTACTTTTAAGTGATTGTAATATTTCTTCAGACAATCACTAAATTTTTCTTTTAGTATATCTGCCTTTGATATATCTATAAATCCTATTAAATCTATTTTTAACATGTTGTTTTGAATTAGATATTGTAGTATAGGTGCTAGCTGTTCTACCACAAACCCCTCTTGAATTGTTGTTATTCCATAGCTTTCATAGGCATCCTGAGCCTTCATGAAGCTTTCCATTAGTTCTTCATTAGATAACATTGGCAATTTCTGAACATAATTCATGAAAGCTGCCTCTTCAATATATCCAGTAAGTTCCCCATGGTTTTTTTCAATTCTTCCACCTTGAGGATTTGGTGTATCAATATTTATATCTAATTGTTTCAATGCTAAAGTATTCATAACCCCCATATGCCCTGATTTATGTTTTATAAGTAGGGGATTATTGGGTGATACCTCATCTAAAAGTTCCCTTGAGGGATGAGTCTTTTCTTCTAAAAAATTTTGATCGTACCCATCTCCTTGTATCCATTTCCCGGGCTGAATATTATTTCTATCTATAAAGTTTTTAATAAGTTCTTTTACCTCAAAAAAGTTTGTAGCTTCAGAGAGATCTATTTGAGTGAAGGACATAGCATAGCCAGAAAAATGACTATGAGCATCCATAAAAGCTGGCATCAAAGTTTTGCCTTGCAAATCTATCAATTCAACATCCTCACTGGAATCCCTCAATAAATCATCTTTACTACCAACTCTAGCTATTTTATCACCCTTTATCAGTATTGCTTCAACATACATTTTTTCTTCCAAGGTTAATATATCTCCATTAAAATATAATTTTTCTTTAATCACCATATCAATCTCCTATCATATTAAGTAAAGCTTAGTTTAGTAGAATTTCAATTCCCCATGATATAATTATATTGTTTCTAACTAATGGTGTTTTATTCTTATGTATCCTAACCATTCTATAGAGTTGTATCAATTTTTAACTTTCTTGTTTAATTTGCTATGTTAATCAATATAATAACCAACTACAAATATCAATGTAACCACTAACATTGTTTCAATTGAAATTCCCTTGATAAATTCTCAACTACTGGAAACATTAATTCTATTTCAAAACCATTTCCATGTTCAGATCTAACTTCAATTTCAATCCGTAATTCATCACATAGTTTTTTTACAAGATACAATCCTATTCCTGTAGAATGGCTTTCCTTGGAATTGTCCCCTGTAAAACCTTTATCAAAAATAAAGGGTAGATCCGAAGAAAGAACCCCAATACCGTTATCAGTAATCTTTAAATAGTACCTATGTCTCATACTATGGAAACCAGTTTCAAACCATATAAGACTATTAACTTCTTTCTTGGAATATTTCGCTGAATTAACTACTATTTGAGTTAAAATAAATTGAATAGACCTTTCATCGGATACAACTGGTATCTCTTCCGTATTAAAAATAACTCCCACATCATTTTCCTGAAGTAATCCATGAAGATCCAATAATATATCTTCAATGCAAAGGATTAAAGAAATTCTCTCTAATTTATAATCAACGTGGGCTCCATGCAATCTTCCATAAAACAGTATCTGTTCCACATAATCTTTGATACTGATTAAGGCATGGCCAAATCTTAAATACACAAGTTGTGACATTTCCTCCCCGCGGTTCTCTAAGACCATGGTGCCCAAAGAAATAGGTGTCTTTATCTCATGTACCCAACTTTCAATAAACTCTTCAAAATCTCTAGTTTTAAGCTTTGCATCCTCTAATTCATCTTTTTTTAACCGTAGTTTATCACCTAAATAATGCACTTCATCTTTGTAATATTCACCAAGGTTTTTCATTAAGTTAAACTCATGTTCTATTGAAGGTTCTCTCATAAAATCATAGAAGGCTTTCCTTTGTCTTTCTTTCTTTTTTGTAATAAACAGTACTCCAATAATAATGCTGCCTATAGTAAAAAGTATCATGATACTAAGTAGCGATTTAAAGGTATCGGGGTATGCTAACCAAGCTGCAAAAATGAAAAAAATATTACTTGTACAAAGAAGTAATATCCAAAGCCATGATCCCCTTGCAGTGTTAACCCAATGTTTTACCTTCATTTATAATAATCCTCCTTTAATTGATACCCTATTCCCCTTATTGTTTTGATTGCATGAGATAAGCCAACCTGTTGCAAGTCTTTCCGTAACCTAGTCATATTTACCTGCAATATATTTTCATCCACATAACTGCTGCTTCCCCAAACCAGTCTAAAAAGTTCCTCTTTCTTCACTATTGAAGGAAAAGCTTTCATTAGAGTCTTCATGATGATTCCTTCGTTATCTGACAATGAAATGAATTTTTCCCCAAAATACAATATATTTCCATTAACATCTAAATGAAGATTACCTACCTTTAACAAAACAGATATGTTAGCATACAGCTGGAGTAATTTTTCAATTCTTGCAACTAGCCTTTGAGGATGACATGGTTTCGTTAAATAATCATCTGCACCTAAGTCTAAAGCATGAAGTTCATCCCGAAGCTGGTTACGGGATGTCAGTACTAAAATAGGTCCTATGCCTCTTGCCTTCAGCTTTTTACAAATGTCAAAGCCTGAAATCCCTGGCAAATTCAAATCTAATAGAATTAGTGAAGAATCAGCATCCTCAATATCTTTCAAAACATTATGAAAAGAAGGGATACAGCCTACACAGTACCCCGCTTTTTCTAATATATCTTGTAGTTCAATGCGCAATAAAACATCATCCTCAACAATAACTATTTTATCCAAGGCTTTACCTCCTATTGAATGTGTTTTAGATTTCTTATCTCTTCATCACTTTTTCTCTGAATAATCAATATATAACAAAGTTCAAAAATTATAAAAATCATAAGGACTATTGCTACTATAAAAATAACAGTGTTACTACTTGATTTATTTAAAGTTGGTAAGAAGGTTCCTAGCATAGACCAAACACCAAAAATTGAACTAATTACTGCCACAGTTATGGATAATCCAAAATACCAGCATATTTGCCTTCTTGCAGATAAGCATAAAGATTTCACACTTGCCCCTAGCATAAATAATGTAGAATACCTATGCATTGTACTCCTTTGTTGCATAAGGAATTTCAATCCTATTACTGTATTTGCTATGATAAGGAACATAATTCCTAAATAAAGGGTCGTATAACTTCCTGCCACTATATAAAATATCTGTCTCCCCATGCTGCTGAGATAGCTTTCATACTTTAATGGAAATGAGCTGAGCTTCTCATTTACTTCATACATTGCCTGCATTAAGCTTTTCTCTCTAACAAGTTCAGAATCTAGCACCATATTCCAACGGAAGATTTTTTCTGGATTTTCAACAAGTACACTATAAATATGGTCTGGCACAATCAAAGCATAAGAAAGGGTAATTGCCCTATCTGCCACAAGATTCATTGTATATAAAGTTGAAGTAAGTTTATATTCTTTTTCATTTATGCTAACTCTAGGGTTACTTTTCAATGCTTTTCTTAGTATATTATAAGAGGATGAAAATTGGCTACTAGAATACATAGCAACTTCATTATCTCCTAATTCAATCTCAGATTCATTTATAGATTTAAGCATTGAATTATAGCTTGTAAGAGAAATTAAATAAGGTCTATCTTGATAAGATAGATTTTTTAATAGATTTTCTTTTTCTAAAGAAGATTTTTCTCGTGATACTACTTCTTCTAATCCTCCCCAGGAAAAACTATCTATATTTTTATTTTCAGTCCTATCTTTATTTAACGTCTTTAAAAAGTCAAGTTTCATAGGATAATATTCCTTTACATATGGTTTTAAATCATCACATGTTAGTGCAGAAACAACTTCTTTTTCTGACCCATCAAAGGTAAAGTCAACAGATCTTTCAGATGTTTCACCTCTATTTAGGCTTGCACATCCCCCATAAGCAAAACATACCATAGCCACAAGTAGTAACAGAGAAGATATAGCCAAAGAACCATATTGATGAAACACATTTTCTTGAAGTTGTCTAGCTGTAAATGTAAATAGCCCACTAGTTGAGTTGCTTCTGTGTCTTGTCCATCCTCCAATTAGTGTACCTAATCCTCGGAATAAAATAAAAGTTCCACTGATTCCAGAGAGTAATACAAAAGCAAACATAAGAATATTAAGATTTCGGAAATATAAGATTGCTAATACATAAGATAAAGATAATAGTGTTACTCCAATAACCAAACTACTCCATCCCCACTTGGGAGAAAGGATTTTTTGTACTTTCTCTTTCTGTTCCTTCATTAAGCCAATAATTTCTTTTCTGCTCATTAAGAAGGTAAGAATAAATACAGCTAAAAGCTGTACCACAATGAAGCCAAGTATGGTGAATCCTAGACCAGTCCAAGAAATTTTAAACTGATGTCCTATGATCCCCATGCCAATAATCCTAGATGTCACTAAACTTATTAACTCTGTCAGAAATAAGGAAATTGGAATTCCAATAGATAAAGCAACTAACCCATTCCATAAAGTTTCCCCCATAATCATAGCGAATAATTTTTTTCGTTTCATTCCCATGATTAAATATATCCCTAACTCGTGACTACGGCGTTGTAATTGATATTTGTTAGCAAAATAAACTAGAAAAAACATGAAAAATAAAGATAGCCCATAAAGCATAGGTATTAATAATAAAAGCTTGGCTACTGCATCACTTTCAATAGTTTTTAAGTACACCATGACATCCTGCTGTTCTAGGGAAAGAATCACATAAAAAGCCACAATAGAGATAACCAATGAAGTGAAGTAGACCCCATTTTCTTTTCTGACTTTCTTGCTATTTCTTTTAATAAAATCAAAGTACATTAGCACTACCTCCCCCAAGTTGAGCCATGACAGTTATGATACGCTCATAGAAGGAGTTTCTATCCTCTCCTGGTACTTTCTTTCTAAGTTCATGAAAAATTACACCATCCTGAATAAATAAAATTCTTGAACAAAAGCTTGCTGCATTTGCATCATGAGTAACCATTAAAATAGTGGTTCCATCCTCCTCATTGATATAAGATAATTTCTCCATAAAATTCTTTGCATTGTTGGAATCCAAAGAACCCGTTGGTTCATCTGCTAATACTATCCTTGGGTTTGCAATCAATGCTCTTGCAGCCGCAACTCTTTGTTTCTGTCCACCTGACATTTGATAAGGAAATTTTTTTAGCACATCATCTATGTCAAGCTCATTAGCTAATTTCTTCAGTTGTCCTTCTTGGCTTTTTATATTATCTCCATGGATAGCCAAAGGTAAAATTATGTTTTCCCTGCCGGTTAGATTATCTAATAGTTCAAATTCCTGAAATAGATATCCAATTTTATTTCCTCTATATTCTGCTAGTTCTGTACTCCCAAAGGATGAAATATTTTTCCCTTGTAGCAAAATTTGTCCAGATGTAGGCTTAATCATAGTTGCTATACAGTTAAGCAATGTTGTCTTTCCTGATCCACTTGCTCCCATGATCCCCAGAAATTCTCCTGGTAAAACATCAAAGGTAATTCCTTTTAATGCAACAGTTTCATTCTGTGCTTTTCCGTAGGTTTTGTATACCTCCTTAACTTGAAGCAATCTATCTGAAATCTTCATACTATATTCTCCCTTCTATAATAGCTATATTAATACTATATAATGAAAATTTCTACATTAACACTTACAGTTGCTGTAAGGTTTCCTAGGGAGAATATATTAGTTTGCATTATTTCCCTAACTCCATTTAATAAATATTCTACATATATTATAATGTATAAAGTTTATATTGTACCAATTTAAATGATAGATTATAAACTTAGTAGATTTTGACAAAACTCTTAAGTTTCTATGTTGTACTATAATATTGGAAGGAGGGATTAGAATGGATTATCTGAGTCTTGTATATGAAGCAACTCAGTTTATTCATGATAACTATGATGAAAATATCTTAGTATCAGACATTGCTGAGTATGTATATCTTTCACCATCATATTTTTCAAATGTGTTTAGAATACTTACAAATTATACTGTAAAAGAGTATGTTAATCGATATCGCTTGTATAAAGCGGCAATGGAGCTAAAAGAAACGAATAATAGCATTATATCAATATCTTTTAAATATGGGTTTTCATCTCAGCAATCTTTTACTAAGAAATTTGTAAAACATTATGGAACGCCGCCGGCACGTTTCAGAAGGATAAATCCAAATGTTGATCCTTTTCCTCCACAAAATTTATTTATGGAAAGAGGTTTTACTATGGATTTAAAGCAAACTTTTGACAATGTAAAATTTGTTACTAAAGAAGACTTCTTAGTGGTAGGCATAGAAACCCATATTGATTACAATATAGGTACTAATAATATAGGAGATCTGTATGACAGATGGAATAGAGAGAATTTAGAGGATATAATTCCTGACCAAGTAAACCCAAAATTAGTATATGGCATTACCCATGAATCTGACCAAGATGACACTGCTAAATATATGATAGCCGTAGAAGTTTCCACCCTTAGTAATCTACCTTCAGGGCTTATTGCACGTAGATTTGATTCCTGTGACTATGCGGTGTTTGAGACAACCCTAGCCATGGAGGACAGTGGTGATTTTTGGAAATATTTCTTTAAAACATGGCTTCCTGAACAAGGACTTCAGCAACCTGAAACGATCTATACTAAAAATAAAAATACCTATAGCAAACTTCCTAGCTTTGAGGTATACGACGAAAGCTTTGAAGATTTGTCATCTACAATCAAGATATATGCTCCAATCATAAGAAAGTAAATGCTTTAAATAAATAACACACATAAAACCTCCATTGTAGCAACACTCTACTTTGGAGGTTTTATTTAACGCACTTCTTAATACATTAAATTTTCATTTCTCACCCATCCAATGATTCCATGATTTTTTACTAAAGTTATTTCCTTGGTTCTTTCTAATATAGACACTATATCCCCCTTTTGAGCCTCTATAAAATAGTCTGTGCAATCATAACATTTTGTAGTGCCTTCCTTGGATTTAAAAATCTTATCATTCTTAATCCAGAGCTGGTGATTTGAAGATAAATGTTTACAATAACTAAATTCTTTTCCCACTTCTAACACTTTTATATCATTATCCTGCCATGAGATCTGAATAGTATTTGAGTTTGATTTTTGATCTTTTATTATCTCACCTTTACAAAAATCATCTACAGCATAAAAATCAATCTTCTCTCCATCTACTATTAATGCATTCAGCTGCCCTTCACACTTTATAGCATTGCCTCCATCTATACTGATAATTTTTTGCTCTTTGTTTATAATTGGATTGCAACACCCCTTATCCTTTCCATAATTAGCAGTAGGCCAGTGCCCTACTATGACATATTTTGAAAACACTAAACCCTCTTCCATAAATGCATCTCTTTTAGTAACTTCATTAGCCAAATTTTCCTCTAAATCCTCTGATGTGATTCCTCCATGAACAAATATGTAATCTTCAGTTTCAATTATATGTGGCAATTGCTTCAGATAAGTTAATTCCTCTGAAAAATTCTCTCTCAACTGCTGTTTTATGTAATTAATATTAGACTTTTCATTAACCTGAATTGAAAGCTCCTCACACATATCATTTAATATACTGTTTTTTCTAAATAACATATATTTCAGAAGATTTTCATCATATATGTTACAATTTACATCTTCCCATATAGTATCACAATTTCCTGTAACCACATAAACCACATTTTCTCTTGATAGTTTCATAATGTACCTTAAGGTCTCTAAACTATTGTTACCTTTTTCAATTAAGTCTCCAACCAGAAATAAAATATCATTAGGAGTATAGTTAATCTCTGCTAATAACCTTTTAAAAAGATTCAAATTCCCATGTATATCACTAATAGCAATAATTCTCTTATTTTTATCAATAATCACTTTATTAACTGTAGCTTTCATTTATTTTTAATCCCATCCTTTATTTAATCTATAACTTTTATTTATTAAGTAAGACTGTCAATATAGTTTGAAAATACTTTAGATAAATCATCTATATTTTCAATATTTCCTATACTTGGAATATGAATAAATGCAACCTTTGCTCTAACACTGTTTTCACTAGTAGTCTTTAGTCCTACGTAAAATATATGATTACATAAATAGTTCCCAGCATTATTAGAAACTTCAACTGTAAACCCATTTGTATCAATAAGTTGGGTTAAGTTAGCATAGTCATAGTCCGTTGTTAATTCATGTCCATTTATACATGCTTTTTTCTCTAAATAAATAGATTTCACCTTTGGTTTTTGTCCAAATATAAGAATAAGATCATAAACCTGTTTTTCTAATTCATCTTCAAGCTGGTTCTTACTTGTTTTAAAACTATTTACTAAGTATAATTTTTTTAAGATGTTTTTGCTCTTAATCCTGTTTATAATTAACTTTGCTGAATTTGTATCACCTTTGAATCCGCTAACTAAAACTTTCATCTTAAACCTCTATATATCTTTCTCAAAACCTATAGTTTTTAAATAATCATCCTTAGTTAATCCAAATAGAACCTCATCATGATATCTTCCATTTGTATAAATATTTTGCTTACATAATCCTTCTTGCTCACAACCAAGCTTTTTATGCATACCTACTACTATACCTCATGTCTAACTGCTGTAATATTTTATTCTCTTTAGACTAGAGATAACAGTAGCTAATATTCAGATGGAGTTCAACCTCCACCTGAAACTAAGTTTACTTGATATTAGTCACAAAAACTTCACGTTGAATATAGATTAGCAAATATGATTGAATAAATATTTTCTAAAAAAGTGTTGACAATCCAACTTGATAGAATCCTATATTCACTTTCTGCATCTAACTCTAATTTATTAATAGCCATGCTAACCAATTTACCTTTACCTAACTCTGCATCTTCCCTTACTATCCTTAAAGTTTCAAAGTCGTTAACTTTTTTAAAAAGCTTCTTTTTAACAATTTCTATTTCTGTTCTACTATCAACAACATAAGTTTCCTCTTAATTGTATAAGTATTCTTTTTCTGTTTCTAAAGTTGGCTTTATGAAAAAAGTTTGAACAACTAAAAGTACAATAAAAATAGAAACAATAATTGATGTTTTATTTTAAATTATTTTCTTAAGTTCCCATATTATCATCTTTTATCCTCCTCTCATTACTATTTCATTATATTAGTTAAAGCTTAGCCCACTATAAAATTAATCTTAAATAATCTTTAAATTACTTTAATTTCCAGATACTACCTTCCCTACTATCTAATATCTCAACATTCATATCTGCAAGTTCATTTCTAATCTCGTCAGCTCTTCTATAATCTTTGGCTTTTCTTGCTTCATTTCTTTCTTCAAGTAATCTGTTAATAAGAACCTCATTTACATTAGCACTTATTTCTTCCTTTTCAACTTTCATTAAATCAAGAGATAATACTCTATCAAAGTCTTCTATCAATGAAGCTTTTTCCTTATTATTTAATGAAGTATCTTTTATTACTTCATTTAGTACTGTAAATGCATTAGCAATATTTAAATCATCACTAATTTGCAATATAAATTTATTTTTATAATTATCTATATTTTCTTCATTTATGCTATCATTCTCACTTAAATTATATAAAATAGCACTTATTTTCTTCTTAAGTGCCCTATACCCCTTTTGTGCATCTCTTAAGCTATCAAAACTAAAAACTAATTGTTTTCTATATTTTGATTGAAGACAAAAATATCTGTAATCTAGTGGATCAAATCCTTCTTCTTCAAGTCGAGTTACTGTCAAAAAGTCCCCTTTTGACTTAGACATTTTTCCTCCATCCTCTACTAGAAATTCTCCATGCACCCAATAGTTAACCCACTTATGACCTAATGCACATTCTGATTGAGCGATTTCATTAGTATGATGTACTGAAATATGATCAATTCCTCCACAGTGAATATCAATTCTTTCACCTAGGTATTTCATACTCATTGCAGAACACTCTAAGTGCCATCCAGGGAACCCTCTTCCCCATGGCGAATCCCATTGCATGATTTGATTTGAAAATTTAGAGTTTGTAAACCATAATACAAAATCTAGGGGATTCTTTTTATTTAGATCTATCTCTATCCTATTTCCTGCCTCTAAATCATCAATACTTAGATTAGCAAGTTTTGTATAGTTCTCAAATTTATCAATTTCAAAATATACATTTCCATTGGCTTCATAAGTATATCCTTTTTCCTCTAATTTTTGAATAAACTTTATCATGTCATCAATATGGTCAGTGGCTCTACATACCACTGTTGGCCTTTTAACATTTAACTTTTTACAATCCTCAAAGAATGCATCCTCATAAAATCGTGCAATCTCCCACACTGTTTTGTGTTCTCTTGTTGCACCTAAAAGCATTTTGTCTTCGCCTTCATCTCCATCTGATTGAAGATGTCCAACATCTGTTACATTCATGACATGCTTAACTTTATATCCAACATATTCAAGAGACTTTTTTAATGCATCTTCGAATATATAAGTTCTCAAGTTACCTATATGTGCAAAATTATAAACTGTAGGTCCACAAGTATATAAACCTACCTTGTTTTTATTTATTGGTATAAATTCGTCTTTATTTCTAGTTAACGTATTATATAGATAAAAACTCATACTGCTTCTCCTTTTCTAATTATATTGTATTAAATATGAGCAATATAAAAAGCTACAGAATTATCTATAGCCTAAATAACATACTTTTTAATTTTTAAAAGTTATCATAGCTATATTGTTATGTTAATATTTTTATATTATAACAACAGCAACAACACATAAACATAATAACCTCTCCTTAAAAATTTCTTACTTAAATTTTATCATATTATAATAATTTTACAACAAAAAACAAGGATAAAATATTATTTATCCTTATTTTTAACTCTATTTGGCTTTGCTTTTGGTTTTATAACTATATCATCTTTTTTCTTTCTGCCAACATGTTTGCGGTAATTAGATGCCTGATTTGCAGAGGACGTTTTTCTTAGTCAGTAAACGGTAAACCATACGTACTAATATAAATAAAGCCGCCTTCAAGGCGGCATAAAATCTATTTATTCTATTTTTTACATTCAACTGGAAGTTTTTCTGACCATGGAAGAATGTTCTCAAGAAAATCAAGATTAATATCTTCCATATGCCTTGGAATTTCCGTAAGAAGCAACTCAAAATAGTTATAAGGTTTTAAGTTGTTGGCTTTTGCGTTTCTGCAATACTACAAATAATAGCGCTAGCCTTAGCTCCATCAATTGTGTCAATAATGTGCCAGTTATATTTTCAATGCAGAAACCTCGAATACTAGCTTCTGCTGCAGGTACATTTCCATCTTCAAGAAACACTTTTAAGTATTTTTCTTGATTCAAGCAGTAGGTGAAGCCTTTCCCAGTTTCTGATTTTGGTAACACTTCATTCAGATGTTTTTTGTCCATAGAAAAAAGGGCTCTACCAAGGGTTTTACAGTTAATTCTCTTTACTTTTGACGTTCCTCTAGCGAGAGATCGCTTAATAAGCCTTCTAATTTGTCTGATGTCTACCTGCTGTAACACTCCATCCTCTTTAGGCTGAAGTTAACCCAACTACGACCCTAGATAAGTTCAACTTAGCATGAAAGTCCTTCTATGTAACTCTTCATAGAAATATTTTTAAGTTTTAAAGAAGCATAAAATATAAAACCACTTTAAAAAATCATCTCTCCTGGTTTATATCCATCCGGTAATTCTTCTTCATTTAAAAATTTAAAATTATCATCACGTAATATTGGCAAAAATACTTCATATGGTATTCTAGAAAATTCACAGCCATAATCACTAGCGCCAAACCATTTGCCTTCTTTACTGCTTAAATTTAAGTTTCTAGCAAACTTTGTGTGATTTGAACAATCATGAACTGCCAAATCCCATCCTTCTTCATCTGCTACTTTCATGAATTTCAGAGTCAATTCCCTACTCCAAATTGGAGAAATATATCCATGTCTAGAAATATACATATTTTCTCCTTCATAATTATATATGTTATTCTCGTTTAAATGTAATTCTGCACAATTTATAAAATCTAACTTAGTATCCAAAATAGCTTGTTTTTTCTTGAAGAATCCTTCAAAAAACTCAGGGGTCATTGGTGTCTCAATACCTACGCTCTTAATATACTTTTTAGCCATTTTAATATTTTCAATAACTTTATCTGAGCAATTAGTAGCTCCTAGGTTAAAGCGTATCTCATCAAGTCCAGCTTCACCTAAGGCTTTCAATGTTTCCTCTGTAGCTAAAGTACCATTTGTATATAGATGCTGATACACTCCTGCATCATTAAATTTCTTTATAACTCCATAATATTTTTCAATCTCCATAAAGGGCTCTAAATAAACATATGCAACACCAGTAGGTTTTTTATGAATTGAAAGAAGCAAGTCTATATCCTGTTCATAAAACTTTGTACCTCCGATTTCCCACATTCCCTCTCCAATAGGAGGAAGATCCTCTAGTTCTCCATGGTTATAACAAAATTTACATTGTATATTACATTTATTTGTTTTTCTGATTGCACTAAGGCCTGTTCCAAATAGACAAGAGCGACATCCTTTTGAGAATTTGCTATCATTGCCTACAAAAAAAGTTCTATTGTCCAAAGTTTTTAAATTTTTAATTTCTGACATCAAAATATGATTTCTATGATTAATTGCCTCTTCAATTTGTACAAAAGCAGCATAACTTACTTCTTGTTGCTTTACCATAAGTTCCTGATCCTCCGGCAACATAGCAAAAAATTCAAACCACATCAACGCATCTTTTTTTGAAATTTTCATAATATATCCTCCTACTGTATATTGTCATACCTTTATCTATACGTTTGCTCCTTTTCAAAGCTACGGATTTATCTTATTAAAAATTACTATCTTTAATCATCTCCATATAGCTATGAAGACTTGTTATCATCAACAATCTTATCTAGACCTAGTAACAAAAACTTTCTTTGTATTTCATTAGTGTGTCCTTAACTTCATTCCAAACAGTAACTGTTTTGCCATCATCTTCAAAAACTTTACCATGGCTTTTGGGACCATCTATTTTCATTTGTGAATAGTTATTTTTGAAGGTTGGAACATAAAATTCTGGTGTATCTTTATCACTACATAATAGTTCCATTGCTTCAATAGTTGCATGCCCTGTTTCTTCCAGTGTCTTAAAATATGCACGAATAATTTTATGATTATATTGATCTGGTTTTACTGCCCAAATGGGAATTCGGTGAATTGCTTTACCATAAAAATCTTTACTTGAATCAGACATTTGTTTAGCTACTGTTTTAGGATTATATGCTTGTGATGCCTTTTCAAATGTTTTAGAAATATACCATCTCATACAATTCTCTATTGCAACATCCTCAGTCTCATCTGCTAAATTTAATGCAATGCAAAACTTATCATATACATCTGGATCTATTGTAATGGTTATATCTCTACTCATCCCAATGCCTTCCCCCTATTTTAATTAAACTAATTAAAATTATATTCTTTTATTTAGTATTTTGTCAATACTAATGCACTAATTAGTATTGACAAAATACTAGATACTTTAAATACCTTATGCTAAAAAAACTCTAGCATAAGATATTTTTATAAATTAAATTATTTATTAATAGTATCATTTGATGTAATAGTATTAATAAGAAACATTCCTTTCTTTGGTGTGATGTTTTTAGCAATGCTGTTATACAAAAGAAATGTTTCTTTGCTTTATATGTTTATTCTGAAGTCTTCGACCTTAATTTTTATGTGCGAAAGTTGAGTTAATTATTATCCCTACGTTTCATTTTTTTCCAAGATCAATTGTTGAATTACCTATATCTATTAATGCTTGATCGTGCGTGACAATTAGAATAATTTTGCCTTTACTTTTTATATATTTTATAGTTTCTATTAAAATCGCTGTTCTGTTCACGTCTAGATTGGATGTTGGCTCATCAAAAATTATAAAATCTGCCTCTTTAATAATGCATTTTAAAATAGTAATAATTTGTTTTTCCCCTCCAGACAAGGCATTAACATTTCTATACCAGTTGTTTTCGTATAACTCAACTATATTACGTTCCTCACTTAGCTTCATTTTATAGATTTCATTTAATACGTCTTGCAGCTCTATGTTCTCCTTATATTCACAGTATACTTCCTGAATAGTTCTGTTTGGATAATTAAGTGCCTGTGATATATATACAATTTTTTCATTTCTCAACCTCTTCATATTTATATCTTTAATATTAATTCCATTGATATCTATAGAATCTATTCTAAGTAGCCCTATTAAAATTTTAGAAATTGTAGACTTTCCGCTTCCATTTTCCCCAATAATACAATACACTTTGCCTGGTTCTAAAAGTATATTTAAATCATCTAACAAAGGCGCATCATCTTCATATTTGAAAGATATTCTCCCTACAATTTTTTGAATTTGGATTACCTCCTCGGTACCTTCATTTTCAGTTTTTATTAAAAAAATTTCATTTATCCTATTAAGCGAAGCGAGTACACTTTGATATGATTTTCCTAATTCAAAATAGTACTTAATTAACTGTAGAGCCATTGAAAAATATGTACATATAATCGTAAGTTCACCTACTGACATATCCCCATTTAATGTTTTCCATCCTCCGTACAAAAAAGTTATGACCTGAAAACCTACTGAAATGACTCCATCCAAAGAAAGAAATTTTCCACTAACTTTAATATAATTCATGTATTTATTTTCATATTCCTTATAAGCCTCATTNNTCATTAGCACTAATTTTTATATCCTCCATAAATGAGAATTGATCATTTAATGTATTGTAATATGAATTTTGGGCCTCTTTAGCCTCATAATTTTTGTAATATAAAGGCTTCTTAACAATTAAATATACCACATAATATATTGGGAAAAAGACTAACATCAAAAATGCAATTTCGCTACTAATATTAAATATAATAATTAGTAAACAAACAAACTGAATAATATTAATAAAAAAAGCTGCATAGTTTGTGATAATAAAAGCTACAATGTCATTTATATCTTGCTCCGTCCTATTATTTAAATATGCTGGATTATATTTTTTATATAGTAATATAGAAATTTTTCGTAAGTATTCTATTATATCTACTTTCATTTCAAAGGCTGATTGTAATTTAATTTTAGCATCTAAAATTTGTTTTATATAAAATAACCCGACATTCAGCAATCCTAGGCCAAGAATACTAATACACATTTCAAAGATAATTTTGTATTCTGTACCAGCAGTTAATAGATCAATAAAGCGCCCATTTAAATAGGGCAACATTATCCCAATCACCGTAATAAATAGGCTAAATAATGTCAAGAATATAAATTTTCCTTTATTCTTTTTTACAATTCTAAAAAAAACTTTTTTCATTACAAGTCCTCACTGTTAAAATTAATCATTTATTGTATAAATTCGAAAAAGAGTTGTATAGTAACCGTTTACAAAATTATAATTCTATAATTTAGCAGTATGTATTATACAACTCTTCTTTCCCCATTTTAGTTCGTTCAAATGTGCCTACGTGTTCGCATTTACATTGGCATTGGCATTTGCATTTGCATTTGCATTTACATTGGCATTTGCATTGGCATTCACAAGAACATTAACATTTACAAGAACTAATGCTCTTGGTTGAATACTCACATCATCTGATATGATTTCAGGACTATCATAATCGTTTGTCAATAAATCCATAATAATCTCTCCTTTCCTTTTTATTATATATTGTGTAACTTTTACAATATATCGATGTTATTTACGAGAAATAATGCCTCTCATTTCTAGATTGTTTGAAGTTGTCAGCAACTTCTTAATTCTAGAGATGTGTTTCCGAGCATCCTCGGACCTTTCTAAATTATCCCTTAAACTTTTTTCTTCTGCACATTCCAGCAACTCTTTCACTTCCTTGTCAAAAACAGCTCTACTTTTCCCATCTATACATGCTGAATAATATTCTTGATTACATTTATCGATTTCAACATTATTTATAAGGTTAAACCTTGAATCTAATGACCACTTATTATAATTTCTGATATAATTAATTTTTAATGGCTGGTTTGTTTTTATATACTCCACAACCACCGGATAAATATAAACAGCATTAGTTCGCTCAAACATTTCCATCCACGCTTTGTAATAAATATCATAGTTTTGTGGATCATTATATATTTCTATTGCAATTTTAGCAGAAGCATCAGCCTGAAATTCTATCTGTTGTCTATTAATTAAAGAAATATTTATTATCCCCCTATCTAAAACATCTCTCATACTGTCAACAACATACGGTCCATTATCATCGCCTATACATTCTAAAACCATATAAGCTTTTCCCCAATCATTCAAATATTTTTCATATCCCCCAACAATCTTCCTAACTAGGTCTAGCCCATCTTCGCCACCATCACCACAGATTGGAAATATTATATCTTTTGGTACAGGTACAAAGGGAGGATTGCTTATAATGCAATCATATTTTTCTACAATAGTTTCATACAAATCGCCATTTCTCACTTCATACTTTTCCTCTGGAAGTCCATTTATCTTCCCATTTAACACCGCAGCACTATACGCTACTTCATTAATTTCTACTTCTACCACTTTATCTGCATAATCGGCAACATTAATTCCTTGTACCCCTGAACCAGCACACAGATCCAAAACATTTCTATAATGTTCCTTTTTTATGTACTTCATGAGTTTTGTTGAATCCGATCCAATATAAATATCAGACATCCTCTTTTTAGAATTTTTATAACAGCTTGGTAGGCTCACAATTAAAAACAAGTTGTCTATAGGCAATATTACAAACCCCTGTGATTTTACAATATTGTCCTCTTCAAGTGCAAATCCCGTATACAAAATAATTTCTAAAATTTCTTCTCCAAGAATCTCCATCAATAAATCTTTGCCTTTGTCATATCCCAAGAGAAAAAATTCAACAATATGTTTATCTTTTTCTGATACATCCTTTATCATTTCTTCTATTATACTTTCTTCTACCCATGGTTCTACAGTATTAAAGATCCCTGCCATAGATTTGTAAATAAAACCATAATTACTTTCATGTAACCATTTTCTAAGTTTCTTTGCCTGTTCTTTTTTAATATCTATTCTTAACATATTTCCTCCTAAATTAAATTTGTTTTCCATAAATCATAAAATCACACCCATTTTTACCCTCTTGAAAAATCACGCTTTCTTTTTGAAAGCCCAAGTTCTCCCATTCATTGTTGTTAACAATATTAAATCCTGTAAACTTAACTTTAATTCTGTTGACTGCTTGTCCCCTTAAGAGTTGCTCTAGTTGTTCTAACGCACCTCTTAAGTATGATTTATCACTAAATATTAATGTAGTAATATATACTACTTGATTATTAGGACAAATGTAAATACCTAATACTCCAACCAATTTTTCTGTTATTTCATCCACAACCTTAATATACAATTCAACTTCATGAAAGTGATTAGTTCTCATATTTATTGCTCGATAATAGTTTAAAAAGTTTTCCCCTTCGTATTGTTCTGGGAAAAATAATATTTGTTTTTTGCTATATTGATTCTTTTCCTCTGCCATATATTTTGATGCAATAGCGAAATCTTTTTCTGCAAACATACTGATCTTACTTTGCTTTTCTTCCATTGGATGTTCTACCTCCATAACCATTTCTAAATTAACAAAATATGCTACTGTTTCTTTTACATCTCTTAATAAACATTCTGACGAGACATTTGGATATCGTTTCTCTAGTTTTTGCGCAATTTCTTCTTCAGAACTCTTATCAATCAGAGTCCATATTTCATGAACTGTATGATTCATAAAATGCGGTTTTGAATATGATGTGGGGTAAAATAACCATGTGTTCTCTTCTTCTTCTCGCAATAATCCGATATAGCTATTTCTAATTTTATCGTACTGCATATTTCTCCTCCTCCATATACAATTGTATATCTTGATTATTCCATGGCCTATTTTCTTGATTTTCTATTTCATCGAGGGAAACTATTTCTTTAGCAGCTTTTTTAATGATAGGATTTTTCCAGATGTCTTTAAGTCCTGCTTGCCATAAATCATTTAATGAATACTCCACAGCATTTCCAAATAGAAATGGTAAATATGGACTAACCACAATATCACCATTACACCTAATTTCATATGTTATTGTTTTTGCATTAGGGTTCTGAGAAAATAAATAAATGTGTTCCAATGGATCACCATTGTTAAACTCAAAATCTGGATATTGATTAATTTTTTTTCGAATAATCCAATCAAATTCCCATTTTTCATCTTGGTTCATTTTTAACACTTCTTTATTATCATATCCTCTTCCCATGGAAATAAAGGGCATGGAATTAAGTTTCTTTATTCCTAGGTTGTATAAAATATCAATAACTTCTCCTACTCCTTTGTAATTAATTTTGGTTGGTATAAATGTTACTTCTGGAATAATGCCTGAATCTAATACCAATTTCAGGGCATTTAATGCGCTCTGAAATGCTCCGCTTTTTCCTCTAAACTTATCATGAATTTCTGCAATATAAGAATCTAAGCTAATTTGAATTCCATTAATTCCGTTTTCTCGTAGTTCCTTTACTTTCTCCTTTGTTAAAAGCAATCCGTTTGTAACCATATTTACAACAATGCCATTTGAGGATAGTAATTTTGTCATTTGGATCAGCAACGGATATCTTAAAAGCGGTTCACCCCCACAAAAACAAACTACTGGTATTCCCGCCTCAACAATATGTCTACCTATAATCTTCATTTTTTCATCTGGCAAATCTGTATAACACGGCTCTTTACCACTCTTATTGTAGCAGTGCATACAGCACAAATTGCACCGGTTTGTCATATCCCACATGATATTTAGGGGACCCCTTAATTTCCCATACTCTCTTTGAATTGTATTTCTGTCATTTTTACCAATGGACTGATTTTTCATCATAATTACCTCGCCAACCGGCAATTCCTCCTCTCCTCTTTTTACATCCTCCAATAAACCCCAAAATTTTTATATAATGAATCACATATATCAAGATTAACTGTATCGTCAAAAGTGATATTGGGATGTGATTTATAAAAAACATCTGAATTTGTGCAAAAATCGTCATTATCAAAAATTGTTTTATCTTTAAAATATTTCGAAAATAAATAAGATGGAAGTGGCATCCACCATGCCACATTTACTGTAATAGAATACTGATCATTTAAAAACGCAGCTAACTCTATGGTTTTTAAACATTCTTCTTTTGTCTCCCATGGAAAGCCAATAATAAATGAAGTAAAAACATTCTTACAAAGATCATATTTTTCCAGTAGACCAACAGTTTTTAAAATATCCTCTACTTGTATTTCCTTATTAATCTTTTTTAAACCTTCATCATACCCACTTTCTATCCCAATCTGAATATGTAAATCATCAAAAGACTTTATAACTTCTAATAAATTTTCATCCCATAAATTTTTAGCTCTAGCCTCTATTAAAGAGCTATACTGCTTAAATCCTAAGTCCAGCATTCCTTCTAAAACTTTTCTTGCCCAAATGGAATCAGTTGTAAAGCAGTCATCTGTAAAAATAAAATCTTTTTTTCTACATCTTGTATCCAAATATTTTTTGAATTCGTTTAATCGTCTTAACACAGTCTCTACCGGAAACTTTCTCCAGCATCTCTTATAAAAGATTGAACAAAATCTACAATTACCTTGACATCCCTTTGATGCCTCAAATGTAAATCTATCAAAAAAGTTTTTTTCTGTTAAATCATATCTTGGTAGTGGAACTGTTTCATTCTCAAAATCAAACAGCGGTGCATTTCTGTTTGATATAACTTGTCCATCGAATACATACTTAAGGTTAGGAACATCTTGCAAACCATTTTCTCCTTTCAAATATTGAATCAATTTAGGGAATGCAACTTCCGCTTCACCAACTAAAGCAAAATCGATTTGCGGATTTTTTATCAAAATCTCTTTATAAAAATACGAAACATGTATACCTCCAACTACAATTTTTATTCTATTATTTAGTTCCTTGATTGTTTTGGTTAATCTAGATATTTCTGCCCATGAAAATGTATTTGCTGTAAAGGCTATCAATTCTGCATCCTTGATTTTTTCATTTAGTACCTCTAATAGCGTTGTTTTTTCATAACCCAATCTATACTTCATTGGTTCTACAACTTCTACCTCATCTACAAATGGTGTTATTATTCCAGCTATAGTATACATTGTAAGTGGTTGAATTGGTCTATCTGTATCATGCATAAAATCCGTATTAACTAAAATTACCTTCACTGCACCACCCCCACTACTCTATTAAATATAAGAATATTTAATAGCTCCTGACTAAGTACTGTGTAGTCTATCTCTTTTCCTTCATTACATTCTCTCAAAATTTTGCATAAGCTTTCGTTTATGGGAATGATTGTATCTAATTTTTTATTGATTAAAAAATAACAATTTTCCTGAGTAAATAATTCAAATATACCAGTGAAATATAATTTCACTCAATTCACCTCCCGTTTAATTTTTTCAACCAATATCTAGGATGTTCCAGAATCCTGTCCAAGTCTCCTATATGGTTTTTGCACAATTTATCCCATGATTGCTCTAAAGAATCTGCTGTCTTCAATACTCCACACTCATAAAATGGTAAAAAATTATAAAAAGCAATTTTTCCTTCACTATTTATATACATATTTGCGTGACAATAATATTGAAGTGGAAGAATATCTTTTATAATCTTCTCATCGTCATATGATATTAGATTAATACTTGGATATTTTTCGTATAATTTTGATATTTGTACTATAGCCTGATGTAATCTTGATGTATGAATCAATTCATTTTCAGCTTTTTTATCTAGTTTAATACAAAAGTTTAACTGATTTATTCTTTGAACATGATCTATTATCTGTACACAATCAGTTACATTATCATGAGTAATATAAAAAAGTATTTGCATCATTGACTTAATATTACTCAAATTTTTTATTTTTTTGATAAGATCATCATTTAACTTAAAATCACCCTCACATTTAGGTAATATCTCTACTTTATTCTGAAAATCTATACGTAAACATTTGGGAATATCTGATTGTAAGAAGTCATATTCTACTTGAAACCGCTGGATAGCAGACTTCTTATATAAGAATTGTTCAATTATTTTCCAGTCATCTGAGCAACAAGAGTTTATAAACCTAAGTTTTATAGGAGCTAAGTTTTGAATTTTTTCTGCTATTCTTTGCTTTTCTTCTTTCGAATTTTGATGCATATCCCAATGCAATACAATGGGTTTTTCCATAAATCTCTTCACAATGTTCCCCCCCTATTCCGTTCCCTCAAGTTCTATTTTAATTGTAAATTTTCACATACCTTTTTCGCCCTTAAACTTAACAGTATTGAAACACCTATATCTATTACTATCATCAGCATTGCTAGGCAATATATTGCTTCCATTAAATTATCATTAAAATTTTTAAACATAACCCAAAAGCTCACTCCTACTACTCCTATACTAAAAAATACGCTAGAAATTGCGGCAATGCTTTGTTTTACAATAAAAGATATATTTTTCCAATTAAAATTGGGAAATGTAATATTCAAAACGCATCCTAACATACCTGTAAAGTAAGTAAAAGAAATTGGTAGTAAAAATCCGATTACACATTCTTTCATGCTTAATTTGAATATTATTGTTTCTATTATATTAGCAATAATTATTACCGGAATCGTTAATAAAAGATGTGATACTATCTTGGAACCTAAAAATTCCTTTTCTTTTATGGGGTATGACTTAATTATTTCATATCCCTTTCCCTCAATAGAAATACAGGCATATGTTGTATTTGTCAAAATGATAAGTGCCGTTATTATGCATGCATTGCACACACCAATTGGAACTGAGTGTCCTAAATATTGTTCAAGTAAAACAAAATAAGACTTTACAGTATCTTTCATAGCTATGCTTTCAAGTACATATATAAAAACAAATATAGCCCCTAACATAGTGTTTATTACATATATAGGGATAGAGAAATACCTTTTCCTTTCTCTTTGTACTAAAGTATATACTTTAGTATGGTACTTCACGTTACCTATTTCATACTTCTTAGCTGAATCTGCCCTCAATGTTAATTTATAATAAGTCTTTTTATATGTATTATTAATTACATATAAACTTAAAAATCCTAGAACACTACTTTCTAAATAGAAAGGCACCAATACATCTAAGTCTAATTCCAAAAGTTTTTGTAATGTTTCAGTGCTTGTACTTAACTTTTGATTTAATGATAAAAAAATCTGTCCTATAAGCTCTGGTTCAGAGCTTCCAAACCCGACTAAACAAATTAGTACAACTAATATCCCAACCTCTAAAAAAATCTTAAATCTGGAGTTGCCTAATATTAAATTTTTAAATATTTTATAAATAAGTATTCCTAAAAATATTCCTAAACTCACTGGAACAATTGTTAGTATAACTACATCTATAAATCCTATAATAAAAAAGTAATATGATGCTTTTTCAAGTATCCCATAATATATTATTACCGGATAAATCATGCCTAAGCTAATTAATACTATGTAAAAATATATTATAATAAATTTCGATACAACAATTTCATATACTTTTATTGGCATTGAAAATAAATTTTCCAAATTATTATCTAAGTATAAAATTCCTACCCCATGTATAGCACTTGAACATATGGCAAAGAAAGTTGCTCCAAAGACCATAGGTAGCAATATGCAATCTAGTAGCATATCTTTTGTGTAAATTTTAGACATTATATTCCATAATCTGTTTTCGCATAATATGCCAGTAGTCAAAATAGCTATAACTATAAATATATATTGTAATACATATTTATAGTTATGATTTTTTGAGCCATACTTAAGTTCGTTATACTTTGTGAAATTTATAATATAGTTTTTAAATAATAACCAGCTAATTCTCATTTCCATTCAACTCCACAAAAACTTGTTCCAAGTTTTTGTCCCCAATAATATTTTTAAGTAATCCTGATACTATAATTTCCCCATTTTTCATAATAGCTATTTTATTGCAATTTTTTTCTACAACATCTAAAATATGACTAGAAAATAGAACTGCACCTCCCCTCTTACACAATTCTCTCATCTCTGTTTTGAGGGTAATAAATGCTTGTGGATCAAGTCCAATAAAAGGTTCATCTAAAACCAGCAATTTAGGATTATGAATAAATGCTGCAATTAAAACAATTTTTTGTTTCATTCCGTGAGAATAAGATGAGATTAGTTTATTTAAATTATTTTCCATATTAAATACAGTAGAATAATATTCTATATTTTTTATTCTTATGATTTTGGGAACTTCATATATATCAGATATAAAATTGAGATATTGTACACCTGTCATATACTCTTCAGCTAAAGGAAAATCTGGAACAAATGCCATCTCCTTTTTACACTTAATAGGGTTATTGAGAACTGATTCATTATTTAAAAGAATTTCGCCTTTATTTATTGGAATTATTCCAAAGCATGCCTTCAAAGTCGTGGTTTTTCCAGCGCCATTTTTTCCTATAAATCCATAAATATCTCCATCCTCAATTCTCATATTTAAGTTGTTAACTGCACACTTTCCATTAGGATATATTTTTACCAAATTTTTAATTTCAAACATGCATTTCTCCTTAAATTAAATAGAGTGTATTCATTTTTCATCTTCATTTCGAAAAATTTCGAAATGAAGATGAAAAAATATAAATCATAACTTTCCCTAAAAATTGTCACTCATTTGATTATTTTGAATTACAATGCCAGTATTAAAATTACAATCGTTGTAATAACAGCAATTGCAGGTATAATATAATACATAAATGTACGTTTTTCTTCTTTTTTTTGAAGAGAGTATGCAGCTATCATGTTAAGCAATATGGCGACTACTGGAACCCCAAAAACCACCGCTTCCTTTGGCCACGTTGAATTAGCATTACCACTACTGTCAAAGTGAATAGGTACATTGGCTGGTAATTTATTATAAAACGCCAAAAAGATAATAATAGTACAAAAACAAATAACACTTCCAATAATTACATTTTTTTTCATTTAATATCCCCCTTATTCTTTTTACTTTTTACTAGAATCAATGAGTATACTAGTGGAATGATACCTACTAACAAAACAATTAATGGGAAAATTAAATACTTTTTTTTCAAAAATGGATATAAAATCATTAGTATCCCTGCAAATATCCATGTATATGCTGCTACTTTATGTGTTTTATTCCAACTTATTTCATCAGAGAGTAACCACGGAAATTTCATACCTATATATGGATTAATATGATTTTTAGGAAAATAATTTCCACTTATAATAAATATCATTCCTATAAACACACATGTTACTTGTTCAGTTGACATAGGAATGGAATTTATGGAGCAATATATCGCTATGGAATAGTATAATATATTTGTAAGTGGCATAATCCATTTTCCTAACTTCACCAAATACTTAGCTCCTTGTTCTTTGCATACTTTAAAACTGAGTCCTATATTAAGAATTATATTAATACCACAAGATATAAAGCCCCACTCCCACCATATCCATGAATACCTACTCCCAGTTTTATTCTCAACAATGATATACATAAGACACATTACAAAGCATACCAAAGTTGTTATACATAATGTTTTTCTATTTTTTCTCTTGTCCATAACTATTGCCCCCACCAAATTGCATAAGCCAAACTACTGCATCTTCAAAAACCGAAGCATTAATTTCATAATAAATATATTTTTGATACCTAGTTTCATACACTAAATCAGCTTTCTTCAATTGAGATAGATGATATGAAATTGTTGCATTTGAAAGATTAAACTCATCAACAATCTCACCAACAGACATCTTACGTTTCTGCCTCAATTTTAACAAAATCTCTCGTCTAACTGGATCTGCTAATGCTTTAAATACATTGGGTAAACTCAATCTCAACACCATCATTTCGATTTTTTTCTAAATGTTATTCAAAAATAAAGCATTTCAAATTTCAAATTAATTGTATCACAGTAAAAAAATGTTTTCAATACCTTTTTATTTTATTATATACATTTTATTAATAATATTCAATAATATCCTAGTGTGCTAAAAGTAATACTATCCTAAGTATAAAATTTGTAATAGATTAAAATCTCATAAGTAAGAAATGTAGTAAACATAATTAGAAATGTAGTTTTAAGAATGAGCATAGAAATGAAATATAAATCTATAAAGAGATTAATTAAATATAATAGTTATAAGCAAAGTACAGGCTATGCAAGAAGAATTAAGAGAAAAAATGAGCATCCATAGAATTGATTTACACAATTCTATGGATGCTCCCTTTCCGTGACTCCAGTAGAGTAACTATTATAAGATTTCTACAAAGCTCTTCCTACTCATAGCAATATTTAATATATTTTCCAGGACATAATCCCTTCTATTGAGTATCTATGATCTAGAGAGAAGTGACAGTAGGTATCTAAATGTACCTGCTGTAACTTTTTACTCAATAATCTCATTATAAAATGTTCAAGTATCCTATGATAAACACTTTAAATACTCAATTTTCATTTACACACATTACGATTTATTATTTTATATTATCTCAAAAATAAACTCACAAGGTTTTTGTCCCTTGCTGTTAATGGGAGATGAAACAATTTCTTTTGTTTTCAACTCAACCCCTAATTGTAACTGTAAGTGACGTCGAAATGATCCAGCACAACAAAAACAATAGGAAAGCGGCATAGTCCGATTATCAGTATCCTCTGTAAGATCTGAAACCGCCATGCCCTTTTTTACCACAGCGGAACAGACGCATTTGTATTTTTCATCTTCTTTGTATAAAAAAGTTCCTGTTAATAAATTGTTCCCGTTGAGAGTAATTTTTTCTGAATGAAAAATATTGTTATTCAGATAGTCTACTTTTTCATCTAATGGCTTACCAGCGAGGTCTTTTCCAATCTTTTTGCATTGTTTTAAAAATTCCTGTCCTCCTCCGCAAGCGCATGAATCTAAAATCTCATGCATCATATCAGAGTCAATCAAATTTTCCATTCGCCCAATAACATCTACCAAATCTTCATTGCCAATGATTTCCTTTATTGTTTTTCCGTCAACATTATTTAGTGACAACTTCTTTTTAATTCCATAAACTCTTGCCATTTTACTTTTCCCCCTTTATATATTTAAACCCTTTTTTGATATTTACTTTCAAAATAAGGATTTTATTTAAAAAGCAGCTTCCAAGGTTGATGTGAAGCTGCTTTTTATGTCACGGTATGGGTTCTATCACTTACTATGATACTACAATGTTTATTCCAAATTATAGCATATTTTGTTATTAGTTTCTAGCATATAGAACCTTTTATAATATCCATTATTATTAATTAATTCATCATGGGTACCTTGTTCTACAACAGTTCCATTTTTTATGGCACAAATTATATCAACATTTTTTATTGTAGTGATTCTATGGGCTACTACTATTGTTGTACGTCCCTCCATAAGAGAAATTAATTATAAATTGCACTATAAGTGTCGTATATTTTGCTTGTCGCTCCATGATATTCTACTACTAAATATGTATGTTCATTGATTTTCCTTTCTATAAAACCATCTGGAATTGTCATGCTTTTAGGAATGGCACAAAAATAAAAGAATATTTAATCCAATTTATACCTTGTAAGATATATTTGTTTTTTAATTTGTAATTAAATGTTCTCCAAAACTCAGTAGTTATACTGATATTTTTTGTTGGAAATTTGTTAACTCAACTGATTGACCTATAACGGTAAACCCTTCTTTTTCCTCCACTCTGTAAATCATCTCTTGCCTATATGTGCTGTAATGATTGTGTAGCTGTGAGCATTAACCGTTATTATTATATTTCCAAAATAAACATACCAGTTTTTTCCTTTGCATTCAATAAGGGCATCCTCATTCACTATTATATCATGACAATATTTAACCACATCTTCTACATCAATTTGCAAATTTCGTTTAATTCTATCAACACCCATTTCTGTAGTATGAAGCTTATGTAAATTTAGAATCAAGTCGTTTTCCATAAATATTCTCGCCTTCTTGTTATATAAATCATCTTTCAAATCAACTTAGGCTTTTGTAATTACAATATCTACTTTATTTTTCTTGCAATCATCAACCATTCTAGTAAAATCTTTTCTAGGAGCTTTCGATTTTTTATATGCAATATCAATGTATATATCTACCAATTTCCACTGATTAACGGCCACTCCATTTCTTGCGTCCCCAAATTCCGTGGCAAATGTTATGTACGAGAGGATATAATTTATTTTAAATAATAAAAGTTTAGTATTATTATTGTATTTGATACTTTGATACTTCGATTAGGTTTAATGATATTACTTTATATATTCAGTAACAAAATCAGTAAAGAGGATACCTTCTAAATGGTCTATTTCATGGCAGAAGCATTTTGCTAAATCTCCTATACCTGTCAATATAATTTTCTCTCCATTTTCATTCAATGCTTGTACTGTTACTTTTGCAGGTCTTATTAACTTACCCCATTTATTCGGAATACTCAAACAGCCTTCTATAACTTCTTGCATTCCCTCTTGTTTAATTATCTTTGGATTTACCAATTTTATAAGTCCTTGTCCCATATCTATTACAACTAATCGCTTTAATATACCTACTTGTGGGGCAGCCAATCCACCACAATTTTCTGTATTATACATAGTATCAGCCATATCATTTAATATTTGTCTTATTTTATCATCTACAACTTCAACTACCCTACTTTTTTTCCTTAATATTTCATCATCATACAACCTTATTTGCCTTAATGCCATTTAAACTACACCTCTACTTTGCTCTGCTCTTGATTTTCTTTCACTTTCTTCAAATAGAAAAATTTCTTCTATGGTACTGTGAAATACTTTTGCAATATCATAGGCCAACCATATAGAGGGTTCAAATTTTTCTGTTTCAATAGCGTTAATTGCCTGTCTCGATACGCCTATAAGTTTACCCAATTGTTCTTGAGTTAGTCCTAAATGTTCACGAAATTGTTTTATTTTATTTTTCATTCAGTATCACTCCCGTAATGTTTACCGTATATTATTAGCATAATATTAACTTCACGTTGTGTCAAGTAAACCTTACATATGATGTGATAACAACAGCAATAATTCCTGTGAATTTTACTGTTGTTTTTGTGTTATTATTTAGGTATTTTTTTTTGAACCTTAAAACAGAAGTTGTTGAAATAAAGTGGCGCTTGTTGTATTTTCTTCAAGTGATTTAGAAAACAAATTTTGTAAATCCCTTAAATTTCAGTAGAAGAAATGATTTAATTTATAGGAATTCAAGTATAAAAAATATACAGTATATGTGATAAATTTGTAATTTTCTAAAATCAAGCGAGTAGGAGGAAAATAATTATTTTATTTTCCGTCCTCTTACACCACCGTGCGTACTGCTCAGTACACGGCGATTCACTAAAATTAATGTATCGTTTGATATCTTTTAGATATACTAATAAAACCTAGATCAAATATATACAATCTAAGTAAATTCAAGCATTTGAAGCATAAATAGGAATTAGTTCAGTTTGTTATTGCAATTTGTCATAAAATTTTAATTACGCAAATCTATCTACTCTCCCCTATTGCCTCATTAAAAAAGTCTGATTATTGTACAGTATATAGCATAATATAAAATTCCTTATTAGATTTAGAATGATGAACGCTCAGGCTGTAATTGAATCCAATTCTCTCATAGACTTTAATTGCTCTTTGGTTAAATGAAGCTACAGTAAGCCTTATATTACTTGCATTAAACCTCTGCTTCCCAAAAGAAATACACTCCATCAAAAATTCACTACCCAACCCATTTCCACATAATAATGGATTTAATCCAAGTCCGATGTCTAAAACTGTTTCATCTATATATACTTTTTCCTCTATCGTTGGTATTTGAGCGGATTTACCAATACATATATAGCCCAGAATATTATTTTCATTATCGTAAGCCACATAGTATTCTCCATTCATAAGTTCCTCTAATATTTCATCACTTCCATCAAAACTATAACATGAATAAATACCTGCATATGTCCATTGTGCTATTTCATACGCAGATTCTTTTGTCATTAAAGTAAACAATTTTTTCTTTTCCCCTTCATTTTATATGATTATAGATGAATAAACTTATAATTAAATCACCTATGTCATCTATATTTTCACCATTTTTCAAGACTCAAAATTGCTAATAGGGCTTAGATTGATGTTCAACCCCCCCCTTGAGTGTATAAATCCCAGGATTTCTGCATTCACGAAAATAAGTTAATTAGTATTTTAAAAGTTTCCCGTTTTGTGAGAATATGCCCAAGTTATTTATGATATTTCTATTTTATACTCATAAACTGGTGTATAAAATAGAATAGTGCATACCTTGTTCATCTACTACAATAAATGCAGTGTGAACACCTCTCTCATCCTCTGCTATAATTAAATGAGAAATTCTAAACTCTCTCAAGTTGTTCTATTAGAACTTGATTTCTATCTTCATATACATCTCGATTGTCTAGTATAAAAATACTCTCGCAATTTTACACCCTTCAACCCCTCATTCCTCCGTCCCTTTTAAAAAAAGTCTCGCAGAAAAATCTCCTCAAAAACACAGTAGCAAATACCTCTTTTAAAGCAAACCTTTTTTAATTTTAAAAATAGTCTTTCAAAATTTCACCTTAGATATTCATCTGAAAATCATCTGAAAATCATCTTCTAATCAACTATCAAATTCTATTTAAAACCCACCACCAGCAGCTTAGCTGCTACCTATTTTCGGTACCTGCGGTGCTTTTGGGGTTGGTTTAGGTAGTTCATTGATTAACCAAGAACAGGAGCTCTTTTGGGAGCTCCTACCTCTAACCTTACCTTTTGTTGGGTTCTCTTTTGGTTTCTTTTTGGGTAAAACCTGCAAGAGTTTTTTTGAAAAAGCAAGGGTTTATTTAAAATTGAAAGAATCTATTTAGTTGTTACATCGATTTTGACATCAGCACTACCGTCTCAACGTGCCTTGTAACAGGGAATAAATCAACTGGGTTTTTAGTGATTTTTAACAATAAAATCGTATTATTCATGCATATTTCAGCATATTTTCGTGCAATTTTAACATGATTTCATGTCATCTGTTTTATCGCTTCAAGGGTTGGTTGAGTAGTTTACTCTTAAGATTTTCAAACTTCATTACATAATACACTACAAAAACACCACTTTCAAAGTAATTATTCGATAAATTTTGAAAGAAACAGATACCATATATAGTAGTCCATAATATGTTTCCTATTGTCTTAAAACTATTCATTAGCAATTTCTTGTTCTAGTAGAAAAGTTAAGTTTCCATCGCCATCTGGATCTATAACATAAAAATACTTTTTCTTAATGCCTTTACTTGGAATTCCATAAAACCTATAGCTGTCATCCTCAAATGATATTAAAACCTCGAATACAATAGCCTGGTTTTTTACTTTTAGTTTTTCCAGCAAACATTCCTTTTTTATACTTACCAGATTTCCATAAGTGCTATGTTTTTCATATCCACTTTCATTTTCAGGCTCGCTCCAATGATACATCTGAACAGGAACGTTCTGATCATTACATACTCTTGTATATAAAATTTGTTTATCTCTTGATAACTTGAAACACTTTTCAAAATCCTGTGACAATCCGATCAAATAATTGGATGCAGTAAGATAATCCTTTAATAATAAATCCTTTTTATCTAGTGCATAGTCTGGGAAAGTGGTAATAGTATCACATGTTGGATAAAGGAAAAATGCAGGTTTTTTGCTGTATCTATATCCGTCAGCATCATGATAAAAGTCAAAAAATTCTGTGTGGGGTTTATGAAATTCATTGACTAGCTTATGAATATTTTCTTTATCCACAAAAGCACTTTGTACTCGAATATATCGGTTGCTTTGTTGAAAATGAGCTGAATACCTCATATCCAACGAAATTCCTAATGAATGCTCAATCATTGACTTTGGCAAATTCTTTGGAATAACATAGTGTGGATTTGGTTTGCTTTCTACTGCTTTTGTAAAATCCCAAAGAAATGGGAGTAGCGGAACATGACTGCGGAATTCAAAACACCACAATCCATCTTTTCCCGGTAAATATCCTTTTAGCCACGAATTATAGGTTTTATAATCATTTTCAACTGTTTCTCTAGTCTGACGGTACTTATCCGCTACATAGAACATTGCGTGCCATTCTGCATATTTCTCAAGCGTTTCAACCGTCGGAATAGTACCATGATCATTATATGTCTTACTATAATCCTGTTGAATTAAAAATTCTTTACTCCATTTTCTGCATTTTTCATTTGTAATCCCGAATTGTGCAATAAAATAATCACAATCATTAGCCACTTCATTTTGTGTGCATCCAAATATTTCAGCGACATCATCATACCAGTATCGCAATGTGTCCATTGTATCAAAATTGAATTTCCATTTTTCTGAGTCTCCTGTGTTTTCTCGTTGATATTTTCTTGTGTTATCAATATTTTTACTGGATATACATTTATCACATACATCAAGTTGTGCCATTCCATCTGTGTCACAATGTGGTGAAAGCAATAAACAAATTTCTCTTGCCAATCTTCTTTGCAAGGCATGCACTACTTCGCCACTACATGCAATAGATTTAAAAAACGGATATATGGAAATCAACGATATCGGATTTTCTTTTGCAATACGTAAACAGGTCGCCAGATACCAAACTCGTGCTGATTCTAAGAAAAAATAGTTGTCTTCATCCATGTAGGATTTTGGTATTTGTGTATGGTACAATTGTGAGATATTTGTTACCAACTCTAAATTCCCAAGCTTACTAGCACGCAATAAGGCATGTGCTGCTTTACAGCGAATCCCTTTATCTTTATGACCTAACAATCGCCAAATAAAGCATTCAACCGGATAACTAATATTTTCATTGGCTATTATCTCGCTAGCATACTCCACTCCGTCTCCTGATGCAGGATGAAGATATAACATTTCATTGTCTGTTGACCAATTTAATAACTTTATTGCTCCCTCCAAAGAAAGAACATCAGACATTCGACAAATTACCTTTACCAGTTGCTCGTCATACAATCCAGTATGATTTGCCACGTAACTTAAGAAAGCTTCATATTGCACTTGAGCATTGGCTGGAAAAATTGTTAATAATGACCTGTAAGTCTCCTCATAGCCATCATATAGATGTAGCAATTCTTTCCCAAATAATTCTATATAGTATTTTTGCATAGAAGTGTCGCTACGCCATTTTTCTATTGAGGGCCATTCTTTTCTACTGTCTACAAAACCAGCAATGTTTATTAGCATTTTATTGCTTCCATAGCGATAAAAATCATTTGCCACAATCTCTAATAGCCATTGTAGCGAAGTTACATATTGATCAGGCGAGAGATTTTCCAACCACTCTGCTACAAATAATTCTTTATCTGCTGTTGATAGTAAGTGGAGTCTGTCCCTAAGTATTTCCTGAGATGAAACATGAACTTCAGATAAAAATTGCTTTATATCAATACGATTTGTCTGCTCAGTTTTTGAAGTAAACTCAACATGATTTCTATCTTGGATTTGCTGCAAAAAGCTATGTATAGCTTTGATTTTATCTGTACCTAATTCGGGAGACAATAGATTTGAGTCTAAATACTCCACTATCCTCTTACTTCTATATTCCTTTTCATCCATAGGAATATTATATAAAACATCATGTATCAAAATTTCCAGTATTGGTTTTTGTCGAGATGGTTTTTCCTTTGATATTCTTTCTAAAAGTATATCCACCAAATCGTTGTATTGAGATGATAAATCAGGGAGTAATATACCCATTAAAGATGCAGTTTCTTCAATAGAAATTTTATCTGCGCTTAATAGTGTAGTGAGTGCAATATAAGTAGTATCTTGTAGCGAAAATCCATTATGATCGTCTCTATCATCTAAACGACAAAGTGACCCCCAAATACTTTTAGGAGATATGATAGCTGCTGACCCTATAGACTCTTTATATGGGAAGTTCTTTTCATCTCCCATTTTTCGGCAAAAATCCTCGCACAACCTTATGATTTTATATGCAAGTTTAGGATTGTCTATATCCGCCATTCCTATTTTATCTGCCAACGACTTATAAAGATAAAGCTTTCTATAGGCTTCGTAATCTAATCCTTTTGTACATTCTATTGCTTTTTTGAAATATTTAACTCCTAAATCACTTTGAATTTGTCTTCCTATTTGAGCACAAGTTAAATAAACCTCGGACATGTCTCTTGCTGAAGCGGGATATTTTTCATAATTACTATCAATATCACTCAATATTACCAATGCAGCCATAGAGGCATTTTTATTGCATACGAGCTTATCTAATAGCTTTGTTTTAAATTGAGGTGCAGTATTGCACACACTTAATACCTTGCTTATTAAATCCTTAAATTCTTTTTGAGTAAAATCTGCATACGAAATTGATTCAACAAATACAAGCAATCCTGCTTCTAACAATTGTTGCTTCTCGTATGTATGGAAACTCCATGCTGATCGTTCCAATTCAGATAGCGTTTTGTTGCATACATTTAATAGTCCATTACTATTTTGAATACAATTTAGCCGCAACAAATAAAGCGGAAATAGGAAATCAACCATTTGCTTAAATGATTTCTTGTTTTCTGTATCCTGTTTTGATGCCGCTTTTTCTTTACTTTCCCATAAATCACTCGATGTTATCTGTTCTTCTTTGCATATATGCCTTAGGGCATGATAGCGTAGCACATATAAAAATTCTTGTTTTTCTTCTTCCATATATACAGATGGGACTCTAGAAAATTTATTGTTTACAGAGAACTTGTCTAATAATTTTCCTGCAAAGTCCGCACTTTCGGTATGAAAAATGTATTCTGTAAATAAGAGTACCTGCCTATAGCTGAAACGAGTCGCTGGAATGAGATTAATTTTCCCAAATAGTTTTACAAGATACTCCACAAATATTTGGGGCGGCTCTTTACCCAATGAGATATACGCACATACAATTGCCAGTTTGTTAGGACTTGACCATTTTTGTGTAAGCAATAAATTACAGATGCTAACATCTTCATTCTTCAAGAGTTTAAGAAAAATTCTAAAAATATGTTTTGTGGTAACTTTTTTGGGATTCCAACCGCAGAGCAAATTTACAGCTTTTTGTGTTTCACCTAATCTTAACATCGCTTCAGCTGTATCAACTATATTATTTGTACTTGGCCGTGAGTGATATCCACGCTCATTTTCATCCTTATTGAAATAAAATTCAACATTTGCCAAATAACTTTTTATGTATTGGCGAACATCTGTATGGTAGAACGGTAAATGCGAAAACACAAGTGCAGATTTTGCTAAGCTGTCAAAATCATGTGCCTCCGTATGAAAAACATTATAAACAGACATCTCATCACAATACAAAACTGCCTCATTAGGTGCATTCCTTAAAAATTCATTAAGTGCATCTTCTTTAGCATTATAATCAATTAATCGATAAACCAATTTGCATGCCAACAGTTGGTTTGGAGCGATTTTCATTTCTGATCTCTTGAGGGCAAATTGTATGCGATGTTTCATTGCTTGATTAACTTGCACCAACCCGATATCGGAATCATCGATTTTTTCATCTAAAGCAATTTGGACTAGTCGTTCAAAATCATTTGCCTTATCAATAAAAATGTGTACATATCTGGCGCAGTATGGATTTGTTGCTCTATTGGCATACATATAATCCGCAATATTTTGAAATGCCATTGTATTGTCATTATGGTGAGTTCTTAAGTATGTTTCAAAATCTTCATCTTTAAGTAAGATGTTTGTATTATCCATATAAAAGCCTTGATGGCATTCCACACTAATACTTAGGAGCGCATCTTGGCTTAAGGAAAGCAACTCGCAAAACACTCCGATTGGAATAGGTCTTGGTAGGTTAATTAATGCCGCAAACAGCATATCTACGTCTATCAGCTTATCATATTGCACTTTGACTGCGCTAACAAATCCTTTAAATAATGATTCCATAGTTTTGCCATTTGGTTTTATCTGCAACAGTATGTCAGCTATCGACAAAGCTCCTGATAATAGATATGACTGCATACGAGGATTTTCATCGCTAAGCAAATGAAACTCTTTGCATTCTGCATCGGTTGCATCATTGAACACAGAACGAATATGCTGTGAACTTTCATTAAGATTAAATGCCGGTAGATCTATAGTCATCGGTTTGTCATTGAATGGAATTAAATGAGTTCTTTCTGTTCTTGTAGTAACAATCAAAAACACCCCTTCGGGGAGAACCTGTCGCAACAGTCCCCTTAAAAAGCATTCTTCGTTAAATAAATCTGAGGCAATCATAGCATTATCAGCTGCATCAATAATAATTGCTACTACGGCATCAGGATTTTGTTGTTTTGCATAAAACAAGGCAGATTCTAATCGTTGGTTTAACTGTCTCCAATATTCATAAACATGCGTCGGGTTACCAATAAGCCATTCTGTTCCACATTCTGTTGCTAAGGTATTGCAGATTTGCGGGATAGCTACCCCTGTTAGATGCCTACGCTCACTCTCTTGTAAAAAAGCACCGCCTCCATAGCAATCATATAAAACCGACACAGACTTCTCTGGCAATAGTTCCTTGATATGGCTTACAAATGTTGTCTTGCCAATGCCTGCAGTTGCTTGAATGCAAATAATATTTTTCTGGCTATCTTGAACGCTATCAAGAATCGTATTACTTAAATTACGTTCGATATATCCATTTTTTAAATCTTCTATTTTTGATGGAGCAGGAAACAGCTCGTTGCTACTCGTATCTAATGCGGCTAATACATAGTTTCTATCCATGGGAAATCCGATGGAACTTTCAGGCATCATCATTTCTCTAATATGCTTAATCAAAGAATCATATTTGCTACGCAAATTACCTGTACTCCATTTGCCTAACTGCTGGATAATTTCAGCCCTATGAATACTCCGAATGTTGGTACCGCAATCGTCAAAATCTAAGATTAGTAAGAATTTAATAAAGGAAGCCGATGTAAGACCGGAAGCTTTTTGTAATTTTTCAATATCCTTTTTACATTCAGTTGATACATTTTTCAGTAAATCCCCAGTTCGTTTATATCCTGTTTCTTTAAGAAGAGTTATGCATTCACCGATATGTGCCGAAAACTCTTGATGTAATTTTCGGTTACTAACCAATTTTAGCGTTAGCTTTTCTGAAACATCTCCAAACTGAGTATGGAATCCATTATACGTATCGGCCAAGCGATGGATAATGGAATTATCCTTTGTTTTACTTGTCTTCGCACACAATCCAGATGCTGTCCACGGTTTATCCGTTTGATAAGCACTATACTTTAACTGCGAGAAAATAACACTATTAGCTTGTTCAAAATCTATTCCTCCATAATACTCGGCCAAGTCAATAGAATAAAGTTTTTGTTCGTCCTCAATTTCTATTGAGTCTGCCCATGTAGGACCTTCAACTGATATTGCTGTTAGCTTACTATTAGGTTTCAATATATCTAATAATTTTTTACCCGCCCAAATCAGATGAAAGTCATCGCCAGCATTGGAAGCTATTGCACCAGCATTATTCTGTTTCTCCACTATAAACACCACCTTCTTTTAATTGTTACGCATTTCCTTACCTTTCACGTACTCATGTGGACGCTCCACATAATCTTTAACCTTATATTCACCAATGTTCTCGTACTTGCTTGTGACAGTAGAGGATACCCCTTCATTGTTAAGGCTATCGCCTAATATTGCATCGGCAAAAATTCGTTCAAGATATTCGTGTTTCGAGTAAATTCCTTGCGATGCCCACACCAAGGCATTTCTCACATAAGCCGAATGGGTTTTAAAGAGCTCATGGTTGACTTCAAATCCAAGGTGTTTTGCCAGTAGTACCGCAAATACAATACAAGTTCTGGTATTGCCCTCTCTAAAGGGGTGTATCTGCCAGATTGTTG
>DINW01000068.1 GCA_002423705.1 Clostridium sp. UBA5530
ATTTACAGAAAAAATTTCACACTCTCAAGAAATGTATTAAAACCTTCGATTTGCTTTAACAATAAGAAAAAACTTCACACACTCCTTTTTTAGCTTGTTCATAAACAAAATACACTAGTTCTTTAGCCACTAGGCTTTTGACAGATTTTATAGTATCGCCAATGGTTTCAAAATCCTTAAAATGATACAACCTATAAATCTCTAGGAAATTGATTGCTAAGAATGTAAGCAGAAAGTACCTCTCGATAGAGAGTATTCCTTGAACTTTATATTCATCAAATCCTAAGTGTGTTTTAAGATATTTGTAGTTAGTTTCAATACTCCATCTTTTTAGATAATATTTTATTATATCTTCATTGCTAAGTTCTACGTCTGTAGACATTAGGTATACAGGGGCCTTGAATTTATCTCCATCAACTTCATAGCAAATTAAGGCTGTTGCATTTTCAAACTTTGAAACCTTACCTTCGTATCTATATACTCTATACTTAGTACCTTCGACGGTAACTACATCCAAGGTAGAAGGCTCTATATATTTAGCGAATTCTTTAATTTGCACTGTGATTCCTAATGAAGAAATCTTTCTATTAGATTTTAAAGCACCAATAAGGTTAAAACCTTTTAGAAGCGAGCCGCTGATTAACTTTTCGCTAGTATACCAACTGTCAATAAGACAATATATTTTGTCGCAGTTATAAGGTTTTTCAAAAGAATTAATAAAATTTAAAGCTATATCTGATTTGCCCATAAAAGTTTTATTGTGTTTTTTACAGTTTTCTTCACTAAAATAAGGCTTATAGTTTAAAGGGATAGACATATCCCCTGCAACAAAATTAGAAGTAACTACACAGTGAGACCAAAGAGTTTTACCTTCAGTATGGCAATGATTATAGCTTAACCCTTGCATTTTCTTTGCTTGTATTTTAGGATTTACGGTATCATCTATCACTAAGAATCCTACGGATTTTGGTTTTATCAATTTATTAAAATGTAAATTTAAGTAGTTAATACGATTTCTATCAATAAGACTATCGTCCCATTTGGAGCGACTCAAAAATCTATATATAGAGCTACTACTTTTAGCTGTTAGTATATTCTCTGAAATTTTCAATAAAGATTTTGTGCCATCTAAATTTATTAATCCATTAATAATAGTGGTTATATGATGAAATTGTGGCTTATTCATTCCATAGTTTACATCACTTAAGTAATTGTAAAGTTCATCATTAATGGATACAATATGGTTAGTAAATTTATTTGGCATACTGACGACCTCCCGTGAGATTAATTGTGTGGTAACTCTTATATATCACGGAAACAGTCAGTGTGCCATATTTATTTTTTGGTAATAGTGACAATTTAACTTTATATTTTGCAGAAATAAAGTAAATAAATTATAAATTTATACTTTTTCTGTTGTTATTAAAACTAGCTGAATATTTCAGCTAGTTTTTGGGTTTAAGAGGAAATAAATAAGATTATAAATAATAGCAAAGAAATTAAATCAACATTACTAAAATTACAATAAAATATAATTTATTATATAAAATTATATAATAAATTATTAATTTTATTGAAAAAAATAATAATTAATATTATAATTATTAATTGATACGAACAATATTTTACTAAAGGTGGTAAATATGGTATATAACAATATAAAAAAAATATTAGATAATCAAGGACGCAAATCAAAGTATTTAGCAAAAAAAATTGGAATATCTGAAAGTCATTTATCTAATATAATTCGAGGGAAAATTACACCTAATATAGAACTAGTGTTGAAGATATCTAAAGTTTTAGAGGTAAATATAGAAGAATTATTTTACATAGAGTAATAGTTAATAAATATATGGTAAAATGATAAGAAAATTAGTTTTTTATTATTTTATATAAATACCTTTTAACTATATATAGTATTGTTAAGGAGAAGACTAATGAATAAAAAATGTCAGGTATTTACGCCTTATGAAAGAGTAATAGAATTATTAGACAAAGTGGGATATAGAGAAAATTTATTCGGAAAAAAGGTAATAGAAAATGCATGTGGGGATGGAAATATTCTAAAGGTTATTGTTGAAAGATATATTATAGATTGTCTAAATAAAAAAATTGATCTTAATACTATAAAAATGGGGTTGGAAAACGATATATATGGAGCGGAGATAGATAAGGAACATTATGAAAATTGTATAGTAACTTTATCAAATATTGCTGAGAAATATAATATATTTAATGTATGTTGGAAAATTTTAAATATGGACGTTTTGAAAGAAAATTTTAGTATAAAATTTGATTATGTTATAGGAAATCCCCCATATATAACTTATAGAGATTTGGATATAGAGACAAGAATATTTGTAAGAGAAAATTATTATGTATGTAAAAATGGTAAATTTGATTATTGCTACGCTTTTATTGAAGCAAGTATAAATTGTCTTAATGATACTGGGAAATTAGCATATCTTATACCAAATAGTATTTTTAAAAATGTTTTTGGAGAAAATTTAAGAGCGTTTATGCTCAATGATTTAGTTGCAATATATGACTTTACTACAGAGAAAATCTTTTCGGTTCTAACATCTTCAGCTATTATTATTTTAGACAAGGGGTATAAAAAAAATTATATTGAATATTATGATGTAGCAAATAATATTCAATATAATATTGAAAAATCAAAATTAGAGTGTAAATGGAATTTTTCTAGGTATTTAGATAATAACGAAAATAAAATAAAATTTGGTGATTTTTTTACAGCATCTATAACAATTGCGACTCTACTTAATAAAGCATTTGTATTGAAAGATTTTGGAGAAAATGATAGTTTTATAACAGTTAATGAGTTTAAAATTGAAAAAGAGGTAATTAGAAAAGCTACAAGTCCACGGGGGATTGCTTATGGTAAAGATGAGAGAATAATATTTCCATATAAATATGTAGATGGGAAGTTAATTAGGTATCAAGAATTAGAATTTTATCAAAATTATCCCGAAACTGTAAAATATTTAAATCGATTCTCTAATGAATTAGAAAAACGAAAATCTGATACAAATAGTGCTTGGTATGAATATGGAAGAAGCCAGGCATTAGCACATTTGAATCAAAATAAATTGTTATTGTCAACTGTAATAACAAAAGAAGTGAAAATATATGAATTGGACAAGGAGACAATTCCATATGCGGGAATATACATTGTTGCCAAAAAAAATTTGCCATTAAAGATGGCTAAAAGTATTTTGGAATCTGAAGATTTTTATAATTATGTAAAAGGGATAGGAATTAATGCTAGCGGTGTTTCTTTAAGAATAACACCATCAGATATAAATAACTATGAGTTTTCTTTATAGGGAGATGAATTTATGGGTAAAATGAAATACAAAATTTCATCAAGAGCTACAATTCTATTAGGAAGAGAAAGTGTATCCAAAGTAGATGGGGCAATTATAGAATTAGTAAAAAATACTTATGATGCTGATGCAACGCTATGTTTTATTTGCTTCAATATAAAAAATGATGAAATATATATTTTAGATAATGGTACAGGAATGACAAAGGAAATAATAGAAGATTGTTGGATGACTATTGGTACAGATAATAAAAAACAAAAATATCAATCAGAAAAAAGACGTATAAGATCAGGTGAAAAAGGTATAGGCAGATTTTCTCTTGATCGTTTAGGAAATAAGTGTGAGATGTACACTAAAAGTAAATCTAATCAAAAAATGATTTTATGGGTTAATGATTGGAAAGATTTTGAACAAGAAGGTAAGCTATTAGATGAGATAGAAGCTGAATTTGATTATATTGATACAGATTTTGTGAATGTAATTCCATTGGAAATTGTAAATAGTATAAAAAAAATAAATGAAACACGAGATGAGAAAAATAAAATTAAACTTGAAAATGGGACATTACTGAAGATAAGTGGACTTAGGGATCTATGGGACGAACAAGAAATTATTAAAATTGTTAATTCTATGGGTTTTCTATTACCGCCAATAGAACAAAAAGATTATACATTGTGTATACAAAAATCTCTAACGGATGAATGTATGATTATAGAAAATGAAATTACTCAAGAGTATGATTATAAATTAATAGCAAATTTTGACGGAGAGAATTTTCATATTACATTAAATAGAAATGAATTTGATTTAAATAAGTTTCCTAAAAAAATTTTTGAAATGGATGGATTTAAGAAGTATCCATATACAATTGAAGATTTTAAAAAGGGCGTTTTCGAATACGATTATACAATATCAGAATTAATGTCTACCAAAGAAAAAAATGTAATTGAATCTATAAAAAAGATAGGTAAGTTTGAATTTAATTATATTTTTATGAAGTTAACCATTAAAGACGACTCTAATGAAACTTTTCTTTATAAAGAAATAAGTAGAAATAGGAGGACTTGGCTTGAAAATCATGGAGGGATAAAAATTTATAGAGATAATTTTTTGGTTAGACCTTATGGAGATCCAGAAGCAGATGCGTTTGATTGGCTAGGAATAGATGCTAGAAGAGCTAAAAATCCAGCAGCCTTGTCACATCCAGGAGGGAAATGGCAGGTAAGGAATAAACAGAGTCAAGGAACTTTATTAATTTCTAGATTAGATAATGAATGTATATTGGATAAGTCTAGTAGAGAGGGAATTATAGAAAATGAGTATTTTAAATTATTAAAAAAAGTTATATTGAATATTATTTCAGTCTTTGAAAAAGATAGAGCTCATATAGGATTAAATATGAAGTTATATTCTGAAATAGTTAATGAGAAGCAAAAAACAAAAGAAACAGGGAAAAGTATTGCTCAACAAATTTTAAATGAAAATGAAAAAAAAGAAAATATTATACAAAATAAAAAGGAGCAATTGGAATCATCAGCAGAAGTTAAAATATTAGCCCAGACAGTACAATATTTTGAAGAAGAACGTGAAGAATTAATTACTGAAATAAAACTATTAAGATCTTTATCTACAAATGGATTAATAACAACATCTATTGTGCATGATTTAAAAGGAATAAATGCTGTTTTAGTGAATAGAGTTGAAGCTATAGATATGGCAATAAATATGAGAAATAAAATGCTTATTTCAAGAAACCTAGAGGATTTAAAAAAGAATGATATATTTTTGAAATCATGGATAACAGTTATAACTAATCAAATTAAGAGGGATAAGAGAAGAAGAATAAAAAAAGATTTCTATGAAACTATTAAGGAAATATTGGAGGTATTAGAACCAATACTATATCAAAAAAAAATAAAAGTTAATTTGATATTAGATAATAGTGAAGTATTTAAGAAAATATTTATTTCTGATTTTGAAAGTATTTTATATAATTTAATAATAAATTCAATAGAATCACTTGAAAAAACGAAAGTCAAAGAAAGAATTATAGAAATAAGTATAAAAACTAATAAAGAAATAATTTTGAACTATAAGGATAATGGCAAAGGATTAGAGGATATTTTTAAAGATCCATATGATATTTTTAAGTATGGAACAACAAGCAAATATGATAATAATGGTGAGCCTATAGGAACTGGTTTGGGTATGTATATTGTTGCATCTACAACTAGAGAGTATAATGCAAAATATAAAATAACAGAATATAAAAATGGATTTGGAATGGAATTTAAGTTTCCACTTTGAGGTGAAGTATGAAAGAAAAATTAAGAATTGGTATAATAGATGATGATAGAAGTAAAATAACTCAAATCATTACAAGGTTAATGGAGGGAATTAGAAACTCATCTCCAGAAAAATTAGATAAATACTCTAAATTTGAATTTGTTCCTATTGAAATTGAGATAAAAGAAGATATTAATGAAATGCTAAAGGATGTACTAGAATATGATTTAGATTGTATTATATTAGATTACAAGTTATCTTCTTATGCATTGGCAAGTTATACTGGTATTGAATTTGCTCAAAATCTTGAAGAAATGATATATGATTTCCCTATATTTATATTAACTTCATATGAAGATGATTTATTTTCAAATGAAATATATAATGCATATCAAGTATTTGATTTTGATAGATATTTAAATGAAGCATGTGAGAGAACCGAATTACATTTTAAGATAATTGAGCAAATACTCAAATTTAAAAAACAAAGAGAAAATTGGAAAATAGAATTGAAATCATTATTACCTTTAGCTGGAACTTCAGAAGAAATTGATTCAAGATTACTAGAATTAGATTCAAAACTAGAAAAATCAATAAACGGAACATATGCTCTTTCAAATAAATTGAAAAAAGATTTAGACTCTAATAAATTAATGGAATTACTAGATAAAATTGATTTAATTTTAGAAAGGGATTAGGATAGTGGGTAAAATTAAAGATAAAAAACCTGTAAGATCATACACAGGAGAAAAGTGGATAACAAATAATTCAAATAAAAAAAGATTAGTTATAGATTTTGAACATAAATGCGCATACTGTGATGATTATGATATATATAGTGGAGGATATAATTCATATCATGTAGAACATTTTGCTCCAAAAGAAAAATTTAATAAATTACAATATACATATGATAATTTATTGTATAGTTGTCCATATTGTAATATATCAAAATCTAATAAGTGGGTTGGAAAAACAGCTGATGAAAATATTGTGGGGGATAGAGGCTTTATAGACCCATGTACTGACGAATATTACATTCATCTACAAAGAGATGAACGAGGCAACATAATATACAGGACAAAAATTGGAGAATTCATGTATAATGAATTAAGCTTATATTTGAAAAGACATAAAATTATACATAATTTAGAAAAGATTAGAAATAGAAAAAAATTATTGAAAGAAAAAATTAATAGCAAAAAAAAGAAAAATGAAAATGTTGAAACTTTAGAGGAGTTATATAAGACTTTATGTGTAATATTCTGTGAATATTATGACTTGTTTTTTGAAGATGAAGATAATGAGAATTTAAAAATACATATATAAATTTTATGGAGAGAAATATAATGTATAAATATATTTTAGAAGATCAATTAAAATCTTTTAAACTAAAAATATTAAGAAGCGATGGACAAGCTTTTGAGGATTTATTTTGCAACATAATGTTAGAATTTAACAAGGATTTTAAAAAAGTAAAGAGCTTTGGTATGCATGGAGATGGTAAAAATGATGGATTTATTCCTTCAGAAGGAAGATATTATCAGTGTTATGGACCAGAAGATATAAGTAAAAGATCAACCCAAAATTATGCTGTTAATAAATTAATAAAAGATTTTGATGGGTTATTTAAACAGTGGAATTCTATTTGTAAGATAAGTGATTTTTACTATGTGATAAATGATAAATATAAAGGAATACCAATCACAATATTTAAAGAATTGAAGTTATTAAAAGATGAATTTAGTAAAATTGAATTTAAAACTTTAGATTCAGAAGGATTGGAAAATATTTTTATTGATTCACTAACCAGCGATCAAAGGCGAAAGATAGTGGGAATAACTACAGTGGAATTAGTAATTCAGACTAAAAATAATATTAATGAGATTAAATCTGACATAACACCAAAACATAAGGTATGGTTTGAAATTATTAACAAAATGATATATGAAATAATAAAAAAACTGGAGAAATTAAGGCTTAAAAATTGGTATTACAATGAAGAAGGCTATATTTTAAAAGTTTCATTAATAAAAGATTTAGAAAATGTATTGAAAAAATATGAAGGAAAAGAGAAAGATTTTTTAAAGTTTCTTGAAGAAGGAGACAAAGCAATATACCATTTATGGAATGACTTTCTAGAGAGTGAAAAAGATATTATAAATGGGCTAACTTATAATATTATGTATTCAAATGACATTGATATATTTGAAAATACTGGATTTGATTATCAATCATATATAGATAATTGTATAAGTAATATAATAGATATGTTTAACGAAGTAGTAAGAATTAATATTGAAAGATTTGATTTAGAAGGAATGAAAACTATTGAAGAAAGATATGGTAAAATAAATAAAGTAATAAATTATGATTTTGATAAAAAAAATAAAAAATTAAATAATCTATTAAAAAATATTATAGAGCTTAAAGATATTGGAAGAGTACTGATATTCACTAAGCATGGTGAGAAATTAAAATTAGACAAGGAAATAGAAGAATATTTTGAAAATAATATATTAGAGATATATAATGGAGATAAGATAAAAAAAGAAAAGTTAGTTAGTTTTTTGACTTTCATGTTTGAATCCATAACAGTAGACACATCAGAACGATTTAGTCCACATTTTCAAACTAATCATATAATCTTTCTTTATAAATTTTTAGATAATAACAAAAAAATAGAAATGGAAAATTTGCAAAAAAGAAGTAATATAGCTATCTATTATTTTGAAGAAAATATTTGATCAAACTTTTTTACAAAAATAAATAGCGTAGAAATTAAAAAAAATTAATTTTGATCAATCTTTGTTTTAAAACATACATTTCTATTTTACCTAATAATCAGTGTTAATGAGCTTATTTTAATCCAATTTTGTTTCAAACCCACATTATTTTGTGGATTTTGAAAAAAGTTTAAACCCTTATTTTGTAATGAGTAAATGGTTAAATCTTTAAAGGTAAAGAAGGTAGATATTGTGAATAATGAATTGGAAAAATTATTAATTGAGTACAAGGAAACTGAAAGATGCATAGAATTATTTATGGATTGGGTAGAAGATAAGGATTATGCACAAGGAAAGTTAGAAATAATTAAAATGGTCATAGCTGATATAGAAAAGGTATTAGCTAGTTAATAAATTTGCAATGGGTTATCATTTATATAGTCCACAGCTAAGCTCTGAAAAGAGATTAGGCTGTGGATTTTTTTTATTTAATAGGAAAATACTCTTTTGGGATATACTTGTCGTAAACGGTAAATCTGAAACTTTGAAACTCTGAAGAGGTCAAGATCTCAAAGGGAAGCAAAGTTTGTATAGCTGTAGGTCCATGTATCTTAGCTATGCGTATGGCTTTTGAAAAGTTTAAAGCATTCCCTAATAAGTCCCTAAAATTCATTGCAGAGGGTTATAGCTCCTATCCTCTTGCCAGTCAGCAGTGTAAGTTAATAAATGGCTGGGATTTTGATGTTACTCAAGTTATTGGACTTACCAATGACGATACTTATCCACTGAGTTTCCATGGGTTAAGCAAGTAGTAAAAAGGCCTAACCGCACCTTCAAGTCTAGTTACCGCGTTACTTGCGGTTATGGGGCGAAAATGGTGTTCTTTATGGTGTTTCTCTTTGGGCCGGCTACTATAACTTTCTACGGCCTCATCCTTATAGCTATTGGAAACCCCTAAACGAAATAGAACTTTTAACTAATGCAAATAATATGCCTACAAAGTGGCAGCTACTTTTTTTTCATACCTCACTTTACACTATCAATCATAGCATATATAAAATATACCTTAGTTAAATTTATATTTGTATTCATAAAGGTTTCATAAACTAAGCTAGCATCCTTTTTAGCTCCAGCTGAGTAGCCTACTATTTCTAATTCTCTTCTATTATCAAACTCTCTATTAACTATATTTTCTGTTTTATCTTCATTACAGCTAGTTTTATGAACTTTATACTGCTTTATAGTATAATTAGAAACAAGTCTGTACTTATCCATAATTTTTCTTATTTTTCTTCTTGAAGCCACTACATTTTGTTTGGCTAATTCATTTTTTATTTTCCTTGAACCATAATTGTTTTTGCTAGCTCTAAATTCTGCTATAACTGCATTTTCAAGTTTTGTATTAAGTACTCTAGCTTTTTTCTTATAATAAACTAGACTTCTTGGTATATGTAGTGTTCTACACATTGCGCTGATATTGCACTTATCTTTATTAGCTATAATCATTTACCCATTTTACTATTGTTGATTTTGCTATTTGATATTCTCTAGCTATCTCTGATGTTGATTTTCCATTTTGCTTAAGGGCTACTATTTGTTTCTTAAAATCCTCTGTATGATTCTGTGTTTTTCCTGCCATGATATTCTTCCACTCTCTATTTTTTTATATTATATCATGACCGAATATTTATTGTATAATTTATTATAACCCATCCAGAATATTTGTTACCGCATGTAGGGCAGAATCTACTGTAGCAACGAAATGGAACGAATTTAAATGCAGAGCATTTAGGACAAACATAATAAGCACCTCCATGTTCAGGATTTCCGCAGTCAATCATTTTATCCACGTTTTCTATAACAGATTTTTGAGGACGTAGTATATATATCATTTCTTCATAATGCTCTTTGAAAATTTTTTGTAGAATGTTTATATATTTATTATGAAGCAGATTAGAGAAAATAAACCTAACCCCTCAAGATTGAGGGGCAGGGGGTGTTGAAGTGTCAAAGACACTTTTTTATAATCTATTGCCTACTAAAATTATACTCTAACGATAAAATATTTAAAATTGATAAGATAATGCGACCACGGTTGGTGGTCCCGGTTTTATACTGTTATTTGTTTCTTTTATTCTAGACTTGCCTTATAAGATCATTTCTAATTTCTGTAATGGTTTTGTTTAAAATTGGGTGCCTTTTTTTAGGAGCAATTTCTATGAGTGAATCAAGCACAAAATTTCTTAAGTGCATTTCTGAATGAGGTATTGTAAGGATTTCTGTATCCATTATTATGTCATCATAAAGAAGAATATCTAAATCTAGAGTTCTAGGCCCCCAATGAATCTCTCTAGTTCTACCAGCATTTGATTCGATTTTGTTTAGAACTTTTAATAGTTCTATAGGTGTAAGAAGAGTTTTTATTGATAGGCATCCATTTAAAAAGTCATCTTGCTCTGTATATCCATATGGTTTAGTTTCTATAAAATTAGAGATATTTTGTATAATAATGTTTTTATTTTCTCTGAGTTCCGAAATAGCACCTTTCAAATAAAGTTCTCTGTTACCCATATTGGAACCAATAGATAAGTATGCTATATGCCATTGGCGATGAATTTCTACGGATACCCATTCAAGAGGAAGCTTGATTGGAGCCCAAGGTTTTTTTAAAGTTATATTTACTTTTGTTAAGTTTTCAATATTAGTAAGAAGATGACTTGCTAGATTTTCACATACACTTTCAATAAGATTAAATGTGTTATTTTCCATAAAATTTTTAATCATATGGCTTACACTGCCATAATTAATTGATTTTGTAAGGTCATCTTCTAGGCCGGCTACTCTTGTATTTGTATATAAAATGGCTGTAACAAGAAATTTTTGGCCAAGTTTCTTTTCTTCAGGATATAATCCATGGTTGCAAAATACTTGTAAATCTTTTATTTCAATTTTATCCATATTTAAACCCTCCGTAAATCATAGCATATATAAAATATACATTTATTATCTATTTAATTTATCCCATATTGATTTTTAAACATTCGGTCATTTTAATGGTTCTGTAATTACTTTTAATATCATGAACTCTTACAAAACTACAATTTTTCAAAACAGCTATCATAGTAGTAACTAATGTTCCTTCTAATCTTTCATCAACAGGGAGATTTAACACATCTCCGATAACTGATTTTCTAGATGCACCAACAAGTAAAGGGTAACCTAGAGAATTAAGCTTATCTAAGTTAGAGAGTAATTTAACACTATCTTTATTGCTTTTACCGAAACCAATACCTGGATCTAAGATGATTTTGTTTGTAGGTATACCCAGTTTTTCGGCTATAACTATACTTTCACACAAGTCGTTTTTAACATCTTCAATAAGGTTATTATAAATAGCTTTTTCTCTATTATGCATGAGGCAACAAGCTACATTATAATCTTTTATAATATGACCGAGAAGATTGTCGTATTTAAGTCCCCATATATCATTTATAAGATCGGCTCCGGATTTTATAGCCTCAATGGCAACTTTACTTTTATAGGTATCAATAGAGATAGGGATATGAAAATTTTTTTTAATCTCCCTAATTATAGGTAAAATACGGTTGATTTCTTCATCTTCGGAAATCATAACATATCCAGGTTTGGTGGATTCACCTCCTATATCAATTATGTCAGCACCTTCATTAATCATCTCATCCACATGATACATTGCATTATCAATATTGGTATATTTTCCGCCATCTGAAAAAGAATTGGGGGTAATATTTAAGATACCTACTATGTATGTATGAGTGTTGATGTCAAAGTTTCTTTCTCCAATAATCATTATTATAATCCTCCTTACTATGAAAAAAATAATACATATACATATACATATACATATGCATATACATATATAGAAAAAATATGTAAAAATACAAAAAAATAAAGGAAATGTAATAATAATGGTGAATATAATAATATTATACATATATTATAACTAAAATAAAAGCAAAATTAAGATGGAAATATAAATTTTGAAGGAATTAGTAGATAAAAACATAACAAATAGGCTACCATATATTGCTTATTTAGAAAAATTGGTGATAAAAGTAAATATAAGGGTGATGACCTAATTTTATAACCATGATTAATTACTATTATAATAGCTTCTTTTATAGTTATTTCACTAGCCTTAGAAACTCAAACAGACTTCTTTTAACCAACACTTTCATTATTAGTTGGTGCTAACCCAGCTCAAGAGCATAAGTGGTTCCTATTGGAAAGTATATCTATATTTACTTCTGTTTTAGATATTATTCCGATTGCTGTAAACGGATTTTTAAAAGATGGTACTGATAGAATAAGATTAATTTGTTTTTGATAAGATTTTGCAAGACTTTTTATTACAGATTCAATATCAAAGCAAGTAACACTAGGATTTATTAAAATTTCATCAAGAATCCTTAGAGCTATAGAATCTCATTTCTAAACAAGAGTTTATTAGATTAAAGGGAATTACAGCATTGACTGGTTGTTTAAGCATTAAATCATATTGTTTAAACAAAAATAAGGTTACGTGATTAATGACACATTTATATGCGTATGGAAAGACAATATACACATATAAAAATTTGGCTATTCCTTTAACGAAGCAACTCACTCTTTGTAGCATACTGAAAATTACTATGGATTGAGTATAGATAAGCTTAATGATAATAATTCGTTTAGCCAAAACAACAGTATTTTATTACGTTTTGTGCGATGAGCGAAGCGAAAGGAATGATTAATAATATGAATAAATGGAATCTAATATGCTCAATGGCACAGAATGGTGCAATTGGAATTGATAATAAGTTGCCATGGAATATTCCTTCAGAGTTGGAATGGTTCAGAAAAAAAACTAAAGGACAATTAATAGTAGTTGGGAGAAATACATTTAATTCGATAAAACATAAAGATAAAGATGCTTTGTATGTTGTACTTACAAGAGATAAGAGCATTAAGGGAAAGGACGGAAACGTAATTTACATTAATGAAATATCAGAACTTGATAATATTCAAACTGATAGACAAGTATGGATTGCTGGAGGAGCACAAATTTATAAGCAAACCATAGATAAATGTGATGAGTTATATTTATCAATAATTAAAAAAGAATATGAGGGGGACAGGTATTTTCCAGATTTTAAGGACTACTTTATAATGCAGGATATTATAGAGGAAAATGATTTATTTGTTATTAGACATTATTTAAGTGAAAAGTAAAAACATAAATTATGTTTAAAACTTGGAGGGTTAATTATGAGAGATAAAGTTATTAAAAAAAGATTTGAAACCATTAATGATGCAGAAAGAACATTAGATGCATACTTGGATGGTGCAAAATATTGTGTGTCAGGGCACTTTGCCATGTATCCACCTACAAGGATAGGCGAAATTAATTTTAATCTAAAAGAAGAAATTAAAAGTCAAATATTTGAGAAAAATAATAAACCTGTAGGGTTATATATACATTGGCCTTTTTGTTATTTACCTGATGATAGGGAAAAGTGCGATTTCTGTTGCAGTAATGCAAGAAATGATAGTAAGTCAAAAATGTTAAAAGGTAAATATTATGGTGCAATAATAAACGAAATAAAAACATATGCAAGCATGATTGGTAGTAATCCTGTAGAGTGGATATATATTGGAGGTGGAACTCCTTTTACAATAAAAGATGATGATTTAGACAATCTTTTTAATTTACTTTATACAACAGGAATGGTTAATAAGGGAACTTTCATTACAATTGAAAGTAGACCAGAAATGGTTACAGAACAAAAGGCTGCAATATTGAAAAAATACAATATTGGAAGAGTAAGTATGGGCGTAGAGTCTTTAAACAATGATATTGCTATAACAATGGGAAGAGTTGAAAAAAATAGCATATACAAAGAAATTGTTAAAAATGCAGTAGGTATTTTAAGAAAATATGAAATTCCATTTTTAAACTTAGATATTATATATGGACATCCTAAGGATACAATGGATACTGTTATGGAATCTATAGAATATGCCAGTATGCTAGAACCTGATAGTATTTCTGCTTATGCAATGGGTATGCCATTAGGGCTTACACTAATTGAAAAAGATGCTAGAAATGGTATGAAGCTTAAAGAAAAACAATTTAGATTAGATGCATATAATAACATCAATAAATTTTTAAAGACAAAGGGCTATGATGACGTATATGACTGTATTTGGTCAAAATATCAAGTTGATTCATATAGGACAATAACAGGAGGAAAAGGCATAGTTAATATGTGGAATCAGACTTGTGTATTACCATATGGAATTTGGCTAGGTGTAGGTATTGGAGCAGATGGATATATTGGAGGAGTAGGTCCTACAGAAAATACTAATGATTTGGAAGAATACATTGAATTAGCTAATAAGGGTGAAGTAGGCGTGACTAAGGCAATTAAATATGATTTTGATAACATTTTGAGGTCAGAGATTGTTTTATCACTACTACATAGAACAATAGATTCAAATAGATTTGAAAAAGTTTATAGTATTCATCCATTAGATGCATTTCCTATTGAATTAGAATTATTAGGGAAAAAAGGGTTTATAACTATTGAAGGTAAGAATATAAAGGTAAATAAGTGCGCAAATCCATATTTACAGGGCATTGCAAGATTATTCTTTAATAAAGAATTAGAGATGAATTATAGGCAGGTTGAAAGTCAAAGAATTGACTATAAGGTTTATGGCGTAAGTTATAATGGATTAGCTTAATGGAAAATGTCTAAGAAAGCAGGAGTATATTATGGAATCAATAATTAAATCTAAAGTATGTACATTTGATTTTAATAAGGGGCTAGAATCATATTTTGAGGAGGCAGTATGTAAATATAAGGATTTAGTAGCATTGAAATTTAAAGAAGAGAACTTGACATTTATGCAGTTAAATAAATTAATCAACCAATTGGCTCATTTTCTCATTAAGAAAGGTGTAACTTCCAACAATTACATAGGTATATATTTTGATAGATCATTTGAGTTGGAAATAAGTATTATGGCAACATTAAAAATAGGTTGCACTTGCGTTTTACTTGATAAAAAAATGCCTAAGGCAAGGAACCAAAAATTTATTGATGATTCTGAAATAAATTATGTCATATGTGATAGAGATTTTATTAATAATGTTGATTTTTTAGGAAAGACAATTATATGTAATTTGAAATATTCATTTCCATTTAATGAGAGCGATGAAAATCTAGGAAGAACCAATGACGTAGATGATACTGCATTTGTATTTTATACATCAGGATCGACAGGAACTCCAAAGGGTGTAGTAATATCTCATGGAGCAATTTTAAATGATTCGTTACCTGGAATTGCACAACCTTCACTTAGTTCAAATGACACCATATTAATGACAAGCCCTGTAGCATCTATGAGAATTACAGGAGAATTGTTTTATCCATGGTTTGCAGGAACAAAGGTTGTTATATTAGAAGAAAGTTTGACAAATAATGTTCAAGAAAATATAAACTTTATTATTAAGGAACATATTTCAATAATGTTTATAGTTCCAACAATGTTAAAAGAGCTGTTAGTGAATAATAGAATTAGTCAATGTAAGTGCTTAAAGTATGTACAATCATTGGGAGAAAGGCTTCCTAAGTATATAAGAGACGAGTTCTATGAGAAACTAGATGCAGAACTAGTAAATGTTTATGGGCAAACTGAAACTGGATGTTGTACCATATATGATTGTTATTATGAGTCAAAAGATACCTATGTAAATTCAGGAAAAACAGTTATAAATAGAAATATATATCTTTTAAGTAGTGACTTACGGCCAGTTGAGAAAGGTGAAGTTGGAGATGTTTTCATAGGAGGAAAGTATCTTGCTACAGGATACCTTAATGATTCACAACTTACATCGCAGAAGTTTATGTGTGATCAGTTCTCAGAGGATGGGACAGGCTATATGTTCAAGACAGGTGATGTAGGAAGAATAACTGATAATGATCAATTAGAATATTTGGGTAGGAAAGATCAAATTGTTAAAATTGGAGCAATGAGAATAAGCATATTAGAAATCGAATCTGCTATCTTAAATTTTTCTGCGGTTAAGGATGTAGTTGTTAAGGGTGTTGAGAACAATAAGGGTAATGAATATATGGTTGCTGTTATTGAAGGCAATGAGGGATGGAAACTAGATAAGTTTGAGTTAAGAAGGTTTCTTGCTGAGAAGCTTCCTGGTTATATGATTCCGTCTAAATTTATTTTTGTTGATGAAATGCCAAAGCTGATAAGTGGAAAACTTGATCATAGGAAGATAATGGATATTATCTTTAATGGTGTAAATAGAAAAGTAGATAAAGATTCAATGGTTATAAGTGATAGTGAAATTAAGTTGGCAAACATATGGAGTAAAAATTTAAATATGGATTGTTCTATTATTAGATCATCTGACACATTACTTGAATTGGGGGGAGACTCAATAATTGCAGTAAATTGTATTTTAGATATAGAGAAGGCTTTTAATAAAGAAGTTACAATGGAAATTATTTATAATTATACATTTAAGGAATTAGCCAGATATATTGACAAAAGGTAGCTGTAACTTTTGTGAAATTTATTATCTTCAATATTGTAGATTAATTTTGAAGTAGAGGTGGAATAAAATTATGGAAGTATTAATTAAAGACTTTATATTAAACTCGGGATTCAATTCAGGATTTAAACCAGGAAGCACTTGTTATACCTCTGCATTAAGGGATGTAGTTAGTTATTATAAACCTAGTTCCATAGTGTCAGATGTAGCATTATTCTTTGGAATTAATGCCTTAAATATAAGTTTTGTTTCTGATAAGGAAACTTTCTTAGGATATAACTTTGAAGATAATACTAATATGGGATTTCTAAAAGAACAATGCAATGTAACATCATTTACAGATAAGGTGAAAGACAAAAATTACATTAGGAATTTATTAATAAATATACTGTCAAGTGGTAATCCAGTAATTTGTTTTATGGATTCAAAGTATTTAAAATATGATGATTTATATAACAGAAATAAGAATAGTGTTCACACTATTACTATGTTTGGAATAAATACTGATGATAATAGCTGTTATATAGTTGATTCACATATAAGAATTAATTTTACTAATTTTAAAAAGTTTATAGGAAAAGTTTCGTTAGATGATATCATTGTGGGGCTTAAATGTATTTGGGAAGTTAAAAATAGTAAAGAACTTAATGAGATTAAAAAAGATGATGTTAGTAGACATTTTATTTGCGAAGAATTAACTGAGTATTTAGAAGGAAAAGTAATCTCAAATAACATTTTCTATGGTGGTAAAGCATTAACAAAGTACTTTGAAAAATGGGAAGAGAAAATAGAAAATGCGGCTTCTACTGAAATTACACAGTATTGTGAACAAGTACACTTTAATATAAAAATAAATGGACCATGTTATATAAATAGTAACTTATATAGATTGTGTTCAAAAATTGGACAACCACTAGAGAAGGAAATGATTGAGTTTAATAATATAGAGCACAAATGGGAGGAATTGGCTACTGTGATTTTATCTTTAGGATATAGAAAAAAAATAGACAAATTAAAAAAGGTTTTTGAGGAAGCAGCCTGCTTAGTGGAAGTTCAAAGTAAGGTAATTCAACAAACATTAAATTATTTTGAAAACTAATTATATAGGAAAAATGTGCAATGATGTTAATAAGTTTCACTGCATAATTGGGGGAAAAGAAAATTATGATTGATAAGATTAGAGTTGAAAATGCAGTAATAGAAATATTGTATGCAATAGGAGAAGATCCAAATAGAGAAGGTCTTTTAGAAACACCAAAAAGAGTTGCAAATATGTATGAAGAAATATATGGTGGACTAACAAAAGACCCAATGGATGAAATAAAACTATTTAGTGAAGAAAATAATGGTGAAATGGTTGTAATAAAAGATATACCATTTTACTCAACTTGTGAACACCACTTGCTTCCTTTTTATGGGAAGGTCAATATAGTATATATTCCATCAGATAGGAAAGTAATAGGCATCAGTAAGTTTGCAAGAATTGTTGATTGTTTAGCTCATAGACCTCAAATACAAGAAAAGTTAACTAATGAAATTGCTGATGTAATATATAATGCAACAGGTTCGGTAGGAGTAGGTGTAATAATAACAGCAGAACACCTGTGTATGAATATGAGAGGAATAAAAAAACCGGGATCTAAGACTGTAACGTCAGTATTTAAGGGACAATTAAAAAATGACTCTAAAACAAGATTAGAAGCTATGGAGCTTATTAAATTGCAATAGTTTAGCTTTAATAATTGTAACATATATTATAGGAGGTATATTAACATGTATGATAACAAAATAATTAGCCTATTATCACAGACTTTAGAGGTTGATGAAGATACCGTTTCTTCAATTAGCAGAACTGAAAGCCTTGAAGTAATAGGATTAAACTCTATAAGAGCAATAGAGATAATAGTTAAATTGGAAGATACTTTTGATATAGAAGTAAAGGATGAGGATTTAAAAATATCAAATATTTTAACTATTGATAAAATAAATAGTTTTATAGATAAATATAAAGATAAGTAATTATCTATCCTTTTTGGGGGAATAAGATGGAAATAATAAATAAAAATAATAGCGTTAATAATAATCATGAGTTTTCTTTAGTAAAGTCCATGACAGAATCTAGTGATAAGTATAGGATAATATGGATTTGCAATATAGGTGCTGAAAAGTTTTGGCACAATAATAATGTGGAAATAGTTAATGAAAAAGAGGATGTTGTTGTAAATCATATAGAGGAGATAAATTTACTATTATGTAGAAAGCAAGACATTCTTATTCTTAGAGAAATGCCAGAAAATCAATTTTTACAAGATATGGAGCAGATGGGATTTCAAATTCCAACAATTTTAATCCCTAAAAAATCAGAAGACAATCTTTCTGTATCTCAATTAATACTAAAGGATGAAGAACTAATGGCAAAATTAAAGGACATAGGTGAACATGATGAAAATGTTAGATTTGTACCATATGCAGTAACATCATTGGAGGAAAAGATAGCAGAGCTTTGTAATTTGCACTTAATTGGATCAAGTTCATGGGTGAATAAAAATATTAATAATAAGATTATTAATAGAAAGATTGCTAAAGATTTAAAGATTAATGTGTGTATGGGAGGAGTATGTTCAACATCAGATGACATAGAAAAAACCTATGATGAGCTCCTTAGCCACAAGGATAAATTTGAAAAAGTAGTTATAAAGAGGCCAACAGGAGCATCTGGTAAGGGTATATATATCATTGAAAATAAGAGTAAGTTGAGGTTATATCTAAAGAGAATTTTAAAGATAAATTCTGAGCCTAAAAATCAATGGTTAGTTGAGGGTTGGTATAGGAAAAAGCATGACCTTAGTTTCCAAATTTATATATCAGAACAGGGTAATGTGGAGGTGTTTTCTCTAAAGGAACAGATATTAAATGATGCTGTGTATATAGGTTCAAAGTTTCCTGCCGAATTAGAAGTTAAGGATATTATGAGTATAAAAGAGTATGCATATAAAATAGGTAAGTATATTTTTAATATGGGCTTTACAGGCATAGCAGGTGTTGATAGCATAATAACCGCAGATGGAACAATTATTCCTATAATTGAAATTAATGGTAGAATGACGTTAACGACATACTTATCATATGTAGGAAAAACATTAAATCAGAAGTGCTATATGAGCAGATATATAAGAGTTGGCACAAGTAAACCTTTTCCCTATAGTGAAATAACAAAAGTATTTAAAGATGAAGGCATACTCATGGATCAGGCTTCAAAGAAGGGGGTACTAATATATAATTCAAGGACTTTACCTTCAGATGAAGCTATTAACGAAGGCCTTTATATAGGAAGAATTTTTGTGATTATAGCAGGAGAAAATTGGACAGAGGTTGATGAATATAATAAAAAACTTGATAAGTGCGTAGCTAAATTTAATTTGATAAGAGTATTTTAATAGTATATTGGTAGTCAATTTAAGATGTATTAAGTATTATGAATTTAAAATATATGTGGGTTGGGAATGTGAAAAATGAAAGTTTGTTTGATAAATCCAACAATATTAAGTGATGGGAATTGTGATAGTAATAAAATGTTTATGCATTTAGGATTGGGATATATGGCATCAGTACTTGTAGAGAATGGGTATGAAGTAGATATTATAGAGTGTTTTTTGCATAGAATTTCTATAAAAGAAACAGTTGAAAAGGTAGTAAGAGGAAACTACGATGTTGTAGGTGTTTCCATTTACTATTTTAACTATGCTAATTCAATGAGAATCATAAGAATGATAAAATCTAAGAAAAGTTCAATATTCGTATTCACAGGAGGCTTCTTTTCATCTATTAATTATGAAGAATTGCTTAAAGTACTAAAAGGTATAGATTGCTGCATTATAGGTGAGGGTGAATATACATGCTTGGAGCTGATACAATTACTTGATAAAGGTTTAGAATGGAGAAATATACTAGGAATAGCTTATTGCGCTGATAAAAAAATAATTAAAAATCATATAAGGCCTGTGATATCGGATTTAGATAAGCTACCTTACCCTAAGAGGGTGTTTATAGACAAAAGTGAAAATGCATCAATGATAGTTTCAAGAGGATGTTATCAAAATTGTGCAATTTGTGGATTAAATAGTTTTTTAAAAATCCAAGATGCTGATTACGTTCGAATGAGGACAGTAAGAAATGTGGTTGATGAGATTGATTTGTTAGTAAATAAACATGGAATTAAAACTATCTATTTTCAAGATAATAATTTGATTACAAATAAACAATGGATAGAAGAATTTTGCGAAGAAGTAGCAATAAGAAATATTAAATTTAAGTTTCAAATGTTTGCTCGGTGTAATAATATTTATGGTAAGGCTCATGTTTTAGGAAAGCTAAAAGAACTAGGATTGCAAAGCGTTTTTGTGGAATCTGGTAGTTTTGTTCAAAGGCAGATAGACTTTTATAAAAAGAATACATCACATGATGTTGTAATGAAGGGATTTACTACACTTAACGAACATAACATAAAATATACACTGGGCTTAATATTATTAGATCCATATACAACAATAGATGAAATTATATCTAATTTAGATTCGCTAGAAGAAATAAAATTTTACGAAAATTCAATGTATAATCAAGTTCCAATATCTATGATTTCTCCACTATACCCTATTCATGGTACACCTTTTTCTCAGTATATGGAGGAAAAACAAATGTTTAATCGTAATAGCGAATTAAAATATGATTTTTTACATAGGGATGTAGAAAAATTTTATTCAATATCTAAAGACTGGAATCACATTATTGAGCCTATAAATAAGAATCTATTATTACTAATTGAAGGTAATGAAGTTTCTAATAAGCAAGATTTAATTGAGAAGAAGGCCATATTGTTAAAAACAGACTTGCAATTTTTATATAAATTAGCTCGCATTATAAAAAACAATAATATCCTAAATGATAATTTTACAATGTTAATAGAAAGGTGGAGAAGTATATTATGGAAGAGGCTGAAGCTAGAAAAAATATTTTAGATTCAAAGGTGGGTTCAAGTTGTTTTCTTATGAATGTATCAGGTATATTCGAGTTAAAAAAGGTTGCTTCATTACAGTTAATATATACTAATTTTGATTTTATTTATAATCCTGAATGTTTTACAGTATTTATAAATCCAAAGCCAACGGAAGAATATGTTTCAAAGGATAATAAATTGATATTAAATCCAGAGATAAATTCTTTATTTTGTATGGATTATCGTCAATATACAAATACTAGTCCTAAAAATATGGATGCCTTTGATGTTAAAAGGATAGATCCAGAGATATTGGATAATTTAGATGAATTAAAGTATAAATATTGTGATAATAATATACCAGTTATTTTTACGGGAGATCATTATTATTTATATTATGATTATAAAGATACTATAACCAATATGATGCATTATCACGGGGTGGCACATTCAGCAATACTTTTAGATATTTATGAGGATAGTTGCCTTATTTGTGACAAGTTTTTTGGATATGTAGGCAAGATTAAACTGGAAACATTAAAAAAGGCTATAGCATCTGAATATAACTTGAAGAAGCAATGTAGTATTGTTGAAATAAATGAAAATACAACTATAACTGAAGAAGAAAGAGTAAGAATTCTATTTAAAGATAATATAGAAAGATCCTTGCAGGAATATGAAATAGTAAATGATACTAAGTACTATAAAAATGTAAGGGCTATTGAAAAACTTATTGATAATTTTGATAAAGATATTATTAGTATTATGGAGCAGAAAGGAGAATATGCACCTCAATTTTATACAAATACCTTTAAACAAGTAATGTTGAATAAAAGAGGATTTTGTGATATTTTAAAATATGTAAGTTCTATTACAAAAATAGAAATAGTATACCAAATATCCAATTTATGCAAAGAAATAACAGGAGCATGGTTTAATTTGGATATGATGTGTGATAAGTGCTATTTAAGTAATAGCAAGCTTATTGACTACAAGGATAGATTTCAAAAATTATATACTGAAATATTAGAACTTGAAAAGAAACTACTTGGTCTATATGAAAAGGTGTATGTAAAGTTATAAGTCAATAAGTTTTTTTAGTTATTTGGTCAGTAATAAATATAAGTTTTATTGTCAGGAGGATTATGATGGAAAAATTTCAAGAAATGATTTTGAGTAATCCCTGCAACAACTGTGCTGATAATGTTATAGCTGCTGTGGCAACCTACTTTAATTGTGACTATAAAATGATTTACTCTGAAGCGTGGGAATTTGATTATGTAAGTAGGGATAAGTGTAGTAATAATATAGGAAAGCGTTTTGGAGTGAGGAAAAGTGATAGTATAAAACTTTTTGAAGATTATTATGGGATAGAGTTTTGCATGAATAGTGGAGTAACATTGGATGCTTTATTATATACTTTAAAGACCGAAATTGATAATAAGAGACCTATAGCTATTTATATGGATATTTATGGATGCCCTTGGTATAAACCGGCATACCATAAATACCATAGTAATCATTTTTTTTTAGCCATAGACTATGACCTAGAAAAGATGACAGTATTTTGTGCAGATGGAAAAATGGCTTGCAATGTTGTTGAAATGTCTATACTAGATACTTACAAGTATATTGAATGTTATATAACATTTAAGAAAAATGATATTAAGTTAAATAACAAAGATTACTATAAGATAATCAGAGAAAGTTGCCAAGCTATGACATGTATTAAGGATGGCGAAAATTCATTTAGTAAAATAAGAAAATTCGGAAATGATATATTAACTGAATTGGATATTGATGAAGAGACAAAAGGATATGAATATAATTATCTGAAGTCACCTTTCTATTTGAATATTGTAAGAGTATACAATAAAAAGAGAGATATTCGGTGCATAACGGAATTTTTATGGGGAGAAGATTTTCTTGACAAAGGAGCTAAGAAAGTAGCCGATATGTGGAATTCTATTTTAGGGTTATCAATAAAATTACATTTTGTAAAAAATAGAAAAGCGTTAATAGAAAAGATTTCACAAAAAATTATTTTGGTGGCAGATGAAGAAGAAAAAGTTGTTAGAGAAATGATAAATTTTATAGATAATTATGAAGGTGAGAAAGACAAACAAATAAATACTGATCCAATTGAAATTAATGAAAAGGTTAAGGAAATAATACCAATTGATATAGAAAGTTATTGCAATAACAATGGATTTGGAACTCTTGATTTTAACAAGTGTAAGGCAGAGTTCTCTAATGGGGCCAGGTTTTTTGTTAAGGATGATAGCATTATTAATAAAAAATGGGTTGTAGATGATATGGAATTTTTAGTTCCAACTATTGATGGTATAAGGAATGATAATGTAGTGTGCGATTCACAAGAAATTGAAGTGAATAAGGATAAATATAAATATGTAATGATATTAGGGTGCGCAGAGTATGGAAGTCATTTTGATTCAATGTTTATATGTCATGAAGATTTTGTTGAAAAAGTTAATGTGGAAAGTTCTAATTGGGCACTTAGTAAACCTAACTTTGGTGAAAAGATAGCTTGGAAAGGTAAAACTGCAGTAAGAAATAAAGGTAAAATCGAAGTATATCCTTATCCAGTTTTTATTTTTGCTAAGAAGTATAGATTAAATGATTCTAGTGAAATTTATAAAATTAAGTTACCACAATGTTTAAATATGCATTTTTTTGCTATATCATTAGGCAAGTAGTGGAAACGTGTGGCTTAAGAGCTCTGTGGAATTATAAAATAATGAGGGGATGATATATTGGTTATTGAGGTAGAGAACTTATCTAAAGAGTTTAAGTATTACACTAAAGAAGTGGGCATAAAGTCATCAGTAAGTAATTTGTTTAGAAGAAAGACATTAATAAAGAAAGCTGTTGACAATATAAGCTTTAATGTGGAAGAAGGGGAAATGGTGAGCCTTTTGGGGGCAAATGGTTCTGGAAAAACCACCACACTAAAGATGTTGTCAGGAATACTTTATCCTACAAGTGGAAATGTTAAGATAAATGGATGGATACCTTGGGAGAGAAAGAAGCAGTTTAAAAATCAATTTGCCATAGTCATGGGACAAAAGAGTCAGCTATGGCTAGACTTGCCTGCTAATGAATCTTTAAATCTAAATAAGTGTATATATGAAATTGAAGAAAATGCCTATAGAAGAACAGTGGAAGAGTTGTCTGAATTATTGGATGTTAAGGATATTTTAAACATTCAGGTAAGAAGGCTTTCTCTTGGTGAGAGAATGAAGCTAGAATTAATTGCATCTTTATTGCATAGACCGAAAGTGTTATTTTTAGATGAGCCAACCATAGGCTTAGATATAATTTCTCAAAGAAAAATAAGGGAGTTTTTAAAGTATTATAATGAGCAAAACAAGGTTACAGTAATTTTAACTAGCCATTACATGAAAGATGTAGAAGAGTTGTGTAAAAATACTATAGTTATAAATCAAGGAAAGATTATTTATAAAGGGGAATTAGACAAGATTAATGAGTTATTCAGTCAAAAGAAGATAGTAAAGATTCAATTAGGAAAGTATATACAAAAGGATGAAATTGAAAGATTTGGAGTAGTAAGAGAATATAAGGGGTATAATGCTAGCATTGAAGTAGATAAGAAAGATGTTAAATTACAATTAAATAATATACTTAACAATCTACCAGTGGAAGACTTTAACATTCAAGATATACCTATTGAAGAGGAAGTAAGTAAACTTTATCAAAAGGATGGTAATAAAAATGACATTCTTATCTAAGTATTATAAATCCTTTTTGTTAAGTGTTGAAAGCTCAATGGAGTATAGAACTAATTTTTTCATGAATATATTTAGTTCTATATTTATGATGGTTGCCCAAGGTTTTTTATGGACTGCAATTTTTAATAGCACAACCCAGAAGATCATTTATGGATATACATATACTCAAATGATGACATATACTATTATGGCTGGAATTATATCTAAACTTGTGTCAGCATCATTTGGAAGGCAAATTGCTAGTGATATAAAAAGTGGAGGATTAAATAAGTTTTTAGTTCAACCTATAGATTATATGAATTATAATATGTCAGTTTTTTTAGGAAAAAAGGTTTCAGAAAGTGGATTTATATTGATTTTTAGTTTGATTATCGTATTCGTATGTAATTCATTTTGGAACTTTAATATTAGTTTGATAAATTTTTTATGTGCAATTGTCCCAATATTATTAGCCATAATTATTAACTTTTTTATCTTTTACTGTTTAAGTTCTTTAGCTTTTTTAATGACAGAAGTATCCGTACTTTTTTTTGGGCTTGATGTAATAACATCTATATTAAGTGGAGCATATTTTCCTATAGATATATTTGGAGAAAAAGTTTTATATATAATTAATCTATTGCCCTTTCAGTATACTTTATATTTCCCTCTGAATGTAATGAATGGCAGAATAAGTGGACAGGGATTATTATTAGGTGTGGCAGTTCAAATTGCATGGATTATGATTCTTTATTTATTAGCACGATTACTATGGAGAATTGGAATAAAAAAGTATATTGCTATAGGAGGGTAAAATGAAGGATATATTTTCAGAAATAAGTAGACATTTAAAATTATATCGCATTTTTTTCAAGATGAGTTTTATATCAATTATGGAATATAGAGCTAATTTTATAATTGGTATCTTAGTTGAACTGTGTTATATTTGTTCTAAAGTTTTATATTTAGTAGTGGTTTATAATACAGGAGTAACTATAAATGGATTTACACCTGACTATATAACATTATATGTGGGGAGTTTTTCAATAATTTCTGCTATATATAATGGCTTATTTATGGATAATATCTATAATATTCCTTATCAAATTAAAACAGGAAGTTTAGATATGTTAATTACAAAACCAGTATCATTACAATTTATGCTTACAGTAAGGGTAGTTAATTTTTCAATGATGTTAGCAAACTTTATCTGCGGATTAGTAATGGTTATAATGGGTTGGAGCAGATTAGGTATTGCTGTTAACTTTATAAATGTATCAGGATATATTGTATTTATTATAAATGGAATTATTATGGCGTACATAGTTTTTCTTATACCAATGTTATTATCTTTTTGGACAATTGAAACTAGAGCACTTATAGAAATATCAGATAAAGTATGGTCATTTAATTCTATGCCTATGACTATATATAATAAGATTATACAACGCATTGGAATGTTTATTATACCAATTTTTGCTGTTACAAATTTGCCATCATTATTTCTAGTTAGACGGTTACAACTATCATATGTTATATGGATGGTAGCTGGACCTATAATTTTCTTTATAATAATGAGATTGATATGGAATATAGCCATTAAAAAATATGAAAGTGCTAATCTATAATTTATACAGGGGGTGAAAAAATGAATATTAGATTTATAAACATAAGTCGAGATTTATATTGGGATGATAGAGAAAATTTAGATATGGAAGTTTTAGCCCAATCTATGAAGAATTATTTATATGATGTTACAGTAAGTACTTATAAATATAGTGTGTTAGAAAATGATCTTGATAATGCTGTGAAAGAAATAATTGATGGAAGTGATGTTTTATTTTTTAGCTTTGACTTTAGCACGGATGAAGATACTGTTAATCTTATCTTTAAAATTAGTAATAAAGTAAAGAAATACAATAAAAATATTTTGATTTTTATGACGGGTGAGAGAGCTTGCCTAACTTATGAAAATATTCTTAATGAATGTTTAGCAATAGATTATATAATATTATGTGAAGCTGAAAAGTCAGGAAAACAAATTCATAAATTATTAACTGCAAAAAACGGTACGCAAGAGTATTCTGGATTGGCATTAAGAGGTAAAGGCAAAGTAGAAAAAATACAGTACATTGAACACAATCCCCAAAAGAACTATATCGCAATAAGAGATGGAAAAATGTTAGAAAGTCTTCAGGTCGCAAAAATAAGAACTTCAAGAGGGTGTCTAGGAAAATGCAAGTTTTGCGTAGACATAGGATATGGTAAAGAGTGGAGAGGTAGAGACCTTGATGATGTTGTTGATGAAATAGAACTCATTGTAAATAAGTATAATATAAAGCAGTTTAACTTTCTTGATAATAGTATAGTGGATTCTAGTGTAAGAGGAAAAGAAAGGTTAATTAGCCTAATGGATAAAATCAACGAAAGACAGCTTAAAATATATTTTAACTGTCTAGCTAGGGCGGACTCTTTTCTCAATGGAAAAGATAGTATATTAATTGATAAGATGTGTAAAAATGGTCTATTTAACATACTTATTGGATTTGAATCAGGTTATCAGGCTGACTTAGATAGGTTTAATAAAATGACAAAGGTTAGTGATAATTATAAAGCTAACGAAATGTTTAAGAAAAAAGGAGTAAATGTTATGCCTGGATTTATTATGTTTCATCCGTATTCAACAATAGAATCTTTAAAGGCTAATACAGAGTTCTTAAAAAATATAGGTAAATCCTATTGGTTTTTATCCTATTGTAGTTCACTAAAAGCATTTGAAGGTGTAGACTTAACAGATAGAATTAAAGAAGATCATTTGTTTAATGAGAGCTACAATTACAAGAATACTCTAAGTTATGAGTTTATAAACAGAGAGATACAATCCTTGGCTGAGGTATTAAGTAATGCTAGGATTTATAGTAATGCAATTAAAGTGGCAGTGTCAATAGAAGATTCTATGAATATGATAGCTAAAATTAACAAGAACTATTGTGAGTGGAAGAATAAAGATGATTTTAATAAGGATATATTTAGTGCGGCAGAAGAATTGGGGCAATTTGTTGATATATTCTTTAATAAATGTTTATGTATGATTTCTGAAAAGTGGAATGAAAAATATTTCAATGAAATACTAAATGAATTAGAAAGCCAGGTTGGTAAGATTAAGGTAAATAATATCATTAAAACATTTATAAAAAGCAATATTAGCAATAGAGAACTAAATAGTATCATTATTCCTAAAACTGTTTTCTAAATATATGATATTTTAAGGAGGATAAATATGGATCTATTAATTAACAAGACGGTGGATGAGTTTGATAAAATATTAGGTAGTAAGGAACCAGCACCTGGAGGCGGAAGTGTGTCTAGTTTGTCAGGAATGTTAGGTGCTTCACTTGTAATGATGGTTGCTAATGTATCTTTTGAAAAGAAGTCATATGCTGAATTAAGCCAGGAAATAAAAGATAATTTTGTAAAAGACTTTACTCAAATAAAAGCAATAAAGGAAGAGCTTAAAAGGTTAGTTGATGAAGATGCCTTAGCTTTTAATAAGTTTATGGAAATATTAAAACTTCCAAAGGACACTGAAGAAGAAAATGCAATAAGAGAAGAAAAGAAGCAGGAGGCAAGAGTTTATACTTTACAAGTTCCGCTAAGAACTGCTGAAAATTGCCTAAAGATATTAGAGTGTGAAAAATGTATAGCTTCTTATGGAAACAAGACAGCAGTTTCTGATATTGGAGTGGGTTCATTACTTGCGTTATCTGGCTTAGAAGGTGCAATTTTAAACGTAAAGATAAACATACCATCTATAAAAGATAATTACTTGAAAGAATCATCATTACAAAGATGTAATGAATTATTGGAAGAAGGAAGAAAAATTCATGGCGAAGTCATGAGCATAGTTGAGTCTAGAATTCAACATTAGTAACATACAGTAAAGTATTTAAGACTAGACATTTTGAATAAAAATGTCTAGTCTTTTGCTTTGTTTGCGTCTGCAGCCCAAGTTTCTAATGAGGGAAAGTCAATAGTAACTTCACTTGATAAATAGTAATTGAATTTTACAAATTAAAGATATATAATATATTTCAACATATTAACAATATATTATCATAAATTACATAAAAAGTAATAAATCAAAATATGATGAATTTGATCTGGACTTGAAAACCACAAAAGTAGGAAACCTTGATAATCCAAATAGTACAACACTTGTTGTATAGTAATATCTTGGAGAATCGGTAATAAGTGGTATCCAACAAATACTTATAGTAATTGTAGTAAATTAAATCCATATCCACTGGAATTAGATGTAGGATATTGTTGGGCATAAACATACAGATGACAGATAAAGTTAATAATTATTTAAAAACCAATGATACCTATTTTGTTGTTGTTGATGCAGCACATTTTATTGGAAGTGATTCTATAATAAGTATTTTATTAAAAAAGGTTATAAGGTAGAAAGAGTATATTGATACCTGCATATTAAGATTCAGTATATAAAGAATTATACAATGATATATAACCCCATAAAGGTAGATATTTATATAATACGAATTCAGGCATATAATTAATTTACTCAGCAAAGTTGATTAAGAAAGGAGTGATAGAATGGATATTATTAAAAAGCTTAAGGTGAAAAAATCCAGTATTGGCTCTGGGGTGTTTATAAGTGCTCAAATAACTTTTCTTCTTATTTTTTATTGCCATGAAATTATTCCTAGTTTATTAACAATTATAGGAACTATATTATTTGTATGTTATATAGATAAAGATGTTATATCAATAAATGAATATAATAAATATTTTTATAATAGTAAGTTAGTAGTGGTTTCCTTTGAAATCGCTATTTTTATAGAAAATAAGTCCATGATATGCATGCATAGAACTAAAAATTTTTTTCCATCACATCTTGTATCTCCAATGAAAGGAATAGATATAAAAATGAAAAAGATACTACAATTGGCTAAAAAAACATATCCATATATTAAACCTTATATGTTTGAAAATATAGTGAATTTCATATGTTCTCAAATATCCGTGATTTTAACATTATGTATCCCCTTGGCAATTAAATATTTGATAGATGACATTATAACAGAAAAACATTGGGAAAAAGTACCTCACTTTGTGGTTGTAATGATAGTTATTTATGTAATCAATGAAATAGTAAATATTGTATCTGGATATATGTATGCCAAGCTTTCTGAAACAATTTATTCTGATGCCAGAACTTCATTGTATGAAAAACTTATGAAAAAAGAACTGTCTTTTATTGATAAGACTAGTGAAGGAGATATTATATCAAGACTTATGAATGATTCTGGATACTTACACACTATGCTATCATATATAATAGGTCAATTTTTAGTAGATGGATTCAGAATTATTGCTGTATTTGTAATCTTATTTTCAATGAACTTTATGTTTGCATTTATTGCCTTATTAACTGTTCCTATATTTTTGTGGCTAAATAAAAAATATGGCAAAAAATTAAAAGATCAGGTTACAATCTCACGTAACTATAATACTGAATTAACAAATTTCTATATAAATTCATTTAAAAATATAAAATTGATTAAAAATTTTAATAATGAAGAAGCTGAATGTAAAAAAAATAAAGAGTTAAACACCAAAATAAAGAAAATACAAATAAGTACTGAATTTACAGGGTATTTTACCCACAGTATGATGGAGATTTGCACCAATATTAATCAATTAATAATTTTATGCGCAGGTACTTATGCTATTTATTATGGAATTTTAACAGTGGGGGGGCTTATAGCTTTTAATTCATATTTATCACATATATATAATCCTTTTTTAAATATCACAAATACCTATTCATTACTTAATAAGACTATTGTGTGTGTGGAGCGCTTCTTTGAATACAATAATGAAGATCAATTAGAAGACTTCCATTTGGGAGAGAATCATAATATACATAAAGGCAATATAATATTTAGCAACGTAGATTTTTCATATAAAAACGAATTAGTATTAAAGGATGCTAGCTTTATTATAAATGATAGTGATAAGGTATTGCTAAAAGGTAAGAGTGGAAGTGGTAAATCAACGATTTTTTCTATATTGAAACGATTTTACCGAATTGATTCAGGCATAGTTTATATAGATGGTAAAGATATAAATGAGATGAACTTGAAAGATTTAAGACAACAAATATATTATCTATCACAAGATAATGGATTCTTTGAGTGCAGCATTAGAGAAAATTTTAAAAGAATTAATAATGATTTGTCAGATGAAGAAATATGGACAGCATTATATAAAGCAAAAATTGATGAAGTCATTAAAAAGCCAGAATATGAAGGTCTAGATACCATGTTATTCAAAAATGCAAATAATTTCTCAGCAGGTCAAAAACAAAGGTTAAATCTAGCAAGGCTATTTGTTCAAAATCAAAAGATAGTCATATTAGACGAGCCCTTTACAGGAATAGATCAATTAACAGTAGAGGGTATTTGGGTAAATATGAAAAGTTTTTTAGAGGATAGGACTGTAATTTTTGTTGATCATAATTTTGAAGATAAATCGTATTTTAATAAAAATTTGAAACTAGACAATGGAATTATTGAATCTTTCAAATAATGGAGTGACCCCTGGGGTGATGAATTATTTTACATCACCCCAGGGGTCATTACAATAAATGTAATTAGTGATATAATTTATATATAATATTCAATTAAACCAAGGAATGGGATTTATGATTAAGGAAAACATTAAAATTCAACAGGTAGATGAAAAAAATGTTGACCAAGCAAAAAACTTGATTATCAAAGGATTAAGTGAGTATTTTGAACTTTATAATCATAATAAAAACCCAGATTTGGATGATATCTTAAAAAGCTATGGAAATGATAAAAGCATATTTCTCGTAGCCATATTGAAAAACAAGGTTATAGGAACGGGAGCTATGGTTGAAGAAAAAAACTTAGGAAGAATTGTAAGGATGTATGTGGATAAGGAATACAGAAAAACTGGAGTTGGAAGTAGAATGTTAAATGCTTTAGAGAAAATAGCTAAAGAGAGGAAATATGACAGAACTTTTTTAGAAACAACAAAAACCTGGAGTGCTGCCAGAAATTTTTATTTTGCCGAGGGATATACTTTAGAATATGAGGATGAAGAGAGCAGCTATTTTTACAAGATAATAAGTTGAGGTTTCATTAAGTAAAATTAATGCTATATAGGAATACTGTTGCAAATGCACCCAGATAAACATTAGATGGTTTAGGGTGCATTTTACTTATCTTATGTGTACCTGCTGTAATATTTCATCTGAACATTAGTTGAACGTGATAGTATCCTTAAGAATTATAGAAAATTAGCAAATATTGATGCTCCTACTACTGTTATAATTCCAGATACTGCTATGGATAAGCTACTCATAGCCCCTTGGATTTCTCCTATCTCAAGGGCTTTAGATGTGCCGATGGCATGAGATGAGGTGCCAATAGCTAGTCCAACAGCAATAGGATCATGAATTTTGAATAGCTTGCATATTGTTTCTGCTAATATATTGCCAATGACACCAGTAAGGATAATTACAGCAACGGTGATGGCAGTTATGCCCCCCAGCTCTTCAGAGATACCTATGCCCATAGCTGTGGTAATAGACTTAGGTAAAAGAGTGACATAATATTCATGATTTAGGTTAAATAAATATGCTAAGGCCAAAACACTTCCAAGGCTAGATAATACACCAGCGCATATGGCTATTACCACTGCTTTTAGATTGTTTTTCAGTAGTTCAAATTGTTCGTATACTGGAATTGCAAGACAAACTGTAGCTGGAGTTAATAAATAGCTTATGTACTTGGCACCTTCATAATAAGTTTCATAGTCTACATCTATTAATAATAAAATAGTTATAACTAGAATAATTGCAATAAGCAAAGGGTTAAATATCCCTATTTTAAATTTCTTTTTTAAGGTAACGCCTATAATGTAGCTTAGTACACTTAGAACTACACCAATATATACTGAGTTACTAAAAAAATCCTTCATTAGTTGTCACCTGCATTTCTTTTTATGATAACCTCAGCTGTTCTCCCAGTAACGACCATAACCACAATGGTGGTTAATAGGGTTATTGCTCCTAAGGGAATTAGAATAACCTTTAATTGTGTCCATGCTGTCAATAGACCTACTGCGGCAGGTATAAACATGATTGGCATAATTTCTAGTAAAAAGTTTCCTGTGGTCTTTACTTTGTCCAATTTAAGGACTTTTGTCCTCAAACATATAAGCATAATCAATAAGCCATAGATGCTGGCAGGAATGGGTAAAGGGACTATTTTATATATGAGCTCTCCTAATAAAGTAATAAACAAGATTATGCTAAATTCATATAAGTATTTCATAGATACTCTCCTCTTTTGAATTGGTATTACCAATTTGAAATTATAGAGGTTAAGAAAGGTATTGTCAAGACCATAGGATTATAAAGAATATTAAGATAAAATAAACATAAATCTAAGTATATATTTCCTTGACAAATATAGATATAATGCATACTATATAAGTATATAAGAAAATTATTATATACTTATATAGGAGGAGTTAACATGGCAGGTGAGATATTTGGTTTTTTAAATGATCAATTACTAAAAATGAAATGGCTTTCAGATATAATAGCAGCCTTTACTGAAAATGTATTGGGATTATCTCTTGAAGATAGGCTGGGAGGAAGTATACATTTTTTCATTTATGATACAATAAAGATATTTATATTATTATCAGTGCTAATATTTATAATATCTTATATACAAAGTTACTTCCCACCTGAAAGAACAAAGAAGATATTAGGAAATATAAAGGGGATAAAAGGAAATATAATAGGGGCATTATTGGGAACTATAACACCATTTTGCAGTTGTTCAAGCATACCAATTTTTATAGGCTTTGCCTCAGCAGGATTGCCATTGGGAATAACCTTTTCCTTTTTAATATCATCACCTTTGGTAGACATAGGCTCCCTAATGATATTAATGTCCTTCTTTGGAGCTAAAATTGCCATAGCTTATGTAGTTGTAGGATTAGTACTAGCTGTAGTAGGAGGAACTATAATTGATAAACTAAGAATGGAAAAGTACGTTGAAGGATACGTTATGGAGATAGAAAGTGTAGATAGTGAAATAGTAGAATTAAGCAGGGCAGAAAGAATCTCTTATGCTAGAAGTCAAGTTTTTGATATAGTTCATAGGGTTTGGATTTATGTATTAATAGGAGTAGGTATTGGAGCAGCAATTCATAATTGGATACCACAGCACGTTATAGAAAATATAGTTGGAGATAATAATCCTTTTGCGGTTATATTGGCTACGCTAGTAGGCATACCAATGTATGCAGATATCTTTGGCACTATACCTATAGCAGAGGCCTTGTTTGTAAAAGGAGTTGGCATAGGAACTATTTTATCTTTTATGATGGCAGTTACAGCCCTTTCATTGCCATCTATGATAATGCTTAGTAAGGTTGTAAAACCTAAATTACTTTACCTTTTTATATCTATAGTTACTGTAGGAATAATATTAATAGGGTATTTATTTAATTTATGTTATGCATTGATCTGATTTCTACCTGCTGTAACATTCCGCCCTGTTTAGATTGGACTTAACAGCAGGTACGACCCTAGATAAGTTCAAATTAAGTTTCACTTTGCTATATAACGAAAAGGAGGGGTTTTTATGATAATAAAAATTTTAGGTCAAGGATGTTCTAAGTGTGATAAACTAGAAGAAAACACAAGAAAAGCAGTAGAAGCTTTAGGCATAGAAGCTTCCATAGAAAAGGTAACAAATATTAAAGATATAATGGCTTTAGGTGTTATGACTACCCCAGCACTTGTGGTGGATGGAAAAGTAAAAGTTTCAGGTAGAGTACCATCTTCAGATGAAATAAAAAAATATCTTTAACAATAAAAGGCTCTATGTATTTAGAGCCTTTCAGCATACAGTTTTTTAAGGAGGATACATTGTGAACTTTGATGATTTAATAGTAAATATGTTGAAAGCCATGGCCCATCCTGTTAGATATAAAGTTGTAAAGTTTCTATATGATGGTCCTAAATGTGTATGTAAACTAAATGAAGAATTTCAATTTAGTCAAGCTAACCTTTCACAACATTTAAAAATACTTAAGGATGCAGGAATACTGAAAAGTGAGAAGGTTGGATTAGAAACTCACTATAGTCTATATAATGAAGAAATAAAAGATATCATAAATAGCATAGAGACATATGTTGAAAATTTATTAGACAATGCTAAGAAATAAGTAGTTTTACCTGATAAATATTAATAAAAGACTTAGGATAACAAAACCATCCTAAGTCTTTTATTTTCTAATTTTTTAGTTCCATTTTACACCCTACAGTTTCATTCCAAGTATTTATTATAGGTCTTATTATGTTAGGGCCTATTTTAGATATAAAAACTAACTGAGATATTTCCTTAGGGTCACAGGGTTTATAGTCAATATTTTTACCAACCACATCTACTTGCTGCCAACCATCTTCCAAATGAAAAAATCCTTTAATTCTATAAGCATTTTTTTTTATAATATTTAAGAAGTTTTCAAACTTATCTTTATTAACCACTAGGGAGCAGTTCATCATTAGAGTCTTAGGTTTGTTTTCCACAGAGTTGGTAGTTTCTTCTGTGGATGCCCATTGATTTTTTAATAAGTCCTTGTGGATAAAGTCCATGGAAAAGTCTCCATAGGTACAGGTTATTATGTCACAGCTAGGATTTATATCTTTTACAGCTTCTATAACTTCTTTAAGAGTAGAGTCACTTATTAAGTCTACCTTATTTATAATAGCCATATGACAATGCTTTAATTGGCGGTTTACAGTTTCTAAGTCTTGAAGTTGTTCCAGAAAGTTTACTCCATCAATTAGGCAAAGTACACCTTTAAAGTCATAGACATCTCCTTCCAAATACTTTACCCCATCTAATATTTCTTCTACATTTGAAGGATCAGCTAGACCGGAGCTTTCTACAAATACATAGTCTAAGTCCTTCTTACTGATTTCAGCTAAGGCTTGAGCAAAGGAGATTTTAAGGCAAGAACAGAAGATAGAGCCTCTGTTTATTTCAACCATCTCTATGTCATCCCTCTTTAATATAGTTCCGTCTACTCCAAGCTTTCCGAATTCGTTTTGGATTATTCCAACTTTTTTATCCTTTAGATTATCCAACAGCTTTAAAAGTACAGTAGTCTTACCAGAACCTAAAAATCCAGTTAGTATATAAAGATTTATGTTTTTAGTTGTCATCGCTGTACACCTCTTTTATTTAATAGAATTACATTATGCACCAATCCATAATTAAGGAGTGGTACATAATATAATTTTTATCATAATTATATTTTAAAATAGAAACTTAGCATTAGTCAAAAAACTTTCTCGTGTTATTAGATATTTTAACTAAGGTTAGCATAACAGGAACCTCCACTAATACCCCTACTACTGTAGCTAGGGTAGCTCCAGATTGAAGTCCAAATAGAGAAATAGCTACAGCAACAGCTAGCTCGAAGAAATTACTAGCTCCTATCGTTGCTGCAGGGGAGGCAATATTATGAGGGAGCCTCCAAAGCTTAGACCACCCATAAGCAATGCTGAAAATAAGGAAGGTTTGAATAGTCAATGGTATTGCTATCAATAATATATGAATGGGATTAGCTAAAATCTTGTCTCCTTGGAATGAGAAGATTATCACCAAAGTTAGAAGCAATCCGGCTATGGTGATATTATCAAATTTCTTTAAAAAGATATTATGAAAATAATTTAAGCCTTTTTTCTTAAGGACAAGGTTTCTTGTTATAAAACCCATAGCTAAAGGTATTACAACAAAGAGGATAGTTGATAAAATTAATGTTTCTAGGGGGATAGAAATATCTCCAACTCCTAGCAAAAGGGCTACTATTGGAGCGAAGGCCACCAAAATTATAAGGTCATTAACTGCCACTTGAACTAAGGTATAGGCAGGGTCTCCTTTAGTTAAGTGACTCCAAACAAATACCATGGCAGTGCAAGGAGCAGCCCCTAAAAGTACAGCACCAGCCAAGTATTCTTTGGCTAGATCGTAAGGAATCAGCACTTTAAATATAACAAAGAAGAAAAAAGCCGATATGGCATACATGGTAAAAGGTTTTATAATCCAATTAGTGACACAGGTGATTATTAATCCTTTAGGTTTTTTAGTAGCCTTCATAATGCTGGAAAAGTCTATTTTTAGCATCATAGGGAATATCATTAGCCATATCAATATGGCAACTGGGATAGATACATTATAGTACTCAAACTTACTTAAGGTATTGGGGATAATAGGAATAAACTTTCCTATTACTACTCCTACAATTATGCATAAAACTACCCACAGGGTTAGGTATTTTTCAAATACACCTAGGGCTTTTTCCTGCTTTTTTTCTTTCATATAAGGACCTCCTATATACTATTATTTTTAATTCTTTCAGCTAGATCTTTAATTTTAAATTCTATAGTTTTAGCTGTTTTTATAAATTCATAGTCATCTTTTTCAGTAGGATCGTCTAAACCCCAATCTTCTATATGACTTGCAGGAAGGAATGGGCAATTTACATTACAGCCCATTTTTATAGCAATGTCTATATTGGGTATTTCTGATAAAAGTTTAGGTTTTTGGGATATACTCATATCAACTCCATATAGTTCTTTTATAATTCGCGTGGCATCTTTATTTATACTATCCTTAGTCTCTGTTCCCCCGGAATAGCTTTCAAAGACATCATTAGCAAAAACTTTTCCTAGGGCTTCTGCCATTTGAGAACGGCATGAGTTGTGAACGCATATAAAGGCAACTTTAGGTTTTATTAATACTTTCATAACAAAGCCTCCTAAATTAATTAAAATTATTTTTTACAGGAACAGTCATTAGTTCTACATATGCAATCTTCGGTATCTGTCATTATTGTCATCATAAACAACATTATTTTGTTCATATTAGTATTGTTTAGGGAATAGTGATTCCAAAGGCCTTCTTTCCGTGACTTTATAAGGCCGCAGTCCATAAGGACTTTCATGTGATGGGAAAGAGTGGGTTGGGTGAATTTAAAGCTTTCTAAAAGTTCACAGGCACATTTTTCGCCACAGGATAAGATGTCTATTATCTTTAATCTATTACTGTCACTTAAAGCCTTAAAAATTCTTGCGTTAATTTCGTATTTATCTTCCATAAAAAACCTCCATATAGATGAATATCTATATATAGTATAGATGAATATTTAGCTAATATCAATACATGAAACTAATAGAAGTACAGAATATATAAATACATATCTATATGATATGTATTTATGGTAATGTTTTTTCTACAATAGATTTTTTGCTGACCGATAGATGTTTTCAACTAGCGAATATGCTATTATAAAATTAAATACATAATATCCAATGAAGAATTTTCTTAAAAATGGAGGAGGGTTTAGAATTATGTACGATTTTGAAAAGGTAGTAGACAGAAGAAACACTAATTGTGTTAAATGGGATAGTGGAAATTATGAGGGTAATGATGTAATACCTATGTGGGTAGCAGATATGGATTTTCAAGTGGCTCCTGAAATAGTAGAGGCAATGGAAACAAGAATGAAACACCCTATTTTTGGGTATTCTTTTGCACCAGATTCCTATTATGAAGCAGTTACTTCATGGTTTAAAAGGAGATTTCATTGGACTGTAGAAAAACAATGGATTCAATTCTCCCCTGGGGTGGTTCCAGGAATTAACATTATCATAGGGGCTTTTACTAAACCAGGAGATAATGTTATCATCCAAACCCCTGTATACCATCCCTTTGCTAGGCTTATAAAAAATAATGGCTGTCAGGTAGTTGAAAATCCTTTAATATTTAATAATGGTAATTATGAAATGGATTTTACTAATCTAGAAAAAGTTATAAATAGTAGGACAAAACTCTTAATATTATGTAATCCTCACAATCCTGTAGGGAGAGTTTGGACAAAGGAAGAGCTAGAAAAGCTTGGTGACATATGTATTAAACATAATATAATTGTTGTATCTGATGAAATCCATGGGGATATTATATATAAACCTAATAAGCATACAGTATTTTCTACAATAAAGGAAGAATTTAGTGAAAATTCTATAGTATGCACAGCACCAAATAAAACATTTAATATTGCAGGACTTCAGACTGCCAATATCATTATAAAAAATGAAAAGTTGCGCAAACAGTATGCTATACAGGCAGAGAATATGTGTATGGAAGGCTTAAATTTAATGGGCCTTGTAGCGGCAGAAGCTGCCTATAGCAAGGGTGAGCAGTGGTATCAGGAGCTTATGGAGTATTTAGAGGGGAACTTAGATTTTATCTTAGATTTTTTTGAGAAAAGAATCCCTAGGATAAAAGTTATGAAGCCACAGGGTACATACTTATTATGGCTTAACTGCTCTGAGCTCAACATGAAAAAAGAGGAGCTTAACGATTTCTTCCTAAAGAAATGTAAGGTGTGGTTTAATGAAGGTGCTATGTTTGGACTTGAAGGACAACTATTCCAAAGAATGAATATAGGTACAAGTAGAACGTTAATAAAGGAAGCCTTAGAAAGAATAGAAAGAGAAGTGAATAATCTATAAATTCAGATTAGATCAGAGTGGAGTATTACAACGGGTAGACATGGGGCAAAATAAAAAGAAACGCATTCCTATAGACAATTTACACAATTTGGTATATCCTTGTCTTAGGGGGTGTGTTTTTTTATGCAAAAAGAGATAATTAAAGGGGGAAACCTTTTAGATGAAAAGGGTGAGCTTATAGAATGTGGATATGCTACAAAGCTTATTCTAAAATATGATAGAGAGCATATAAGAGCTAAGAGCTATAGGATAAAAGAATGGGATTATTATCTTGTTTATAATGATGATTTTGGGGTAGCGTTAACCATTGCAGATAATTCATATATGGCATTAATAAGTGTGTCTCTTCTTGACTTTAACAATCAGTGGTATAAAACTACTAGTGTAATGAAGGCCTTTACCTTTGGTAAACTTAAGCTTCCATGTACCTCCCAAATAGGAGATATTAAGTATGAAGATAATAAAATAAAGATGGAATTTCTAAATGATGGTATATGCAGAAAGCTTAAATGTGATATGAAAGACTTTAATAATGGCAAGAGCTTTTCATGTGATTTAGTTCTAGGAAATTTTCCAAGGGATTCCATGGTTATAGCCACTCCCTTTTTAGAAGACAAAAAAGCATTTTATTATAATCAAAAGATAAATGCCATGTCAGCAGAGGGAAAAGCTAGTTATGATGGAAGAGAGTATATATTTACTAAAGATAGAACCTTAGGAACCTTAGATTGGGGAAGAGGAGTCTGGACCTATAAAAACACATGGTATTGGGGTTCTGCGTCGGGATTTATTCAAGGAAAAACCTTTGGATTCAATATAGGCTATGGCTTTGGTGATACAAGTGCAGCTAGTGAAAATATGCTGTTTTATGATGGCATTAGCCATAAACTAGAGAATATTGATTTTAATATACCTATGAAGGACGGAAAATATGAATATTTAAAACCTTGGACATTTACCTCCAGTGATAAACGATTCCAAATGGATTTTCAACCTATTTTAGATAGAAAAGATCACTCCTCAGTAGGAATAATAGCCAGTGATCAACACCAAGTGTTTGGAAGATTTACTGGAAAGGCAGTGTTAGATGATGGTACTGTTTTAGATATTAAAGATCTATTAGGCTTTGCAGAAAGAGTTACCAATAGATGGTGACAATTAAATAAGGATATATAATCTCTCTAATAATAGTATGTTATAATAATACTACACATAGGAGGGATTTTTTTATGAAGCTTTATTATGAGAATCAGTATATAAAAGATTTTAGGGCAGTGGTATTAGATGTGAAGAAAATAGATGAGAAATTTCACATTGTATTAGATAATACAGCTTTCTTTCCAGGGGGAGGAGGACAATTCTGTGACCTAGGGTTTATAGAAGATAAAAAAGTAATAGATGTCTATGAAGAACATGGAATAATATATCATGTATTGGGTGATGGTTTAAACAAAAATCAAGAAGTAAGTTGTTCAATTGATTGGGATAGAAGATTAGAAGGAATGCAACAGCATTTAGGACAGCACGTATTATCAGGATGTTTCTTTAAGCTATTTAATGCAAATACAGTAGGATTTCATATGGGTAGCGATATAAGCACTGTAGATATAAATGGCCACTTAGAAGAAGGACAAATAAGAGAGGCTGAGAAAAAGGCTAATGAAATAATAAAAAACAACATACCAGTAGAGTTTTTATTGCCAAATAAGGAAGAACTAAAAAAACTTAAGCTTAGAAGGGCTCTTCCAAAGACCAATGAGGCAATAAGAGTTGTTAAAATAGGAGATTTAGATATAAATGCCTGTTGTGGAGTTCATCCCCAATGTACTTTAGAGCTTAGAGCTATAAAAATAAGAAGGTGGGAAAAGCATAAGGGTGCAACAAGGATAGAGTATGTAGCGGGTACTAGAGCCATAGAGGACTATATGATAAAAGATAATATTTTAACTGAGATATGCAGATTTCTCAATTGTGGTGAAGATAGTGTGGTCAATGCTATAAAGAATATGTCTTCTAAAGTCAGTGAACTTATGGAAGAAAATAAAAAGATAAGGGGAACTCTTAGCCAATATGAGATAAAGGTATTACTAGATCAAGGAGAAAAGATTAAAGATGTAATTGTAATAAAGACCATATATGAAAATGAGGACCCTAAGCATATAAGCAAATTAGCAACTAGACTAGCAGAGGAAGAGAAAGCTATAGTTCTATTTGCTACTAAAGATACCACCAAAGCTAATCTCATATTCACTTGTTCTAAGGGATTGAAAAATGTGAACATGAATGATGTTTTGAAGGATTCAATAACTTTAATTGATGGTAGAGGTGGAGGAAGTCCCTTATTAGCCCAAGGAGCAGGAAAAAACATAGGGAATCTAGAAGCTACCATGGACTATGCCTTAAGAAAGATAAAAGAAAAAATATAGAGAAATGTGCTAAAGGAACATTCCAAGAGACCTTCAGGTTCAGGAATGTTCTTTTATATTTTTAATATAGGTATTTTTTATAGCAGTTAAGGAAAAATAGGTATTAGAAAATCATAGTTGTGAAAGGTGATATAATATGAATTTAGTAAATGGTTTACTAGGAATAGCAGTAATTTTTCTAATAGCAATCTTCTTATCTGATGATAAAAAGTCAATAAATTGGAGAACTATAATAATAGGTTTTTCTATTCAATTAATATTTGCTTTTTTGGTATTAAAGCTTCCAGTAGGAAGGTATGCACTAGAAAAGCTTTCAGAAATGGTGACAAGTTTAATAGGATATGCCAATGAAGGCATAAATTTTTTGTTTGGGGCAGCTATACCACAAGATGGTGGAATGATTTTTGCTTTTCAAGTTTTAACGGTAATAATATTTATTTCCTCCCTAGTATCAGTATTATACTATTTAGGAATTATGCAAATCATAGTAGGGGTCATAGGAGGACTTTTAGCAAAGGTTTTAGGCACCTCTAAGGTAGAAACCCTGTCATCAGCAGCAAATATATTTTTATCCCAGACAGAAGCACCACTTTTAATAAGGCCATATATAGCTAAACTGTCTACCTCAGAACTTTTTACAGTTATGGTGGGAGGGTTAGCTTCTGTAGCAGGGTCTGTATTGGTGGGCTATAATCTTATGGGGGTACCTCTTGATTACTTAATTGCTGCAAGCTTTATGGCAGCGCCAGCTGGACTTATAATGTCTAAGATAATAATCCCTGAGGATAGGAGTAAAGAACTAGAGGATGAAATAACCTTTCAAAAAGGAGATTCAGCCAATGTAGTAGAGGCAGCGGCAAAAGGTGCATCAGAGGGATTACAATTAGCATTAAATATAGGGGCTATGTTGCTAGCTTTCATATCAATAATAGCTCTTATAAATGGAATAATAGGAGCCTTAGGAAGAGTGGTAGGAATACAGGATTTAAGCCTTGAAACTATATTAGGACTTTTATTTTTTCCTATAGCCATAGTCATAGGAGTTCCAAGGGAAGAAGCCTTAGTGGCAGGATCTTTAATAGGTCAAAAATTAGTATTAAACGAATTTGTAGCCTTTGGAAAGTTCACACCAATGATAGGAGCCTTATCGCCCAAGGCTGTGGCCATAATAACTTTTTCTTTGTGTGGTTTTGCAAATATATCATCTATAGCTATATTAATAGGTGGCATAGGAGGAATGGCGCCTACAAGAAAAGGGGAGATTGCTAAACTAGGTTTTAAGGCTATAGTAGCAGGAACCTTGGCCAATTTATTAAGCGCTACCTTAGCAGGGATTTTTATATGAAATATAATTTACATAAGGAGTAAACCAAACACCTAAAGTTATATATACTAATAGTGTGAAGAGGAACTAGGATTAATGGGGAACCTGAACTTACCTAAGGTCCTAGCTGATGTTATCTCCAGCCTAAAGAGAGGAGAATGTTACAGCAGGGAGATATACTATGAAATAATTTTAGGAAGGGATATTTTGTTTCAAATAATTCTTTATATAAGTGCTGTAGTTTTAACCATGGTTTCCTTTTTAAAGGATAAAGATAAAACTAAACTGGCTTTAAAAAAATCTATAAAATCCTTTGAGAATATATTGCCAACGGTGTTATGCGTTATGATAACCATAGGAATATTACTATCACTGATAGATAATGAAATTATAGTGAAATTTCTTGGGGCGTCATCAGGGATAAAAGGGGTGATTATTGCTGCTTTATTAGGATCCATAACTATGATGGCTGGTTTTATAGCTTTCCCATTAGGAGCAACTCTTTTACAAAGCGGAGCAGGGGTAGCTCAAGTAGCTGCTTTAATATCAACTATAATGATGGTTGGAATTCTCACTATACCTATGGAAGAAAAATATTGGGGAAGAAAGGCAACCTTATTAAGAAACGGCCTTGGATTTATATTTTCCATAATAGCAGCATTGATTATAGGGGTGGTATGTTCTTGAAGGTAATCAATATTGTGAAAAGGTATAAAAATTCCATTGTTATGGCTTTGGTATTAGTTTTGGTATATATTTTTAATTCTATAGCGGGAATTAAAGCTTTTAATATAACCATAAATAACATATGGCAACTTATAAAGTTGGTGCCTCCAGTATTTGTACTTTTAGGCCTTATGGATTTATGGGTTCCAAGAGAAAAAATGATAAAATATATGGGAGAAGATTCAGGTTTAAGGGGAATTATCCTAGCCTTTCTAATTGGTTCAGCGGCAGCAGGACCTTTGTATGCTGCCTTTCCCGTGGGAGCTTTGCTTATAAAAAAAGGGGCAAAATTCTCAAATGTGATGATTTTTATAGGAGCATGGTCTACAACTAAAATACCAATGGTTCTCATAGAAGGTGAATCATTAGGATGGAAATTTACCATAACTAGATTGGTTGTTGATATAATAGGAATAATTATTATAGCAACTATAATAAATAAAGTAATTTCTCATAAGGAAAAACAACACATAGAAGTATTGTCCAGGCAATATTAAACGGAAGATAAAAATTGGATATATGATAGAAATAGGGTATACTTTGTAATGGGGCTAAATGATATATTTATTTAACCTGTTAAAAGTATACTTTTATCTGATAATATAGTAAAAAATAAGTCACAAGGGAGGATTTTGGTAGAAACTATTAAATGGTTTATTACTAAAAATAAAGTATGAAAGATAATTTTGAAAAGTTTGGATTAAGTGAAGAAATATTAGGGGCAATAGATAAACTGGGGTACAAAACTCCTTCAGATGTTCAACAGAAGGTAATACCAGAAATCAATGATGGAAAAGATGTAGTTGTAAAGTCTCAGACAGGTAGTGGTAAAACAGCAGCCTTTGCTATACCTATATGTGAAAAGATTAAGTGGGAAAATAACAAGACTCAAGCTCTAGTTTTAGAACCTACAAGAGAGTTGGCAGTACAAGTTAAAGAGGATTTTGTAAACATAGGAAGGTTTAAAAGGATAAGACCCGTAGCTATATTTGGAAAGGATTCTTTTTCAGACCAGATAAAAGCATTGAAACTTAGGACTCATGTGGTAGTTGGAACTCCAGGAAGAATACTAGACCACTTAGACAGAGGCACTTTGGATGTTAGTGAAGTAAAGTATTTGGTTATAGATGAAGCAGATAAAATGCTTAATATGGGATTCATAGAGCAAGTAGAGGATATTATAAAGGCTGTAAACTGTCCTAGAGAGACAATGCTATTTTCAGCTACTATATCAAAGGAGATACAAGACCTATGCACAGCCTATATGGATAATCCAACAAACATAGAGATGGAGGACCAGGAACTTATCAGTGATAGGATAGAACATGACCTTTACAGAGTTAATAACCATGATAAGGTTGAGACTTTAAATAAAGTATTATTATTAGAAAAGCCTAAAACAGCTGTTATCTTCTGTGGAACAAAGGATAATGTGGACTTGGTATTTGACAATTTGCAGGAAAGACAATATTCAGTAGGCAAGATTCATGGAGGAATGGAGCAAAAGGAAAGGTTACATGTAATGAATGCCTTTAGAAAAGGAGACTTTAGAATACTGGTTGCAACAGATGTAGCAGCTAGAGGTATAGATGTGGAAGGTATAACCCACGTTATAAATGTAGATGTTCCTATGGAAAAAGAAGCCTATGTTCATAGAATAGGAAGAACAGCTAGGGCAGGAGAATCAGGGAAAGCTATAACCTTTGCAACTAGATATGAAGATAAATTTTTACAAGAAATATTTCAGTATATAGGTTTTCAGATAGAAGAGAAAGAAATCCCAGATGTTAAAGAAGAGGAATTAAAAGAGGCTTTAAGCATATTAAAATCAAAACCACAGCCTAAGGTTGAAAAGGCAAAGGAATTGAACAAAGATATAACAAAGATATATATAAATGGAGGACGAAAAAAGAAGATAAGACCTGGAGATATAGTAGGAGCCATAACAAAAGTAGAAGGGGTAACAGGGGATGATATAGGAATAATAGATATTGAGGATGGCGGATCCTATGTGGAAATCCTCAATGGAAAAGGAAATAAAGTCATAAATGATCTTCAACAGGGAACCATAAAAGGAAAGAAACTAAAGGTAGAAAAAGCAAGAAAAAAATAAAAAAGTTAAAAACCACCCCAATTCTAATAAAATGGAATTGGGGTGGTTTTTCTGCATAATAATAGTTACCCATGATAAAAATATAGCATCTTATTGTCATAAGGTCATAAACATAAAAGATGGTAAAATTATAGAAAATACCAATATTGAATGCAAAATTTAAATATTGAAACTATAAATCACTAATGATATAATTAGAGCAAGTAAAATAAAAGGAGAATTTGTATGAGTGAGGTCGTTCTTAACTAAGTAATTTAATATTTAAGTCTTTAAGTTGGCAAAAAGCTTACTTTATGTAGGTTTATTTCTTGTACGATTTTTATGACTTATAACTTAGATAAGAACACGGATACACTATACTTTTCATAGTGATACACTACCCGTGGATAACCACGGGTATTTTTACTATATTGTAGATTTTACATGAAGTAAAACTTAGATATGGTTAAATTTGGTGTATTTATAAGGTGAGGCTTAGTTTCAGGGAAAGTTAAATTCCATCTGAAACTTAGATAAAAAGTATTAGGCTATAAGTGAAACTGTGTTCACTTATAGCCTTTTTGTTTTTAGAAAACCCC